>NZ_VLJN01000003.1:78673-105946 GCF_007829435.1 Cupriavidus gilardii J11
CCCCCCGCCGATGGAGGCGCCATGTTGTGGCGGCATATCGAGCGCCGATCCCTGGTGGTTGGCGTTCCATGCGGGACGCGGCGGTGCCAGCACGGCACATAGCTTGAGCAGCGCGGCGGAAAGGCCGGCGAAGCCGGCCAGTACGATCAGGAATATCCCGTCCATGGCAAATACCGAGAGTGGAACCGGCTTGCAGATTAGGGATGGACGGATAAAAACGGGGTAGAAAGGCGCGGGATGGGTGTAAAGAAGGTGTAAAGAAGGGCCACGCTTCAAGTATCAGACCGGCACCATCGCGAAGTCTTCCTTGCCGACATCGCAAAGCGGGCAACGCCAGTCGTCAGGAACGTCTTCCCAGCGCGTGCCGGGGGCGATGCCTTCCTCCGGCAGGCCCTCGGCCTCGTCGTACACCCATCCGCAGATGATGCAGATCCATTGGCGGAACGTATCGGCCGGTGGCTCCTGTGCGCTTGCCGTGCGTGGATCGGCCGGCGTCTCGCCGGCCACCGTGTTCCGTGGCGTTACGTCGGTGGCGTCGAGGCTGACGACCGCCGGCGGCGCGCCCTCCGGCACGTTGCCGTCCAGCCGCTGTTGCAGCACGTGCAGCAGCTCGGTGGCCTCGTCCCGGGAGAGGTCGATCCAGAACGGCTCGCCGGCCCCGTCATTGAGGCGGCTTGGGGAGAACTGCAGTTCGAGGACTGCGCCTTTCTTGTACATAGGGGATGACTACGGTTGCGATTGTCGCCGGACGTCGGCGGAAGGTCGTCATCCTACCTGTTTTTCGGTGCGTTGATTGTGGGGCACTGCCCTCTCCCCGCCCCTCTCCCGCCTTGCGGGAGAGGGCGGGGGAGAGGGCAGTCACCGCACACCGAAAACCAAACACCCCCGCCTACCGCCTCCCCTCCCCCCCAATCACAGCCGCCACATTCAGCGCCTGCTGCTCACTGGCCATCGGCACGAACAGGACGCCCTTGTTCATCGCGTTACCGATGCGCGGCGTCGCCGCCAGGCTGCCGTCGATGCTCAGCACGAACAGCTTTCCGGCGTATCGCTGCGACAGCGACGCCAGCTTCTGCGCGCCGCCCTGCGTGAAGACGAACCGCACATAGGACCGCCCGTCCTTTGCCTTGACGGCCGTTACAGTGCTCAGGTCGTCGCGGGTCAGCACGGGCTTCGGCAAAAGCCAGATCGCCTCATTGCCGATGCGCAACTCGCTGAGATTGGGAGCGCGCTCCGGCTGCGCCAGGCGGAACTCCACGCTGGGCCGGCGCGCCGGTTGCTGGAGGACCGGCGTGGGCACAGGCGTCGCATTCCGCGCGACGGGGGCGACGGAGGCAACGGGTGCGGCAGGCGCGGCCGGAACTGGCGGCGCGGCGGCCGGCGCCATTGCAGCCGGCGCGGCGCACGGCTGTACGGGGAGTTGCTGGCATGCGCCCAAGGCAAAGATGGCGACAAGCGGGATGGCAACCGATATGGCGGGATGCATCAGAAATAGACTCCGCAGAAACAACATGGGGCCCGCAACGGGCCCTGAACTGAAAGCCAGGCTTGCCGTCCATCTGTCGACAAGCCTGGCGGGAATGACGCCATGCCAGACGGCACCGACGCGGGCTGGCCCGCGTCCATGCGTGATCAGGCGCCGGTCTTGACCTTGGCGGCGGCGGCTTCGGCCGCGGCCTCGCAGGCCGGTTCACGCCAATGGAACTGACGCGCCAGCATGTCCTTGTCAAACAGGATCTTGTATTGACAGGCCATGTCGCCGGACGGCGTCGGCAGGTGAAACAGGTAATCCCATTCCCGCACAAGGAAGAACCCTTCCAGGAAATGCGGGCGGCCCAGCAGGTAATAGAGCTGGTCCTTCGTCATGCCGGCCTTCACCATGGCGAGCTTGGCCGGATCGGGATGAATGCCGTCGGGCGTGGTGGAGTCCTTGAGCTCCGGCCAGACTGGCGACGCCGTGGCGCCACCGTCATCGATCCTGCTGAGGCTGCCGCAGCCGGACAGCGCCAGCGCCAGCACCAGGCCGGCGCAGGGGACGAGACGCGGGGCAAGGCGTGACGTGACGCGGCGTTTCATGGATTCAATCATCGTTGCGAACTCCCTGTCCCGTCGCGGCGTGATCGCGCGTACGGGACGTTGATAATTTGAAGCGGCGGCCGCGCACCGGCGGCATCGCCGGCGCACGSSCGCTACAGGACATGACGCTTACCACTGATAGCCCACGCCGGCCGCGGCGCCGTAGTCGCCGCGCGAGGAAGCGGCGCCCGACGCCTTGAAGACCCACGCGCCATTGTCGGAAACACGCGACAGGCCCAGCGCATAGCCGGTCTCGCCATTCCACGTGGCAGTGGCAACGCTCAGCATGCTCTTGCTGGGCAGGTAAGCCTGCGGCAGTCCGGCCATCGCCATCGCGGACGCGATACCGGCGTTCGCCCGGTTCTCGACGCTGCCGATACGGCGGTCCATGCCGGCAAACTTGTGGTCGATGTCCTGGCTCACGCGATTGAGCTGGCTGACGTTGACCGCATCGGTCGGCGCCTGCCCGGCCGCCACGCCCGTGATGCGGCGATCGCCCTCGGTGCCGGCCATGCTGACCGTCGTGCCGCCGGTATCGCCACCGACCGTGATGGGCGCGCTGCTGTTTTCCTGCTTGACGATACCGACCTTGCCTTCGACCAGGTTGTTCACCGTCGTATTGGTCGCGTGCAGCTGCGAGCCGTTGACAGCGTCGGTCGAGTTCTCGCTGAGATTGCCGGCCGCTACGTTGCTGATCGTCGTGCCGCCGGTGCCGCCCAGCGTGATGTGGTTCTGGTCGGGGCCGTCATACTGGATCGAGTTGGCAACCTCGCCCGCGGTGTCGCCGATCGCATCGGCCACGTTGGCGTAGGTCTTGCCATTGACCGTGAAGCCGCCGCCGATCGTGCCGGTGGCCGGGTCGTAGGTCGTGCCGCCGCCAAGGTGGTTGGCCAGGCTGCTGCCCTGGTTGGTCACGATATTGCCCTGCGCGGTCAACGCGTCGCCGACGTTGTTGTAGGTCGCCCCACCGACCGAGTAATTCGGCGCCGTATAGGCCCCCGTGGCCGGATCGTAGGAGGCGCCGCCGCCCAACGAGCTGGCGGTGTTCTGCGCGACCTGGTTCAGCTGGCTGACGTTGACCGCGTCGGTCGGCGCCGATCCGGCGGCGACATTGGTGATCTGCCGTTCGGCGCCCACATTGCCCACCGATACTTCACCCACCGACGCCTGCCCGCCGCCGACGCCGTAGCCGGTGTAGGAGGCTTGCGCGCCAATCGTGGTGACCGACCCGCCGCCAAGCGCCACGCTGTTGGCAAAGACGGCCTGCGAGCCGGCGCCCAGCGCCAGCGACAGGACGCCCTGCGACTGCGCGTTCGTACCCAGCGCGACGCCGTCCGCCTGCGACACCATCGCGTTCTGGCCGATCGCCGTCCCGCCCGGCGCCGTCATCTCGACCAGCGCGCCATTACCGATGCCAATGCCATTGTCGCCATTGACCACCGTGGTCGGGCCGACGGCGATCGATTCCTGCCCCGCCGCCAGCGAGTCGACCGCGGTCGAATTGGCATGGAAGTACCGTGTTCCGGTGACCGAGACGGAGCTGACCGCTCCTTGCAGCTGGCGCAGCGTTACCGCGTCGTGAGCCTCGGTACCGTCCGCGACATTGGTGATCTGCCGTAGCGTGTTGGTCGCCGCATTGCCGACCGACACCGCGCCGGCCAGCGTGATGTCGGTGGTGTTGTACGGAACAGAACCAGTACCGGCGAGGATGGTGCCGCTCACCGGCGTGAGCGCACGATCGGAAACCGAGCCCGCGCCCAGCGCCACGCCGCCATCGATGCTCGACACCGCCCCGTTACCCATCGCGATGCTGTTGGTGTTGTTGGCCACCGCCGCCGGGCCGACCGCGATGCTGTCCGTGCCCAGCGCCTGGCTGTCCGGCAACGTCGAATTGGCGTGGAAGTACTTGATGCCCGAGCCGCTGTTGATGCTGTCCAGCTGGTTGTTGATATTGGTCAGGTCGCCATCGACCGCCGTGAACGCATCCGAGATCGTCGTGTAGTTGTTGCCCTGGATGTTGTACGTCGGACCCGTGATGCTGCCATCCGGGTTCACCACCGCGCCGCCGCCCAGGTGGTTGGCGATGCTGCTGCTCACGCCATACAGCTGGGAACCGTTGATGGCATCGCTCGACGTGGGGTTCACCGCGCCATCGGCAAGGTTCGTGATGCGGGTGCCGCCGGCACCGCCGGCCAGCGTGGCGGTGTTGTAGTCCACCTCGCCCGGATCGATCTGGCCGTTGCCGTTGGCGTCCGTCCAGTCGTACTTCACCGCGCGTTCGTTGGTGGCGCCGGCCTGCTGCGCGACCTGCTCGACCGCCTGGTTGGTCGCGTACAACTGCGAGCCGTTGATCGCGTCGGTCGAGCTGTCGCTGATCCGTCCCGCGGCGACGTTGGTGATCGTGCGCTCCGCGCCAACCGAACCGACGCTTACCGTGCTGGTCGGCACCGCGCCTGCGAAGGTGTACGGCGTGCCCGCGATCGTCGCCCCCGGCGTGCCGACGGCCAATGCCGTGGTGGAGCCCGAACCCAGTGCGATGTCGCCGGCGTTGTTGGCCACCGCGTTCGGACCGATCGCCACCGAGTTGGCACCGAGGGCCTGGCTGTCCGGCAGCGTCGAATTGGCGTGGAAGTACTTGATGCCGCCACCGTTGTTGATGGTGTCGAGCTGGTTGTTGATATTGGTCAGGTCGCCATCGACCGCCGTGAACGCGTCCGAGATCGTCGTGTAGTTATTGCCCTGGATGTTGTACGTCGGACCCGTGATGCTGCCGTCCGGGTTCACGACCGCGCCGCCGCCCAGGTGGTTGGCGATGCTGCTGCTCACGCCGTACAGCTGGGAACCGTTGATGGCATCGCTCGACGTGGGGTTGACCGCGCCGTCAGCCAGGTTCGTGATGCGCGTGCCGGCCGCCCCGCCTGCCAGCGTGGCGGTGTTGTAGTCCACCTCGCCCGGATCGATCTGGCCGTTGCCGTTGGTATCGGTCCAGTCGTACTTCACGGCACGCTCATCGGTCGCGCCGGCCTGCTGCGCGACCTGCTCGACGGCGCGATTGGTCGCATAGAGCTGCGAGCCGTTGATCGCGTCGGTCGAGGTATCGCCGATGCGGCCTGCCGCGACGTTGGTGATGGTCCGCTCCACGCCCACCGAACCCACGCTGACCGTGCTGGCCGGCGCCGCGCCGGCGAAGGTGTACGGCGTACCACCGATGGTCACGCCAGGCGTTCCGACGGCGGCGGCCGTCGTCGAGCCGGAGCCCAGCGCGATGTCGCCCGCGTTGTTCGCCACGGCGTTCGGGCCGATCGCCACAGAATCTGTACCGATGGCCTGGCTGTCGGGCAACGTCGAATTGGCGTGGAAGTACTTGATGCCCGCACCGTTGTTGATATCGCCAACCGTGTTGCTGAGGTTAGCGATGTCGGTGGTGTTCTGGCTTACCTTCGCGTTGGTCGCGTACAGTTGCGAGCCGTTGATCGCGTCGGTCGACGTGTCGGTGATCCGCCCTGCCGCTACGTTTGTGATGGTCCGCTCGGCACCTGTCGAGCCCACGCTGACTGTGCTGGCCGGAGCGCCGCCGGCAAAGTTGTACGTGGTGCCGCCGACCACGCCGGTCGGCGTGCCCACCGCTGCAGCCGTCACGGAGCCCGAGCCCAGTGCCACGTCCCCCGCATTGGTTGCCGTTGCCGTGTCGCCGAAGGCGAGCGCACCCGCTGCGCCCGCGCGCGACGCATTGCCCAGCGCGACAGAGCCCTGACCGATCGCCGTGTTGGCATTACCGATCGCCACCGCGCCATTGGCGGCGTTGGTCGCCGTGCCGTCCGCATTGGCAATGTTGTTTGCGCCGCCGACGAATGCACCAGTACCGCTGGCGTAGCTCGGATCGCCGATCGCGACCGCACCATCGCCGTAGGCAACGTTGTTCGCGCCGATGGAGACGGCCTTGCCGCCGGTCGCGCGGGCGTTGGTGCCCATGGCGACGGCGTCTTGGGTGTCGGCTACCGCGCCCACCCCCAGTGCCGTGGCGTTCAGTGCCGATGCCTGCGCCGAACCGCCGATCGCCACACTGCCATTGGTACCGGTTGCAGCGGAGCCATTGCCGATCGCAATACCCTGCGCGGCCGTTGCATTGGCGCCCTGACCAACCGCGACAGAGAACCCGCCGACGGCATCCGCGCCGGAGCCTGCAGCAACGGACCAGCCGCCTGCGGCGTTGGCGTCGTAGCCAAGGCCCACGGCATTCTGGCCAGCCGCCCGGCTCGAAATACCGACCGAGGTCGAGTAATAGCCCGACGAATTTGCCAGATTGCCGATTGCCGTCGATCCCTCGCCGGATGCAGCGGCCGACGTGCCCATGGCGATTGCATTGAGGTTCGATGCTTTCGCGTTGAGGCCAACCGACGTGGTCGCGTTCGCGCTGACGCCGATGCCCGCGTTCGTACCAATAGCGATGTTGTCGTTACCGGTCACCAGGCTACCTGCGGAAGCGGCCATTGTACCGTCGTAGGCTACGGTGCCGTCGCCGACGCCCATCGCGACGTTGCGTGTACCCGTGACACCCGACCCGGCGCCTCGCATGGCGCCTAGACTGCCCGAACCGATTGCCGTATTCTGCGCGCCGCTCACGGTGTGGCCGGCGTAGGCGCCCAGCGCAACTGAACCGGCATTCGCTGTGGTAGAGGCGGCGCCTGCGGCTAGGCCAATCGCAACAGCGCTCTGCCCGGCAGCGAGCGCCGACGAGCCGATCGCTACTGAAAAATCACCCTGAGCCTGAACGACGTTGCCCATTGCAACGCCGGCGATGCCGGGAGTAGAGGCGCCTCGGCCGACTGCGGTGGAATTCAACCCCGCCGACGTAGAGTTGGTGCCGATCGCCACCGAAGACTGACCGGTGGCACCCTCATTGTCGTAGTTGCCGGTGGGAGCGCCGTTGTCGTTGACGCTGAAGTAGTGCACCGCAGACCCGGTCACCGCAGATTGCAGCGATTGCTGCACCGCGTACAGCTGCGAACCATTGATGGCGTCGGTCGAAGTCTGCGCGATGCGACCGGCCGCGACGTTCTGAATCTGGCGCTCGGCACCGGCGGCACCGACCGAGACAACGCTCGTCGGCGCGGCACCGGCGAAGTTGTAGGTCGTGCCGCGAATAACAGTACTGGCAAAGGGCGACGCTGCTCCCACGGTCGACGCATTGCCGAGCACCACCGAGCCATCGTTGCCCGTCGAGATGGTCACACCATTGCCGACCACAAATGCATTGTTGGCGTTAATGGTGTTGTTGTTACCCAATGAGTAGGAGCCCGTACCGGTAATGGTGCTCGGGTCACCGAAAGCGCCGGAATTCGCGCCGCTGACGACGTTGCCCGTACCGATGCTGATGCTGTTTGCGCCGGTGGCCTGGGCGCCAGTGCCCATGGCGATGGCGTTGAGGCCGTTGGCTTTCGCGTTGTAGCCGATCGATGTCGTTGCGTTCGCAGTGACGCCGATGCCTGCGTTGGTGCCGATGGCAACGTTATCGTTGCCGGACACGAGGTTACCCGCGGAAGCGTCCAGCGTGGCGTCGTAGGCGACCGTGCCGTCGCCAGTGCCCATTGCCACGTTGCGCGCACCGGTCACGCCCGAACCCGCGCCTCGCATGGCACTGGGACCTCCCCCGCCAATGGCCGTATTCTGCGCTCCGCTCACCAGCGTCCCGGCTGCGACACCCATCGCGACCGAGCCGGTATTGGCAATGGTCGAGCCTGCGCCGGCGCCTTGGCCTACGGCGACCGTACTCCCTCCCATTGCCAGCGCTTGCGCGCCGAGCGCAAGCGAACTGTTCCCTAGCGCTCTGGCACCATTGCCTACCGCAGTCGCAGCAACGCTCGACGCCTCTGCGACGCGTCCGACGGCGGTAGCGCTATCCGCCGTTGCCTGGGTGCTCGTGCCGATTGCCAGTGCGCCGGGGCCGGTCGCTTGCGAGCTGTAACCAAGCGCAGATGATGTCAACCCGCTGGCTACCGAATACGCGCCGATAGCGGTCGCGTTATCAGCGGTTGCATTGGCCACACGGCCAAACGCGCTGGTCTGATAGCCAGTCGCACGCGCGTTGATACCGACCACCAAGGCCGACTCGCCAGTTGCCTGGCTTAGCGCGCCCATGGAAATCGCCGACACGCCATCGGCCATTGTCATCGTGCCGATTGCGATGGCATTCTGTTGCGTACTTGCAGCACGGTCACCGATCGCGATCGTGGACAGACTGTTCGCGGCAACAGTGCGCCCCATCGCGACGGAATTCATACCTGCCGCCATCGCATCGGAGCCGATCGCCGTGCCGTAGTTGGCGGTGGCTCTTGTGCCAGCGCCTGCTGCGAGCGAGCCTGCCGCGGTCGCGCCATCGTTGTTGTAGTTGCCGCCGTGTACGCCATTGTCGTTGACGCTCCAGTAATGCGGCGTCGCCCCATTGATGCTGGTGGCCAGCGTATTGAGCGCCTGGTTCGTCGCGAACAGCTGCGAGCCGTTGACGGCGTCGGTCGACGAGCTGGTAATCTGGCCTGCGGCGACGTTTTGGATCTGGCGTTCCGCCCCGGCAGCACCGACCGACACGACGCTCGTCGGCGCTCCGCCGGCGAAGTTGTAGGTGGCGCCGCGGATCACCGTGCTGCCCGTCTGAACGGGCGCCGCAGTTACCGAGCCGGAACCAAGCGCGACATCGCCGGCGTTGTTGGCGATGGCGGTATCACCGAAGGCGAGCGAGCCGGCGGCACGTGCCTGGCTGGTGTTACCAATCGCGACGCTGCCCTGGCCGACCACGGTGTTCTGATAGCCGATACCAACCGCACCCTGTGCGGTGGTGCCCGCCGTGCCGACGGCCTGTCCGCCGCCGCCGACCATATTGGTGTTACCCATCGCGACCGAGCCGTTGCCGGTCGCGGTGTTGTCCATGCCTTGGGCGACAGCGCCGTCGCCGGTGGCGGTGTTCGGATCGCCGATGGCGACCGCGCCATTGCCGCTGGCGACGTTGCCGGAGCCAATGGAAACCGCCATGCCATTGGTGGCCCGCGATCCATTGCCGATCGCAACCGCATCGGCCGAATCGGCGATGGCGTTCGTCCCCATCGCAATCGCATTCGCCGCCGAGGCGCGTGCGCTGTATCCGATGGCAGTGGCCTGGTCCGCGCTTGCCGTGGCGTTGTTGCCGATAGACGCCGTGGAGCTGGCCGTGATCCCACTCCCTGAATTTGTACCCAGTGCAATGTTGTCATTGCCGGTCACGTTGGTGCCGGCCGCCTCAGCGGAACCGACGCCGGTCCCCACCGCGATGTTTCTTGTTCCTGATACGTTCGTGCCGGCGCCCTTCATCGATCCGTTTACACCGCCCCCAACAGCAACGTTCTGCGCGCCGGTGACGAACTGGCCGGATCCGACGCCGAGAGCAACCGAGCCGGTTGCGGCAGTGGTTGAACCGATGCCGGCACCAGTGCCGATCGCAACCGTGTCGTCCGCGTTGGCATGGCTGACCGAGCCCAGCGCAATGGATCGGGCACCGACCGCACTGGTTTGCACGCCAAGGGCAATGGCTCTGTCGGCGCTGGCCGCCGAATCGTTGCCAAGCGCGACCGTGTAGGTCGCCGCGGCGTTCGCATTGGCTCCGATCGCCACTGCGTTGCTTGCGGTCGCGGAAGAGAGCGTGCCGAAGGCAATCGCGTTCGACGTGCCGGCGCCGGTACTGGCTTGCCTGCCGATCGCGAGCGCGTCCGTGCCCGACGCTTGTGCCTGCGCACCGAGCGCGACGGAGTTCACCCCCGATGCCGCGCTGTTTGTGCCAATTGCGATGGCCTGCGTTGCGCTCGCATTGGCATTGACCATCAAACCCAGCGAGTTGGTTCCGGATGCGGTGGACTGAAAACCGATGGCAATTGCGTTCGCGCCGGTTGCCTGGGCGAGGTTCCCCAGCGCCGTAGTACCGGAGGAGGTCGCTTGCGCGCCCATCCCAATTGCGGTTGCGCCCGTCTGCGAAGCAAGGGCCCCTTGGCCGACGGCCGTGGAGTTGTTGCCTGCTGCTTCCGAGTCAGTTCCAACGGCAACCGATGCGCCCCCGGTGGCGCTGCCACCGCCCACCGACTGTGCCTGAGCGGCGAACGGCATGGCAAGGAGAATGCCGCTGACACCGAACAGCAAGGCCCGGGCCGCCCCGGCAATACCGCGCAGTCGCGTCGCCGGCGCTGCTACGCCATTGACTGTCATCGAACCAACGCACACACCGTTAAGGCCAACGCCCAGGCCCAGCCCTTCGCGCTTCATCCCGAGCACGCGATGCGCCCGGCGCAACGCAGCGAAAATGCGACGACGCACGGAAGGATGCATGCCTTCCGTGATCGTTGTTGCCGGCTTCCCGAACGTAGCGATCCGGTCGCCCCCCCGTGACCCCGTATTGGCTTGATGCATGGCTACTACCCCCACAAGTTTCGCCAAATAACTCAATGGCCCTGTCGCGCGGACAAAAGCCCCCCTGCCCGGCGCAAAGCCGGGTTCGGATCCTCAAATCGAATGTGAAATCGTTCCGGCTCGACTCAGCCGGCGCGCAGTGGCGCGGTGCCGCGTTACCTGGCCCGCTTCATCGGCGATCCATGGCGCTGGCTACCGTCACGACGACACACCCCGTTCCGCTGGAAACCAGCAGCGCCTGTCCCTGGTTGCCGCCGAGCGTATAAAGCGGTGTCCCGGACAGCAGGGTGTTAAGGGTGCTGCCCTGTGGCAGCTGCTTGACGACGTCCGGGCACGCTTGCGGGAACGGCGCAACGCGCACGAGGCCGCCCTCGCATCCGGATCGGGTTGGCGAGGCGAACAACACGCCCGCAGCCTGGGCCTTGTAGTCGGGCGTGTCGTAATTCATGCCGACCACAGCTTGAGCGGCGTGGTCGTTCGCCCCATCCTTGTGGGCTTGCAGGTTCGACGTGTAGCTGGCGCCGCGGGTCAGGCTGTCGCCGAGGCCGGCAAGCAGGCCGGCGCACGACTTGACGCCGAGCTGGGTCGCCTGGTTCTGGAAGTTCGCTGCGGCATTTTGCGGGGCGGCTGGCTTGGCATTGCCCTGTGCCGCACTTTGCGCCGCAGCGTCGGGCGCTGCGACCAGCCCTCCGACCGCCACAAACGCGGAAAGCGCCACTGCGACCATGCCCACGCGACGGCGCGTGACGGCGGCGTTCCGCCGCGTGAAAGTGTTCGACGGCAACACGTTTGGCTCGTACACAGATAACTCCTCTTGCTGTCCCCGTGCTCGTGTCGCAGTGGGGGCACGCCGAGTTGCCCAAAGCGTGAGAACGGCGCAGCAATTATTGGTCGTGAAAAACTTTGCGAAACAACCCGATAGCCGATGTATCTTAAGTGTTACATGAGATACGAATGGTACCGGGAACCGCGACCCCACGGCCCGTGCAGATTGTGAACTTTGTTAAACGAGGGCATCCCGAGCGACCCGCGCCGTCCTCGCAAGCCGCCTTGACGCCGGAGACCTCCCGGCTAAGCCCCTGTTTTGTAAGCTCTTTATGTAAGATGTACCAAAAAGGTAACAATAACTGCACGAATGATAAACGCAAGCCACTTGTAACTGCCTTAAATGCTTTTTAAATCAGACATGAATTAAATATCTGTTTACTTCATGCCGACGTTTGAGGTAGGTCGAAGCGTGATGGATGGCGGTACGCGCGGCGGCGTGCGGAATCCGCCCGGCCACCCGGGCATTCGAGCAGGCAGCGCTATAGCGCGTTTGGCCGGGACATGCGCTCGCGATGGGCCGGTCCAGCAGGGAACGCGGCGGCCACATGGCGCTCGGAAGGAGGGATCCCGTCATTCCGGCTGTCGCGGAATCGACGGAGGGTGGTTTCAGGGATAGGCGGGGCGCGGCAGACCGCCCCGCAGAGGCCGACCAACTTTCGATGCTGTTACACCAGCGGAGCCACCGCCGCGCCATGGATCTCGTGCCGGCGCAGTGCATCGGCGACGAACCCGCTCGCCTTCATTTCCTCGACAAAGCTGGCCAGCGCTTGCGCCGCCTGCTCGCCCCGGCTCTTCGGCACGCCCATGGCCTGCCGGATTTCCATGAATCGGCCGGGCAACAACCGCAGGCCGCCATGCCGCCGGGCGTCGGCCTCCAGTTGCTGTCGGACGCCGGCTGCCACGTCGGCGTTCTCGGACAGAAAGCTGTCCACCACCGCCGGCGACGTGGGGGCGCGCAGGATGGTGGCGCGCTGCAGGCTGCGGCTCAGATAAAGATCATAGGCACTGCCCTTTCCGACCATCACCGTGGTGCCCTCCCGGTCGACCTCGTCGTTGGTTTGCAGCGGCGACCCATTGCGTACCAGGTAGCAGCCTTCGATCAGCACGTAGGGCGCGGTGAACGCAATGCTGGCGCCGCGCTGCGGGTCGACCGCAAAGAAGCCGATATCGGCCTTGTCGGCCGCCACCGCCTCGACCGACTCGCCAGCGCTCGCGAAAATGCACAGCTCGACGTCCACCGCCAGCCGGGCGCCAAACGCCCGCGCCAGGTCGACCGACACGCCCTTCGCCCCGCCCGCATCGTCGCGGGAAGCCAGGATGGGGTTGCCAACGTTGATGGAGGCCCGCAGTCGGCCGGTGGGTGCAAACAGGGTGTGGAGCGGATTCGTCATGACGGAAGGGTCCGAAGTAGGAAATCGGCAGGGTTGAGCGGCGGGTGGCGGGGAGGCGGCGGGAGACGCCAATTCGGCGTCAGTGTCCCCGACCGCCTTCCCGATCGGCCCGTCAGGCTGCGTAACGGTACAACAAGCGGAGCGTTTCGGCATCCAGTGCCAGGCCCTCGGCCCGGTGGCGCTCCAGCCTGGCCAGCTCGAGTTCCCCCGGCACGATCACCGGCCGATCTGGCTGCACCGCGGGACTGCCGTGCAGGATCGCCGCGAAGTCGGTCATCCGTTCGGCGAGCCAGGCGGTCGAGCCAAGCCGCCGCGTATCGATCAGGATAAAGAAGTGCCCGAGGTTCTGCGGCTGGTCCGGGGCGTCGACCCACGACTTGACGTGCGTCAGATAGGCCGCGTTGGACAGCAGCCCGGCGAACAGGTCGACCATCAGCGCCAGGCCGTAGCCCTTGTGGCCGCCGATCGGCATCAGGAAACCGTCCAGTGCGGCGCGCGGATCGGTGGTGGGAACACCGTGGCTGTCCGTGGCCCACGTGTCGGGAATGGCCTCGCCCCGCTTCAGCGCATTGCGGATCTTCGCCCGCGCCACCACGCTCATGGCCATGTCGAGCAGGAACGGCTTTCCGCCGGGATTCGGCACGCCAAAGCCGATCGGGCTGTTGCCGAGGCGGGCATCGCTGCCGCCCCATGGCGCAATGGTGGTGGTGGCATTGCTGCCGATGATGCTGGCAAAGCCCGCGTCGGCCGCCAGCAACGAATACGGCGAGATCGGTCCGAAGTGATTGCTGCCCCGGGCGAACGCCACGCCGACGCCGCATGCGCTGGCGGCTTCCATCGCCGCGCGCAGCGCATGCATGCCGACCACCGGCCCCACGCCATTGTCTCCATCCACCATCCGCAGCGCGGGCGCGGCGTCACTGACGGTGATGCGGGGCCGCGGATTGATGCCGCCGCTGGCCAGCCGTTCGCCATAGGACTCGACCCGGCTCAGGCCGTGCGTATGGAGCCCGAACAAGTCCGCCATCACGAGAACGCTGGCGACGTCGGCCGCGTCGCCTGGCGGCAGGCCCATGGCTTCGAAGGCGCGCGCGCCCAGCGAAAGTAGTTCTGCCTCCGAGTGTGTCGGGGGAGTTGTTTGTGTCGAAGTCATTGCGTTGCCTTTGTTTGCGAATGCGCGCTACGCGCATGAAGGAAAGGGGCTTACCGCGGGCTCCACTGGGGCTCACTGCGGCTCGGTGGGGGCTCCTCGGCTCACTGGCTACCGGCCAGCCCGGCGTCATGGACCACCCGCGCCCAGCGGGTCTGCTCGGATCGGATAAAGGCGGCGAACTGCGCCGGCCCCTGCCCGACCGCTTCGCTGGAATCGTGCTGCAGACGCTGTTGTACCGATGGCGACCGCATCGCCTTGATCGCTTCGTCGTTCAGTCTCGCGATGACCGCCTCTGGCGTACCGGCCGGCGCGAGGATACCGAACCATTGCGAGCTCTCGAAGCCGGGATAGCCCTGCTCCGCGACGGTCGGGACCTGCGGCAGCACCGCGAGCCGGTGTGCGGACCCCACCGCGAGGATGCGAACGCGGCCCGACCTCGCATGTTCGAGCAGTCCCGGCGTGCCGGCCGACGCGGCGTCGATATTGCCAGCGAGCAGATCGTTGATCTGGGCGCCCGTGCCCTTGTACGGAACGTGCCGCACATCGATCGCCGCGACACTCTTGAGCATCTCGAAGGCAAGGTGTCCCGCGCTGCCGTTGCCCGCCGATCCATAGTTCAACGTGCCTGGCTTCGCCTTGGCCAGCGTGACGAACTCGGACAGCGTCGTCGCTGGAACCGTTTGCCCGACGGCAAAGATCATCGGCACGCGGGCCAGCAAGGTGACCGGCGCGAAGCTGCGCCGGGGATCGTAGGCCAGCTTCGGCATCATGGCCGGATTCACGGCAAGCGTGCCGACATGCCCCAGCAGCAGCGTGTAGCCATCCGGCCTGGCCCGCGCAGCCTCGGTGGTGGCGATGGTGCCCTGCCCGCCGCCCTTGTTCTCGACCACGATGGCCTGCCCGAGCCCCTTGGACATTTCCGCCGCAACGGCCCGCGCGATGACGTCCGAACTGCCGCCGGGACCGTAAGGGACCAGCAGCCGGATCGGACGGGAAGGCTCCCACCGTTGTACGTCCCGGCCCTGCGCATGGGCCGACGTCGATGCGGTGGCCCCGAGCACGGCCACGGCCGCCATGGACGCTACGGCGGCAAAGGTTGCGAACGATTGTCGAAGGGCATGGTGAAGCGGTGCCGCCATGATGTCGTCTCCTGTTGTGGCGTCGCCATCGATCGCGGCGACTGACAGACAAGATGGTGAACAACCGACGAGTTGCAGTAAAGTGCAATTATTCGATCAATTGTTGCGCCAGACGCATCACTACCCGCATGAGATTTGACCTCACCGATCTTCGCGCCTTCCTCGCGGTGGCTGATCTGTCCAGCTTTCGTTCCGCGGCGGAGGCGCTGCACCTGTCACAGTCGGCGGTGTCCCGCCGTGTCGACAAGCTCGAGGCGGCGCTGGGCGTCAGGCTGCTGGACCGGACGACGCGGAAGGTGGAACTGACGACGGTGGGCCGTAGCTTCGTTCCCCGCGCCCGCAATGTGCTGAACGAACTGGAGTCGGCGCTGGTCGGCGTGCAGGACATTGCCGAACGGCTGTCCGGACTGGTAACGATCGCGTGCGTGCCATCCGCGGTGGGCTACTTCCTGCCCGACCGGATCCGGCGCTTTCACGAACAGTATCCGCTGATCCGTATCAAGGTCATCGACGAATCGTCGTCCACGGTGCTGACCACGGTGGCGCGTGGCGATGCCGATTTCGGACTCACCTACATCGGCATACAGGACGCGGACATCGAATTCACGCCGCTTCTGGAAGAGCCCTTTGTCCTCGCCGCCCGGCGGGACCATCCGCTGGCCAGACGGCGCTCGGTGAGCTGGGAAGACCTGGAGCAATACGATTTCATCAGCCTTGCGCAGGGAAGCGGCAACCGATTCCTGATCGACCAGGCGCTGGCGCAATCCGCGCGCCGGCCAAGGTGGTTCTGCGAGGTCCAGCATGTGCCCGCACTGGTCAGCCTGGTGGAAGCCGGCGCGGGCATCGGTGTGGTGCCGCGGCTGGCCATGCCGCGTGCAGATCATCCGACGCTGGTCAGCATCAGGCTGAAGAACCCCGCCGTCAGCCGGACGCTGGGGCTGATTCACCGGCGTGGACGGACCCTGAGCGCGGTCGCCACGCTGCTGTTCGATTCGCTGGTCGATTCCCCCCGCCGCTGACCGGCCCCTTCACAAAAACTGAACACGCCATCATCGGCGCCCCCTATCCATTCCGCGCCGCCTTGCTTACAGTGCGAGCCCCCCGTGCTTTTCCAGAATGACGACAAGGAGACCGATTCAATGAACCGTCGACAGGTCCTGCGCGCCACCTCGCTGGCGGCGCTTTGCTTCTCCCTTTCCTCCGGCCTCGTGCAGGCCGAGCCCATCGCGGGCGGCAAGCCGATCACGGTGGTGGTCGGGTTCGCGGCGGGCGGCGCCGCCGACGCCGCCGCGCGCCTGATCGCCAAGAAGCTGTCGGAGAACCTCGGCCAGTCGGTCGTGGTCGACAACCGCGGCGGCGCGGGCGGCAATATCGCGCACCAGCACGTGGCCAATGGCCCCGCCGACGGCAGCATGCTGCTGTTCGGCTCGATCGGTCCGCTGACCATCGCGCCGCATCTGATGAAACTGCCCTACGATCCGTTCAAGGATCTGGCGCCAGTATCGGGCGGCGTGAACTTCCCCAACGTGCTGGTGGTACACAAGGGCGCCGGCGTCAAGAACCTGGCCGAATTCGTCGCGCTGGCGAAGAAGAAGCCCGGCAGCGTCGACTACGCGTCCACGGGCGCGGGATCGGCATCGCATCTGGCCGGCGAACTGTTCAACCAGCGTGCCGGCGTGGAGATGGTCCACATTCCGTACAAGGGCGGCGCGCCGGCGCTGCAGGATCTGCTGGGCGAACGCGTGACGTCGTACTTCGCCGCGCCGCCGACGGCGATGCCGCATGTCGAGACTGGCAAGCTGGTACCGCTGGCGACCACCGGGTCGGTGCGGCCGGCCTACCTGCCAAATATTCCGACCGTGGCGGAATCCGGCTATCCCGGCTTCGAGGCGCTCAACTGGTATGCCTTCGTGGCGCCGGGCAAGACGCCGGCCCCGATCCTCGACCGCTGGAACCAGGAGATCGTCAAGGTACTGAACGATCCGGGCGTCAAGGACGCGCTGAACAAACACGGGCTGACGCCACAGCCGACCACCCGGCCCGAACTGCTTGCCTTCATGAAGAAGGAAAGCGCCAAGTGGAGCGCGATCGTCAAGGAACGGAAGATCACCGTCAATTAAGCGGAATCGCCCGCATGCGGAACGCGCCGTGGCGCGTGCGCATGCCGGGCAGATCCCTGGTCATTGCGGGCCGGCGCCGTCCGGCCCTGCTCTCACATCCGTCCAGCGTCAATCCCGCTGCTTGTGCACGGTGGCGCCGAACCACTGTCCGCCGCGGACCAGGGTTCGCGCGGTGTCGGCCAGCACCACGCGCGCCGCCAAGGCGGCGGGAGACAGTTCGTCATCGCACAGGCTGGCAAGCAGGCTGTGGCGGCCGGCCTGGGCATCCACCACCAGCGAGCGGACCAGCGCCGGATCGTTCAGGCGCGCGGTCGCCGCGCCCGGCTGGATGGTCGCGCCGAAACCGCCGCGCACCGCATCCATCAGCGTCGACAGGCCATCGATTTCGGCCACCACCTTGGGGCTCACACGCACACGTGCAAAGGCCGCATCGAGCAAGGCACGCAGCCCGTGGGAAGCGCTCGGCAGGATCAGCGGCAACTCGCGCAGCTGCGCCAACCGTACGCGGTCGCTTGTGGGCAGGCCGGGCAGGCCCGCCGCTCCCAGAACATAGAGCTTCTCGTCCAGCAACGGCGTCACGCTCCAGCGCCGCGCGGTATCGGTGCGGAATACGATCGCCAGATCGAGCCGGCGTGCGTTCAGCATCTCGGTCAGATGGCCCGACAGCGCCTCCACCAGGTGGACCCGTACGGCCGGATAGCGCGAAGCCATCGCGCGCAGCAGCGGCAGCGCCAGCACCGCGGCGGTGGTCGAGGCCAGGCCGATATTGACGTGGCCGGACAGCCGTGCCTGCTGCGCCGCCCGCACCGCGTCGTCGGCATGGCGCAGGATCAGCTGGGCCTGCTGGAGGAATGCCAGCCCGGCATCGGTCGGCACCACGCCGGTGGACTGCCGCTGCAGCAGCCGCGTGGACAGTTCACGTTCGAGCCGGCTCACTTGCTGGCTGAGCGCGGACGTCGCCAGGCCCAGATCGAGGGCTGCCTTGCCAAAGCTGCCCAGCTCGCAGACCTTGGTGAAATAGCGGAGTTGGCGCAGTTCCATTTGTGTTGGGCGACATCGCGCCACGCTGGCGATTCTTGCGCGACGGATGTCCGGTGGCTGATGTTGGGCTGTAGCGGATGCGGCGCCATGGTAGCACTGGCCACCCCAAGCCGCCCCCCGAATGACGGTGATACCATCCGCGCAATCTCAAGCAAGAATCCCCGCGATGCCGCGCGAAAACATCAACGACCTGCTCGCCTTCCTCGCAGTCGCCAGGGAACGCAGCTTCACCCGGGCAGCGGGAAAGCTGGGCGTATCCCAATCGGCGCTCAGCCATACCGTCCGCGCACTGGAGGAACGACTCGGGCTGCGCCTTCTGACCCGCACCACCCGCAGCGTGGCGCCGACCGAAGCGGGAGAGCGACTGCTTCAGAGCGTGGGACCCCGCATCGAGGAAATCGAGGCCGAGATTGCCGCGCTGCAGGAACTGCGCGACAAGCCGGCCGGCACGATCCGCATCACCACCACGGATTTCGCGGCCGACACCGTGCTGTGGCCTCGGCTGTCGAAGCTGCTGCCGGAATATCCGGACCTGAAGGTCGAGATCGTCGTGGACTACGGCCTGTCCGATATCGTCGCCGAGCGCTTCGACATCGGCGTGCGTTGGGGCGACCAGGTCGCCAAGGACATGATCGCGGTGCGGATCGGGCCGGACGCACGGCTCGCCATCGTGGGTGCCCCATCCTACCTGGACCGCCATCCCGCCCCCAGGACACCGCAAGACCTGCTCAGCCACAACTGCATTACGTTGCGTCTGCCGACGCGCGGCGGACTCTATGCGTGGGAACTCAGGAAAGGAAAGCGCGAACTCCAGGTTCGCGTCGACGGCCAGCTCACCTGCAATGGCGTCTACCAGATGTTGAACGGGGCCATCGATGGCGCGGGGCTGGCTTTCCTGCCGGAGGAGCTGGCGCGGCCGCACGTCGAGGCCGGCCGCTTGCGCTGGGTCATGGAGGACTGGTTTCCGACCTTCCCGGGGCTGCACATCTTCTACCCGAGCAGGCGACAGCATTCGCGCGCGCTGTCGGTGGTGGTGGAGGCGTTGCGGTATCGGCCGTGACAGCGCGGCTGCGCGAATCCATGCGTATTTGCCGTTGACTACCGGTCGAACACGCACCACTCGCGGATTGGCGCGATGTCGTCCAGCAGCGCCATGTCGAAATCACGCTGGAACTCGCTGCGCCAACGGATTTCCTCCACAAGCTCCTGCTGCTCCGTCGGCGGCAAACGAGCCCGGAGCCGATGGACCGCGCGCTGCACGCCCGGGACGTGCTCGCATTCCAGCGTGAGAAAGACAAGGCTCTGCACGCTGACCGATGGCAGGCGCTCCAACGCCTGGCACAGTTGGGGCAGAATGGCTTCTCCCTTGGGCGGCGTTCCCAGGCCGCCAGAGTGAATCATGGAGGTCAACAGGCGCTCCCGCACTTCGGGCGCCCACGACAGTTCGAGCAAGCCCAGCGCGGCCTGCTCGAAAGCAAGGCGGCCAACGGCATGGCGGCCCACCACATCCATCAGCTGCTTCTTGCATTGCAGCTGTAGCTGCACCGGCGCGCGGCACAGGTGGCTGGCAAGACAGGCGATCTGATCCGCGCTGACGCTTCCCGTTGCCGCATCCTCCGCAAGTCGCAGCAGGGAAGGCAGCGCGACCATGCGGGCTTGCGCATCGGCGCTCTCGAAGGACTCCAGGGCGGCTTGAAACACCTGCGGGCAATCAGGCGGATTCGGCCGTCTCATGTGAGCCGATAGCCGATGCAGCTTTGCGAGCAGCCGCACGTCCGCCGGCACGGCGGCGCCCGAATCCGCCCAGAGCGCCACGCCATCCGGACAAGCGCGGAAGTAGGACTGAACGATCGTCGCACGGTCGGGCGAGGATAGTGGCCGGAGCGCATCAAATATCCAGGCCGTCGACGCCGGTTTCAGGTACCCGGCGAAGGCCGGCAAGATATGCGACAGCAGGTGCTTGCGATCCGGTGGATCCAACCGCTGCACGGTCACTTCAATGGCATCGATCAGGTGCGCGATGGCAAGGCCCCGCTTATTCCAGTCGAACACGGCGATGCGATCGGCCAGTGTCGCGAT
The DNA here is from genome assembly GCF_007829435.1 of Cupriavidus gilardii J11. Taxonomy (GTDB): domain Bacteria; phylum Pseudomonadota; class Gammaproteobacteria; order Burkholderiales; family Burkholderiaceae; genus Cupriavidus; species Cupriavidus gilardii_D. Next base: position 98,928 of record NZ_VLJN01000003.1, read on the forward strand.
CAGCGAGGCAAGGAATGGTTGACCAAGGGGACGGGCATGCTCCAGCAGGGACAGCATCGATGGGACGCCGGCACAACGGCTTGCGTCCTCAAGCAGCTGCGCCTTCTGCCGCTCGCGTGCGCAGTACGGGTGCAGGCTGTCGTGGGTGCGCCTGTTCACGGATGCCAGATTGAGAATATCCCTGGCGTCGCACCGCGACAGGATGCCGGCGTACAAAGGCGGCGGCAGTGTGTCGATCCGCAGCCATTTGCCCACTGTCCTGCCCACGGCCTGCCGGTCTGCCGGCGCGATCTTCCAACGCGTTCCCCCTTCCTGGCCGAGACGGTCGCACGCGAGCGCCGCGAGATAGCGGTGCCAAGGCATGCCGTCCAGATCGGCGCGACGTGCATAGAGTTCAGTACCGTCCCCGGCGGGTTCGTACACACGCTCGAATTGAACGGCATAGCCTTTCCATCGAAAGACGACAGGGTGAATCTCGATGGAAGTGGCGTGTGCTCCGGCGGCCCGGCTTGACGAGGACGAAGTGGGTGTGATCATCGCGGGTTCCCCATGGAGACGTCGGGCCCTGCTTCCACGGTTCGCCGCGCAGTGTCCGGAAACAGGGCAAACGGGTCATGCGGCGATTGGCCAGTATTGGCGCGCACAGCCGGCGGGACAAGGCGGTGCTGTCGAGGAAGTCGCGATGGTGAAGGGAATCGAAAATATCCTGGAAGGGTTGAGACTGCCCTCTAAACCACCCGCCCGAACCACCACAGTGACAGCAGGCCGGCGCCTGCACCGAGCAGTGCGCCGAGCGCGGCGAACAGCGCCGTGATCTCGACCTGCTCGGTCTTGCCGACGGTCAGGCGCGCGTTCAGGGCACGATACACCTGCTTCAGCCTGTCCGCGTCCTGCAGACGAAAGTACTCCGCGCCGGTGGTCGTGGCCACCTGTTTCAGCACGGTTTCGTCAAGCTTCACCCGGGCCGACCATCCATCGGCCGACAGCACCACGCCTTCCAGCGTACCGACCCCGACGGTATAGACGCGCACGCCATACGCCGCGGCGAGTTCGGCGGCGCGCATCGCCGAGGGGCCAGCGTTACTCTCGCCGTCCGAGAAGACCACGATCGCGCCGGCGGCATAGGAGCCGGGCGCCACGGCGCCGTCGCTGTTGCCGGCTCCCCGTCCGGCATTTCCGCGGGCACCCGCGTTGGAGGAGCCTCGCGGCCTTTCCGCGGGAGCGTCGCTGTCAAGGATCAGGCGCGCCGCTTCGTCGGTGGCCTGGGGTCGCAGCGTCGTCAGCGCGATCAGCACCCCGTTGCCAAGCGCGGTGCCACCCTGTGGCTGCAGGCGGTCGATGGCGGCGGCGACGTCCTGCTTGGTGCGGCTCGGCGCCTGCGCCACGGCCGATGTTCCAGCCATCGCGACCAAACCCACGCTGACGCCGGCCGGCTTGCCCTCCAGCAGCGCCTTGGCCGCTTGTTGGGCGGCGCGCAGACGGGTCGGCTCGATGTCCTTCGCGCGCATGCTGCCCGACAGATCGATGACCAGCATCACGGTTTCGATGCGGGAAGGCAGCGCCATCAGCGCATGCGGCCGCGCGATCCCGAGGATCAACGCGGTCAGTGCCAGCAACAAGAGCGCGGGAGGCAGATGGCGACGCCAGCCCGAGACGCCACGGTTGGCAAAGCCTACGGTCTTCAGGGCGGGATAGTGAACGGCTGCACGCCGCCGGCGCGCGGCAAGCCACGCATAGACCGCGGCCAGCAGGGGCACGAGGGCCAGCAGCCACAGCATCCTGGGCCACAGGAAGCTGATCATCGGCAGCCGGTCGAAGGCTTCGTTCAGGCCGTCCATGCGCTCCCCTTCCCTGCTCCCCGACGAAGGCGACGCTGCCGCGAAAACTCCAGCAGCGCCAGATCCAGGCTGGCGTCCGTGGACAGCGTCAGGCAGTCCACGCCGGCCCGTGCAAACCCCAGCCGCAACTCTTCCTCGCGCGCCTGCGCCGCCGCGGTGAAGCGCTTGCGAAAGACCGGGTCATGGGTATCAACGAACATCTGCTCGCCGGTTTCGGCGTCCTGCAGCGTCACGAGTCCGAGATCGGGCAGCGCCAGCTCCAATGGATCGACCAGCCGCACGGCGACGACTTCATGGCGCCTGGCCAGCATGGCCAGCGGCGCCTGCCAACCGGGCGCACTGATGAAGTCGGAGACCACGAACAGCACCGACCGCCGCCTCGCCACGGCCCGCGCCTGCTCCAGCAGTTCGCGCAGCCGGGTGTCGCCCGGAGATGCGGCAGGCGTGGCGTACATGCGGTCGAGCAGGTGCAGCAGGTGACGACGCCCCGCACGCGCCGGCACGACGCACGCCGGTCGGTCCGCCGCGCCGCTATAGATCGCCGCGCCGACGCGGTTGCCATAGCGGGTCAGCAGCAGTGCCATGACGGTGGTGAAATCGCTCAACAGGTCGCGCTTGCGCACGTCGCCCGAGCCGAATTCGACGGACCCACTCAGGTCCAGCAGGAACCACACCGAGATCTCGCGGTCCTCCTGGAACTCGCGCACGTGCGGCGTCTGCAGCCGTGCCGTCACGTTCCAATCGATGTGGCGCACGTCGTCGCCGGGCTGGTATTCGCGCAGGTCGGCAAGGTCCAGGCCAAAGCCCCGGAAAAGCGTGCGGTAGTCGCCTTGCAGCAGTCCGTCGAGGCGGCGGACCACCGTCCATTCCATGCGGCGCAGCAACGCTTCGGTGCGATTGGAGGCGACAGCCCGCGCGCCGCCGCCCTCCGGCGCGGCAAGCCCGGCGTCCCGCTCGCCCCGGCGCCTACCGAGCCACCGCCCGAACATGGGATTCCAGCGGGCGTTCGGGTACCGGCATGGCCTGCACGATGCGGCTGATCAGCGTATCGGTGGTGACGCCGTCGGACATCGCCTCGTATGACAGCACCACGCGGTGGCGCAGCACATCCGGCACCAGGTCGATCACATCCTCCGGCACGGCGTAATGGCGGCCGCGCAGCAGCGCCAGCGCCCGCGCCCCTTCGATCAGCCCGATGGTGGCGCGCGGGCTGGCGCCGAACGTGACATACCGGCCGAGATCGTCGAGCCCGTAGGCCGCTGGCCGGCGAGTGGCGGCGACCACGCGTACCGCGTACTGGATCAGCCCCGGGTCGACATACACCCGGCGGCATTCCTCCTGAAGGCCGGCGAGCTGCTCCGGCGTGGCGATCGGCGCGACGTCGATGCGCGGGCCGGTCACCCGGTTGACGATGACCACCTCCTCGTCCTCGCTCGGATAGCCCACCAGCACCTTCATCATGAAGCGGTCGACCTGCGCCTCCGGCAACGGATAGGTGCCCTCGGTTTCGATCGGGTTCTGCGTCGCCATGACGAGGAATGGCATGGGCACCCGATACGTTTCGCCGGCGATGGTCACCTGCTTCTCCTGCATCACCTCCAGCAGCGCGCTCTGCACCTTGGCCGGCGCGCGGTTGATCTCGTCGGCCAGCAGCAGGTTCGCAAAAACCGGCCCGCGCACGGTGGAGAATTCGCCGGTGCCCTGGTGGTACATGCGGGTGCCCACCAGGTCGGCCGGCAGCAGGTCGGGGGTGAACTGGATACGCTTGAAGCTGCCGCGCATGGTCCTGGCCAGCGTATTGACGGTCAGGGTCTTGGCGAGGCCGGGCACCCCTTCCACCAGCAGGTGGCCACCGGCCAGGATGGCCACCAGCACCCGCTCCAGAAAATGGTCCTGTCCCACGACCACCCGCTTGACCTCGTACAGCAGGCGTTCCATCAATTGGGCGGTGTCGAATTGATCCCGGGCTTGGTCGTCCATGGGGCTCCCGTCTAGAAGGGCGAAGCGCCGACGGAGCCGCCCGCGCTTTCGATGGTGATGGCAAAGCCGATGCCAAGAAAATTGCCGCTCTGGTCCGGATTGAGAATGGCGGTGACGATGCCCACCACCTCGCCGCGCATGTTGACCAGGGGCCCGCCAGAGTTGCCCGGATTGGCGGCGGCGTCGAACTGGATCAGCTTGTCCAGCTTTTCCTTGTCATCCGGCGACACGAACTGGCGATCGAGGCCGGACACCACGCCGGCCGAGACCGACGGCCCGATGCCGAACGGGAAGCCGACCGCGACCACTTCGCTGCCGGGGACCAGCTCGCGGCTGGAACCGAGTGTCGCCGGCGGCAGATCGTCGGGAATCGAGCGCGGCTGCAGGATGGCCAGATCCTTTTCGGGGACAGCCTGAACCAGCGCGGCTTCGGCCGTGTGGCCGTCATGGAAGCTGACCTCGATACGGTGAGCGCCCGCCACGACGTGGTAATTGGTGATGATCAGGCCCTTCTCGGTGACCACCACCCCGGTACCGATGTGGCGGCCGTCGGGTAGCGGGCCGGGCGAATGATTGTCACCGGGCCCCTTTCCCTTCGCATGTTCATCCGTGGGAGCGCGCCGCGCCTGCCCCGATGAAGGAGGCGATTTTGCGGAGCGGTCGCGCTGTCCCTTGCCGGGGCGCGCAGCCTCCGCCGGTGGCGGGCCGGGTGGATGATCGGGTGGATAGCTGCGGATCAGCACCACCGATTCCCGGACCGCCTCCGCCGCACGCGCCGCTCGCGACGGCAGGTCCTTGGTATGCAGCGTATGAAGCACGGCGGAGTCGATGTCGGCTTGCGTCAGCACCCGGTGTTTGGGCTGCAGCAGCCACGCGGTGCCCACGCCGATAGCGAAGACGAATGCGACCGCCCCCAAGGCTATTCCGTAGATCGTCACCCGTTTCATCGCCGCCCCGAGTTCACGCGCCGGAAACTACAGTACCATCGTTCTTACGTACGCGCCAAGGAGCAGGGCATGCAGTTTCTCTGGCCTCAAATGCTCTGGCTGCTGCTTGTGCTTCCAGCGCTGGCAGCGGCCTACCTGTATGTGCTCGCCCGTCGACGCAAGGCCGCCCTGCTCTACGCCAGCCTTTCGCTGCCGCGGGCGGCGCTTGGGCCTCGCCAGTGGCTCAGGCGCCATGTCCCTCCGTTTCTGTTCCTGCTCGCGCTGGGCGCCGCACTGCTGGCCTGCGCGCGCCCCACCGCAACCGTCACGTTGCCGTCCGACACCATCAGCCTGGTGCTGACCATGGACGTGTCGCGCAGCATGGAGGCGACCGATGTCCCGCCTAACCGGATGAGCGCCGCGCAGCAGGCCGCCGCGAACCTGATCACCGGGCTGCCGGCCAACGTGCGCCTTGGCATCGTCACCTTCGCGGCAACGACCTCGGTGGTGCTGGCGCCCACGGACAACCGGCAGGATATGCTGGACGCACTCGAACGACTCCAGTTGCAGCGTGGCACCGCGACGGGAAGCGGCCTGATCCAGGCGCTGGCGGTGCTCTTCCCGGAAGACGGCATCGATCTTGAGGCGGTGCTGTTCGACAATCCGTCGCCGCCGTCGGTGTACCCGGGCCCGTCGCTCGACGAATCCACCGCCGCGGACAACGCCCGCAAGCGCGCGGCCCGTCCGGCCGTGCAGCCCGGCTCCTATCGGCACGGGGCGGTCATCCTGCTAAGCGATGGCCGCCGCACCACCGGCCCCGATCCCTTGATTGCCGCGCAGATGGCCGCCGAACGCGGCGTGCGCGTCTATACCGTCGGCTTCGGTTCCCCGCAGGGCGGCGGCAGCGAAGGACCGGCAATGTCCTACTACATGCAGCTGGACGAACCCTCGTTGCGGGCCGTGGCGAACATGACCGGCGGCGAGTACTTCCACGCCGGCTCGGAGGCCGACCTGAGCCAGATCTATCGCCACCTCAGCACGCGCTTTGCGCTGGAGCGCAGGGAGACCGAGGTCGGGGCCTTGCTGGTGGCGGTGGCGGTGCTGTTGCTGGTGACCGCAGGCACCCTGTCGATCTTGTGGTTCCGGCGCTGACACGCCGCTCAAATCTGCCCTCTCCCACTTGTGGGAGAGGGGCCGGGGGAGAGGGGACACCCGCCGGGGCTTGTCATCCGCGAGTCTAAGGCGTCCCGCGCGCCATTCGCCGCAGATCCACCAGCCTGTCGTAGTCCTCCCCTGACAACACACCGAGCGCGACGGCCGCCTCCCGCGGCGAGATGCCATGTTCCCTGGCATGCGCCGTGATGCGCGCCGCCTCGTCGTAGCCGATTGCCGGATTCAGCGCGGTGGCCGCGAGCAGCGGACTCTCCAGCTGCCGGGCGAGCCGCGCATGGTCGGGCGTCAAACCCGGCAGCACCCTGTCGGCGACCGTGCGGGCGGTGTCCGCCAGCAGCCGTATCGACTGCAGCAGGTTATAGATCAGCACGGGCTTGGCGACGTTCAGTTCGAAGTTGCCCGAGGCGTCCGCCATTGTCGCGGTGACGTGGTTGCCCGCCACCTGCATGCCGGCCTGCACCATGACCTCGGCGATGGTCGGATTGCGCTTGCCGGGCATGATCGACGACGTGAGGCCGTCGTCCGGCATGCGCAGTTCGCCGATGCCGCAATTCGGCCCCGAGCTCATCCAGCGCAGGTCGTTGGCGATCTTGATGAACGATGCCGCGATCACGTTCAGCACGCCCGACAGTTCGAGCAGCGCGTCGTGCGCGGCCATGCCCTCGACCTTGCATGGGTTCGGACGGAATGGCAGCCCCGTGAGCCGTTCCAGCTCCGCGCAGAATGCATCGGCAAAGCCCACCGGCGCGCTCAGGCCGGTGCCCGCCGCCGTTCCGCCCTGCGGCAGCACCAGCAGGCGCGGCATCGTGCCTTCGATACGATCGATGGCATGGCCCGCCTGCGCCGCGAACCCGTCGAAGGTGCGGCCCAATGTCGTCGGCACCGCATCCATCAGATGGGTGCGGGCCAGCTTCAGGATGTCCGCGAAGTCGGTCGCCCGCGCCCGCAGGCCATCGCGCAGCGCCGTCAGGGCGGGCAGCAGCCGGCCCCGCAACTCCAGCACCGCGCTCAGATGCATCACGGTCGGAAAGCTGTCGTTCGATGACTGCGACCGGTTCACATGGTCGTTCGGATGCACCGGGCGCTTGGTGCCGAGCGGCTG
>NZ_VLJN01000003.1:105961-138612 GCF_007829435.1 Cupriavidus gilardii J11
GAGCCGCTCGTTGGCGCGGTTCGCGATGACCTCGTTGGCGTTCATATTGGTCTGCGTGCCGGAGCCGGTCTGCCACACCGTCAGCGGGAAATGGGCATCGAAGGCCCCGCCGCGCACCTCGGACGCCGCCGCGACGATGGCCTCGGCCAGCGCCGGCTCCAGTTCGCCGCAGCGCAGGTTGGCGCCAGCCGCGGCCATCTTGTGCAGGCCGAATGCATGGATCAGGCAGGCCGGAAAGCGCTCCTCGCCGATGGCGAAGACGCCGAGCGCGCGCTGGGTCTGCGCGCCCCAGTAGCGATCCGCGGGAATCTCGACCGGGCCAAAGGCATCGTGTTCGACGCGAACGGTAGCCATGGCGTCAGTCCAGCGAGATGTTGGCCTTCGCCGCCAGACCCTTCCAGCGCGCCACCTCTGCCTCGGTGTGCCTGCCCAGCGCGGCGGCCGTGTATTTGTCGGCGGGCAACATCTGGATGGCCTGGGCCTGCAGGCGCTCCGTGAAGGACTTATCGCTCATGACCTTCAGGTAAGCCTGCTGCATCCTGTCGATCGCCGCCTGCGGCGTGCCCTTCGGTGCATAGATGCCGTACCACGTGGCCGCCTCGAAGCCCGGCGCGACGGTCTCGGCCAGCGTCGGCACATCCTTGAGCTGGTTCACGCGCACGGCCGACGTCACGGCCAGCGGCCGCACCTTTGCCTCGGTGATCTGCGGCAGCGCCGTATTGGTCTGGTCGAACATGCCGTCGACCTGGCCGCCAATCACGTCGATCAGCGCCGGGCCGGCACCCTTGTACGGCACCAGCGAAACCTTGATGCCGGTGGATGCAGCGAACATCGCGGCGATCAGGTGCGAGGTCGAGCCCATGCCGGCGTTGCTGAGGAAGAGCTTGCCCGGGTTCTGCCGGCCGTGTTCGACGAACGCCTTCACGTCGCGCGCCGGATGGTCCTTGCGCACCATCAGCACCATCGGCGTATCCGGAAAGCGAAACACCGGCGCGAAGTCCTTGACCGGATCATAGGAAAGCTTTTTGTACAGCGCGGGCGCGGCGCCCATATAGCCCATGTGTCCGACCAGCATGGTGTAGCCGTCGGCCGCGGCGCGTGCGGCCTTGGTCGTTCCAATCGTGCCGCCAGCGCCGGGCGAGTTGTCGATGATGATCGACTGGCCGACCTCGCGCGATACGCGTTCGGCGATGGTGCGCGCCAGCGCGTCGGTCGGACCGCCGGCCGCGAACGGCACGATCCACGTGATCGGCCTGGTGGGCCACGTCTGGGCATGTACGGACGCCGCGGCCAGCGCGGCAATCGCCAGCGCGGCGCGCGCAAGGGCTGTGATGGGGTTCATCGGGTGTCTCCTCCGGGGTATGTGGGTATGTGGGTATGTGGGTATGTGGGTATGTGGGTATGTGGGTATGTGGGTATGTGGGTATGTGGGTATGTGGGTATGTGGGTATGTCTGCCTTCGTCCGACTCAGGCGACCTTGGCCGACAGCGCGACGGCGTGGTCCACCATCCGTGGCGCGAGGCCGAGATAGTTGGCCGGGTCGACCATGTCTTCGATCGCCGCACGGTCGAAGTGCGCGGTGACTGCGGGCAGCGCCAGCAACGCTTCGGCCAGCGTGCCGCCCGTTTCGTTGACGGCGCGGCAGGCGTCGTAGACCACGTCGTGCGCCTGCTGCCGGCCGAGATGCGGGGCCATCCGCATCATCACCGCCTCGGCGACGATCAGGCCCTTCGAGACGCCGAGGTTGTGGGCCATGCGCGGCGCGTCGACGATCAGCCCGCCCAATGCGAACTTCGCCTGATGCAATGCGCCGGATGTCAGGATGAAACTCTCGGGAATGGCGATCCACTCGGCGTGCCATGGACCGGTGGCGCGTTCAAGATCCTGCACCATCGCGTCCATCATCAGCCCGGCGTGCTGGCGCACCGCCTTCGATGCCGCGAGCATCAGCTCGCTGGAAATCGGGTTGCGCTTTTGCGGCATCGTGCTGCTCGCGCCGCGCCCCTTGACGAATGGCTCGTAGACCTCGGCAAACTCGGTCGACGCCATGATCATGATGTCCAGCGCGATCTTGCCCAGCGATCCGGTGATCAGCGCCAGCAGGTTCACCGCCTCGGCCAGGCCGTCGCGGGCCACGTGCCAGGTGGTGACCGGAACGCCCAGGCCCAGTTCCTCGGCCAGCGCATGCTGCACGTCGAAGCCCTTGTCGCCAAGCGATGCCAGCGTGCCGGCGGCGCCGGCAAACTGGACCACCACCACGCGCGGACGCAGTTCGTCCAGCCGCTGCTGGTGCCGGTCGAACATGGCCAGCCAGATCGCAACCTTGTAGCCGAATGTCACCGGCAGCGCCTGCTGCAGGTGCGTGCGGCCGGCCATCGGCGTGTCGCGATGCTTGCGCGCCAGGTCGGCCAGGATGCCGCGCAGGGCGCGGATATCGGCGGCGACGCTGTCAAGCGCCTCGCGCACCTGCAGGACAACGGCGGTGTCCATGATGTCCTGCGTGGTGGCGCCCCAGTGCACGTAGCGGCCCGCTTCGCCGCACATTTCCACCAGCTGATGCACCAGCGGCAGGATCGGATAGCCGACAATATCGGTTTCCTCGCGCATGCGATCGAAGTCGATGCGGTCGATGCGCGACTCGCGCGCAATGGCCTCGGCCGCATCGGCGGGGATCACGCCAACCCTCGCCTCCGCTTTCGCCAGCGCGATCTCGACATCGATGTAGCGCTGCACCAGCGCGCCATCGGAGAAAATCTCGCGCATGTGCGCGGTGCCAAAGGCATCGCGGAACAGCGCGGAGTCAACAACGGTACTGGCGGCGGGGATGGAAGGGTTGCGCATGGTCTGTGGACGTGTGTTTATGGCTTTCCGGCCAATGATGCGTTATGTTCGAACATATACGCATTAAATATGTTCGAACATAGACGCGAAATCAGGGATAACCCTGCCCCGCAAAAGGCGCAGGCGCTTACCCAGACGAGAAGGGACAAACGACAGAGGCATGAGTAAATCGAATTCCGCGGCCATCGCGCGGCGATTGCTGGACGACATCACGACGGGGCATTTCCCGGTGGGCGGGCTGTTGCCTACCGAGTTCGAGCTGTGCGAGCAGTTCGGCGCCAGCCGCTACACCATCCGGGCGGCGTTACAGGAACTGCAGGACATGGGGCTGGTGTCCCGCCGCAAGAATGTCGGCACGCGGGTGGAGTCGACGCGGCCGAAGACGGTGTTCCGGCCCACGCTGGCGTCGGTGGAAGACCTGATGCAGTTCGGCGAGGCGCACCAGCGCGTGGTGCAGTCGGTGGAAGCGGTGGCCGTTGGCCCCGACATCGCGAAGGACATGGGCTGTGCCGGCGGCACGCGCTGGCTGCGCATCTCCAGTGTCCGGGTCAATGGCGATGCCGATGCCACGCCGATCGCCTGGACCGATGTCTACATCGATCCGGCGCTGCATGACATCGGCGACATGGTGAGGGACACGCCGGACGTGCTGATCAGTACCCTGATCGAATCGCGGTACGGGCGGCAGATCGCCGAGATCGAGCAGGACGTGCGCGCGTCGACGTTGACGGACCGGCGAATCGCCGACGCATTGGGTCTGAAGCCCGGCGATCCGGTGCTGAAGGTCGTGCGCCGCTATTTCGACGATGCCGGGGAGACCTTCGAGGTGTCGGTCAGCGTGCATCCTGCCGAGACGTTCTCGGTCACGACACGGCTGAAGCGTTCCGGCCGCTGAGGCCGCATGCTGGTTTTCTGTTTGTCTTCCCTCTCCCGCACAGCGGGAGAGGGGGGAACCGCTCGGCATCTCGAACGCCGCCGCACGCTTGGTCAGTCGACGCGGTAGCGATCGATAACCTCAGGTCGAAGCCGTACGCCGAGACCCGGTTCCTGCGGCACCGTCATATACCCGTTGCGGATTTCCGGGAAGCCATCCGGCAGTTCCCACAGCAACGGGTCGCGCTTGCGGTTGGCGAAGATCTCGACGAACAGCCCGTGCGGATTGGCCGCGATCAGGTGAACCGCCACCTGCGGCTCTTCATGATGCGCCATTTCGACGTTCATCAGCTTTGCCATATCGGCCACCCGCTGCCACTCGGTAATGCCGCCGCACAGCGTGCAGTCCAGGTTCAGGATCGAAACCCCGCCCTTGGTCATCAGGTCGCGACAGGCGCGACCACTGATTTCGCCCTGGCCCACGTTGATGGGGATGGACGTCTTCATCGCCAGCAGCATCAGCCCGTCGGTCTGGTCATACCATTTGACCGGCTCTTCCATCCAGCGCACGCCCAGGTCCGCGCGCTCCATCGCCACGCAGAATTTGACCGCATCAAGCGGGTCCCAACCCTGGTTGGCATCGACGGTGATGACAAAGTCCGGCCCCCCCGCCTTGCGCGCGGCGCGCACACGCGCGAAGTCTTCCTCCAGCGTGGCCCGCCCGACCTTCATCTTGATGCCCATGCAGCCCGCCGCACGGACCATATCGACCTCTTCGGCGATGGCCTCCAGCGGGTCCCGCCCATCCTTGGGGTAATAGCCGCCGATCGAGATCACCGGCACCCTGTCGCGCATGCCGCCCAGCAGCTTGTAGACGGGCGCGCCATAGAGCTTGCCGCGCGCGTCCCACATCGCGTTGTCCAGGCAGCTGACGGCCTGCATCAGGATGCCGCGCGGATGCATGTCAAGCTGATGCAGGCCACGGTTGCCCAGGTCCAGCGGGATATGGAACATGGCTTCCCACAGCCGCTGGAATTCGCGCACGTCCTGCCCGACCAGCAGCGGTCCCAGATGGTCGCGGATGACATCGACGATCTGCTTCTGCGTATGGAATTCGTCGCCGCCATAGGTCTCGCCGACCATGCCGTTTTCGAGGTGAACGCGCGTGACGATGGTGGGCCGGGTGGCGACCTGGTAGGTGCCGCCCTTGAACACTTCGCCGAGCTGCATGTCGAGCGGAATCGCTTCGATGTGGTGGATCTTCACGGGATGTCCTGTCCTTGAGGAGAAAAGGGGGCAAGGCGCGACCGGATTGACCGGCCTTGCGGGAGCAATAGGTGTTGGTGACGTCCGCTGCCTGACGATTACTGCGGCTGGATGCCCGCCGCCTTGATGACGCGCTCCCACTTCTTCGCCTCGCTGGCGGTGAATGCGCGAAATGCCACGGGGCCGACCTTGTCGGTGGGCAGTACGTCGATGCCCTGCTTCTTCAGCGAGTCGGTGAACTCCACGTCGGCCAGCGCCTTGGCGTAGGCCTGGTTCAGCGTGTCGATCACGTGCTGCGGCGTGCCTGCCGGCGCATAGATGCCATACCACGTCGACGCCAGAAAGCCGGGAAGCTCCTTCTCGGTCAGCGTCGCGACATTGGGAAACATGTCCATGCGGCCCTGCGACGTCAGCGCCAGCGCGGTCAGCCGTCCGCCCTGCGTCTGCGGCAGCGACACATTGGTCTGGTCGAGCATCGCGTCGATCTGTCCGCCCATCAGGTCGGTCATCGCCGGACCGGTGCCCTTGTACGGAATGAAGGTGAACTTGACCTTGGCGGTGGCGGCCAGGTGCTCCGCCGCGAGGTGGGACGAGGACCCGACCCCCGCGGTGCCGAACGTCAGCTTGCCGGGGTTCCTGCGCGCCTCCTCGAACAGCGCGGTCGCGCTCTTGAAACGCGCACCGTTCTTGACCAGCAGCACCATGGGCGTGTCCGGGAAGCGGAACACCGGCACGAAGTCCTTCAGCGGCTCGTATTTCAGCGACTTGAACAGGTACGGCGCGGCCGCCATGGTCCCCGTGTGTCCGACGAACAACGTATAGCCGTCCGGCCTGGCACGCGCCACCTTGGCGGCGCCGACAGTGCCGCCTGCCCCCGGCAGGTTCTCGATGATGATGGTGCCGCCCAGCGCGGTCGATACGCGCTGTGCGATATTGCGCGCGATGGCATCGGTGGGGCCGCCGGCCGCGAACGGCACCAGCCACGTGACGGGCCGCGTCGGATAGTCGTCGGCCGCCTGTGCGGGGCGGATCGCCGCCACCAGTGCAATGGCACCCAGCGCGAGCGCCAGTGTGGATGTCTTGAATCGCTTCATCTGTCTCCCCTTGTTCTGATCTTTGCTTCGCCACCGCTGTGGGGCGACAGGCGTATCTTTATCGATGACGATTCAGAATAGAATCACCGCTTCTGTCACTTTACGATGCACGAATCGTGGTCAATACGCCTTCACTGGTCGACCTCCGCCTGTTTGTCGATGTCGTGCGTCTGGGCAGCTTTGCCCGTACCGCGACCGAATCGGGCATGTCGCCGTCGTACGTCAGCAAGCGGATCGGCATCCTGGAAACGGACTTGGGCGTGCGGTTGCTGCATCGCACGTCGCGACGCGTCAGCACCACGCCGCAGGGGGAAAAGGTCTACGAACTGGCGCGCGGCATCCTGGCTGGCGTCGAGCAGATGCAGGACGCGCTCGTGAACGAGGTGGTGGAACCGCAGGGGCGTCTGCGCGTGAGTTCAAGTTTCCGGCTGGGCCGCAACCATGTCGCGCCGGCAATCTCGCTGCTGGCCAGGCGCTTTCCCAAGCTGGAAATCTCGCTGACGGTGCTCGATCGCCCGGTGGATCTGCTCAGCGAAGGGTTCGACCTCGACATCCGCATCGGCGGCGTGCCCGAGCCCCATCTGATCGCGCACCGGATCACGCAATGCAACCGCATCCTTTGCGCGGCGCCCTCGTATCTGGAGCGGCATGGCACACCGACCCAACTGGCGGAACTGTCGCAGCACGCGTGCCTGGTGTTCCGGGAACGCGACCAGCCGTTCGGCACGTGGCGGCTGGTGGGGCCAAGGGGCCTGGAGTCGGTCAAGGTGACGGGTGCGCTGTCGTCGAACAACAACGACATCATCCGGCAGTGGGCACTGGATGGACACGGCATCATCCGCTTGGCGGAATGGGACTGCGCCAAGAGCCTGCACGAGGGCGAACTGGTGCAGGTGCTGCCGGCCTACCGGTGGCCGGTGGACATCTGGGCGGTCACCACGGGCAGACTGGCGGAATCGGCGAAGATTTCAGTCTGCGTCAATTTTCTGCGAGACCAGCTGACGCACGGGCCGCATGCACTGTGGCCACCGGGTTTTGCGCCGAACGGCTGATAGTCGTTCGGTTTTCTCCCCTCTCCCGCGGAGCGGGAGAGGGGCCGGGGGAGAGGGCAGTCGCCGCTATCTCACCGATACTCCCCTCCTCCCGCCCCTCTCCCGCCTTGCGGGAGAGGGGAGAAAACCGCAGGCATCGCCGCGCGGGCCTTGTCCTGCAGGAACGCAATCAACGTCGTCACCGCACGCGTCTGGTAGCGCGCCGGCATATACAGCAAATACATGGTCGTGCGCAGGAACGCCAGGTCCTGCGCGGGCAGCGGCAGGCGCAGCAGGGTCCCATCGGCCAGATCCTTCGCCACCATGTACTGCGGCACCAGCCCCACACCCAACCCTTGCAGGATGGCGTCCCGCAAAAAGAAGAAGTTGGCGGACATCAGCCTGGGCCGGATGCTTGACTGTCCGCTACCCGCTCCCCCTCGTCCGGCCACGTTCAACTTCTGTCCCGTCAGCTCCGATGTGATCAGCGGCAGTCCCTTCAACTGCTCAAGCGTGCGCGGCATGTCACGCCCGCGCACCAGCTGCGGGGTCGCACAGGCGACGTACTCCACATCCCCCAGGCTGCACGCCACCGCATTGGTTGGCGTCTCCCCCATGACACGAACGGAAAAGTCGACCGCGCCCTTGATCAGGTCCTCGATGTCGTTGTCGAAGATCACGTTGAGCGTGATGGCCGGATACAGCGTCATGAACTCGATGAACCATGCCGACATCGTATGCTGGCCGAACCCGCTCGGCACGCTCAGCCGCACCGTGCCGGACAACCGCTTGCCCAGGCTTTGCACCGACTCCTGCGCCGCCATCAATTCCTGCCGGATGGCACGCCCGTGCTCGTACAGCTGCCATCCAAGTTCGGTCGGTTCGAGCTGACGCGTGCTGCGCCGGAGCAGCGCCGCGCCGAGCTGCCTCTCGAAATGATTGAGCCGCTTGCTGACATTGGCGCGGCTCATCCCCAGTTGCCGGGCGGCCTGGCTCAGATTGCCCGCGTCAATGATGTCCACCAGCAGGGACAGCGCATTCAGATCCAATGTCAACTCCGGATTTACATATATGTTGATTCACCGTTGCAATTGTCAAACATAAGCAACATATAGACAATCGGCCCTGACCAAATTTCTCCCGATGGACAACATGCCGTCGGACTCGCAGGAAGCCTCAATGCAACAGCAAAACAACGCCGTACCACTGCCGCTGGCAGGGGTGCGGGTACTGGACCTGTCGCGCGTGCTGGCAGGACCGATGTGCGCGATGGCGCTTGCCGACCTCGGCGCCGACGTCATCAAGGTCGAACATCCCGCGCGCGGCGACGACACCCGCGACTGGGGCCTGCGCGTGGGCACGCGCAACACGTCATATTTCAACAGCGCCAACCGCAACAAGCGCTCGGTCACGCTGGACCTGCAAAGCGACGACGGCGTGAAGCTGGCGCGTGAACTGGCCGCGCGCAGTGACGTCGTGATCCAGAACTTCAAGGTCGGTGGCGCCGAGAAGCTGGGCCTGGGCTACGAGCAACTGCGCGAGATCAATCCACGCCTGGTGTACTGCTCGATCTCCGGCTATGCGCGCTTTACCCCGGAAGCGGAGCGCCCTGGCTATGACCTCGTCGTGCAGGGCGAGGCCGGCGTGATGGCCACCAACGGCGAAGCGGGACAGGGGCCGCTGAAGTTCGGCGTGGCCGCCGTCGACATGTTCACCGGCATGTATTCCGCGCAGGCGATCCTGGCCGCGCTATTCGCCCGCCAATCGACCGGCCAGGGCCGCCACGTGCAGATGGCGCTGTACGACTGCGGCCTGATGATCACGTCTTACTACGGCATGGAAGCCCTGCTCAAGGGCGAAGATCCCGCCAAGTTCGGCAATGCCCATCCGTCCATCGTGCCCTACGGCGTGTTCGACGCCGCGGACGGGCCGCTGGTCATCACGGTGGGCAACAACGGCCAGTTCCAGCGCTTCTGCCGCGAGGTGATCGGCCGACCCGACTGGGCCGACGACGAACGCTTCGCGACCAATACCGCGCGTTCCGCGAACCGCGACATCCTGCTGCCCGAGCTGCGCAACGCGCTGCGGCAGTTCCCGCGCGCGGAACTGCTGCAACGGCTGACCGCCGCGCAGATCCCCTGCGGCGAAGTGCTTGGGATGCTGGACGCACTGCAGTCGCGACGCACCGCGCAGGCAGGGCTGCTGCATCGCTATGAAGACAGCGAGGCCGGGCCCCAGTCCGTGCTGGCGCCGCCGTATGCGATGGACGGCCACCGCATGCCCGTGCGCATGCCCCCGCCGCATATGGGTGAGCACACCGACGCGGTATTGAAGGAACTGCTGCGTCTGGACGACGACGCGATCGCGGACCTGCGGTCGCGAGGCGTCATCTGAGACCCCCAATTTTCCCGATCGACCCGACACAAAACGGAGACAAGACAATGACCAGGCTGCAACCCAAACGCCGACAGGTGCTCAAGGCCGGCGCCGCCGCCACGCTGGCCGCGATCATGCCATCGGTGATGGCCAAGGGCGACTGGCCCGACAAGTTCATCAAGATGGTGGTGGCCTTCCCCGCCGGCGGCCCCACCGACACCGCCGCGCGCATCGTCGCGCAAAGGCTGTCCGAGCGCCTGGGCCAGCAGGTCATCATCGAGAACAAGCCGGGCGCATCCGGCTCCATCGGCACCGCCAGCTTCATCAAGAGCGCGCCCGACGGCTACAACCTGTCGATGTTCGGCATGCCGGCGCTGCTGGCGCCGCTGATGTACAACAACAGCGCGTACGACGTGAAGAAGGACTTCCTGTCGGTGGCCACCGTCTACGTGCTGCCAATGGCCATCGTGATCAACCCGGGCGTGGTACCGGGCGTCGAGTCGCTGCCCGACCTGATCCGCTTTGCCAAGAACAGCAAGACGCCGCTGAACTACACCAGCTCGGGCACCGGCAGCTTTGGCCATCTGGCGATGGAACAGCTCAAGGACCTGGGCGGCTTCGACATGCTGCACGTGCCCTACCGCGGCAGCGCGCCGGCGGTCGCGGACCTGCTGGGCGGACAGGTGGGCATCATGTTCGCCGACGTCGTCGCCGCGCTGCCGCACATCCGCGCCGGCAAGCTGAAGGCGATCGCGCTGAGCTCACCCAACGCCAAGGTGCTGTTGCCCGGCGTCAAGACCGTATCCGAGCAGGGCTTCAGCGGCTTCGATTTCGATTCGTGGGGCGGGCTGATCGCGCCGCTGAATACGCCACGCGCCATCGTCGACCGCATCGCCAACGAAACACGCGACATCCTCTCCAAGGACAAGGAACTGCAGCAGAAGCTGGTGACCGCCGGCGCGATCGCATCGTTCCAGGACGGCAAGACGATGCAGGCCCGGCTGAACAAGGACTACGATCGCTGGAGTGCCATTGTGAAGGCGAAGGGGATCAGCGCCACCTGATCAGGGATGGAAGGCCGGTCGGCTGGCCCCTGCCGGCTGCCCCGTCAGGCCAACGCGGTGTTCCATGCCACCGGGAGGCACATCCGCGAGCTGCCGATCCGCATCGAGCATCTGCTCACGCACTGACGGGGGGCCCGGGTCGCTTCCTTTCCCGCAAGGCCCGGACGCTATCATGGCGGCATTCCCAACCACCGGTTGCCGGCCATGGACAAGGCCCGTGTCCTTACCCTCTTCATCGGCGTGGTGCGCGCCGGCAGCTTCCATCGCGCCGCGGTGGAAGCTGGCATCACCCCGCAGGCGGTCAGCAAGGCGGTCCGCACGCTGGAAGCCGACCTCGGCGTGCGGCTGTTTCATCGGACCACGCGCAAGCTCAGCCTGACCGCTGAGGGTGCCCGCCTGTTCGAACTGGCCGCGCCGGGCATGCGACAGCTCGACGAGGCGCTGGACCAGATCCGCAGCAGCAAGAGCGAGGACGACGGCATGGTGCGCCTCACCGCCCCGCCGTCGCTCGGCGGCCGTGTGCTCGTGCCGCTGATCCGGGGTTTCCGGGAGCTGTATCCCGGCATTGTGTTCGACGTCGTGCTCAGCGATCTGCACACCGATCTGGTCGAAGCCCGGATCGATGTAGGGTTCCGCGTCGGCACCAGTCCCGGCCAGAATCTTGTCGCGCGACGGCTGTGCGACGTGCCGCTGACCATCTGCGCCACGCCTGGTTATCTCGCACGACACGGCGAGCCCGCCACGCCTGACGACCTGCTGCGCCTGCCATGCACGGGCTTCCGACGCCCGGCCACGGGCCGGATGGTGCCGTGGGAACTGCAGATCGATGGCAACCTCGTCTACCAGGAGGTGCCCGCGGTGGCCAGCTTCAACGACGTGGAAAGCGAAGTCGATGCCGTGCGCGCCGGCATCGGCATCGGCCAGTTGCCCGCCTACATGATTCACGACGACCTGCTCAGCGGGCGCTTGAGGCCCATCCTGCGGCGATACAGCGCGAGCACGGTCGGGCTGTACATGTATTTCCCGCATCGAAACCAGATGCCAGCGCGCGTCCGCCGCTTCATCGACTTCGTGGCCGAGGCAAGCCGCGGCGCGGAACAATCGCTGTCGCGACTGGTTGGGCGTGCGCGCTGACTGCCCTCTCCCCCGCCCCACCGGGGAGAGGGTTAGGGTGAGGGGTAATGGACCGCTGCGGTCCGCCAATGCCACGGCCGCCGGCGGCAGGGCATGCGGCGGGCGCCTTCCCGGGCCGCTGACTAGCTGATGGCGAACAAGCTGTTCATTGTCGCAAGAGACTCGCCGCAACGGAAAGACGTGTTCCGGAGTCGCTACTACGGTGTTCGTCCCGTTCCGCCATCCCTTCGACCCATGCCAGACCCCATCGCCTCCCTGCCTCCCGCCCAACAGCCGGCGCCGATGCCGTCCGATGTCGCCGTTCCGTTGGAGCCGGCCACGCTCGCCCCCGTACAACGGGCAACGCTGGAGCAACTGCCCAACGAAGTGCTTGTCCGCGTGCTGCACTATCTCGACGACGATGCGGCGCTGACTATGCGGCGGACATCGCACGCGCTCGCCGGCCGCACGGTGGCGGATGCATGGTTACCCGTCTATATCCACCGGCGTATCGCCTGGATTACCGATGATCACGGTGTCATGATGGCCATCGGGAACATTCGGCGTGTATGCGGCCACCGCCGGGCAGCACTGTTCGAGCAGCTTGCGGAGCACTGCAGGTTGCTGCATCCCGTGCTGCGCACCCGGGCCGAAGCCGCGCTCGACGCGGCGTATCCTCCGGCCACGCCGGCAGGAGCCTTGCGGCGCCACATGATGCGATTGCGCGATGCCCACGCTTCACCGTCCCGCTTCATGGCACCTCCCAAGCCATTGGTCGACGGTCGCTTGCCGGCGATGACCGAAATCCTCGCCCTGCCCCACGCCGAACATGCGGCCCTGCTGGCGGATTGGCTCAGCTGCTGCGAGGCGAGCGGGGTGCGGCCTGCCGGGCTTGGCCATTGGCCCGAAGCGATCGAAGCGCTGCCACCGGCCCAGCGCGCCCCGGCAATGTGGGCATTCGCAAAGCATGCGATCGATCGTCGCCAGACGCTGTTCGATCGGCTGGCGCTGAGCAGGCTGCAGCAGCTGCTGCTCGTCACCGCACAGGAACTGCCAAACAGCATGACCGCCCGCGCCGCCCTGGACCGGCTGGTCAAATCGGCGGCGCGCTTGCTGACCCACCGGTTCTGGGAGATAGAGGATACCGATGGCGACATTGATCTTGCGCCATGGATGGTGCATTGGCATGCGCTGCTGGACCTGATTCCGTGTCTCTCGGACGAGGGCGCGGCCAACGTGGCCCCATTGCTTGCCGAGATCAGCGCACATCCCGCGGTCGTCGGCGGCCTCGACGATGATCCCGCGCCGTGGCAATGCCTGCTCGAGTCGGTAAAGGGAAGGCTGAGCGGAAGCGCCATAGTCGAGGTGTTTCGCGCGATGGCGACAAGCAGCAGCGGGGGCGCCGGCCGGCGCGAGGATCGCGAAGGTTATGAAGACATGCTGGACAGCATGCTGCAGATCAGCAAAGCGCTGCAGCCTGCCGATGGAGCGCGGCTAAAGGCGCTCTACCTCACCGCATTCCCATACGACCCGGCCCTGGCTCTTGGCGAATGGCAGCGCGAATTCGGGGAAGCCTCCCGATTGGAACCCGAGGCCAGAAGCCACGTGCTGACGGCCCTGGCGATCAGCATCGGCTTGGGTGACGACTCCAGGCAGGTTTCCAGCCGGTTTTCGATGGTGCTCGGGAAAGTGGCCGCGCTGCCCGCTGAATGGCGCCTGGAGCCATTGCTGGCGCTCTCGCGGCACGCCGCGGACAACAGAGATCCGCTGCAGGGAAGAGAGATCATCCGGGCCGCCACGGCACTGCGGGACCAGGACCGCGCGGCGCTCATCGCCACGATGCTCGCCGCCACGCACCATCCCTTCGTCCAGCTCGATCTGCTGAACAGCATTGGGCTCCTGCCCGAGGCGCACCGGCTGGMCGCCATAGCGGCGGCCCTGCCCGCCGTCATCTCCCGCAAATTCAGTGCGCCGGACTGGTGGACGCGACCGGAAGACAATCCCTTCCCCGCCAGCGAAGGCACTGCTTTCGACATGCTGCCCCGGTCGCGTGAGGAGAGCGAAAGCATGGCGTCCAGCCTCATCGACGCCGCACCGGCAGCGGAGCGTGGACGCCTCCTTGTGAAGTTCGCCGAAGACGTATCGTTCAACTTGCTGAGCCAGCTATGGCTGCTCCGCCAGCTCGACAAGCTTCCGGCGCGGGGCCGGCATAGCGCGCTGATCCTGGCCCATCTGAGCTATCGGCTACATGCCTGGTCAACATCCGTGGCGCGGGCACATCCGCACGGCACCACGGACCCGGTCGTGGAAAGGATGTGCGGCGCCCTCCTGGATGCCCTTGAGCAGGAGCCAGCCGAGCAACGGCTCTCGGCCTTGCTGACCATCGTCGACATGGCGAAGGCCATGCAGTCGTTTCACACCGATCTTCCTGTCCGCCTTGGCGAGCTTGTTGGCGTGTCCGAGATTCGTGACGCGGGACCCACCGCGGGCCGGAAGCGAAAGGCCCGGTAATCGCAGGGGCAGGGCGAGCTTACTCCCGCGCCTGTTTCCCTGCCGCGAGCCGTGCCGCCGCCGCCTCGATATGTCGCCGCATGGCGCGCTCGGCCGCGGCCGGCTTTTGCGCGGCAATCGCCTCGTAGATGGCACGGTGCTCGCGCTGGGCTTCATGCGTCATGCCGACATGGTGCGCGCTGTGCAGCCGCGATGCGGCGATGGCCGTGGCAAAGCGGCCGCGCAGGAACTCCATGAACATGCGGTACTGCGCATTGCCCGTGGCCTGCGCCACCACCGCATGAAACGCCAGATCGGCCTCGCTGCCGTCGGTGCCGTTGCGCACGGCGTCCTCCATCGCATCGAGACTGGCCTTTAGCAGGGCCAGTTGCGCGTCGGTGCGGCGCTGCGCGGCGAGACCGGCGGCGGTGGTCTCGACCCCGAGCCGCAATTCGGCCAGCTCCAGGATCTGCCCGACCTGTCCGGCATCGTCGGCGCCGTCCAGCGCGAAGCGGAAGCTGGTGGCCGCGGTGGCCGGCAGCACAACTGTGCCGCGCCCCTGCCGCACGTCGACCAGCCCTTCTGCCTTCAGCCGCGCGATGGCTTCGCGCAGCGCGGTGCGGCTGACGCCGTAGCGCTCGCACAGCAGCGGTTCGATCGGCAGCCGCGTGCCGGGCGCAAGACTGCCATCGCGGATCTGCGCGGAAAGCGCGGCGTACACGCGTTCTGGAAGCGAAAGAGAGGGCGGCTGCATGGCTCGGCTGGCGTCGCTTCTTTAAAAGCCGACAGCATATCCGCTGCGCAAGCGGCGGTGTGCAAAGGCAAGTGACTATTGTAACATCATACGTATGATGAATTTGCCGCCACCAGAAAAACCATGATCGCCCCCATCGCCCCTCCCCGCTCCATTGCCGCAGGGTACCGCGCCTTTCTCGATTCCCTGGCCGCGAGCGGGTTCACGGGCGAGATCAGCAGCCGCCATGCCGACCGCACCGTGCTGGCCACCGACAACTCGATCTACCAGCGGCTGGCCGACGAGCCGGCGCATCGCGGCATCGTGCTGACCGCACGGGGCGGTGGCACCGGCACCAACGGGCAGTCGCTGACCGACGGCATCGTGGTCGATATGTCGCGGCATATGAACCGCATCCTGTCGATCGACACCGCCGCCCGACGCGTGCGCGTGCAGAGCGGCGTGGTGAAGGACCAGCTCAACGCCGCCTTGAAGCCGCACGGCCTGTTCTTCGCGCCCGAGCTGTCCACCAGCAACCGCGCCACCATCGGCGGCATGATCAACACCGATGCCAGCGGCCAGGGAAGCTGCACCTACGGCAAGACGCGGGACCATGTGCTCGCGCTCGACTGCGTGGTGCTGGGTGGCGAGCGCTTCGAAAGCCGTCCGTTGGCCGACGATGCGCTGCGCGAAGCGCTGGCACGCCCGGGCCGCATCGGCGACGCCTACCGCTGCGCCGCCCGTATCGCCCAGGACCATGGCGCACTGATCGAGGCGCGCTTTCCCAGGCTGAACCGCTGCCTCACCGGCTACGACCTCGCGCATCTGCGCAACGCGGACGGACACTTCGATCTGAACAGCGTGCTGTGCGGCGCCGAGGGAACGCTCGCCTTCGTGGTCGAGGCCGAGCTGAACGTGCTGCCGATCCCGCGCCATTCCGTGCTGGTGAACGTACGCTACGCCAGCTTCATGGACGCGCTGCGCGATGCCAACGCGTTGATGGCCCATCGTCCGCTGTCGATCGAGACCGTCGATTCGAAGGTGCTGATGCTGGCCATGGAGGACATCGTCTGGAACAACGTGGCGCGCTATTTCCCGCAGGCCGAGGACGAGCCGCCGACGCGCGGTATCAATCTGGTGGAATTCTGCGGGGACGACGAAGGCGAACTGCAGGCCCGGGTGGCGGCGTTCGTCGACCATCTGCGTCAGGACCGCGCGGTGACGCGACTGGGCCATACGCTCGCGCACGGACAGCACGCGGTGGAACAGGTCTACGCGATGCGCAAGCGCGCCGTCGGGTTGCTGGGCAACGTACAGGGCGAGGCCAGGCCTCAGCCTTTTGTCGAGGACACCGCGGTGCCGCCGGAACGGCTCGCCGACTACATCGCCGACTTTCGCGCGCTGCTGGACAGCCATGGCCTGTCCTACGGCATGTTCGGCCATGTCGACGCCGGCGTGCTGCACGTGCGACCGGCGCTCGATATAAAAGACCCCAAGCAGGCCGCCCTGATCCGCACGATCTCGGACGGCGTCGCCGAGCTGACGCATCGCTACGGCGGGCTGCTGTGGGGCGAGCATGGCAAGGGCGTGCGCAGCGAATACGCGCCGAAATTCTTCGGTCCGCTCTACCCCGTGCTGCAGCAACTGAAGGCCGCGTTCGATCCGTACAACCAGCTGAACCCCGGCAAGATCGCCACGCCCGCGACCGCGCCCGATGCCTCGCTGCTCAAGGTCGACGGCGTTCCGCTGCGCGGCGATGCCGACCGCACCATCGATGAGCGGGTGTGGCAGAGCTTTGGCACGGCGATGCACTGCAACGGCAATGGGGCCTGCTACAACTTCGATCCGGACGATGCCATGTGTCCGTCGTGGAAAGGCACGCGCGAACGGCGTCATTCGCCGAAGGGGCGCGCCTCGCTGATGCGGGAATGGCTGCGGCTGCAGGGCGCGGCGGGAGTGGACGTGCTGCGGCGCCCGCAAGCGGGCTGGATCGCGGGACTGGCGAGCCTGCCCACCCGCTGGCGCAACAGCCGCCGCGACACCGACGATTTCTCGCACGAAGTCTATGAAGCCATGGCCGGATGCCTGGCCTGCAAGAGCTGCGCGGGCCAATGCCCGGTCAAGGTCAGCGTACCGGAATTCCGGGCGCGCTTCCTGGAGCTCTACCATGCGCGTTATGCGCGGCCGCTGAAGGACTATCTGATCGGCTCGCTGGAATACACGCTGCCGTGGCTGGCACGGATGCCGGCCGCGTACAACGCGCTGATGTCGGCCGCACCGGTGAAGCGATGGCTGGACCGCCATGCCGGCATGGTCGACAGCCCGCTGCTCGACCGCGGCGGCATCAGGGCGCTGCGAAGCAAGCTTGGATTGCGCGACGCGAGCCCGCGGGCGCTGGCGGCCCTGTCGCCTGCGCAGCGCGAGCGCAGCGTGGTGCTGGTGCAGGACGCCTTCACCCGCTGGTTCGACACGCCTGTGTTCGCCGCGCTGGCGGAACTGGCCGTGCGGCTGGGCTATACCGTCTATCTCGCGCCGTTCCGTCCCAACGGCAAGCCGCTGCAGGTGCAGGGCTTCCTGCGGCCCTTCGAGCGCGCCGCGCGCCGCAACGCCGCCATGCTGAAGGCGCTGGCGCAGTCGGGCATTCCACTGGTGGGTCTCGATCCGGCGATGACCCTCGTCTACCGGCAGGAATACCGCAAGACCGACGGTGCGCGCGATTGCCCGCCGGTGCTGCTGCCACAGGAATGGCTGCTGCAGGTATGGCCGGAGTCGCCTGCGCCGGAATCAGCCAGGACTTACCGGCTGTTGTCCCACTGCACCGAAAAGACCACGTCGACGGCCAGCGCGGCGCAGTGGCCGGCGCTGTTCGCCCGCGCGGGCCTGAAGCTGGTGCCGCAGGCCAGCGGCTGCTGCGGGATGTCTGGTACCTATGGCCACGAATCGCGCAACGTCGCGACGTCGCGGACGATCTTCGAGCAGAGCTGGGGGCCGTTGCTCGATCGTGCTGACGACGGCGCGGACGGTGGCGAATGGCTGGCGACCGGGTATTCGTGCCGCAGCCAGGCCAAGCGGCTGCGCGCGGCGCGGCTGCGGCACCCGGTGGAGGTGTTGCTGGGGCATGTGGGTGGGGTTGGCTAGCGGTGACTGCTCTCTCCACCGCCCCCCCATCAATGCCCCGCCGCCACCGCCTGCCTTTGATACGACCCCAGCGTCATCCGCATCCCATCCCGCACGGCGGCAACCGAACGATTATCGTCGTCGCTCTTGCGCGTCACCAGCGCCAGCGTCAGCACCGGCGCGGCGCGCCCAAGCCGCAGGATGCGCACCGGATAGCTCTGCAGCGTCACCGGATCGGGCGTCTGCACGATCGACACGCCCAGTCCCGCATGAACCATCGCCACGATCGCCGGCGCGCTGTCGAACTCCAGCGTGCCGCGAATCTCCGGTACATGGCTGGCGACATACTGCGCGGCCATCGCCCCCGTCACCGTGTTCCGGTCGTAGCGAATCCAGTCGTAGGCCCGGAACAGCGAGCCGGCATTGGCCTCGGTGGCCGCGGGCGGCGCGATCAGCACCAGCTCGCGGCGCAGCATCGGCGCCCAGCGCAGCCGGGCCGAGCCCCCGTCCAGCGGCTGCGCCACCAGCGCGGCGTCGATATCCCCCGCCTTGACCGACGCGGTCAGGGTGCTGCTGCGCCCCCGCACCAGCCGCAATTCGAGGCGAGGATGCCGCTCGCGCACGAAGCGCACGATGCCCGGCAACACCACGGGCTGCAACGATTCGATCACGCCCACACGCACCACCCCCTCCACCGCCAGCCCGCTGCTGGCCCGCAGGCCCTCCAGCCCGTGCAGCGCGCCGCGCATGGTCTCCGAGACCTGATGCGCCAGCCGGTTCGGCCGCGCCTGCAGCCCGGAGCGGTCGAACAGCGGCTTGCCGAGGTACTGCTCCAGCTGCTTCATCTGCATGCTCACCGCGCTGGGCGTGACGTTGATCTGCCGGGCGGCGCCGGCAAACGTGCCGGTCTGCAGCACGGCTTCGAGGGTCAGGAAGGTCTCCAGCTTCATCAAAAACCCTTATGAAGTTTCTCAAATAAGTTCGCTTTTCTAATGATATGCCAACTCTTAGACTAACCTCACCGTAACGCACAACAGGTTGGAGACCCCCTCAATGTCCGTCACACCCGCATCCCAACACCGGCAAGCGCGCCCACAGGCCTGGACCGCACAACAGGTCCGTGAAGACAACTCCTGGGTGATTCGCCTGAACGAGGCGCAGATCCAGGGCATGCGCGACGCGCTGGCCCATGCCAAGGCGCTGAACAAGCCGCTGCTGGACATGGTGCAGGCCGATTTCCCGCTGAACGACGTGGCGCGCGAAGTGCTGCAGCGGGCGATCGACACCACGCAGGGCCGCTGGGGCATGTGCCTGGTCAAGGGCTTCCCGGTCAACGAGTGGACCGAGCAGGAGGCGCGGCTGGCGTACTGGGGCATGAGCCTGTACATGGGCGTGGGCCGCACGCAGAACCGCGCCAGCGAGTTCATGAACGACGTGCGCAACGAGGGCGGCGAGTACAAGGTCAAGGGCGGCCGCGGCTACAACACCAATGCCGGGCTCGATTTCCACCAGGATTCCTGCGACGTGGTGGGCCTGCTCTGCCGCCGCACCGCCAAGTCGGGCGGCAGCAGCAAGGTAATCAGCTCGATCGCGCTGTACGAGGAAGTGAAGCGCCGCCGTCCGGACCTGATCCCGGTGTTGCAGGGCACCTGGTTCCACAGCTACCAGGGCACGCAGGACCCGACCCAGCCGCCCTACTACCGCTGCCCGATCTTCGGCAATCATCCCGAATACTTCGCGGCGCGCGCCAACCGCAAGAACACGGTCGCCGCGCAGCGCGACTTCCCTGAGATCCCGCGGCTGACGCGCCACCAGGAAGAAGCCCTCGACCTGCTGGACGAACTGATGCCCAGCGAACTGCTGTGCTACTCGATGGACCTCGAGGAAGGCGACCTGCAGCTGCTGAACAACTACGTGACGCTGCACTCGCGCACGCCGTTCGAGGATTTCGACGAGCCGGATCGCAAGCGCCATCTGTTCCGCCTGTGGCTGGCCGTGCCGGGCTCGCAGCCGCTGCCGGACAACTGGAAGGAGTACTTCGGCGACGTGCGTGCCGGCTCGGTGCGCGGCGGGGTGCGGGGCAGCGCCATCACGCAGGCCTTCCTCGACTACGAGAAGCGGCAGGCCGCGGCGCTGGGCATGGCGTTCGAAACGTGGAAGCCGCAGGTGCGCCAGGAAGACATGGCGCGCATCCTGGCCGCGTACAACGCCGAAACCGCCTCGGCATGACGGAGCCGCTGATGCAAAAGCCATCGTTGAAGGAACGCCTGCGCAAGGCCGAGCCGGTGCTGGCGCCGGGGGTCTACGACGCGCTGTCGGCGCTGCTTGCCGAACAGGCCGGGTTCGAGGCGCTGTACCTGTCGGGCGGCGCCGTGGCCTACACGCTGCTGGGCCGCTCGGACGTGGGCCTGACCACCGCCACCGAGACCGCCGACGTGCTGGCGCGCATCGCCGATCGCGTGTCGCTGCCGATCATCGTCGATGGCGACACCGGCTACGGCAATGCGCTGAACACGCAGCGCACGGTGCGGGCGTTCGAACGCGCCGGCGCGTCGATGATCCAGCTCGAGGACCAGGGCTTCCCGAAGCGCTGCGGCCATCTGGCCGGCAAGTCGCTGGTATCGGTGCGCGAGATGTGCGGCAAGCTGCGTGCCGCGCTGGACGCGCGCCATAGCGTCGATACGCTGATTCTCGCCCGCACGGACGCGGTGGCGGTCGAAGGGCTCGACGCGGCCATCGAGCGCGCCGAGGCGTATCTGGAGTGCGGCGTCGATGCGCTGTTCATCGAGGCGGTGGTGTCGGCGGACGACATGGACCGCGTCTGCGGCCGCTTCGCCTCCCGCGTGCCGCTGCTGGCCAACATGGTGGAAGGCGGCAAGACGCCGATCCAGAGCGCATCGGAACTCGGCGCGCGCGGCTATCGCATCGTGATCTATCCGGGCGGCACCGTCCGCTTCGCGTCGCGCCAGCTGCAGCGCTATTTCGCGGGGTTGAAGGCCGAAGGCACCACGCGCGCTTTCAAGGACGAGATGAACGACTTCGACGCGCTGAACGCCCTGATCGGCACCCCGGCGCTTCTGGAGGCGGGACGCCGCTACGCCGAAGACGACTGAATTGCCCGGCGCCGCGCCGGGCCACGATTCCAATAAACAAGGTCCACGGAGACAACCATGACGCCCCACCTTCGCGCCCTCGTCGGCGCCCTGCTCTGCGCGGCCGCCACGGCCGCCGCCGCGGCCTACCCCGACAAGCCCATCAAGCTGGTGGTGCCGTTCCCGCCGGGGGGCAATATCGACGCCACCGCGCGCATCGTCGCGGCGGGCCTGTCCGACAAGCTCGGCCAGTCCGTGGTGGTGGAAAACCGTGCCGGCGCCGCGGGCCTGGTGGGCGCCGAACTGGTGGCGCGCTCGGCCCCGGACGGCTATACCGCGTTGCTCGCCTCGACCGGCGCGCTGGCCCCGCTGAAGGCGCTGAATCCGTCGGCCGCGCTGACGCCGGAACGCGATCTGGTGGCGGCCGGGCCGATCTCGCGCGCGCCGCTGGTGCTGGTGGTCAGCCCCAGGGTGCCCGCCAAATCGCTGAAGGAATTCATCGGCTATGCCAAGAGCCAGCCGGGCAAGCTGACGATCGCCACCGCGGGCGTCGGCACCGCCGCCCACCTCACCGGCGAGTACTTCCAGAAGCAGAGCGGCACCAAGCTGTTGCATGTTCCGTACAAGGGCAGCAGCCTCGCGGTGGCGGACCTGCTGGGCGGCCACGTCGACGTGACCTTTGACCAGCTCGCCTCCACCCTGCCGCAGATCCGCGCCGGCAAGCTCAAGGCGCTGGGCGTGACCACGGCGCAGCGCACCGCGATCATGCCCGACCTGCCCACGCTGGCCGAAGCCGGCCTGCCCGGCTTCGAAGCGGCCACCACGACCGGCCTGATGTTTCCCAAGGGCACGCCACAGGACGTAATCGCGCGTGTCAGCACCGCGCTGCAGCAGACGCTCGCCGACGCCAAGGTGGCGAAGCAGTTCGGCGAACTGGGCGCCGACGTCCATGCCGGCCCCGCCGAGGATTTCGACAGGACGCTCCGGCAGGAGACCGCCAAGTGGGGCAAGGTCATCCAGGAGGCCAACATCACCGCGCAACACTAGGAGACTGCATGACGCCGACAGAAGACGGCGCGGCGCCGGTATGCCTGCCGCCCCGGCGGCAGGTGTCCCGCCCGCGATGGACCCTGCCCCCCGGGGCCACCGATTGCCACTGCCACGTCTATGACGATCCGCAGCGCTACCCGCTGGTGGCGCAGCGGTCGTACACGCCGGTGCGCGCCGACCTGGAGCAGTACCTGGCCATGTGCCGCCAGGTGGGGCTCAGCCGTACGGTGCAGGTCAGCGCCAGCGTCTATGGCGCCGACAACCGGCTCACGCTCGATGTCATTGCCGCGCTGGGCCAGCACCGCGCGCGCGGCGTGGCGGGGCTGCCAGCGGACGTCACCGCGCAACAACTCGAGACCCTGCATGCCGGCGGCATGCGGGGCGTTCGCGTTTCCACGCATGTGAAGGGCTACGGCGGCACGCAGGCGATCTCGCATTTCGCCGAACGCATCCGGCCATTCGGCTGGCACGTGCAGGTGCATGTGCTGCATGCCGACGAGATCGCCGGACTGGAGCAGGAACTGCTGCGAGTGCCGGTGCCGCTGGTATTCGACCATCTGGGCTGCGTGCGCGGCGCGGAAGGACCGCAAAACGCCGGCTTCCAGGCCATGCTGCGGCTTCTGCGCCAGCGCGACGATTGCTGGGCGAAGATATCGAGCTGGTATCGCCGCTCGGACGCCGGCGGCGATCATGCCGACATGGCGCCGATCGTCGCGGCGCTGGTCGACGCCCGTCCGGACAGGCTGGTGTTCGGCACCAACTGGCCTCACCCTGCCCTGCAGGCACCGGCCACCGTGCCAGACGACGGGCAGCTGACCGACCAGTTCGCCAGCTGGATTCCGGACGAAGCGGTACGCCGCCGCATCCTCGTGGACAACCCCGCCGCGCTGTACGGGTTCCCGCCCGTCGAAACGGCCTGACGCCACCGAATACGCAAAACGACAGAATGGGAGACAACTGATGCAACGACGCGATTTTCTTGCCGCCTTCGGCGCCACCGCCGCCACCGCCATGCTGGCCCGCCTGGCACACGCGGCCCCCGAGGTCACCAAGCTATTTGTCGGCGCGACCCCGGGCGGCGGCACCGATCTGGTGGCGCGGTCGCTGGCCGCCGAACTGGAACAGCGGCGCAAGCAATCCTTCATCGTCGAGAACCGCGGCGGCGCGGGCGGCAATATCGCCGCGATGGCCGTCGCCAAGGCCGATCCGGACGGCAGCACGCTGCTGCTCAGCTATACCAGCCACGCCATCAATCCCGCGCTGTTCGACAAGAAGCCCTTCGATCCGCTCAAGGACTTCACGCCGATCTCGCTGATCGCCAGTTCCCCGCTGCTGCTGGTATCGCGGCCGGACCTGGGCGTCAGGAATGTGCGCGAGCTGATCGCGCTGGCGAAGTCCAAGCCGGGCAAGCTGAGCATCGCCGTGGCCGGCGTCGGCAGCGCCAATCACCTGGCCGGCGAGATGTTCAAGCGCGAGGCCGGCATCGACATCATCAGCGTGCCGTACAAGGGCGCCTCCCCGGCCGTGGCGGACGTCGTTGCAAGCCAGGCCGACCTGCTGCTGGGCAACGTCGCCACCGTGCAGCCGCTGTTGCAGGCGGGCAAGATCAAGGGTCTGGGCGTCAGCACGGTCAAGCGGCTTGACACGTTTCCCGATCTCGCACCCATCGCCGACGTACTGCCCGGCTTCGACTACAGCTCCTGGTACGCGCTGCTCGGGCCCGCCGGCATGTCGCCGGACCTCGTCGCGCAGCTGGAGAAAGCGGTGCGCGCATCCGTTGCGTCGCCGGCCATGCAAAAGCGGCTGACGCACGAGGGGCTGGTGCCGGTCGGCAGCAGCGCGGCGGAGTTCAACCGCTTCCTGCAGAGCGAGATCGCGCGCTGGGCCAAGGTTGTCGCGCTCACCGGCACGCGCGTGTCATAAGCGCCGGCCCGGGCCGCGCGCCCTTCAACGCAGGCGCTGGGCGGCCGCACCCGCTATCGCGCTTGCGGCCGGCGAGCGGCACACCACGTCTTCCCACGGCGCCTGCGCGCGGGCCGGCGCGCCAAGCCATTGGGCCAGCCAGCCGGACGGCGCCGGCTTCGCGGCCGTCACGGTACGCATCCGGGCCGGCGCCGCGGCGCTCTGCCCGGGCGGCAACACCACGATATTCGCCATCATGCCGCCGTCCTCATGTTCGACGATATGGCAGTGGAATACGAAGCGGCCCACCATCAGCGGATTGGTGAACGGAATGATCAGCCTGACCTCGCCCGGCACGCCATTCTGCTGGTATGGCAGATCGATGACGTCACGCAGCCCGGTCTCGTCCACGTCCTGCTGGTTGATCGACGTCACCAGAAAATCGAGCTGGTGGATATGGAACACGTGGCGCTCGCCGCTGATGTTCTGCACCGTCCACTCTTCCACGTCGCCGAGATTGACGATGACGTCGTCGCGGGCCGGATCGTAAACCTTGCCGTCAATGAAGAAGGTATTGCCGTCGGGCGTTTCGGAGAACACCACGGTGCGCCGCCGCGTGATCGGCATCGCGGCGACCTGCGCCGCTGTCGCGGTATCCACATTCACCGCGGGCTGCGATAGCGCAGCGCGAAGCGCGGCGGTGTGGTGCCGTTCCCCCTCGACGATCAGCGTCGCCAGCCGGACCTCCGGATTCGGATCACCCTGCGGCCCGGTATCGACCGCAAGGGTTCGGATGGCGTAGCGCCCCGGTGCTTCGGGGGCCTGGATCACCGCCGTCGAACGGGCCCCTGGCGGCAGGAACAATGCATCGTTGCGCTCGGGCCCCGGGCGCGGATTGCCGTCGCGGCTCAATTCCCATAGCGGGACCTGGTCGATCGCCAGATGGAAATAGGCATCCGCGCCCACGTTGCCCACGTGCCAGACCTGCATCTCGCCCGGCCGCATGCGAACCGTGCCGCCCAATACCCCATTGATGGTCTTGGTCAGCGGCGCGCTGTCGTCGGCACCGGGCAGCTGGATGTCCTTCAACAGGAAGTAGCGCTCGGGCAGCGCCGCCAATGGCGGGAAGTGGTCCAGCACGCCGTCGATCACCAGCATGCCCGACATGCCGCTGAGGATCTGCGGCTCGACAAGGCCGTGCGGATGCGGGTGGTACCAGTGCGAGCCCTGCGGGTGCGTGGCCGGCACCGACCAGCTGTACTGGTAGTCGGCGCCATTGGCGATGTGCAGGAAGACGTCGTCCGCCGGGGCCCGAGGCGAGATCGACATGCCGTGGTAGTGCAGATTGGTCTCCTCGGGCCCGTCGATCTGCACGTCGGCCCTGCCGATGCGGTTGCTCAGCGTGAGCTCCAGCCGGTCGCCACGCCGCAGTTTCAGCACGGGCGGGACGTAGGTGCCGTTGAATACATTGGAAACGAAGGTCTTGCCGGCGACCGTGATGGTGGCGGGCGCCTGCCGCAGCGTGAGGCGCAACGTGCCATCCCGGCTCGACGCCACCTCGGGCTGCGGTATGGCCCGCGCACCGTCCCCGCCATCGTCGCCTCCGCAGCTTGTCAGCATCGCGAGGACCGATACGGCACAAGCGTGTCCGCGCATCGGGCGAATCCGGGAGAGAGCCATGGCGACCTCCTGCAGCAAGGCCCGAGCGACGCCGGGACAATTTTGGATGTTAGGTGATGGAGGGGCGCATGGCGGGGGTTTTTGGTTTCGGGGGGCGCGGGTGTGCTGTGACTGTCCTCTCCCCCGCCCCCTCTGCCGCTTTGCGGGAGAGGGGAGCAAACCGTCGGCATTCGAAACCCTGCCGGTGTTCTCCCCTCTCCCGCAACGCGGCAGAGGGGGCGGGGGAGAGGGCAATCACAGCAAAACCAGAGCCACAACAAAACCCAACCCACCATGGTGTACTCTTGCCCCTCCCCACCCCAGACCGCACTGCAATAACCACCAATGCGCCTGCCCTCCCTGACCTCGCTGCAGATGCTCGAAGCCGCCGCACGCCTGTCCAGCTTCACCCGCGCGGCGGCGGAACTGAACGTCACCGAAAGCGCGATCTCCCGCCAGATCCAGGCGCTGGAAGTCCGCTACGGCGTGCGCTTCTTCGACCGGGTCAACAAACGCGTCGTGCTGACCTCGGAGGGCGACCGCTTCGTGCGCGAGATCCGCGCGCAGATCAAGGGCATCGAACGCGCGACGCAGGACCTCGCGTCCCGCGCCGGCGGCATGGAAGTGATCGAGCTGGCGGTGGTGCCGACCTTCGCCACGCAATGGCTGATCCCGCGGCTGGGCCGCTTCCGCGATGCGCATCCCCGCATCATCGTCAACCTGCATGCCCGCCCCGATCCCTTCCACTTCCCGGAGTCGCCGTTCGATGCCGCCATCTATTTCGGCGCGCTGCCCTGGGAAGGCTATCCGCACGAGGTGCTGATGGACGAGGGCCCCGCCATGCCCGTGTGCAGCCCGGCGCTGCTGCGCGGCCACCCGATCGAGCGGCGCGAGGACATTCTGCGGCTTCCGCTGCTGCACCTGGCCAGCCGCCCCGACGCCTGGCCCGACTGGGTCAGCACGGACGACGACGAACTGCGGCGCAGGGCCAGGCTCGGGTCGCGCTATGACCTCTTCAGCATGATGATCTGCGCCGCGGTCAGCGGTCTCGGCGTGGCGCTGCTGCCAGCCATGATGGTGCAGGCCGAAGTCGCCGATGGCCGGCTCACCGCGCTGCCGGCCTCGCTGGCCCCGCCCGACCGCCGCGACGGCGCCTACTTCATGACGTATCGGCATACAAAGCCGGGCGCGAACAAGCTTGATGATTTCCTCGACTGGCTGCGAGCCGAATGCGGGGCGGGAGACCGAAAGGCTGAAGCCGCGTAGCAACGCGCCACCTTCGATTCCATTTCCACATCAAGTGGCAAAAAAGTATCGTTTGCGCGCGAAACCGGGATCGCGGACACTGATGCATTCGCCGTCCACTGCCTTTCAGGATTTCCCGTGACTGCCTCGTTCGTACCGCCCAGCGCCATCCGCAGCCTCTTTTCCCGCGCCATGTCCGACATGTACCGGTCGGAGGTACCCCAATACGGCACGCTGATGGAGCTGGTTGCCGACGTCAACGCCCGCGTGCTCGCCGAGGTCGGTGCCGCCCGCGCCGGCGTGGCGGGACAGGAGTTGCGACTGGAGGTGGAGCGCCACGGCGCGATCCGGGTCGGCACCGCCGCCGAGCTTGCCACCATCCGGCGCCTGTTCGCCGTCATGGGCATGGCGCCGGTCGGCTACTACGACCTGTCGATCGCGGGCGTGCCGGTTCATTCGACGGCGTTCCGCCCGATGGACAACGCCGGGCTGGCGGCCAACCCGTTCCGCGTGTTCACGTCGCTGCTGCGGCTGGACCTGATCGCCGACCCGGCGCTGCGCGACGCCGCCAAGGCCGTGCTGCGCCGCCGCTCCATCTTCACGCCGCGCTGCCTGGCGCTGATCGACCAGTTCGAATCGCAAGGCGGCCTGAGCGAGTCGCAGGCGTCGGCGTTTGTCACCGAAGCGCTGGAGACCTTCCGCTGGCACGGCAAGGCGACTGTCGATGCGGGCCTCTACCAGCAATTGCGCCAGGCGCATCCGCTGATCGCGGACATCGTCTGCTTCCAGGGACCGCACATCAACCACCTGACCCCGCGAACGCTCGATATCGACGCGGTGCAGGCCGAGATGCCGGCACGCGGCATCAAGCCCAAGGCGGTGATCGAAGGCCCGCCGACGCGCCGCTGCCCGATCCTGCTGCGGCAGACCAGCTTCCTGGCGCTGTCCGAACCGGTGACGTTCGCGGGCGAAGGCGAGGCCGGCACGCATACCGCCCGCTTCGGCGAGATCGAGCAGCGCGGCGTCGCGCTGACGCCGCAGGGTCGCCAGCGCTACGACGAGATCCTGGCGCGCGTGCGCGAGGCCATCGTGCCGGCCGGCGACGGCTCCAATGCCGCCGAGTACCGTGAGGTGCTTGCGCGCGAGTTCTCCGCGCTGCCGGACGACCACGACACGCTGCGTCGCGAGGGGCTGGCCTATTACCGCTACTCCGTGGGCGATGCCGCGCGCGTGGCGCAGGCCGTCGCCGCCGGGGGTGGTGTCGATGCACTGGTCGAAGCCGGCGCGCTGGTCGCAGAACCGATCACGTATGAGGACTTCCTGCCGGTGAGCGCGGCCGGCATCTTCCAGTCGAACCTGGGTGACGAACAGCGCGACGGACTGGCGGCCTCCCCCAATCGCGCCGCCTTCGAGCAGGCGCTGGGCGCTCCGGTGCACGATGAACTGGCGCTCTACGCCGCGCAGCAACGCGATTCGCTGGCACAGGCATTGAAGGCGCTGGGGCTGGAAGCGACGGCCTGACTGGACGTCCCGGCGAGACGGCCGGGCAAGGCCGTCAGTCGATGATCTCGGCGCAGGCGTCGGTGGGCAGGGCCGCGACATCGCCCACGACCGGCACGATCTTCAGGCCCGCGGAGGCCACGCGGCACGGAGCGGCCAGCAGGCCGCAGCCACCGAGCGCGAGGGTCAGCGGCAGGATCAGGAGCAATGTCTTCATGAGGGGCAACGGCGGCAGGGAATGTGCGATTGTGCCCGATTCCACTGGCCGCTTGCGTTGGGCAGTTGCGCCGGGGAGTTGCGCTGCCCGTTTGCCCGGCGGGATGTGTCAGTCGAAGAAGGGCGCCGTCAGTCCGTCGGCGACCTCGCGCAAGCGCTCTCGCAGCAATATTGCCGCACCCCGCGTCTTGCCGCGGACGGTACGAAGGACCCGCGGGTTCTATCGGCAAATCCCGGCAATCCTGAAGGCCGGCGCCATTGCGCTCACCCGGACGGCTACAACGGCGGCAAGCGCCGCTTCACCGGCTGCGCCTTGACGATGGACGAATTGGTCTCCGCCAGTTCGGTGATGCGGTCGAGGATATGGTCCAGGTGCTCGATCGAGCGAAGGTACAGCCGACCGATGAAGCAGTCATCCCCGGTGACCTTGTCGCATTCGCCGAACTCCGGCGTGGCCTCGATCAGCTTCTGCACGGCCTGCAGCTTGCCGGGCAATGGCCGGATACGAACGATGGCCTGCATCGGGTACCCCAATGCGCGCAGCTCCGCATCGACGGTAAAGCCGCGGATCACGCCGCGATCCTCCAGCCGCCGCAGGCGCTCGGATGCGGCCGGTGACGACAAGCCGATCTGCTCGGCCAACGTCTTGACCGGCATGCGCCCGTCGTGTTGCAGCAGCGTGAGGATACGGCGGTCGACATCGTCGAGTGACATAGGAAAAACCTCCGGTCTGCCTTCCTGAATAAGGAAATATACCCCCTTCGCCTTAAATCGGATATGTGACGCGCGATGCTGCGCTCCTATACTTCGACACTCGTATCGGAGACGATGATGGAACAGAGAACGCGCGGAATGCTGGAAATGGTCGCCGCGATGGTGATATCGGGCACCATCGGCTGGCTGGTGGTGGTATCGGGTCGGCCGGTTACCGAGGTGGTGTTCTGGCGCTGCGCGCTCGGCGCTGTCGTGCTGCTGCCGGTATGCGCGGCATTGGGTTATCTGCGACCCGGCACGATAAAGGCGCGCCAGGTCTGGCTTGCAGTCGCAGGCGGCGCGGCCATCGTCGCGAACTGGCTGCTGCTGTTCTCAGCCTATGAGGGCGCATCGATCGCGATCGCCACCGCGGTGTACAACACGCAGCCCTTCATGCTGGTGGGCCTGGGCGCGGTCTTCCTCGGCGAGCGGATCACCGCGCGCAAGCTGGGATGGCTGCTGGCAGCGTTCTGCGGCGTGCTGTTGATCGTCCGGGCCGGCCCGGAAGCGGGCAGCATCGACAGGCAATACCTGCTTGGCGTGGTGCTCGCATTGGGAGCGGCCTTCTTCTACGCAGTGGCCGCGCTGATCGCCAAGAAGCTGAAGGACACGCCGCCGCATCTGATCGCGCTGATCCACGTGCTGGTGGGTACCGTGATGCTGATGCCGCTGGCGCTGTCGGCGCCATGGCCCACCGGGCTTGTGTCGTGGGGCACGCTCGCCACGCTGGGCGTGGTCCACACGGGCCTGATGTACATCCTGCTATACGGCGCCATCCAGAAGCTGCCGACCCATATGACCGGCGCGCTGTCCTTTATCTACCCGGTCGTGGCGATCGTGGTGGACCGGCTGGCCTTCGGGCACCAGTTGCATCCGTCCCAGATCGTGGGCGCGGCATTGATCCTGCTTGCCGCGGCCGGGATGACGCTGGGATGGTCGTGGCGCAGCCTGATGCCCGGCCCGCGCGGCGAATCGTCGGTGTAACGGGGCGGAGACCGGCTGTCGCTACCGGCCCGCGTCGCGCGCCTTGATCAGCAACGACTGCTGCGCCACGCCGATCGGGCCATGCTCGTCGTGCAGCGTCGATCGGGTCAGGCCCACGCCATTGGGCTGCACGGTCGTTTCCGACTCGACCGCCACCCACTCCCCTTTCGGCACGCGGTGCAGGTACACGGTCAGGTCCGCATTGGCGAACACATAGCGGTCCAGCGGCACCGCCCAACTGATGCCATTGCCGAAATCGGCGGCCGCCACGGCGCGCGCCGCCGCGCTCTGCGGCCAGCCTTCCACCAGCGGCACCGCCAGCCGGAACCATGCCGCGGCCGGTCCCGGCGCGCCGACATCGCCCGATGCCACGCGGCTTTCCATCGCCGTGTAGTGGAACGACGTCTGCTCCGCCATGCCGGGAATCCGTATCGGATCGCGGCACTGCGCCGGCGACGGCAATGTCGGGGGCATCGCGGACGCCGTCAGCCCCAGCTCGCGTTCGCGCATGAACAGCGCGACGCCGCGCACCACGGGCACATCGTCGTGAAAAAGGCCAACGGCGACCCGTCGCACGGAGCCGCCTGGCTGAGGTTCGACGATCGCGCGCAACGGCGCCACGGGCACCGGCCGCAGAAATTCCAGCGTGAGACGCACCAGCGTCCAGCCGGGTTCGCCTGCCATGGCGCGGTCGGCCATCGCGGCAAGCAGGCCGCCGGGAGCGCCACCATGCTGGGCGCCGGGATGCCACGGACCTCGGGCAAGTCCGGTGGGCACGACGGCGTCGCCGTCGACGGTGAAAACGCTGGCTTCTGATGGCACTGTCCACCTCCACGATTTGTTGGGTATGGGTGGGACGAATATAACGGGAGTTTGGGGGAAGCGGTTGGGGGGTGGGTTGGCTGGGACTGCCCTCTCCCCCCTTCACCAACAAAACTCATTTTCTCCTCACTCTCGTTCCGTAGCCTTCCGCCTTTCCTCACCGAAGACCGCGGACGCCGTGCACTCTCCCCGCTGCCATCCTGCCCCTGCACTGCCCTTCCCATGCCCGTGGCGGCATGGCCCCGCGCTGACTGGTCGCCAAGCCATGTTCGCCTCCGCTCCCGCGCTCACGGTCGCCGCGCTGTCGCTGCAATCCGGTGGCAGCGTGCTGTTCAGCGCCTTCCTCGCCGAACTGCATGCCGCGCAATACGTGTTCTGCAGCCTGCTGCTTACCGCGGCGGTGTGCCTCGTGTTGTCGCGCGGCCGATTGCCCGCGCGGGGCCGGGTATCGCTGCTGCTGCTCAACGTGCTGACGGCGATGTCGTTCGTGGGCTTCTACGTCGCGCTGCGCTATCTCCAGCCGGCCATGGTCGGGGCATTCGACATTGGCATCGCGGTGCTCGCGTCCATCGCCATGGAGACTCTGTCGCGCAGGAAGCGGCCATCGGCGTCCCGGCTGGTGTGCGGCATGGGCATCGGCGCGGCCTGCGCGATGCTGGGCTGGATTGCCACGCAGCACGTGCGCGGGTCCGGCGTGGCGCTGCCTGCGCTGGCCGCGTGCCTGGCCTGCGGCATCGGCTCGGCGGGCGGCGTCCATGCCAGCCAGCGCCTGCTTCGCCTGGGCTGGAATCCGTATGCGCTGCTGGCCCACCGGTTCCACCTGTCCCTCGGCCTGGCGCTGCTGTGGGCGCATGTCGACGCGCCGTCGATCGCTGCGGCAGGTTCCGCCACCGGCCTGATACTGCTTGGGGTCGGCGTTGCGTGCGTGTTGTTGCCACAGTTGCTGCTGCAATGGGCCATCGCCCGCGCCGGGGCCGGTTCGGTGCTCATTTCCATGGGGCTGCAGCCCGCGCTGGCCTATGGCTTTTCCATGTTGACACCGAACTATGCCTGGCATGCGCCGACCTTCGTCGCGGTGGCGCTCGTAACCGTCAGCGTGGTCGCGGATATCCGACTGCGTGGAATTGAACCACCGGTGAGCGAGACCCCGTGCGAAGCGACATTCGACGCGCCCGAGCCCGCGCCGGCATAAGCCCGGCCGCCGCCGCACTCCCCTCTCCCGCAATGT
This sequence comes from Cupriavidus gilardii J11, assembly GCF_007829435.1. GTDB lineage: Bacteria > Pseudomonadota > Gammaproteobacteria > Burkholderiales > Burkholderiaceae > Cupriavidus > Cupriavidus gilardii_D. The sequence continues at coordinate 138,412 of NZ_VLJN01000003.1, forward strand.
ACAGACCGGACACATAGGTAACAGGTGTTCGGACACATGGGTAACACATCTAGACTGGCTGTCAGTGTCTTTTGGGAGMCCTGCCATGCCATGGAAAGAGGTGTCGCTCATGGATCAACGCAGGGAAGTGGTAGCCCTGGCGAGTCAGCCTGGGGTCAACCGCCGGGAGCTGGCAAGGCGGTATGGCATCTCGGCGAAGAC
>NZ_VLJN01000004.1:0-54144 GCF_007829435.1 Cupriavidus gilardii J11
GCTGTCGCAGGTCATCAAGAACGATGGCGACACCGTCGTCGCCGATGAAGTGATCGCCAAGATCGACACCGCACCGGCCCCGGCCGCCGCCGCACCGGCCCCGGCCGCTGCCGCTCCCGCCGCCGCGCCTGCCGCCGGCGCCGTGGCGATGCCGTCGGCCGCCAAGCTGATGGCCGAAGCCAACCTGTCGGCCGGCCAGGTCGCCGGCACCGGCAAGGACGGCCGCATCACCAAGGGCGACGTGCTGGCCGCCGGTTCGGCCCCGGCCGCCAAGGCCGCGCCGGCTCCGGCCGTCGCCAAGCCCGCGCTGCAGCAGGTTTCCGCACCGGTCAGCGCGGCCGCGCTGGGCGACCGTCCGGAAGAGCGCGTGCCGATGAGCCGCCTGCGCGCCCGCATCGCCGAGCGCCTGCTGCAATCGCAACAGACCAACGCCATCCTCACCACCTTCAACGAAGTCAACATGAAGCCGGTGATGGATCTGCGCAACAAGTACAAGGACCGCTTCGAGAAGGAACACGGCGTGAAGCTGGGCTTCATGTCCTTCTTCGTCAAGGCGGCCGTGCATGCGCTGAAGAAGTATCCGATCATCAACGCCTCGGTCGATGGCAACGACATCGTCTACCACGGCTACTTCGACATCGGTATCGCGGTGGGCTCGCCGCGCGGCCTGGTGGTGCCGATCCTGCGCAACGCCGACCAGATGAGCCTGGCCGACATCGAGAAGAAGATCGCCGAGTTCGGCGCCAAGGCCCGTGACGGCAAGCTGTCGCTGGACGAACTGTCGGGCGGTACGTTCTCCATCTCGAACGGCGGTGTGTTCGGCTCGATGCTGTCGACCCCGATCATCAACCCGCCGCAGTCGGCCATCCTCGGCGTGCACGCGACCAAGGACCGTCCGGTGGTGGAAGACGGCCAGATCGTGATCCGTCCGATCAACTTCCTGGCGATGTCCTACGACCACCGCATCATCGACGGCCGCGAAGCCGTGCTGGGCCTGGTGGCGATGAAGGAAGCGCTGGAAGACCCGGCCCGCCTGCTGCTCGACCTGTAATCGACGCCCACCGCGGTCCCCGGGGCGAGGGTCCGCGTGCCGCCGGCGAGCCATGCCGGCGGCCTACCGAAGGCAACACCATGCCGCGCGCCGGTCCGCTGCCACAGCGAGGCAGGGCGCGCGGATTCAACGAGGAATTCCCATGAGCAAACAATTCGACGTGCTGGTGATCGGCGCGGGCCCCGGCGGCTATATCGCCGCGATCCGTGCGGGCCAGCTGGGACTGAACGTCGCCTGCTGCGAAGGCAATCCGTATGACGATCCGAAGGGCGAGGCCCGCCTGGGCGGCACCTGCCTGAACGTCGGCTGCATCCCGTCGAAGGCCATGCTGGCATCGTCCGAGGAATTCGAGAACGTGCAGCATCACCTCGGCGACCACGGCATCACCGTGGGCGACGTCAAGGTCGATATCGCCAAGATGCTCAAGCGCAAGGACGATATCGTCGGCAAGATGACCAAGGGCATCGAGTTCCTGTTCCGCAAGAACAAGGTCACGCTGTTCAAGGGCTTCGGCAAGTTCGTCGGCAAGAACGCCGACGGCTTCCAGGTCGAGATCGCCGGCAAGGCCGGCACCGAGACCATCACCGCGAAGCAGGTGATCGTCGCCACCGGTTCGAAGGCCCGTCATCTGCCCGGCATTCCGGTCGACAACAAGCTGGTCAACGACAACGAAGGCGCGCTGAAGTTTGCCGAAGTGCCGAAGAAGCTGGGCGTGATCGGCGCCGGCGTGATCGGGCTGGAACTGGGCTCGGTGTGGCGCCGCCTCGGTGCCGACGTGACGGTGCTGGAAGCGCTACCGTCGTTCCTCGGCGCGGCCGACGAGGGCGTGGCCAAGGAAGCGCAGAAGCTGCTGACCAAGCAGGGCCTGAAGTTCAGCCTGGGCGTCAAGGTCAACGAAGTGAAGACCGGCGCCAACAATGTCACGGTCAACTACACCGACAAGGACGGCAACGCGCAGACGCTGGAAGTCGATCGCCTGATCGTGTCGGTCGGCCGTGTGCCGAATACCGACAACCTCGGCCTGGACGCGGTGGGCCTGGGTACCGACGAGCGCGGTTTCATTCCCGTCGACGAGCACTGCGCCACCTCGGTGCCGGGCCTGTGGGCGATCGGCGACGTGGTGCGCGGCCCGATGCTGGCGCACAAGGCCGAGGACGAGGGCGTGGCCGTGGCCGAACGCATCGCCGGCCAGAAGCCGCATATCGACTACAACTGCATTCCGTGGGTCATCTACACCTATCCGGAAATCGCCTGGGTCGGCAAGACGGAACAGCAGCTCAAGGCCGAGGGCCGCGAGTACAAGTCGGGCCAGTTCCCGTTCGTGGCCAACGGCCGCGCGCTGGGCATGGGCGCTTCGGACGGCTTCGTCAAGATGCTGGCCGATGCGAAGACCGATGAGATCCTGGGCGTGCACATCGTCGCCGCCAACGCGTCGGACCTGATCGCCGAAGCCGTGGTGGCGATGGAGTTCAAGGCCGCCAGCGAAGACATCGGCCGCGTGTGCCACCCGCACCCGTCGATGTCCGAGGTGATGCGCGAAGCCGCGCTGGCAGTGGACAAGCGTCAGCTCAATATGTGATTGGTGGGCGGGCCTTCGGGTCCGCCCTGGCTGTTTGGTGGGTTGAGACTGCCCTCACCCCCGCCCCTCTCCCGCGTTGCGGGAGAGGGGAGAACACCGACAGGGTTTCGAGCCCCAACGGTTTGCTCCCCTCTCCCGCACGCGGGAGAGGGGCGGGGGTGAGGGCAGTCACACCAGACCGACCACCCCAACCCAAACACGTCTAGACTGTCGCCCTCGGCTGCATCCCCCCATTAATTCCCTCTCCCAATGACTGACAAGATCCGACAAATCGCCATTGCCTTGATCGCATTGGCGGTGCTGGCCATGCTGTGGCTGCTTGGCAACGACAGGAACAATGCCGACGATGGCGCCGCCACGCCGGCCGGCGTGGCGTTGCAAACAGCGCCGGCTGACGCCGCGCGCGGCATTCCACGCAATGGCACGCTCGACCCCGTCAGCATCGATCCCGCGCGGCCAGCCGATCGACTGCCGGTGTACCAGGCGGCAACCATCCTGCAGGACTATCGCGACGACCGCGACAGCGCCGATCGACGCTATCGCGGCGCCTACTTCATCGTCGAAGGCGTGGCCAGCGGCATCCGGCGCGAGGGCGAAGCGCAGGTTTATCTCGATATCCGTACCAGCGATCCCGAGCAGCCGGTTCGCGCCAACCTGCTGCGGCGTCAGATCTGCGGACCGGCTGGCCGCGTCTGCGAAGTCGAGGCGCGGGCCACGATGGTCAGGCGTGGGCAGAAGGTCGCGGTCGAGTGCACCGGTGCCGGAATCGCCGATAGCACGCCGGTGCTCGAAGGCTGCCTGTTGCGCGGCGGCGCCAACTGACGAACCTGTCAGCGACCGTCGCGCAGGTCTTTCAGCCGTTCCATCAGCCGCTGCGCGTCGAACGGCGCCTTGACCTTCTGGTCGTTGTCGAAGTAGCAGTACACGTCGCGCCGGGCCGCCTTGCGGGCATGCGTCGGCGCGATCCGCCGCGCGTCGGCCGGTTCGCCGCCCGCGCCCCAGGCCCTGATGCGATCGGCCCAGCGATCGAGCGCGGCATCGGTATAGGCGCCCCCGTATAGCGTCTCCGCGCCGTGCAGTCGCATGTAGATGAAATCCGCGGTCACGTCTTCGGCATACGGCCAATCGGCCACGGCATCGGACACCACCAGCGCGGCGCGATGCCGGCGCAGCAGCCCGGCGAAGTCGGGCGTGCAGAAGCTGTGGTGCCGGATCTCGATGGCGTGACGCAGCTTGCGCCGGCGCGATACCTCGAACCACGGCATGCGCACGCGGCTATCGTGCTGGCTGGCGAGACCCGCCGCCTCGTCGGTGTCGCGTGGAAGCAGCGCGAGGAAGCGCTCCATGCGCTCCGGCCTGAAGGAGAAGTTGGGCGGAAACTGCCACAGGAAGGGCCCGAGCTTCGGACCCAGCGCCAGGACGCCAGACGCAAAGAAGTTCGCGATCGCCGGCCGCGCCGACTCGTCGCGGAAGCGCAGCATATGCGTCAGGTAGCGCGGCCCCTTGACGCTGAAGACGAAGTCGTCCGGCGTGGCATCGTGCCAGGCACGGTAGCTGTCGATGGTCTGCAGCGAGTAGTGCGAGCCGTTGATCTCGATGGTCTGCACCGCGCGCGACGCGAATTCGAGTTCGCGCGCCTGCGCCAGCCCCTTCGGATAGAACACGCCGCGCCAGCCTTCGTAGCGCCAGCCGGAGATGCCAATACGGATCGTCATTGCGTGATGGGGGTGCCGCGCCGCGATAGCCGGCCGCCTGCTGTCCCGATAATCGGTGTGACCATGCATGCCGGCCGATCGTTCAGTGGCGCGCCGTTCGCCTGTGGCGTGTCGGAACCGGCCTACGGGGCCCTGCGCGATCCTCCGATGCCGTGGCCCGCCGCCGCCGCCTAGATTGACGGTATGCCGCCGCGACGCGGGGCGCATCGCAGGAGCTTGCCTATGTCTTTCGCGCTTTTCTTGGTGGGACTATTGCTGCTGGTCGGCGGCATTGCCTGGGGACTGATCACGATTGGCGTGGCGCAGATCTACGTCGCCATCGCATGCGTGATCGTGTTGGGGTTGGGCATCATGGCGGCGGTGTCGAGGACTCGCACCAAGGATCCATCCTGATGATCCACAGCCGGTATGGATGTTTCCCTCTCCCGCCTGCGGGAGAGGGGCCGCCGACCTGCGGTGGCGTTACACCAGCGTCAGCGTGACGTCGATATTGCCGCGCGTGGCGTTCGAGTACGGGCAGACCACATGCGCCTTGTCCACCAGCGCCTGCGCCACCGCGCGATCGACGCCGGGAATCGAGATCCGCAGTTCGACCTCGATCGCGAAACCGGTCGGAATCGGGCCGATGCCGACATTGCCGGTGACCGACACATCGGCCGGCAGCGCGACCTTTTCGCGCGCCGCGACGAACTTCAGCGCGCCGATGAAGCAGGCGGAGTAGCCGGCGGCAAACAGTTGCTCGGGATTGGTGCCTTCACCGCCCGCGCCGCCGAGTTCGCGCGGCGTGGTCAGCTTGACGTCCAGTACGCCGTCGGACGACACGGCACGGCCATCGCGGCCGCCGGTGGCCTTGGCTTGGGCACGGTAGAGGACTTTTTCGATCGACATGGTAGGGCTCCTTGGGTTGGATCCAGGTGAACGGTTCACCGGGGTGCACAGTGCCGCCTGATTCGCGGCCAAATAAGGTTGTGTACTACTACATCGGGTACGACATATAGCATAAGGATTGACGGATGCGTTGAACCATGCCGCGATAGCGCGATAGCGGCCGTCCATCCTGTCGTCAATCCGAATTCAGCCGCTTCGGCCGATGCTGGCCGTTACGGTGTCCAGCTTTTCCTTCAGCCGGGTCAGTTCCTCGACGCTGCACGACGCGGCGCACAGCACGGATTCCGGCACCTGTCCCGCACGCTTCTTCAGCTCGCGGCCGGCCTTGGTCAGCGTGATGATGACCTGCCTCTCATCGACGGCGCCGCGGTTGCGCGACACCAGGTCCTGTGCTTCCATACGCTTGAGCAGCGGCGTCAGCGTGGCGGAGTCGAGATGCAGCCGGGCGCCGATGTCGGACACCGTCAGGCCGTCGCCTTCCCACAACACCATCATCACCAGGTATTGCGGATAGGTGAGGCCCAGCGGGCGCAGCAGCTTGCGGTACAGCTTGTTCAATGCGAGCGATGCCGAATAGACCGAGAAGCAGAACTGCCGGTCGAGCAGCAGCGCGGCGGCGGGATCAGGTCGGGTGGGGGCTGGCGTCTTCATGGCTCCACTGTAGATCGCCTAAAACTAAATAGCAAGCGATTTATTTCGGGCCGTGTAGATTCCCTTCATAAACTCCCCTCTCCCTCTTGCGGGGGAGGGCCGGGGAGAGGGCAGTGACAGCCCTGGCCAGTGTTGTCGGAATGCGATGTCACTYCCCTCTCCCCAACCCTCTCCCGCAAGCGGGAGAGGGAGTAAAGGCGGGGCTTCTCCCGCCAACGGGAGAGCGAGTCAACTGCCCTCCACCACCTCCATCAACCCGTCCACCACCACCACTGCGTCGGCGCTCGCCATCACGGGATTGAGGTCGACCGAGCGGATACGTCCCGCGGCATCGTGGACGAGTTGACCCACCGCGACAGCGGCGCGGCATAGCGCGGCGATATCCACGCGCGGTTCGCCGCGCACGCCCTGCAGGATGGGCCAGATGCGCAGCCGCGCGAGCGCCGAGGCGACATCGTCCTCGCGGCAGGGGGCGAGCAGCGCCGCGGTATCGCGCAGCACCTCGACATACTTGCCGCCATCGCCCACGATCAGCACGGCGCCGAAGACCGGATCCCAGCGCGCGCCGATCAGGCATTCGCGCTGGCCGCGTGTCATCGCGGCGACGATCACGCCTTCCGGGTCGACGCCCAGGCGCGCGAGCCCGGCCAACTGGCGGTCGAACGCCGTCGCGACGGCGTCCGCGCCGTCGCAGCCGAGTTCGACCAGCCCATGTTCGCTCTTGTGCGGCACGGCCGCGGCGCAGGCCTTGATGGCCACGGGGCCGCCGATGTCCTGCCATGCGGCGATCGCTTCGGCGGCGGTGCGGCAGAGCCTGTGCCTGACGACCGGCACGCCGGCGGCCGCAAGGCGTGCCAGGCTGTCGGCCTCGCTCAAGGTGGCGGTGCGCGGTGGTTCGGCAAAATCGTTCAACGGTTCCGGTACCGCCGGGACGGTGTCCGTGAGCCGGTTCAGCATGTGCCGGTGCTGGCGCCACTGGGCCAGCGCGGGAAGCGCTTCATTGGCACTGGCGAACACGGGCACGCCGCGTCGACGGAACGGTTCGACGACGCCGGATTGCCACGCCGCGACGGCAATGGGCTTGCCCGCGCTGTCCGCAAAGCGCGCCGCGTCGGTGGCGAAACGTTCGATGTCGTAGCCCATGCCGGCCACCGGAATGTCGAGCAGCACCATGTCGGCGGCGGGATCGTCGGCGATCACCGGCAGCACGTCGCCGAACAGCCCGCTATTGGTCAGCAATGCGGCGGTCACGTCGACCGGGTTGGCGGTGGCGGCGAAGCCCGGCAGGCGTTGGGCCAGCCCGGCGCGCGTTGCGGGGGCCAGCGTGGCCATCGCGAGTTCGCAATGCTCGGCCGCGTCCGCCGCCATCACGCAGCTCGCGCCCGAATTGCTGACCACCACGAGCCCGTTGGCCCCGGGTGACCAGTCGCGCAGATAGAGCGGCGCGCAGCGCGCCAGCGCATGGGCGTCGTCGGCGCGCCAGATGCCATGGCGCGCGAAGAAGGCGTCCACCGCGCGATCCTCGTTGGCGATCGCGCCGGTGTGAGACGCGGCCGCGCGCTGGCCAGCGCCGGTGCGTCCCGCCTTGACCGCAACGACCGGCACGCCACGCTGACGGGCAACCGCGGCCGCGCGGGCAAGCGTGGCAGGATCGCCAAGGGTTTCGAGATACAGCAGGATCAGCCGCACGTCGTCATCGTGCGCCACCGCGAGCGCGAGATCGCTGACCGTGATATCCGCCTGGTTGCCGGTGGCATGGACGTGCCGCACGCCGATGCCCTGGCTGCGCAGCAGCCCGTACACCATGGCGCCCATGCCGCCGCTCTGGCTGATGACGGCCACCGGTCCGTCCTGCGGCGGCACCTCGATAAACATCGTGGAGAAGCTTGCAATCGCGCCGCTGCCGAAATTGGCCAGGCCCTGACTGTTCGGGCCCACCAGCCGGAGCCCGGCGTGGCGTGCCACGCGTACCATCTCGTCCTGTTGCCGCTTGCCTGCCTCCCCCGCTTCGCCGAACCCCGACGCGATCACGATGGCGGCCGCGACGCCGAGCCTTGCGCATTCGCGCACGGCGTCCACGGCCGCATCGCCCGCGACCACGATGATGGCGAGCTCCGGTGTGTCGGGCAGCGCGGCAAGGCTCGGGTAGGCGGGCAGCCCCTGGATGGTCTCGCGTTGCGGATTGACGGGATAGAGCCGGCCATCATAGCCGTGCGTCAGCATGTAATGGATCGGGCGGCCGCCGATCTTGTGGATGTGGTCGGAGGCGCCGACCACCGCGATCGAGCGCGGCGTCAGCAGGGCTTGCAGCCCGGGGTCGGAATATGAGGCTTGGTTTGGCATGGGAACGGTGTGCGACGGGAAGAAGAGGAGGCGGTCAATCGATGGTGGCGCCCGAGGCCTTGGCCACGCGTGCCCATTTGTCGATTTCGGCGGAAACGAAGCGGCTGGCCGCGTCGGGCGGCATCCATTCGGCGGCAAAGCCCTGGGTGGCGAAGCGGGCCCGGACGTCGCCGTCTTCGAGCACCACGCGCAGCGCGCGGCTGAGTGTATCGACCACGGCGGGCGGCGTGCCGGCCGGTGCGAGCAGCGCGTTCCACGCGGTGGCCTCGTAGCCGGCCAGGCCGGCCTCGGCAATCGTGGGGATATCCGGCGCCGCCGGCGAGCGCCTCGCGCCGGTGATGGCCAGCGCCTTGAGCTTGCCGTCGCGCACGAACGGCATGGCCGACAGCATGGTGTCGAACATCACCGTGGCCTGGCCGCCTATCACGTCGGTCAATGCCGGGGCGCTGCCCTTGTACGGCACGTGCGTCATGCGCACGCCCGCCATGGTGTTGAACAGTTCCGCCGCGAGATGCGTGGATTGGCCGTTGCCGGAACTGGCGAAGCTCACCTGCCCGGGTTTGGCCTTGGCCAGCGCGATCAGTTCGGCGACGTTGGACGCGGGGGTGGTGGGGGCGGTGACGAGCACCAGCGGGCCGCGCGTCAGCAGCGACAGCGCGGTGAAGTCGCGCGCGGTGTCGTAGCCGGGCTTGCGGAACAGCGTCATGTTGATGGCGTGGGCCGTGGTGGCGACCAGCAGCGTGTAGCCGTCGGGCGCGGCCTTGGCCACGGCTTCCGCGCCGATATTGCCGCCGGCGCCGGGTTTGTTCTCGACCACCACCGGCTGGCCAAGGCGCTCGCCGAGCTTCTGTCCGACCACGCGGGCGACGATGTCGGTGGGACCGCCCGGAGGATAGGGCACCACCATGCGAATGGGTTTGTCGGGCCAGTGCTGGGCAAGGGCGGGACGCGGCAGCGGCAGGGCGGCGGCGCTGGCGGCGAGCGCTGCCAGCAGCAGGCGGCGGGCCGGTGAAGGGGCGAGCGGGGGCGGCCGATGCCGGATGGTCGGGGTCATGGTTTTGTCTCCTGTTGTGATGTTTGGGATGGGGGAGCGGGCAGTCACCCCCAGCCCCCAAGCGCCTCACCTACTCCCTTCGAAACCGCAACAACGTCCTTCCGCCATGCTGGAAGAACGTCGCCCGCACGCGCTCTCCGATCGTCACGCCGGGCTCGGCGTGCGCCATCACGCGCGGCCCCTCGTCCAGGGTGGCGAGCACCAGCGTATAGGGGGCGATCGACTGGAAAGACTCGTCGGGTGCGCGCACCACCTCGGTCACCGAGTGCACGGTGGCCAGGCCGCTGGCGTCGCGCCAGGCCAGCCGCACGCTGCCGCAGAAATGGCACGCATGCCGGCCCAGCGACTGGGCTTCGCCGCAGTCCTCGCAGACCTGATAGCGAACCAGTCCCGCGGCCAGCCCCGCCGCATAGGGATGCATCGCGCCATGTTGGGCGCCGTCGTCGGCGCGGTCATGGGACATCTATTCGACCTCCAGGACAAGACTGACATGCGAGGAGAGCACGCCGCCATCGGCGTGGAACAGCGCGCGGCGGCGCGGTGCGATCTGGCGCGCGCCGGCGCGGCCGGCGAGCTGCCGCGCCGCTTCGGCCAGATGCATCAGGCCGCCCGCGACACCGGAGTGCCCGAATGCCAGCAGGCCGCCGTGGGTGTTGAGCGGCAGCGGGCCATCCGCATCGAAGTCGCCGGCAAGCAGCCGCGCATGCGCGCGGCCGCGCGGCGCGATGCCGATCTCCTCAAGCAGCATCAGCAGCGTGATGGTGAAGGAATCGTAGATCGCCAGATAGTCGATGTCGGCAATGTCCCGCCCGGCCCCCCGCAGCGCCGATGCGGTCGACCTGTGCGCGCCGGTGGCCATCACATTGTCGATCGCGCACAGGTGCTGGTGACGATGGGCCTGGCCAGCGCCGGTGATGCGCACCGGCGGACCGTCGCCCGGATCGGCCGAGATCACCATCGCCACGGCGCCGTCGGAAATCGGGCAGCAATCGGACAGCAGCAGCGGTGTGGCTACCACCCTGGCCGCACGCGCGTCGGCGGCGGTCAGCGGCGTACGCAGGTGCGCGTCGGCATGGCGCGCGGCGTTGGCACGCATCAGTACCGCGAAGTCGGCCAATGCGTCGCGCGGCAATCCGGTCTCGGCCAGATAGCGCGACGCGAGCAGCGCGTAATACGCCGGTACCGACGCACCATTGGGCACCTCGACTTCCGGTTCGCCAACCTGCGCCAGCGTCTGGATGGACTGGTCCCGGCTCTGGCCCGACAGGCGGTTTTCTCCCGCGACGACCAGTACGTGCCGGCAGCGGCCGGCGCGCACCAGCTCTCGCGCCAGCATCGCCATGGCGCCGCCGGTGGCGCCGCCCGCCGCCATCCCATGGGCATAGGATGGCCGCAGCGCGGCGTATTCGCAGAAGCGGTCGGCCAGCATCAGATGCGGCAGCGTGGTGGCGTAGCCGCACAGCACGCCGTCGATATCGCCGCGCGCCAGCGCCGCATCGGCCAGCGCCGCGTCGGCGGCCTGCGCCATCAGCGTCAGTGGCGTGCTGTCCGGCAGTCGTCCGAAGCGGGTATTGCCGGCGCCGCGCACATAGGCAGGGGTTGGGTCTGCGGCTGTCATGGCATTCGCCTTCAGCGCTTGAGCAGCGGGCACTTGGACTTGGACGGCGGAATGAAGGCCTGGTCGCCCGGCACGGTGGCGAGGACCTTGTAGTAGTCCCACGGGTATTTCGATTCCGACGGCTGCTTCACCTCGAACAGGTACATGTCGTGCACCATGCGGCCGTCCTCGCGGATGCGGCCGTTGCGGGCGAAGAAGTCGTTGATCGGCATGGCCCTCATCTGCTTCATCACGGCCGCGGTTTCATCGGTGCCAGCCGCCTGCACCGCCTTCAGGTAGTGCATCACCGACGAATAGACGCCCGCCTGGCTCATATTGGGCATCTTCCTGACCTTCTCGAAATACCGGCGTGACCACTTGCGCGTGTCGTCGTTCATGTCCCAGTAGAACGCCTCGGTCAGCACCAGCCCGGCCGCCGTGCGCAGGCCGATCGCATGCACGTCGTTGATATAGAGCAGCAGCCCGGCCAGCCGTTGCTTGTTGTCGCGCGTGAGGCCGAACTCGTGCGCGGCCTTGATGGCGTTGACGGTGTCGCCGCCGGCGTTGGCCAGACCCACTACCTGGGCCTTGCTGGCCTGCGCCTGCAGCAGGTACGACGCGAAGTCGCTGGTGTTGATAGGATGACGCGCGGCGCCGAGCACCTTGCCGCCGGCCTCGGTCACCACGGCGGTGGCCGATTCCTGCAGGGTATGGCCAAACGCGTAGTCCGCCGTCAGGAAATACCATGTCTTGCCGCCACGCTGCACCATCGCCCGCGCGGTGGTGTTGGCTAGCGCGTAGGTGTCGTAGGCGTAGTGAACCGATACCGGCGTGCACAGGTCGTTGGTCAGCCGCTCGCTGCCCGGACCGGAGAACACCACGATGCGGTTCTTCTGCTTCGCGACCTCCAGCACGGCAAGCGCTGGCGCGGATGCCGCGACGTCGAGGATGGCGTCGACGCGGTCGGTGTCGAACCACTCGCGCGCCTTGTTCGCGGCGATGTCGGCCTTGTTCTGGTGGTCCGCCACCACCAGCTCGATCTTGCGGCCCAGCACCTTGCCGCCGAAATCGTCGATCGCCATCTGCGCGGCGGTGGCGCTGCCCCGGCCCGTGACATCGGCATATAGGCCGCTCATGTCAAGGATCAGGCCGATCTTGAGCAGGTCGTCCGACAGGGTGCCTTTGGGCTGTGCCTGGGATTGTGCCTGCGCCGCCGGGCACGCGCCGGCAAGCGCCCCGGCGATGGCAAGGGGCAGGGCGAGCGCGGCCAGGCGCCGGCGCAGCGTGGTGGAATTGTGTGTCATGGGGTCTCCTCCGATGGGTGGCGTCGCCGCTCAGACGGTGGCGATCGGTGTGGCCGGCGAGCCGACGGCGCCGGGCAGCCGCAAGGGCGGCGCGGTCAGCATGAAGCGTGTGCGGCCATGCTCGCGCAGCCAGGTGGCGAGGTCGCGCAGATACCACAGCTCGCCCAGCGGCAGTCCCAGCTTGAACAGGCAATGGTGGTGCAACGGCAGCAGCGGATGTGGCCCGGGCCCGCTGGGGGGACGCGCCGGGTAACGCTCCACCGCATAGTTGTCGGCGATCAGCGCGGCGATGCCCGCATCGGTGATCCACTGCAGCAGCCTGTCGTCGCGGCCGTCGAGCGCGGCGCAGCTATGGTGCAGCACGGCCTCGTCGGGCTCGCGCTGCATCGACAGCACGACCTCGGCGAAGCCGGTGCGAAGCAGCAGCATGTCGCCGCGCTCGATCTCGATGCGGTCGGCCTCGATGGCGCGCATCAGGTCGTCGTAGCCGACATCGCGCAAGTCGGTGCCGAAGTGATGGGCCAGGTCGACCAGCACGCCGCGGCCCTGCATGCCCTTGACGGCGAAGTTGTCGATACCGAGCGCGCGCGCCTCGCTGTGTTCGTGGCCGCAGCCGTGCGCGGCGAAATGGTCGTCGTCGGCATAGTCCACCGGACCGACGATGTGCTCGTTGGCGCGATAGCCGTTGTAGTACACCCGCTCGGCGCGGCCGTCGCCGTCCGCGTCGAACAGCGCGCCGACATGGGCCAGCGAGTCCCATTGCGTCGAATATTGCAGCGACAGCAGTACCTGGTCGTCGCTGATCACATCGGTGGCGCCGGGGTTCAGCTTGGCCAGCGGAAAATTGACGTAGGGCTGGTCGTCCCGGAAGGTGGGCCGCAGCACCGGTGGATGCCGGCGCGGGTTCAGCTTGTTGCCGCCGGGGTAGTCCAGCGGCAGCGACAGGCAGAAGCTCAGGCCCGCCTGGATCTCGCGGGCACCCTTGCGGACCTGCTCGGGACCGATCAGATTGACGCGGCCGAGCTGGTCGTCTTCGCCGAAGTCGCCCCAGTTCGAGCCTTGCGGGCGGTGTTTCCAACGCATGCGATTGTCTCCATCGTGGTTCTTGTCATGCGGGCCGCGATGCCGTCGGCCTCGCGCCGAAGTGCCCGGGCCATCGCGGCCTCGCGGGTCGTGATGCGTTCATTGAGGGCCGCAATGCTGATCGCGCCGACCGGATAGCCGTCCGGCCCGGGCAGGGCGATGGCGATGCCGCCCATTCGCTCGACCACCACATCCAGTAGCACCGCGTAGCCGCGCGCGCGGGTTTGCTCGACATGGCGCCGAAGCGCGGTGGTGGACAGACGCGGATAGCGCTTCAGGGCCGGCGCCACGCAGTCGAGCACCGCGTCGATCTCGTGATCGGCAAGCGCGGCCAGCAGCGCGAGGCTGCCGGCGCCCACGCCCAGCGGACGTCGGCTACCGATATCGAGATAGTTGGCACGGATGGGAAAGGTGCCGAGCCGCAGCTCGACGCAGACCGACTCCCAGCCGCTTGGAATGGACAGGATGGCGGTGTCCTCGAACGCGCAGGCCAGCCGGATCAGCGCGGGGCGTACCAGCGGACGCAGGTCGAGCCGGCGTTGGGACGCGGCTGCCAGCACCAGCCATTCCGGTCCCAAGCTGTAGGCCTTGCTGGCCGGATCGCGTTGCACCATGCCTTCGGCCACCAGGGTGTCGAGCAGCCGCAGCGCGGATGCCTTGTCGACGCCGGTGGCGTGCGCGAGGTCGGTCAGGCGCGCATTGCGCGGATCCGACAAGGCGCGCAGCAACTGGCAAGCCTTGCGCAACGACGATCCCTGGGTCGTCATCCGGTCTCCCCCATGTTGTGGTCGTTTTCGCGGCGTGAAACCGCGCGTGCCGCATGGATGCCGTTATAGAGGGGGAAACGGGTCGCGTCATTTTGCGACGCATCAAAGTTTTGCGGGGTGAAACTTTGTTAAGACCTTGCCGTTGGGGAACACAGAGGCGAAAAAGGAAAGCCGGGAAGTCGGTGCCGGCCTAAGCTGCGGCACGCGTGGCCATTCGACGATCGCGAGCCATCTAGAAAGGAGAAGGGCGCTCCGCGGAGCGCCCTTCGAGCATGAGGCCAGGGGTTCGCCACCCCAGGGCGGCAGCCAACACTGATCCCGGCCTTTCGTGATCGACTATCTGTGAATTGGGCATACACGTCAATGGAAGACTTGTCGGAATCCGGACTCCAGATCATCGAAGCGCTATTGTCTCGGGAGCGGCTGACTACACAGGCCGATCGGGGCGGGTCGGGTGGGGGAATATCGAGACAGTTCGTATGGCACGGCGCTGCGCTGCGCGTCTGTCTGTCAGGTGTAGGAGGAGGGGGTTTGATGGACGGCGCAGTTGCGCAATGGTCACTGCCCTCTCCCCCGGCCCCTCTCCCGCGAGCGGGAGAGGGGCCGGGGGAGAGGGCAGTCGCCGCTATGCAGCGCCGCGCCCGCTCCTACCCCGCAAACGCCGGCACATCCCGATCCGCCTTTGCCGCGGCCAGCAGCGCGTTGAGCTCGGGCACGCAGGAGCCGCAATTGCCGCCGGCCTTCACGCAGGCGGTGATCTCCGCCGCGGTGGTCAGGCCCTTGCCGCGGATGGCGTCGCAGATGGTGTTGCGGCCGACGCCGAAGCACGAACACACGGTGGGACCCGCGTCGACGCCCGCTTCCGCGGCCTGGCCGATCAGCAGGCCGATGCGGTCGTCATCATCGAGGCGGTCCTTGGCGAACAGGCTGCCGAGCCATGCGCGCGCCGGCAGTTCGGGGCGGGGCGACACGTAGATGCACGCCTGCAGGCGGTCGTCGATGACATAGGCGGCGTGGTAGATGCCGGCCGTGCGGTCCTCGTATTCGAGCCAATCCGGCTCATGGCCATGGGCCCCGAGCAGCTGCCGCGCCCATGCGGCGCGGTCGGGCACCGTTTCGCGGCCGGCGAACTCGTAGCGCTGGAACTGTCGTCCGGTGATGCGGGTCCACCACGTCAGCGCGCGCGCATCGATATCGTCGCGCGTCAGCAAGAAGCCATGCCACGAAACAGGGAACGGATCGACGCGCACCGGCGTGTGCTTGAATTCCGGTTCACCCGAGATCGGGTCGACCACGGGATTGACCAGCGCGCCGACGCGCGCGTCGGAACTGAACTGGCCGCTCCAGTGGATCGGGGCGAACACGCTGCCACGCGCAATGCCGCCCCCGTGGCGCACCTTGACCACCATCTCGCCCCAGCGCGACGACACGCGCGCGAGGCGGCCTTCGCCGACGCCGCATAGCAGCGCGTCCTGCGGATGCATATCGACAAAGGGTTCGGGCAGATGCTCGGCCAGACGCGCCGACTTGCCGGTTCGCGTCATCGTGTGCCACTGGTCGCGCACGCGCCCGGTGTTGAGCACCAGTGGAAAGTCGTCGTCGGTGGCGTGTACCGGCGCGCGCGGCGGCGTGGCGACGAAGCGCGCCTTGCCGTCCGGATGCGGGAACCGGCCGTTGCCGAGGAGGCGCGCGGTGCCGCTTCCATCGGGGCGCACGGGCCACTGAACCGGCTGCAGGCCATCGTAGCCCGCGGCGTCCAGGCCCACCAGTCCGACGAGGTTGAATGCGCGGGGCACGACATTGGCGTTGGCTGCGGCAGCGGCGTCGGGCGCCACATTGCGGTAGGCCGACAGCCGCGCATGCTCATCGAATATTTCGCGGGGGCTGGCATAGTCGAAGCCATGAAAGCCAAGCCGTTGCGCCACCTGGCACAGGATCCACCAGTCGGGGCGCGCTTCGCCGGGCGCCGGCAGAAAGGCGCGCTGGCGCGAGATGCGGCGTTCCGTGTTGGTGACGGTGCCGTCCTTCTCGCCCCAGCCGAGTGCCGGCAACAGGATGTGCGCGGCGTCGTTGGTATCGCTGCGTTCGACGATATCGGAGGCGATCACCAGTTCGCAGCGCGCCAGCGCGCGGCGTGCCTGATCGGCGTCAGGCAGGCTGACCACCGGATTGGTGGCGATCACCCATACCGCCTTGATACGGCCCTGTTCGATCGCTTCGAACAGCTCCACCGCCTTCAGCCCCGGCCGCCCGGCGATGGCCGGCGACTGCCAGAAGGTCTGCACCAGCTCGCGGTGGCCGGCGTCGCCCAGCTCCATATGCGCGGCCAGCATATTGGCGAGGCCGCCGACCTCGCGGCCTCCCATCGCGTTGGGCTGCCCGGTCAGCGACAGCGGCCCCATGCCGGGTTTGCCGATCCGGCCCGTCAGCAGATGGCAGTTGATGATGCTGTTGACCTTGTCGGTGCCCGCCGACGATTGATTGACGCCCTGCGAGAACGCCGTGACGGCCCGCGGCGTGGCGGCGAACCAGCGGTAGAACGTCAGCAGGTCGCCGGCATCGAGCTTGCAGGCGCTGGCCACGGCGGCGACATCGTCCTCGCCCGCCGCGGCCTGCAAGGCGGCGGCCAGCGTGGCTTCGCCATCGGTATGCGCGTGCACGAAGTCATGGTCGATGCAGCCCTCGCGCGCCAGATGGCGCAGCAGGCCGTTGAACAGCCAGACATCGGAGCCGGGCCGAAGCGGCAGATGCAGATCGGCAAGATCGCAGGTGGCGGTGCGGCGTGGGTCGATCACGACCAGTTTCATCTGCGGACGGGCTGCCTTGGCGCGCGACAGCCGCTGGAACAGGATCGGATGGCACCACGCCGTGTTCGATCCCACCAGCACCACCAGATCGGCCGTTTCCAGGTCTTCGTAGCAGCCGGGAACCAGATCCTCGCCGAACGCGCGCTTGTGGCCCGCCACCGCCGACGACATGCACAACCGGGAATTGGTATCGATATTGGCGGTGCCGATGAAGCCCTTCATCAGCTTGTTGGCGACGTAATAGTCCTCGGTCAGCAGCTGGCCCGACACGTACAGCGCCACCGATTCGGGACCATGCCGCGCGATGATGTCGCGCRGSCCGCCGGCGGCCCGGTCGAGCGCCTCGTCCCACGATGCGCGTCGCAGCGTGCCGCCGGGCTCGCGCAGCTGGGGATGCAGCAGCCGGCCCTGCAGATCGACCGTTTCGCCCAGCGCCGAACCCTTGACGCACAGCCGGCCCGCATTGGCCGGATGATCTGGGTCGCCGGCCACGTCGACGCTGCCGTCGGCATGCACGGACGCCCGCACGCCGCAGCCTACGCCGCAGTAAGGGCAGGTGGTCTGCACGGTCGATACCGGCACGCGTTGGGCGTTTTCGGCCAGCGCAATGGGAATGTCGGAGAGTTTCAAGCGTTGCCCCTTGCTGCCTTTGTCAATCTGTTGCGTCTTCACCGTCGTCCCCGCTTTGGCGCGGGTGACCATGAATCAGGCGGCCACCGTCTCGCACTGCGCGCGGCCGAACAGCAGGCGGTTGCGCCAGCGCGCGATGGGCGTGCCGTTCTGGATCAGCTCGAAATACCAGGGGCCGTCCCGCACGTCGCCGTACAGCACCGCGCCGGCCAGCCGGCCATCCTGAAGCACCAGCCGCTTGTAGACCCCGCGTCGCGGGTCGCGCAGCACCAGGTCCTCGCTGTCCTCGCCGCCGACGATATCGCCGGCCGAGTACAGGTCGACGCCGCTGACCTTCAGCCGCGTGGCGGTGGCCTGTTGCACATAGCGGCGATGGCCCGCGCCGGCCAGATGGGCCGCGCAGACGCGCGCCTGATCCCAGATCGGCGCGACCAGTCCGAAGGTGGCCTGCCGATGCTGCACGCATTCACCCACCGCGTAGATGCGGGGATCGAAGGTCTGCAGCGTGTCGTCGACCACGATCGCGCGTTCGCAGTGCAGGCCGGCCTGGCGCGCCAGTTCGGCATTCGGGCGCACGCCGGCCGCCATGACAACCAGGTCCGCCGGAATCTCGCTGCCGTCGGCGAAGCGCACGCCGGTCACGCGCGTGTCGCCGAGGATTTCGCGGGTGTTGGCCGACAGCAGGATGCGCAGCCCACGACGTTCCAGCGTCTGTTTCAGCAGCGCGGCGGCGGACGGATCGAGCTGCCGGTCCATCAGCGCCTCGCCCAGGTGCACCACGGTGACGTCCATTCCCTGGCGCAGCAGCCCATTGGCCGCTTCGAGGCCCAGCAGGCCGCCGCCGATCACCACCGCATGGCGGTGCGCGCGCGCCGCCGCCAGCATGGTCTCCACATCCTGGATATCGCGGAACGCGATGACGCCATCGAGCTGGTGGCCCGGCACCGGCACGATGAAGGGCCGCGAACCGGTGGCTAGCAACAGGCGGTCATAGCCGACCTCGCGGCCGCTTTGCGAGCGCACCAGCCGGCGCGGGCGGTCGATCCCGACGACGGGATCGCCGGCCAGCAGCGTGATGCCATGGCGCGCGTACCAGTCGCGCGTATGCAGCATGATGTCGTCGACGGTCTTCTCGCCGGCCAGCACGGGGGACAGCAGGATGCGGTTGTAGTTGCCATGCGGCTCGGCGCCGAACACCGTGATGTCGTACAGGTCCGGTGCGAGCGCGAGCAGTTCCTCGACGGTGCGCATGCCGGCCATGCCGTTGCCGACCACCACCAGCCGTGGCTTGCCTGACTGGGTAGCGCTTGCCGTCATGCCGACACCCACACCTTGCCGTCGTACACGCGGGCCGGATAGGCAGGCACCGAATGTTCGGGCGCTTCCAGGCACTCGCCGGTGCGCAGGTCGAAATGGTGCTTGTAGATCGGCGAGGCCACCACCAGCCTGTCGCCCAGATTGCCGACAAGCCCGCGCGACAGCACCGCCGCATCGGCGTTCGGATCGTAGTTGGCAATGGCGAACACCTGGTCGTCCGCGCCGACGCGAAACACCGCGATCTGCGCGTCGTTGACCAGCGCGCAGACACCGGTATTCGGCACGATGTCCCGCAGCGGGCAGATGGCGGTCCACGATGCGCTGGCGGAGAGGGGGGCGGGCTGGCTCATGGCGACTCCTGTTACGGCTGGCATGGGTGAATTGGTTTAGATCGCATCGTCCCCGCGAAGGCGGGACCCGGCGCCTTTTTTCAAGGCTGCTGGAAGCCGCTGGGCCCCCGCTTTCCCGGGGCGACGAGATGGTCCTTATACGACCGGGTCCGCCTCCGGCACCGATGCGGGCGTGGCGACCGGCTTCGCCTCTCCCCGCATGGCGGCGCCCGGCTTCTGTGTCGCGCGGCGCGATTGGCACTCCTGCGGCGTGGCGGGGCGGATCTGGCCGCGCTCCTGCACAAACACCACGTGCTCGTCGCCACGGTCGCTGTTGACGAAGTGATGGAAACGCTTGCGCGTCTGCGGATCGGTGACCGCCTTCTTCCATTCGCACTCGTAGGTGTCCACCACATGCTGCATCTGGGCTTCCAGCTCGGCGGCGATGCCAAGGCTGTCGTCCAGCACCACGGCCTTCAGGTAGTCCAGGCCGCCTTCAAGGTTGTCGCGCCACACGCTGGTGCGCTGCAGGCGGTCGGCCGTGCGCACATAGAACATCAGCACGCGGTCGATATAGCGGATCAGCGTGTCGTGGTCCAGGTCGCTGGCAAGCAGCTCGGCATGGCGTGGCTTCATGCCGCCATTGCCGCAGACATAGAGGTTCCAGCCCTTGTCCGTCGCGATCACGCCGATGTCCTTGCCCTGTGCCTCCGCGCATTCGCGCGTGCAGCCGGAGACGCCGAACTTGATCTTGTGCGGCGCGCGCAGGCCCTTGTAGCGGTTCTCCAGTTCGACGGCGAGGCCCACCGAATCGCCGACGCCATAGCGGCACCACGTCGATCCGACGCATGACTTGACCGTGCGAAGCGCCTTGCCATAGGCGTGGCCCGATTCGAAGCCCGCCTCGATCAGCTCTTCCCAGATCAGCGGCAGCTGCTCCACCCGCGCGCCGAACAGGTCGACGCGCTGGCCGCCGGTGATCTTGGTATAGAGGCCGTATTTCTTCGCCACGCGGCCGACCGCGATCAGGCCGTCGGGCGTCACTTCGCCGCCCGGCATGCGGGGGACCACCGAGTAGGTGCCGTCCTTCTGGATGTTGGCCAGGTAGTAGTCGTTGGAATCCTGCAAGCTGGCGTGCTCCGGCTTGAGCACGAACTCGTTCCAGCACGAGGCCAGGATGTTGCCGACGGTGGGCTTGCAGATGTCGCAGCCGTGGCCGTTGCCGTGCGCGGCCAGCAGCGCGTCGAAGGTGCGGAAGCCGCCGACCCGCACCAGGTGGTACAGCTCCTGGCGCGAGTACGCAAAGTGCTCGCACAGGTGGTTGTTGACCGCCAGGCCCTGCTTCTTCATCTCGGCCTTCATCAACTGGGTGACCAGCGGCACGCAGCCTCCGCAGGCGGTGCCGGCCTTGGTGCACGACTTCACCGCGCCGATGCTGGTCGCGCCTTCAGCCACCGCCGCGCAGATCTGGCCCTTCGATACGTTGTTGCACGAGCAGATCTGCGCGCTGTCGGGCAGCGCGTCCACGCCGAGGCCCGGCCTGGCCGCGCCGTCCGAGGCGGGCAGGATCAGGAATTCCGGCGACTCGGGCAGCGGCATCCGGTTCAGCATCATCTGCAGCAGCGTGCCGTACTCGGCCGCGTCGCCCACAAGCACGCCGCCCAGCAGGTACTTGCCGCAGTCCGACACCACCAGTTTCTTGTAGATCTGCTTGCGCTCGTCGATGAACTGGTAGGCGCGGCTGCCCGGCGTGGCGCCGTGCGGGTCGCCAAGGCTGGCCACGTCCACGCCCATCAGCTTCAGCTTGGTACTCATGTCGGCGCCGGCGAAGACTGCCTCCTCCCCCATCAGCTGGCGCGCCGTCACGCGCGCCATGTCGTAGCCCGGGGCCACCAGCCCATAGACCTTGCCCTGCCACAGCGCGCACTCGCCGATGGCGTAGATGTCCGGGTCGGAGGTGCGGCAGTTGTCGTCGATCACGATGCCGCCGCGCTCGCCCACGGCCAGGCCGGCGGCGCGCGCCAGCTCGTCGCGCGGGCGGATGCCGGCGGAGAACACGATCATGTCGGTGTCCAGATGCGTACCGTCGGCGAAGCGCATCCGATGCGTGCCTTCCTCGCCGTCGACGATCTCCACGGTGTTCTTGCCCGTATGCGCGGTGACGCCCAGCGCCTCGATCTTCCGGCGCAGCATCTGCCCGCCGCCGTCGTCGACCTGCACGGCCATGAGCCGCGGCGCGAACTCGACCACATGCGCCTGCAGGCCCATGTCGCGCAGCGCCTTGGCGCACTCCAGCCCCAGCAGGCCGCCGCCGACCACCACGCCGGTGCGCGAGCGGGCGCCGCATTCGCGCATCGCTTCGAGGTCTTCGATGGTGCGATACACGAAGCAGTCGGCGCGGTCCTTGCCGGGCACCGGCGGCACGAACGGATAGGAGCCGGTGGCGATCACCAGCCTGTCGTACGGCAGCGTCTCGCCGGTGGACACGGACACCGTGCGCGCAGCGCGGTCAATGGCGGTGGCGCGCGCGTTCAGCCGCAGCACCATGCCATTGCGCTCGAAGAAGCCGGGCTCGACCAGCGACAGGTCGTCGGCGGTCTTGCCGGCGAAGAACTCGGACAGGTGCACGCGATCGTAGGCGGGGCGCGGCTCCTCGCACAGCACGGTGACGTGCAGATCGGCATGGTTCCCGGCTTGCGCCTCTGCGAGGCATTCCAGCAGCTTGTGGCCGACCATGCCGTGACCGATGATGACGAGCTTCATGATGGCGTTCCTTGTTCTATGGGGTCGTATCCGTGGGATCGCGGAAATTCGCGCCGGCTCAACTGGCCAGCGCGCTGTCGAGCAGCGCCTGTTCGCGTGCCTTGTGCTCGGCGGAGAAGCGCACCGCGATCGCGCACAGTGCCGACAGCGTGGCCAGCACGCCCAGCACCATCAGCGTTTGCTGCAGATTGCCCAGGCCCTTCATCAGGAAGCCGGCGGCCACCGCGCCCGCGTTGCCGCCGGCGCCGATGATTCCGGACACGCCGCCCAGGGCCTTGCGGTCGATAAAGGGCACCAGCGCATAGGTGGCGCCGCAGGCCATGTGCGTGAACAGGCCGAACGCGAGCATGGCGACCACGGCCAGCGTGACGCTGCTGGCCTGGGAAAACCACAAGAGGCCCAGCCCCTCGCCCAGGATCAGTGCGAACAGCAGCATCGAGCGGGCGTCCAGGCCGCGCCGCAGCGCCACCTTGTCCGACAGCCAGCCGCCCAGCGCCCGTGCGAACAGCGCCAGCAGGCCGAAGCTCGCGGCGGCCAGACCCGCGGCCTTCAACGACAGGCCGAAGCGATCGACGTAGTAAGTCGCGGCAACGTTGTGGATGAAGATCTCGATGCCGAAGCAGGCGCCGTAGGTCACGAACAGCAGCCACACGCGGTAGTTGCGGCTGGCGGCGACGAAGCTGGCCCAACCGCCCTTCTTGCCGCCTTCGATGGCGACACCTTGCGCGCGCAGTTCCGCGTAGTTGCCCTGCGGGCAGTCCTGCGTATAGCGCCAGTACGCCACCGCCATCACCAGCATGGCGACGCCGGGCACCATTAGCGCGACGCGCCAGCCCAGTGTTTCGCTCACGCCAAGCATCAGCACGCCGGCCAGCACCAGCGGCATCAATGCCTGCGCGGCGCCGCCGCCGGCATTGCCCCAGCCGGCGGACGCGGCGTTGGCGGTGCCCACCACATTGGGGGCGAACATCACCGAGGTGTGGTACTGCGTGATCACGAAGCTCGCGCCGATGGCGCCGATCAGCAGCCGGAAGAACAGGAAGGTCTCGTAGTTCTGCGCCAGCGCCACGCCGAGTACCGGAATGGCGCCGAGCGTGAGAAGGCCGGTATAGGCCTTGCGCGGTCCGTAGCGGTCGCACAGCGGGCCGATGATCAGCCGTACCAGGATGGTGACCGCCACCGCGGCGATATTGATATTGGCCACCTGGTCCGGCGTCAGCCCGAACTCGCCGCGCAGCATCGGCATTAGCGGCGCGCAGGCGAACCAGCCGAAAAAGCAGACGAAGAAGGCCATCCAGGTCAGATGGAAGGCCCGCATTTGCGGCGTGCGGAAGCTGAACAGCGCGATGCGAGTCGCGCGGCCTTCGTTCGGGGTGGTCGCTGCCATGCTGGCTCCAAAAAACAAAAAGCGTCCCGCGAACCGGAAGGGGCCGGTTCAGGGGACGCCGTTGTCCTGACGACAGCGGTCAATACCGCTGGCGCTTCATGAGTGGGGAAGGGGCCGCCGTTGGCCCGCCCGGCTCATATTTCGCAAGCGGCATGCCAGGCGGTTTTGTGGCGTTGGAAGCGGTATGGCGGGGCAATAAGGGGGATGGAGGCGTGTGCCTGCGCCGGGATGGGGCGGCCCGGCACGGCGATGGTGCGCCGCAATGCGCCCTCGCGGTGCGAGGCCGCCGGCTCAATGCGCGGGATCGGAGGCCGGCTCGGTCGTCGACGATGGCGATGCGCCCGGGACCGGAGCGCCGGCATGGGCGGCGCGCACCAGTTTCAGTTCGTTCAACGGGACCACGTCGCCGGCTTCATCGACCAGCGCGGCATGCACCTTCAGGCCGCTGCGCGTCGATCGCACCTCGGCGGGGCCGCCGCATTGGCCGGCCAGATGGCGGTCGCCCCATTGCATCAGCCCGACGATCACGGGCATCAGCTCGACGGCGGCGCGGGTCGGGCGATAGGCAAAGCGCTGGCGTTCGCCCGGTTCGCGATACCGGACGCGGCGCAGCAGCCCGGCCTCGGTCAGCGTCTTCAGCCGGGCCGACAGCACGGCCGGCGAGCACTGCAGCCGCGCGAGGAAGTCGTCGAAGCGGCTGACGCCCTGCAACACATCGCGCAGGATCAGGATCGACCACTTTTCCCCGATCAGCGCGAGCGTGCCGGCGATCGAGCAGCGGCGGAGTTCTTCAGGTGTCAGTTCCATGACTGCAGCATAGCAGGCTGACTTCATTTGCAAAAGTCAGGATGTCGCCTATACTCTGGCTATAAAAAATGAAGTCAGGAGCCCGCCATGCCCATCCTCGCCCGCCGTCCCGTTGCGTTGCCGTCCGGCCAGCCCTCGGCCTGGACCGCCAGGGGCGGCGCCACGCTGATGGTGCGCGGTGCCGGGCCCGGCGACTTCGCCGCGCAACGGGCCTTTATCGACCGGCTGTCGCGCGAGAGCCGGTATTTGCGTTTTCTCACCGGGGGGCTGGTTCGTGACGAGGTGATCGCCGACTTCCTGCGCGCCCCCGATGCGCTGGTGGCCAGCGTGGACGAGGAGGGCGGCGAGCGCATCGTCGGCAATGGCCACTATGTGATCGGCGCCGATGGCGGCGCGGAATTCGCGGTGGTGGTCGAGGACGGCTGGCAGGGCAAGGGTCTGGGGCGGGAATTGATTCGCCGCCTGATCGAGCGCGCGCGGCGCGCCGGCGTGCGGCGCCTGCATGGCGAGGTGTTGAGCGAGAACCGGCGCATGCTCGCTATCCTGCGCGGCATGGGTTTCGCCACGCCCAGGCATCCGGACGACAGCATGCTGCATCTGGCCAGCATGCGGCTCGATGCGCCGGCAACGGTCGACGCCGACCGGGACGGTTCGGACCAGTGGATGCCGCGGGACTGGTTCGCGATGCGCTGACGCGCCGCCCGTTCCGAAGCCGACGCCGCGCTTCAGCCGGCTGCCTGGGGTGCCTTGGCGCGGTCCGCCTGGCGACGGCCGGCCGTCGCCGTGCAGCCGATCGACGCGACGATGATGCAGCCGATCGCAATCCACTGCGTTGCGCTCAGCCGTTCATGCAGCATGACGAGCCCGGCCAGTGCTCCCATGGCCGGCTCCATGCTCAGCAGGATGCCGAAGGTCCGCCGCGGCAGCCGCTTGAGCGCCACCATCTCGAGGGAGTAGGGAATCGCGCTCGACAGGATGCCCACCGCGAGCCCCGCGACCAGCAGCGACGGCGTGAACATCGAGGTGCCTGCGTGGGCCACGCCAAACGGGAATACCACCAGCGCCGCCATCAGCAGACCCAGCGAGGTGGCCTGTCCACCGTGCGCATTGCCGGCGCGCTGGCCGAAGATGATGTACAGCGCCCAGCCCACCCCCGCGCCTAGCGCATAGGCGATGCCGACGGGATCGAGTCCGTCGGCCGGCAGCAGCAGCAACAGGCCCGCGACGGCGAAGGCGATCCACACGAAGTCCAATGCGCGTCGCGACGATGCGATGGCCACCGCCAGCGGACCGGTGAACTCGATGGCGATGGCGAGTCCCAGAGGCACCGTGCGCAGCGACATGTAGAACATCAGGTTGGTGGCGCCAAGCGCGGCGCCATACAGCGCGATGGCGCGGGCGTCGGCCGCCCGCAGCGGCCACCGCCATGGCCGCCACGCCGCCAGCAGGATCAGGGCCGAGAAGCCGACCCGCAGCGCGGTGGTGCCCTGGGCGCCCACCGCTTCGAACAGGCTCTTGGCGAACGAGGTGCCGATGCACAGCGAGGCCATCGACGCCATCAGGGCGAGCACGGCGATCAGGGTGGAGCGGTCGGCGGCGGAGGGCACGGTGCGGGGCGGCGGGTGGGTTGGGGAGCCGCAAGTTTAGTCGATTGGTGGGGGGTATTTGTGTGTGGGTGTGGTTGGCAGTCACAGCAAAACCAACAACCCCCGTGGCCTGCTTCTTGCAATCCATGGTCCCACCACAACGACCCCCTGCCGGCAGGCGCCTTATCACATCCCGCCCAATCCAAATCACCGAAAAAGCGCCATTTTCCCCTTCATATCGTCCACCTTCTGCCGATAGAGACGCTGTGGGACTCCCACGAATGCGGCTAATAACGACAAAGGACCGATATGGCGACTCTCCTCACTCCCGCCGTGCGACTGATGGCGCGGCTGACCATTACACGCAAGCTGCTGCTGCTCGCGTTGCTGTTCATGCTGCCGCTGGGCGGCGCCATGTATATGGTGTTCGAGGCGAAACTGCACGCGCTGCGAACCACCGAGGACGAACTGGCGGGACTCGCGGTGGTCGGGAACGCGTTGGACCTGATGCGCGAAGTCCAGGTGCGGCGCGGCGCGTCGGCGTCCGTGCTGGCGGGAAACGTGGCTTTCCGTCCCACCTATGAAGGCGCCGACGCGCGCGCCGCGCAGCGGCAACAGGCGCTGGCCGCCGCCGCGGCCGCCMGCGGCAAGCCGGAAATCGTCACCCAAACCGCCGCGCTGTCCGAGGAATTGCAGGCGCTGCGCAAGATCGGCCTGGACAGTACCGGCGGTCCGCTGTTCGCGCGGCATAGCGAATTGGTCAAGCGCATCCGCTTCTACGTGGCCGATGTCGCCGATATCAGCTCGCTGGCACTGGACCCGGACAGTGGCTCGTACTACCTGATCAACCTGGTGGTGGCGCCGATGCCGAAGCTGGCCGAGCTGGCCGCTGTCAGCCGTGGCCGTGGCGCGGCCATCATCAGCCAGGGCGGCTTCTCCGATGCCGCGCAGCAGGCGGAACTGGCGGCGATGTCCGAGCAGATCCGCGAGGGCCTGGAAACCGTGCGGCGCGATATCGCGCGCGTGTTGCGCGCCGCGCCAGCGCATCGGGCCGCGATCGAGCAGGCGCTGGCGAGGCTCGCGACGATGGACAGCTTCCATGCCACCATGCAGCAGAAGCTGCTGGGCTCCAGCGGCATCGCGATCGACGCCAGGTCGTATTTCGACCAGGCCACGGCCGCCATCGACGGCGTGTCGGACGCCAACCACGCGTTCGCCGCGATCACGCGGCGCATGCTGGAGGAACGCATTCATGCCGAGCGAGTTCATATGGCCACGCTCGCCGCGATCGCGCTGGCAACGGTGGGCGCGGCGTTCTATCTGTTCGCGGGCTTCAGCCGCGGGGTACGCGACGACGTGCAGCGGGTGGCGGAGGCGGTAGGCCGGGTCAACCAGGGCGACCTCACCGTGCGCCTGTCGGTGCGCGGCAACGACGAATTGAGCCAGATCCAGCGCCATCTCGGCGCGCTGGTCGACAGCTGGCGCGCGCTGATCCAGGACACCAAGGTCAGCGCCGAGAATGTGCTGGTCGCCGCCGAGCAGATCGCGCAGGGCAATCAGGACCTGTCGCAGCGCACCGAGCAGCAGGCATCGGCGCTGGAGCAGACCGCGGCGAGCATGGAACAGATGACGGCCATCGTGAAGCAGAACGCCGACAACGCCACCGCGGCCAGCACGCTTGCCGCCGAAGCGTCCGGCCTCGCCGTGGCAGGAGGCAACGCGGTATCGCGCGTGCGCGACACCATGGCCGGCATCCAGGCGGATTCCAGGCGGGTGGTCGATATCATCGGCGTGATCGACGGCATCGCCTTCCAGACCAATATCCTGGCGCTGAATGCGGCAGTCGAGGCCGCGCGCGCCGGCGAGCATGGCAGGGGTTTCGCGGTGGTCGCCGCAGAGGTACGCAGCCTTGCGCAGCGTGCCGCCGCGTCGGCCAAGGAGATCGGCTCGCTGATTTCCCAGTCGGCCGACCGGATCGAGAGCGGCTTCCTGCAGGCCAACGAAGCCGGCGACACGGTGGTCGGCATGGTGTCGGCGATCGACCGCGTCACGGCCATGGCCGGCGAGATCAGCCAGGCGTCCAATGAACAGAGCGGCGGCATCGCGCAGGTCGGCCAGGCCGTCGCGCAGATGGATCAGGTCACGCAGCAGAACGCGGCGCTGGTGGAAGAGGCCGCCGCGGCCGCCGCGATGCTGCGTGAGCAGGCGCGCCGCATGGAACGCGCGATGGCGCGCTTCCGCCTGGATACGGGCAGCGGACTGGCGCGGGGCTAGGAAAGGCCGGCACTCATTCGGCGGCCTCCGGCTGCACGTTGCCGTTGGCCGCCGCTTCCTCCACCTGCCGGGCCTTGCGCATGCCGCGCAGATTGAGCGCCGCCAGCGCGAATTGCAACAGCACAAGCGCGTAGGCGCTGGTGTGCATGCCCCAGGCGACCCACAGCGCGTTGCTGAGCAGGAACACCCAGAAGCCGATCTTGCGACGTGTGGCTACACGTGAGCCGATCATCCAGGTGGCGCCCACGGTCACGGCCATCGCGGGCCATTGCAGCATGTCGATCCAGTCCAATCTCGTTCTCCGCGGTGAAGGCGGGGTGCCATGCAGGAAGCGCGGCGGAACTCAGACCTTAGCGGGGCGGCCGCGGGGTGCGACAGCGGTGGGTGGTGGGTTGGGGTGTCAGTGGATTCCGACAGGGATGGGATGAGGTGAGACTGCCCTCTCCCCCACCAGCCAGCCAAATCACCCCCTCCCCCTCCCCATCCGCTCCACCAGGTAATCCGCCAGGGCCCGCTGCGCTGGCGGCAGCATGCGGGCGCCGGCGATCAGCGCCAGTTCGGTCGAGGGCGCGGCGGCGAAGCCGGCGCGGCCGGCGAGTACGCGATGATCGCGCTGCACCGCGGTGGAGGGCAGCAGGCTGACGCCCAGGTTCGCCGCCACGGCCGCCTGGATGCTGACCAGGCTCTGGCTCGTAAACGCAATGCGCCAGCTTCGTCCGGACGCCTCGATCGCGTGGATGGCCCGATTGCGGTACAGGCAGCCATGGCCGAATACCACCAGCGGAACCGGATCGACGCGTGGATCCAGTTCCTTTCCAGCCACCCAACGCAGCGTCTCTGGCCAGCGGGCGAGGGCGGGCTGGCCGTCGGCATCGCGCTTGAGCAGCGCGAGATCCAGTTCGCCGGCGGCGACGCGGCGCGCGAGTTCCGCGCTCAGGCCATTGACGGTATCGAGCCGGATGGCGGGATGGCGCCTGGCAAAGCCACCCAGCAGCTTCATCAGGGTGCGCACATCGAAGTCCTCCGGCACGCCGAGCCGGATCACGCTGGCCGAAGCCGGCGACTGCATCACGGCCGCGGCTYCCTGCGCCAGTTCCACCAGCCGCCGCGCATAACCGAGCAGGCGCTCGCCGTGCTCGGTCAGATGCACCTCGCGGCCGGCGCGCTGCCGAAGCAGCAGGGGCTGGCCCAGTTGCGCCTCCAGCTTGCGGATCTGCTGGCTGATCGTCGACTGCGTTCGGTGCACGCGCTCGCCGGCGCGCGTGAAGCCGCCGGCATCGACGACCGACACGAAGGTACGCAGCAGATCAAGGTCCAGCATGGCGATATTCCAATTTCCGATTTATTGGCCATCATAATTTAATTTTCCAATGCCACCGGGCATGGCTAGTATGGGCTTTCACCGATGGCGCGCGCCGCCGTCGTTCTTTCCGGACAGGAGCACTTGCCATGAAACACACTCCCCGGCCGCGCTGGCTGACGTTCGACTGCTACGGCACGCTGATCCAATGGGACGAGGGCCTGGTGGCTTACGTCGCCGCACTGCTGTCACGCAAGGGGCTCGTCGCGCCCGATACCGACCGCTTTATCTCGGTCTACGACGCGCACGAGCACCGTCTGGAACAGAGCAGGCCGCATCGCTCGTTTGCGGAAGTCAGTGCGCTGTCGTTGCGGCATGCGCTCGAAGCGTTCGGCCTGCCCTACGAGGACCGCGACGCCGACGACCTGGCCCGGCATATTTCATCGATGCCGCCCTTCCCGGAAGTGGTGGGCACGCTGGCCTGGCTCAAGCGCGAGGGCTTCATGCTATGCATCGTCTCCAATACCGACGACGCCATCATTGCCGGCAACGTCGCGCAGCTCGGCGGACATATCGACCGGGTGATAACGGCCGAGCAGGCGCAGGCGTACAAGCCGTCGCCGCGGCTGTTCGAGCACGCGCATGCGCAGCTTGGCATCGGCAAGGACGATGTGGCGCATATCTGCGCCAGTCCGCATCTGGACCTGGCGGCCGCGCGCGACATGGGCTTTCGCAGCATCTGGATCGACCGCGGCACCGCGCGCAAGCCGTTGCCCGATTACGTACCGGACGCGGTGTTGCCGGATCTGGCGGGACTGCGCGATGTGTTCGATACTGTCGGCTGGACCTCGCGATCCCGCGAAACCAGCCCAACCAGCCCAACCAGCCCAACCAGCCCAACCAGCCCAACCAGCCGCTAGCCCGGGAGGCCCCATGGCACACAAGATGAGCACCGAGGCTCGCGCCGGCACGCAGCCGGCGCTGTGGGACGATCCGCGCGTGGCGCAGGCCAGGCTCGACCTCGCGGCCTGTCTGCGCATGGCCGCGCGCCTCGGTTTTGCCGAGGGCATCTGCAATCATTTCTCCGCTACGGTGCCCGGATTGCCGGGGCTGTTCCTGGTCAATCCATACGGGCTTGCCTTTGCCGAGGTGACGGCAAGCCGCCTGCTGCTATGCGATTTCGACGGCAACGTGGTGGCGGGCGAGGGCGCGCCCGAGGCCACCGCGTTCTACATCCACGCCCGGTTGCACCTGCGGCGCCCGGATGTCGTGGCGGCGTTCCACACCCATATGCCGAACGCGACGGCGTTGGCGATGGTCGAGGGCGAGCCCTTCACCTGGGCCGGACAGACCGCATTGAAATTCTTGGGCCGTGTCGCGGTGGACGACGACTACCAGGGGCTCGCGCTCGACGCGCGCGAGGGCGACCGCATCGCGACGGCGATGGGCGGTGCCGACATCGTGTTCCTGAAGAACCACGGCGTGATGGTCACCGGCCCCGACATCGCGCAGGCCTGGGACGATCTCTACTATCTGGAACGTGCCGCCGAGGTGCAGATCCGGGCCATGAGCACCGGGCGGGCGCTGAAGCGGGTGCCCGAAGCGGTGGCCATGGCCACCGCGCGGCAGATGCGCGAAGGCGACCCTGAGAGCGCACGGCTGCATTTGCAGAGCGTCCACCGGATCCTGCTGCGGCACGAGCCGGACTATCGCGACTAAGGCCGCCGCGCAGGCCGCCGCGTTCAGCCGCCGCTGGCCGCGGCGAAGCGCACGCTGGTTGTGGGCCAGCGCGACACTGCTCTGGCCGGACGCGGCGCGCGCGCCGGTCTCCGCCTCGAACGACTCTCGCCGCCACAGGGCCATGGCCTGGCCGTTGCGCTGGCACGGCGGACGCAACCACGGCCGGTGCCACCGTGCAGCGATGTCTTTACATTGCGATGGCGCCCGCCTTTAATGATCCGCACCAGCGGACTCCGTCGATCCCACCTCATCCCCCGGTTTTCCGGTCTCCCGGCCGCTCGACCTGCCTCGGGCCGACGCCGGGTCTCCGCGCTGTCGCGGGCCCGGCGGGACGGCCCGTCGAGTCCGTTGCGTCCCCACTTCGAAGAGGTGCGCCATGGCCGATGTGAACCAGGACGAGGTCGTTCAATGGAAAGCTGGAATGAGGGGCACGCTATTGCAGCCGGATGATGCCGGCTACGATACCGCGCGGCAGATCTGGAACGGCATGGTCGATTGCCGTCCCGCTGTGATCGCCCGCTGCGCGGGCGCCGCGGACATCAGCGCCGCCATCGAATTCGCGCAGCGGCATGGCATGCGCGTGGCGGTGCGCGGCGGCGGGCACAATATCGCCGGCAMCGCCGTATGCGAGGGCGGCCTGGTGATCGATCTGTCGGCGTTGCGCGCGGTGCGTGTCGATCCCGAGGCGCGCTTGGCATGGGTCGATCCGGGTGCCACGCTGGCCGACTTCGACCACGAGGCGCAGGCATTCGGGCTGGCCACGCCGCTCGGCATCAATTCGACCACCGGCGTGGCAGGACTTACCTTGGGCGGCGGCTTTGGCTGGCTCAGCCGCCGGTACGGCACCACGGTGGACAACCTGCTCGGCGCGCACATCATCACCGCCGACGGCAAATGGCATCGCGTCGACGCCGATCACGAACCCGACCTTTTCTGGGCGATCCGCGGGGGAGGCGGGAATTTCGGCGTGGTGACGCTGTTCGAATTCGCGCTGCATCCGGTGGGACCACAGATCTATGGCGGACTGGTGGTCTACCCGCTGGACCAGGCCGAGCAGGTCTTGCCCAAGTACCGCGACTTCATGGCCGCGGCGCCGGACGATCTGGCGGTGTGGGCGGTGCTGCGGCAGGCGCCGCCGCTGCCGTTCCTGCCCGAGTCGGTACATGGCACGCCGGTTATCGTGCTGGCCAACTGCTATGTCGGCCCGGTGGAGAATGGCGCCCAGGCGGTGGACCCGGTGCGTGGCTTTGGCCAGCCCTGCGGCGAGCACCTTGGCGCCATGCCGTACCAGGCGTGGCAGAAGGCCTTCGATCCGCTGCTGACCCCGGGCGCGCGCAACTACTGGAAGTCGCACAACTTCGCCGTGCTCGACGATGCGCTGCTGCGCACGGCGGTGGACGCGGTCCGCGCGCTGCCATCGCCGGAATGCGAGATCTTCTTCGGCGCGCTGGGCGGCGAGGTGTCGCGCGTCGCGCCCGACGCCACGGCCTATGCTCATCGCGATGCCAACTACGTGATGAACATCCATGGTCGCTGGCGCGATCCGGCCGACGACGGACGGTGCATCGCGTGGACACGGGAGACCTTCGACAGCCTGTCGCCCTATTCGCTGGGCACCGTCTACGTCAACTTCCTGACCGAGGACGAAGGCGCCCGGGTCAACGCCGCGTATGGTCCCAACTATGAGCGTCTGGCGCGCATCAAGGGACAGTACGATCCGCGCAACCTTTTCCGCGGCAACCAGAACATCGCGCCCGCGCACTGAGCGCAGCGCGTGCTTACGCGGCCACGGCCTGGGGCGGCCGCGGCCGCGAGCGCAACGCAAACGCAATCTGCGCCATGCCGGCGGCAAGTCCCATGGCGACGCCGGCCCGCCACGCCATCGTGTACGAGCCAAGCGCGTCGTACAGCAGGCCGCCGCCGAACGCGCCGACGAAGCTGCCGATCTGGTGGCTGAAAAACGCCACGCCTCCCAGCATGGCCTGCCAGCGCAGTCCGAACGTCTCGGCGATCCAGCCGGCCACCAGTGGCGCCACGCCCAGCCACAGGAAGCCCATGATGGCGGCAAACACCAGCGTGCTCTCCGGTGTGGGCGCCGACGAGAAGTACCACGTCAGCGTCAATGACCGCAGGGTGTAGATGCCGCCGAGCAGCAGCAGTTTGTTGACGCGCCCGCCGGCCCAGCCGAAGAAGATGCTGCCCAGCACATTGAAGCCGCCGATCACTCCCAGCGCCTTGGCGCTCAGCATGGGCTCCATTCCGCATAGGTCGAGGTATGACGGCAGATGGGTGGTCAGGAAAACCAGTTGCATCCCGCACACGAAGTACGCGAGCGCCATGACCAGGAACGGAACGTGTCGCAGCGCCGTGTGAAGCGCCTCGCGCGCGTTCTGGTCCGTGCCGTGCGACGCGACCGGTACCGCCAGCTTGTCGACCTTCCCGGCGAACCACGCTGCCGGCAGCATGGCCAGCGCCAGCACCAGGAAGGCCACCAGTCCCGCGCGCCAGCCGTGGCCCTGCGCGACCGCCTGACCGAGCGGCGCCGCGAGCAGCGCGCCCAGCGACCCGGCCCCGGACACCAGCCCCAGCACCGTGCTGCGCAGTGCGGCGGGGACCGGCCGGGCCGCCACGGCCATCGCGATGGCGCTGCCGGTGCAGGCCATCGCGGCGCCAATGGCCACGCCGGCGCCCAGCGTGACGCCGATCATGCCCTGCGCCGTGGCAAGCAGCGCGAGGCCGGCAATATAAGTCAGCGCTCCGGTCATCATCAGGGCGCGGAAACCCACGCGCGCCGCCCATGCGCCGGCCAGCGGCTGCAGCACGCCCCACGCGAGGTTCTGCACGGCAATGGCCGCCGTGAAATCGGATACGGAAATGCCGATGTCGCGCGTGAGCGGTGGCATGAAAATGCCCAGGCTCTGGCGCAGGCCCATGGCCAGGCTCAACAGCAGGGCGGCGCCGAACAGGATCGGCAGCGCTGGCCGAAGCGGGGAAGGGTGGCAGGACAAGGGAGCGTCTCGGTCGTTGTTGTCGTTATCTTCTGTGGGAGTTGCCGTGGCGGCTTTGCAGGGTTCCAGCCGGCGGCATCCAGCAGGGTAAGCGGGCGTGATGGGAGCGTCAATCGTTCTGCTGCGTGGAACGGGGCGGCACGACATTTGCTGCCGTGCGCCGGTATGGCTTCCCACACCGACCCCGCGCCAACCGAATCATCCGCACCGCCGGCACCCCCGTCATCCACGCCGTCGGACCACGCCACTTCGCCGGACTCCCTGCCGCCGCCCGCCGCCGCGCTGCTGCGCGAGCGCTTCGGCGTCAGCAGCCTGCGGCCGGGACAGGCGCAGGTGATCGACAGCGTGTTGCAGGGCCACGATACGCTCGCCGTGATGCCGACCGGCAGCGGCAAGTCGCTGTGCTATCAGGTCCCGGCGCTGCTGCTGGAAGGGCTGACCGTGGTGGTGTCCCCGCTGATCGCGTTGATGCAGGACCAGGCGGAGAAGCTGGAAGACCTCGACATGGACCCGGCCGTGGTCAACAGCGCGGTAGGCGACGCCGAGGCCGACGATGCGCTGCGCAGTCTGGCGCGGCGCCGCGAGCGGCTGTTGCTGACCACGCCGGAACAGCTGCAGGACCCCGAAGTCATCGCATCGATGCGGCGCAACCGCATTGCATTGCTCGTTGTCGACGAGGCGCATTGCATCTCGCAATGGGGCCACGACTTTCGGCCGGCCTATCTGGGCATTCCCGATGCGGTCGAGGCGCTGGGGCGCCCGCCCGTCCTTGCGCTGACCGCTACGGCCACCGATACGCTGATCCACGATATCGCGGCGCAGTTGAGGCTGCGCTCGCTGTGCGTGGTCAAGGCGGCGCTGTACCGGCCCAACCTGCACTACGCGGTGCGGCACGTCGCGGGCGACGCCGAACGCCTGTCCGCGGTATGCGAGCTAGTGCGGCGCGAACGGGGCAGCGGCATCGTCTACTGCGCGACGGTTCGCGAAGCCGAGCGCCTGCATGCCGGACTGGTGGAGGCCGGCATCGACGCCGCGCTGTATCACGGCAAATGCGGCGTGGCGCAGCGGCGCGATCGGCAGGCGGCGTTCATGAGCGGCGAGTGCCGCGTCATGGTCGCGACCAATGCCTTCGGCATGGGCATCGACAAGCCCGATGTGCGCTTCATCATCCATGCGCAGTTGCCCGGCAGTCTTGATGCCTACTATCAGGAGACCGGTCGCGCCGGCCGCGACGGCGAGGCGGCGCGCTGCACCCTGCTGCATGACGAACGCGACAAGCGCGTGCAGCAGTTTTTCCTGGCCAATCGCTATCCCAATGCAGCGCTGCTCGAAGAGATCGTGCAGGCGCTGCGCGCTGCCCCGCGCGACGGTCCCTTCTCCGTGGAGCGGCTGCATGACACCTTGCCTCGCATCGGCATGCGCAAGCTGCAGGTCGCGCTGAAGATGTTGCGCGATACCGGACTGGTGGAACGCACCGCCGATGGCGGTCATCGCGTTCGCGAAGGTACCGGCGACAGCGAGGCCGTGGTGGCCATCGCGCGGCAATACGAGGCGCGCAGCAGCAAGGACAAGGAAACGCTGGAGGCCATGTTGCGTTATGCACGCAGTGGCCAATGCCGCTGGGCCATGCTGCTGCAGTACTACGGCGAGCACGGCGGTCCGCAGCGCTGCGGGCACTGCGATAGCTGCGTGCAGGCGGCGGAAGCGGCACGGCATCCGGTGGAACCGGCGCCGGAACCCAGGCGCGGGGCTCCGGCGCCGCGCTTTGCCGAAGGCGAGCAGGTGCGTGCGCGCCGCTATGGCGTGGGCACGGTGGTCGCCACCACCCGCGAGCGCGTGGATGTGCGCTTTCCCGATGGGGCGATCCGGCGGTTTGTGCCGCGCTATCTGCGTCGCGAGCGGTGATGTCGCAGTGTGCAGAAGTGGGATACGGGAGTAGTTGTTACGTGTGGGCGGGGGGTGCGGTTTTGCTGTGACTGCCCTCTTCCCCGCCCCTCTCCCGCGCTGCGGGAGAGGGGAGGAGATCGGCGCGCTGCGGCGCGCAAGGACATACGTTTGGCAGGGATTTTGCTGATGCTTCCGTAATGCCAACACGAAGGAGCGGCACCATGGCGCAATCCAATCAGCAGAACCAGCAGAAGCCCAACACGCAGCAGCAGGCCGGCCAGCAGAACGCCGGCATGGGCGGGCAGCAGGCAGACCCGAAGGCCGACCCGCAGGCCGCCAACACCGATGAAACCGTGCAGGCCGAGGATCGTGCCCGCTCGATGGTGTCGGGCAGCGGCAACACGCTGGGCGACGGCATGACCGCGGGCGGCGGTGACCGCGTGGAGGAACGCAAGGTGTTCCAGGCCGAAGGCGGTGAAACCGACGCCAGCCAGGCCGGCGGCGATCGCCGCTACGGCGGCAAGGACGGCAAGACGGCCAACGAGGAAAAAGGCGGCGAAGGCGACGAGGATTCGGCCAGCGCATGACGCGCCGCCATTGCGGGCCGATGGTGCCCGCTCCACAGTGGCGCAAGCCATTGGCAAACGACTGCACGTCGCGATTGGGAGCATATCGATGAAAACCACCTGGGTCCTGGTGGCCGACGAAGCCATCGCACGCATTCTCGAGCGCAGGAAATCGACCGATCCGCTCGAGCCGGTGAAAGAACTGACGGACGCCGCCGCCCATGCCGATTCGGCCGACCTGCGGCGCGATGCCTATGGCCGGCGCGCCAGCGGCGCACAGCCATCCCGGCAGAACACACCGCACCAGCTGCGCAGCAATGCCAATATCACGGCGTCGGCGGGCGAGGAAGAAATGCATCTGGAGGCCGAAGGGTTTGCACGCCGGGTCGCCGAGTATCTTGCCGACGCGCTGCAGAAGCAGCGCTATGACGAGCTGCGCATCGCGGCCGCGCCGCGCTTTCTCGGCCTGTTGCGCAAGATGATGCCGGCCCAGGTGGCCAACGTCGTGATCGAGGAGGTCGACAAGGATTTCATCCATCTGCAGGCGCGCGACATCGCCGAACGGATGTTCCAGGATCAGCGCCTGCCGGACGGTCCTCCGGCCACGCCCTGACCGCCGTCCGCCACGGAGTTGCCCATGCCCCCCGAGCGCTCCGCCGCGGCCCCGGCGCGCCGCCCCCGGCCCTCGTGGCGTGACCTGATCGCGCTATTGAAGGACACCGTCACGTCATGGGTCGATGACTACGCGCCGAGCATGGGGGCGGCGATCGCCTACTACACGGTGTTTTCCGTGGCCCCGCTGCTGCTGATCGTGATTTCCGTGGCTGGCGTGGTATTCGGCCCCGAGGCCGCGCGCGGCGCGGTGGTGGGCGAGCTGCAGGGTTTCATCGGCGACGAGGGTGCGCGCGCGATCGAGGAGATGCTGCTTGCGGCCAGTGAGCCGGCCACCAGCGCGTTCGCCACGCTGGTGGGCCTGGTGACCCTGCTGATCGGCGCGACCACGGTGTTCGCCGAGCTGCAGAGCGCGCTCGACCGCATCTGGCGCGCGCCACAGCGGCAGAACGTGTCCGGCATCTGGAACCTGCTGCGGGCCCGGGTGCTGTCGTTCGGCATGATCCTCGGCATTGGCTTCCTGCTGGTCGTATCGCTGCTGGCCAGCGCCGCGCTGGCGGCGCTGAGCCGCTCGTGGAGCCCGGTGCTGGGCGAGGGCGAGATGCTGGCGCACCTGATCGACTCGCTGGTGAGCCTCGTTGTCATCACGACCGTATTCGCGATGATCTACAAGATCATGCCGCGCGTGCATGTGCAATGGATCGACGTCTGGCTCGGCGCGCTGTTTACCTCGCTGCTGTTTACGATCGGCAAATTCCTGATCGGGCTCTATATCGGCAAGACCGGCGTCGCGTCGGGCTATGGCGCCGCCGGTTCACTGGTGGTGCTGCTGGTATGGGTTTACTACTCGGCGCAGATCTTCCTGCTCGGGGCGGAGTTCACGTGGCTGTACGCGCATCGGTTCGGGTCGCTGCGCGGGCAGAAGATGGCGCCGGCTGAGGGATGATGGTGGCCGGGGGTGCGGTGACTGCCCTCTCCTCACCACCCGGTATGCTAGAGTCCCATCGCCGGAGGGCACCGATAATCCCGGTTTCCACAGCCCGGCATCCACCCTCACCCGCGTCGCGTGCGCAACCATGCCGATCTCCTATCTTCGCCGCCTCACCGGCACGCGGCGCAGTCCCGAGGCAAATTGGCGCCTCGCCCGCTATCTTGCCTTCGTGGCCGGCGCCATCAATGCTGGCGGATTCCTCGCGGTTCATCAGTACACCTCGCATATGTCGGGCATCGTCGCGGCGATGGCCGACAACCTCGCCGTGGGCAGCGTGACGCTGGCGCTCGGCGGGCTCGCCGCGCTGCTGTCGTTCATTGCCGGCGCAGCGTGCACCGCCGTGATGGTGAACTGGGCGCGTCGCGCGCGGCTTCGCAGCGAGTATGCGCTGCCGCTGATGCTGGAAGCCGTGCTGCTGCTGTGTTTCGGGCTGCTCGGTGGCAACCTGGAACGGCATGAACCCTTGTTCGTCCCGGCCACGGTGATGGTGCTCTGCTTCATCATGGGCCTTCAGAACGCGCTGATCACCAAGGTTTCCCGGGCGGAGATCCGCACCACCCATATCACGGGCATGGTCACCGATATCGGCATCGAACTGGGCAAGCTGTTCTATTGGAACGGGCCTCGCCATACGCGGCACATGGACTGCGGCAGCGCGCGGCACGCGCCGGTCCTCGCCAATCGCTTCAAGCTGCGCGTGCTCACCACGCTGGTGGCGCTGTTCTTTGTCGGCGGCGTGCTCGGCGCGCTCGGTTTCAAGGCGCTTGGCTTCAGCATGACGCTGTTGTTCGCCGCGCTGCTGGGCGTGCTGGCCGTGGTGCCGATCGTCGACGATATGCGGCTGCGCGCAAGGCGCGTGCGGCGCGGCGACGGCGCGGTGGCGCGGCTGCGCCGCTGGGCCGCGGCGATCAAGGTCGATGTGCTGGCGGTCTGGCTGGCTGCGCGCGATCCGCGCACCCCGTGGCGTGCGCGTGTGCTCGCACTGCTGGTGGCGGCGTACGCGCTGTCACCTATCGACCTGATCCCGGATTTCATACCCGTGCTTGGCTACCTCGACGAGGCGCTGCTGATTCCGCTTGGCATCCTGCTGGTGGTCCGGCTGGTGCCGCGCGCGCAGATGGAAGAGCACCGGGCGGCCGCGCGGCTGAGCGCGCGGCGTCCGGTGAGCTGGGCCAGCGCCGCGGTGTTCGTCGGCATCTGGCTGTTGCTGGCCGGCGTGTGCGCGCGCTGGTTTATCGCGCGGATGGCTTGACCGCGTCGTCCCCCGGGCAATAGCCGAAGCACGCAAGGCAATGCCAGACCTTCTTCAGGTCCTGCGAATCGTAGCGCCCATCGCGTGCCGCTTCACCGATGCGATCCGGCGTCAGCCAGCCGTCGCGGGCCAGTTCGCGTCCCAGTTCGACGAAGCGGGCGCCGCGATAGTCAGCGTTCGCTGCAAGCGTATCGACATGGACGCGGAAGCCCGCATGCCACTGCACCGGACACGGCAGCGCGCACGCGAGCTGCTCGATCGCCGTGCCGCGAAAGCAGGGATCGAGCACCAGCGCCTCGACGTCGCGGGCCAGTTCCAGCGGACCGTGCAGATGGGCCTCGATATAGCCATCGAGCGGATCGCCGCGATGCGCCTCGGCCAGCGCGATCAATGACATGTGCGCGGCCACGCCGAAGGCGTTCGGCGCGAACACGCTGTCGGGATAGCAGAACGTGGTGCGCGCCAGTACCGCCGGACGCAGGCGCAGATGCGCCGAGCCGAAGCGCGGCGACGCGCCGGCGGGATGCCGCCGGAAATTCAGCGCGCCATATTTCGGGCGCTGCTGCGGCGGCGCGCCATCGTAGGCGCCGCCGAATATGCGGCTCTCCCACTGCCAGCGGTCGCCACCGGGATGCGCGGTGAGCCCGCCATTGCTGGTGCCGGTTTCGAACTGCGAGCGGTAGATGCCTTCGTCGGCCAGCACGCGCAACAGCGGCGCGCCGCGATGCAGCCGGTCCGGGTGGAAGTTCAGCGTGACATGCAACGAGGCGTCCAGCGCCGGGCCGGTGCTGTGCGCGGCCACATGGGCGATCGCACGCGCCGCCGGCGAGCCAGGCGGCGGCAGCCACATCGCCGGACCGATGCGGGGCGGCACCGCTTCAGGCTGTACCGTCATCGCACACCGGGCCTGCTGTCGTCAGGGACGCGCCGGGATCTCGAGACCGCGTGCCACCGCCGGTCGCTGGACAAAGGCGTCGAGTGCGCGGCGCACGTGGCGGAACTCGTCGAAGCCGACCAGCTCGCCGGCCTCGTAGAAGCCCACCAGGTTGCGCACCCACGGGAACGTGGCGATATCGGCGATGGTGTACTCATCTCCCATGATCCATTCGCCCTGTGCGAGCTGGCGATCGAGCACCCCAAGCAGGCGGCGCGATTCGGCGACATAGCGGTCGCGCGGGCGCTTGTCCTCGTACTCGCGCCCGGCGAACCTGTGGAAGAAGCCGAGCTGGCCGAACATCGGCCCGATGCCGCCCATCTGGAACATCAGCCACTGGATGGTCTGGTAGCGCGCGGCGGGGTCCCGCGGCAGCAGCTTGCCGGCCTTTTCGGCCAGGTAGATCAGGATGGCGCCCGACTCGAACAGCGCCAGCGGCTTGCCGCCGGGGCCGCTGGGATCGAGGATGGCCGGAATCTTGTTGTTCGGATTCAGCGACAGGAATTCGGGCGACAACTGGTCGTTGGTGTCGAAGCGGACCAGGTGCGGCTCATAGGGAAGGCCGGTTTCCTCGAGCATGATCGACGCCTTGACGCCGTTTGGCGTGGTCAGCGAGTAGAGCTGGATGCGGTCCGGATGCCGGGCCGGCCATTTGCGCGTGATGGGGAAAGCGGAGAGGTCGGGGGTCGCCGTCATGGTCTTGTCGAGGTATGGGCGTTGCGATGGCGACATCATAAGGGGTATGGCGAATGGGTGCTGGAGGCGCCTTTGCGTGGGTTTTTGGGGACTGCCCTCTCCCCCACCCCCCGCTTTGGTACGATTCGCACTTTCCACTCCCGGCGCAAGCCGAGACACCAGCGTGCTGTATCTGCATCGAGCCCGTTCCAGCAGGAGGGCGCCATGACGCCCGATCCCCGTTCTTCCGGTTCCGAGCGCCCCGGCTGGCGGAGCCGGCTGCGCCGGCCTACCGGCCGGCAACTGCGCTGGGCGCTGGCCGCGCTGCCGGTTGCGCTGGTGCTCTACGTGCTGGTGCTGATTCCGTTCACGCCCGGCATCAGCGATATTCGCAAGGCCAAGTCCGAGCAGCCGGCGCAGGTGCTGTCGGCCGACGGCAAGCTGCTGGCTCAATTCAAGCGCGCCAATCGCGACTGGGTGCCGCTGGACAAGATCTCGCCCAATGTGGTCGCCGCGCTGATCTCCACCGAGGACCATCGTTTCTATTCCCATCACGGCATCGACTGGCGGCGCACCGCCGGTGCGGCGCTGCGCACGCTGTCGGGCGACCGGCAGGGCGGCTCGACGCTCACCCAGCAGCTCGCTCGCAACCTGTATCCGGAGGAAATCGGCAGGGCGGCCAGCCTGACGCGCAAGATCAAGGAGGCCATCACCGCGTTCAAGATCGAACTGGTGTATTCGAAGGACGAGATCCTCGAGACCTATCTGAACACGGTGCCCTTCCTCTACAACGCCACCGGCATCGAGATGGCGGCGCGCACCTACTTCGATAAGCCGGCCGATCGCCTCGACGTGCTGGAGAGTGCCACGCTGGTTGGCATGCTGAAGGGCACCAGCTACTACAACCCGGTGCTCAATCCCGAGCGCGCGGTGGAGCGGCGCAATATCGTGCTGGCGCAGATGGTCAAGCGGGGGCGTCTGGACGAGCGCCGCTTCCAGGCGCTGAAGAAGCGCCCGCTGCGCGTCGATTTCGAGCGGCAGACGCCGGAGGAAGGACCCGCGCCGCATTTCGCACGCCAGCTGCGCAAATGGCTGATCGCGTGGGCCGACCGCAACGACTACAACATCTACACCGACGGGCTGGTGGTCCGCACCACGATCGACTCGCGGCTTCAGGCCTTCGCCAATCAGGCGGTGGCGCGGCAGGGCCGGCGCCTGCAGGCGATCGC
The DNA here is from genome assembly GCF_007829435.1 of Cupriavidus gilardii J11. Classification (GTDB taxonomy): domain Bacteria; phylum Pseudomonadota; class Gammaproteobacteria; order Burkholderiales; family Burkholderiaceae; genus Cupriavidus; species Cupriavidus gilardii_D. Next base: position 42,127 of record NZ_VLJN01000004.1, read on the forward strand.
GGACGCGGCGTGGTCGCCGGGCGGCGGCTGGTCGTCCAATGGCGCGCTGGTGCAGGCGTTCCTGCGCGAGACCGCGGCCTATCGCGCCGCGCGCGAGGCCGGCGTCACCGATGCCGATGCGCTGGCACAGCTGCGCCGTGATGGCCAGCTGATGCGCGAGCTGCGAGAGCAGAAGACACGCATCCAGGCCGGCTTTCTGGCGTTGGACCCGCGCAGCGGCGAGATTCGCGCGTGGGTGGGCAGCCGCGATTTCGCCGACGACGCGTTCGATCACGTACAGCAGGCGCGGCGCCAGCCGGGCTCCACCTTCAAGCCGTTCGTCTACGGCGCAGCGTTCGCGCAGGGCATGAATCCGGACGATACGCTGATGGACGAGGCCGTGGAGATCCGGCTCGCCGGGGGCGAGGTGTGGCGCCCGGGCGACGGGGCACGGCCGAGCGGTCGTCCCTTCACGCTGCGCGACGCACTGGCCTACTCGAAGAACACCGTCACCGCGCAGCTGGTGCAGAAGGTCGGCCCGGTGCGGGTGGCCAATCTCGCGCGCGCGATGGGCGTGCGGGACAGCCAGCTCGAACCGGTGCCATCGCTGGCGCTGGGCACCAGCCCCGTGTCGTTGAAGGAGATGGTGGCGGCCTACGGCACCATCGCCAACGGTGGCGCCTATCTCGAACCGACCATGGTCACGCGCATCGAGGACCGCGACGGCAATGTGCTGGCCACTTTCGGCACGCCGTCGCCGCAGCGGGCGATATCCGCGCAGGCGGCGTACACGCTGCTCGACGTCATGCGCGACGTGGTGGATCGCGGCACCGGCGCCAGCATCCGGCGCGTCTATGGCATACGCGCCGACGTGGCCGGCAAGACCGGCACCACGCAGGACAATGCGGACGGCTGGTTCATCCTGATGCATCCCCAGCTGGTGGCCGGCGCGTGGGTTGGATTCAACGACGCGCGCGTCACGCTGCGCAGCGATTACTGGGGGCAGGGCGCGCATAGCGCCTTGCCCATCGTCGGTGACGTGGTGCAGCGCGCGCTGCGGGCCCGCGCGATCGACGCCAGCGCGCGCTTCGAGAGCCCGCGGCAGGGCCACTTCTACGACCCGCTGGTCAAGCCGGTGGAGGACTGGTTCGCCCGCTGGTTCGGTCCGGCATCGGCGCCGGAGCCCGACGCCGGGCGCGAGCCGCCGCCGCGCGCACGGCCGGCGCCGGAGCCAGCAGCGCCGGCGCCGGCATCGGATGCGCAGGCCGCGCCGGAGCCGGTGGAGCCGCCGGCCGACTGGCCGCAGCCAAGCGTGCCGGCATCGGAGGCGACGCCGCAGGAATACGGCTGGAGCGCGTCGCCAGCGTCGGAGCCGGGGGTGTCCCCGGCTTCGGGCGCTGCTGGCGTGTTGCCGTCCACGGGTGGGGCGGCGTCGGTGCCAGGGTCAACGGCGTCTGGTGCCGTACCGGGGATGGGCATGCCGGCGCCCGTCACCAATGGCGGTACCGGTGCGGTGAACGGCTACGGCAGTACGGGCGGTTCTCCGGATCCGGTTGTCGAGCCGGGGGCAGGGGCGGTGGGGGTGCCTTGATGCAACGTCGGCTCGTTGGCTGGGACTGCCTTCTCGCCCGCCCCCATCAGCCCCAATGCGCTATCCTTTTGCGGTTTCAAACAAACCGGCTTGACCCATGGGCATCCTGAGCTTGAGCAATATGATCGCGGAGTTCCTGCTGGCATTTTCCGCGCTGCTCAGCATCATCAATCCCTTCGGCATGGCCTTCGTGCTGTTCGATCGCACGCGCTTCCTCACATCGGAGGAGCGCACGCGGCTGAGCCGGCAGGTTGCGATCAATTCCTTTGTTGTGCTGATCGTCACGTTCTTCCTCGGCACGGCGATTCTCGGCTTCTTCGGCATCTCGCTGCAGGCGCTGCGCCTGGCGGGGGGCTTCGTGGTGGCGTTCAGCGGCTGGACCATGTTGAACGCGCCCACGCAGCCGGCCGAAAAGCGCATCGAATCGGTGTCAACCGGCGATGTCACGCAGATGGCATTTTTCCCGTTGACGATTCCGCTGACCACCGGCCCGGGTTCGATCGCCACGGCCATCGCGCTGAGCGCCAGCCGCAGCAACCAGTGGCGCGACGCGATCGAGTCGGGCGTGGTGTCGGTTGCCGTCGCGGCGGCGGTGTCGCTCGTCGTCTTCGTGGTCTACAGCAAGGCCGAGCGGCTGGCCCGCGTGCTGGGCCCGGAAGGGACCAACGTCGTCACGCGGCTGTCCGCCTTCCTGTTGCTGTGCATTGGCGTGCAGATCATGCTGACCGGGGTCAGCGAATATCTCGCGGCGTTCACCACTGGCGCCCGGTAGACGCGCCGCGGAACATCGGACGGCCCGGTGCCGCGACGGCGACGGGCCGTGCTGCTGTTCAGTCGAGCCGGAACAGCGCCACCGAAGCGGCCAGCCGCGCCAGCTCTTGTTGCTGCGCTCGCACGCCGTCGGCCGTTTGCGCGACGTGCCCGGCGTTGCTGCGCACGGCCTCGCCGATCTCGCCCACGCTTTGATCTACCTGGTCGATACCGCCGCGCTGCATGCCGCTGGCGCTTGCCATTCGGTCGACAATGCCAGCCAGGCGCGCCACGCATTGCTCCAGTTCGGCCATCGAGTCTCCGGCGCCGTCCACCAATTGCGCGCCGGCGCGGGTTCGCTCCACCGACTCGCTGATCAGGTCGCGGATCTCCCGGGCCGCCGACGCGCTGCGTTGGGCCAGTGTGCGTACCTCTCCGGCCACGACCGCGAAGCCGCGCCCCTGCTCGCCGGCGCGCGCCGCTTCGACCGCGGCGTTCAGAGCGAGGATATTGGTCTGGAAGGCAATGCCGTCGATCACGCCGATGATGTCGGCGATGCGCTCGCTGGCGTCGCGGATCTCACCCATGGTGCGCACCATGGCGCCGATGGTCTGCCCGCCGTTCACCACCGCCTCGCGCGACGTGATCGCGAGCGCGTGCGCCGACTCGGCATGATCGGCATTGTCGTGCACGGCGCGACGCAATTCGGCCATGGTCACGGCGATATCGTCGAGCGCAGCCATCTGCTGCGTGGTGCGCTCGGACAGCACCGTATTGCCGCGCTGAATGTCCGAGCATGACGCGGCCGCGGCAGTGGCGGCGTCGCGCACCTGCATCAGCGTATCGCGCACCGCGCCCAGCGTGTGCTGGAACGAGCGGGCCAGCTCCGTCGACGGCGCGTCGGCCGGGTTCGGGGCGGCCAGTGTCAGGCGTCCCGGTTCGTGGCCGATACGCTGCGCCAGCGCGATCATCTCTCCCGCGGCACGGGCGTCGGCCTCCATACGCCATGCCAGCATGGCTAGTACGGCGGTTTGCACTACCACGAAGACGGCGTGCAACAGCACGCGATCGAGTCCCGGTTCGGTAAAGCAGATCAGGCCCCACCCCCATTGCTGCAGATAGTTGAACGACAGGTGGTGCGCGGCGGCAACGCCGGCGGCGAGCACGATGGGCCGCCAATCGCGATAGGCGAGCAGTATGGAAAGCAGTACGAAGACCGCGAAGTGGTATTCGGTCTGGCCGCGTGCCTGGTGGATCAGCAGCGCGGTCATCGCCATGCCGATCGCGGCGCAGACCAGCCGCGTCCCCGGACGGGCCGGTAGCGCAAGCAGGCACAGCGTGGCAAGCGCGGCGGCGGGCAGGCCGACGGCGACGGCCGTCATTGCGGTGCCGTAGCGCCAGCCGACCAGCAGGGAGGCCAGCCACAGCAGCCAGATGACGGCGCCGGCGAGCTTGTCGCCGCGGCGATGGATGGTATCGAGCAGCGAGGGCTCGGTGGCAGAGGAATGGGGCGGGTGATACGCCCTCATGGGAGCGGAGAGGGTGCTGGCTGTCATCGTGGTCCTGTGGTTGTCTAGGCAACGTGCGCCCCAGCCATCCGGATAGAGGGCATTCCGGGTCCGGCAAGCCGCCAGCAGGCAGTGCGGACAACGACTGTCATCGACAGGTTCAGCGATTTTCTGAGTGCGGGTTTTCCCTGATAAACCGTGCAACTTTGCGCGATGGATGTAATGCCGGGTGAGCGGAATGCGGCAATGCGCGTGGCAATACGGCCCTCGGGCGGCGGCACGGAAGTTGCGGCCCCGGCAGAAAGGTGTCACGCAAGGCGTGGCGATCGACAACCCTTTCCGTCTACAGGAGTCGCCCATGGCCACACCCGAACAGGTGCCCCCGCAACACCAGGAGCGCCAGCCCGGCCTCGAAAACCAGATGCAGCCGAAGCCCGACAGCGGGGCCGACGACTATGTCGGCAGCGGGCAGTTGAAGGACAAGGTCGCGCTGATCAGCGGCGGCGACAGCGGCATCGGCAGGGCAGTGGCGGTGGCCTTCGCGCGCGAGGGCGCCGATGTCGCCATCGCCTACCTGAACGAGCATGAGGATGCGAAGGAAACCGTACGGCTGGTGGAGGAAGCGGGCCGGCGCTGCCTCGCCATCGCCGGCGATCTTGGCGACAGCAGCCATGCCGAACAGGTCGTGCAACGCACGGTGTCCGAACTGGGCAAGCTCGACATACTCGTCAACAACGCCGCCGAGCAGCACCCCCGCAAGGAACCCGAGGAAATCGACGAGCAGCAGCTCGAAGCCACGTTCCGCACCAACGTGTTCGCGATGTTCCATCTGACGCGTGCCGCGCTGCCGCATCTGCAGTCCGGATCCGCCATCGTCAACACCACGTCGGTGACCGCGTATCGCGGTAGTTCGCACTTGCTTGATTATTCGTCCACCAAGGGCGCCATCGTGTCCTTCACGCGTTCGCTTGCCCTGCAGGTGGTCAAGCGCGGCATCCGCGTCAACGGCGTGGCTCCGGGACCGATCTGGACGCCGCTGATCCCGTCGACCTTCACGGCCGAGGAAGTCGAGAAATTCGGCAAGCAGACGCCGATGGGCCGCCCGGGCCAGCCCTTCGAGGTGGCGGCGGGCTATGTCTTCCTTGCTTCACGCGCGGCGAGCTACATCACCGGGCAGGTATTGCACATCAACGGTGGAGAAGTGATTAACGGGTAACCGCCTGCGACACCCACCCCGCGCAGGGCCCGCGACGTGGCGTCCTTGACCTTCCCATCACGCGATCTAACCTGTATGGTTGCCGGGGTATGCTGCGCGCAAGTCGCAGTGGCCGCAAATGCGGTTACCCTTCACCGCCCACTGCAACCATGTCCCATCGCTTTCTCGGCACGCGCCATTACTTCGCCTCGCAGCGGCGCACGCTCCGCGCACTGCTCGTCATCGCGGTTGCGCTTCCGGCGGCGATGGTCGCGGCCTGGGGCTGGCTCGCGCTTCGCCACGACATGGACAACGCCGAGCTGCGCGCGGCCGGCATGGCGCGCGTGGTGCAGGAGCACGCCAGCAAGATCTTCGACACCAACCACCAGATCAACAGCCGCCTGCGCGACGTCACGGCCGGCATGAGCAACGCCGAGGTCCGCCAGCATGAACAGGAACTGCATGTGAGGCTGGCCGATATCGTGGGCGGCGTTTCGCAGGCCTCATCGGTATCGGTATTCGACAATCAGGGACGGCTGCTCGCGAGCAGCCGTTTTTTTCCGGTGCCGCCGATCTCCATCGCGCAACGCGAAGACTTCCGCGCCATCGTGGCCGAGGGTCGGCCGTTCTACGTGACGGCGCCCCATACCGGGCAGGTCGTGCCGGAGCGCATCGTCAACGCAAGCATGCCGCGCCTTGGCCCCGGCGGGGAAATGGTGGGCGTGGTGTCGGTGACGCTGCGGCCCTCGTATTTCGCCGACTTCTACCGCGACGTGCTGAGCCAGGACCCCGGCGCGGAGGCCGCACTGGTGCGTGCGGACGGCGCGGTGCTGGCCAGCTACCCCGGCACCGCGCCAGAGTACGTTCGGGGCCCGCTGCAGCAATTGCTGGAGCGGGCTTCCGAGGGCGTGCGCGACAGCGTGTCGCGTGTGCCGGGGCTGTCCGGCGCGGACAGCATCGTCGCCGACCGCGCCGCGGGCAGCGGCATGCTGCATGCGGTGGTCGGCATTCCCGTCAGCGTGATCCAGCAGCAATGGCGGCGCCGTTTGTATATGGCGGCGATGGTCGCGGCGATCCCGTCGGCGGCATTGTGGGCGGCGCTGGGGATGAGCCTGCGCCGTCTGCGCCGCGAGGAGCAGGCGTTCCTGCGCTGGCAGGAGGAAATCGGCAAGCGCGAGGAGGCCGAGGAACGCTATCGCCAGTCGCGCAAGCTGGAGGCGGTCGGTCATCTGATCACCTCGGTCGCGCACGACTTCCGCAACGTGCTGTCGGTGATCTCCTTCAATACCGACCTGATGATCACCCGTCCCGACGTGGGCCGTGAGAAGGCGCTCGCCGGCATCAAGCGCAGCCTTGCCAGCGGCGTGGCGCTGACCAACCAGCTGATCGGCATGGCGCGCAAGCGGCAGCACCGCAAGGAGGTGCTGACGATCGGACAGGAAGCGGAAGCCTGGACGCCGCTGATCTGCACCACGCTAGGCTCGCGGGCGCGGCTGCGTTATGACATCGCGCCCGATTGCTGGCCGGTGTGTGCCGACCGCAACGAACTCGAACTGGCCATGATCAACCTGGCATCCAATGCGCGCGATGCCATGCCCGATGGCGGCTCGTTCATGGTGTCGGCCAGCAATGTCAGCCTCGACGGAGAGCGCCCGCCCGGCATGCGTGGAGATTACGTCTGCCTGTCCGCGCGCGATGAGGGACGCGGCATGCCGCCCGAGGTGGTCGAACGCGTGTTCGAGCCGCTGTTCACCACGAAGACCGGAGGCCTGGGCAGCGGCCTCGGGCTCGCGCAGGTGCACGACTTCTGCCGGGAGGTCGACGGGCTGGCGGTGATCGAGTCCGAGCCGGGAAAGGGCACCGTGGTGCGACTCTATCTGCCGGCGTGGAAGCATGGCGACGCCGGCATGAGGGCGAGCGGGCAGAGCAGTTCGGTGCTGATCGTTGCCGACCAGCCGCGCAATGTCCACAGCGCGGTGGAGTCGCTGCAGGCGGCGGGCCATCGCGTCACGCTGGTGCGCGATGAAGCGGAGGCGCTCGCGGCAACGGACCGCTACGGCTTCGATCTGGTCGTGTGCGATGCCAGGCTTGGCGCCACGCTGGGCGGATTGCCGCTGCGCGAGCGCCTGGTGCACAGCTATCCCTTCCTGCCGGTCGTGCTGATGACCGACGACGCGGACATGATCGCGCTGGCGGCGGTGTCAGGCCTGCCCTTCCTGCTCAAGCCATGGAATGCGCAGACGCTGGTGCGCGCCGGAATCCTGCACGTGAAGAGGACTTCGGACGGGAAGTCGAATGTTTATCGGGCGTGAGGGTTTGGGGTTGGAGGATGCGGAGGCGGTGATTGCCCTCTCCCCCGCCCCTCACCCGCTCACCCCCTGACCAGCAACGCCACCGGCAACACCTCGAACAACGTCGCCAAGCCGATCCTGCCGTGCGGTGCGTCCAGCGTGCGCCCCGTCAACAGGTCGGTCCAGCGCTGCGCCGAGCGGTCGCCCACGCATAGCTGGGTATCGCCCCAGTGCCGCGCCGCAATGGCTGGCCGGTCGGGTTCGACCATGCGCGCCGCCAGCCGGGCGGTCGCGGCGATCACGCGATCGTCGCCAAGGCGACGTTCGAACGCCAGCACATGCGGTGCGCGCGCGCCTTCGCCCTGCAGTTGCCGGTAAGCCCCGTCGCGGAACAGCGCGGCGTGGGACTGGCGCGCCCGCAGCAATGCATGCACCAGCTGCACCTTGATCCGCCCGTCCCGCCATTCGCGAAGCCAGCTGTCCCAGCCCGCCGTGCAGTCGAGCGCGGCGCGCAAGGCGTCGTAGTCCACCGGGCGCCGATTGTCCGGATCGACCAGGCTGAAGTCCCATCCCTCGGTGCCCTGATAGCGGTCCGGTACCCCCGGCGCTGTCAGCTGGATCAACGTTTGCGCCAGGCTGTTCAGCGCGCCGGCGGTGGCGATGCGGTTGGCGAAGCCTGCGATGCCGCGCAGCAGGTCGCCGTCGGCGATGGTCCGCAGGAAGGCGGCCGATGCCTGCTCGTAGGCGCTGTCCGGCGAGGTCCAGTGACCATGCCGTTTCGCTTCGCGGATCGCCTTCAGTTGCCATGCCGCGATCCGTTCCAGCCACGCCCGCACGGCGCTGTCGTCGTCCTCGCGCAGTTGCGGCTGCCAGGCCCCGACCATCGTTTGATAGAGCATCAGCCGGTCGGCGCCATCCGGGCGATGCGGAGCGCTGCCGAGCAGCGGCAGCGCCTGCGCTTCCCACTGTTGCACCCGCGCGCGCCATTCGGGCGCCAGCTCGCTCAATACGGCCAGCCGCATGCGGGTGTCCTCGCCGCGCTTGTGGTCGTGCGTGGCGGTGGCCAGCATTGCGTGTGGCCAGGTGCGCGCGCGCACCGCCATCCGCGCATGAAACCGGTCCGGCGGCATCGCCAGCGTCGACGGGTGGCTACCCACTTCATTGCGCGACAGCAGCCGGCCATAGCGATAGAACATCGTGTCCTCGCCGGCCTTGGCGGCCAGCGGCGGCATCAGCTGCTGCACCCGTGCCCGCGCCTCGCGCAGCGCGGCGTCGCTCTGCGGGCCGCCGCACATCCACGCCAGCAACTGGTCCACCGCGGCCGGATCGTCGGGCCGCACCGCGCGGCGCGCGTCCTCGGCGGCCGCTTCCAGGATCAGCCGGTCGTCGCGCGACCACGCGTGTTCGCCCAGGTAAGTGCGATAGACGCCCAAGGGCTCGAGCAATGCGGCCAGCGCGCGCCGGATGCAGGCCAGCGTCAGGTCGCGCGTCGCGACATCGGCGCGCGCGCAGGCATGCAGTCGGCGGCAGGCGCCTTCGAATTCGGTTACCAGGTGACGGTGCAGCATATGCCGGCGCGCGTCGCGCACCAGCTGGTCGTAGTCGCCCGAGATGCCGGCGCCGCTATCAGCGCTCGCCTGTCGCCACAACATGTCAAGCTCGGTCTCGCCGGCGCCGTCGTGCAGAACGGCGCCCACCTCGTCCATGAAGTCGTAGCCGGTGGTGCCGTCGATCTGCCATTCGGTGCGCAGCGTTTCCTGCTCGGCCAGGATCTTCTCCACCACGATCCAGGGACGCACGCCACGCGCCGCCATCGCGGCGTTCAGTTCGGCGCGCAGCCGCTGGCAGTAGCCGCCGGGATCGGCGAGGCCGTCGACGTGGTCCACTCGTACGCCGTCGATCCAGCCGTCCCGCGCGAGCCGCAGCACCAGCGCGTGCACGTCGTCGAATACGTCGGGCTGTTCGACGCGCACCGCCACCAGTTCGCTCACCTCGAAGAAGCGGCGCCAGTTCATTTCGTCGGCGGCGGTGCGCCACCAGGCGAGCCGGTAGTGCTGCTGTTCCAGCAGCGCATGCAACCGTTGCGCGCCATCGTCGCCGCGCGGATCGAACGGCGCGAGCCCGGCGATGGAGTCGTCCGACAGCGGCAGGCTGTTGTCGCCATAGCGCAGGATCGGACGTCCATCGTCGTCCGCAAGGCTGATGTCGCCGTCGCGCAGCGTATCCCAATAGGGCTTGCCGAGGATGGGCAACAACACCTTGCCGTGCAGGTCGGGGTCCGGTGAATGCCAGTCGATGTCGAAGTGCCCGGCATAGGGGCTCTCCGCGCCACGGGTCAGCACGTCGCGCCACCAGCGGTTGTGCGTGACGCTCGCCGCCATATGGTTGGGCACGATATCGATGACGATGCCAAGGCCCGCGTCGCGCGCCTGCCTGGCGAGCGAGATGAAGCCGGGCTCGCCGCCGAGTTCGGGATTGATCTGCTGGAAGTCGGTCACGTCATAGCCATGGGTCGACCCCGGCGTGGCCGCGAAGATCGGCGACAGGTACAGGTGGCTCACACCGAGCCGCGCGAGGTAGTCCACCTGACGGGCGGCATCGGCAAAGGTGAAGCCGGCATGCAGCTGCAGGCGCGCGGTGGCGCGCGGCACCAGCGTCGGAACGTCGGCCGGTGGCCCGGCATGGGACGCCTGCGGTGCTTCAATGGATCCGGTAGCATCGTCGCTCATGCCGATGCTCCCGTGTCGATGGCGGCGCCGTCCCGCAGATAGACCACGGTGGACGCGGCCGCCAGCGTGCCGCCTTCCAGCATCTGCGCCGCGCCGGCCGTGCTTTCGAACAGCGGCGCCCCGGCGTCTTGCCCCTCGGTGGCGATGACGGACGGGCCGAGGTTGGTCCAGATCGTCAGCGTGGCGCCGTCGGATAGCCGCCAATCGGCGCGCACGGCGCCCTCGCCCAGTATCCGCACACCGGTACTGCGCGCATCGGCCAGACGCGGCAATAGTTCGCGCCGGCGCAACAGCAGCAGCGTGCGGTAGTACTGCACCCAATCGCCGTCGGTATCGAACACCGGCCGCGATGCTTCGAAGGTGGTCGGCGCATTGGGGTCCGGGATGCTGTCGGCGCGCGCCTTGTCGGCAAACGCGCCCATCGCGCCGAATTCTCGCCGGCGGCCATCGCGCACCGCCTGCGCCAGTTCCGGCGGATGGCTGGTGAAATAGAGGAACGGTGTTTGCGTGCCGCCTTCCTCGCCCATGAAGACCATCGGAATCTGCGGACACAGCAGTTGCAGCGCGACCGCGGCCCGCAGCGCCCCCGGGTCGGCCAGCGTGGTGATCCGTTCCCCGAAGGCGCGGTTGCCTATCTGGTCGTGGTTCTGCACGAAGCTGATGAACGCGGTGGGCGGAAGGTGCGCGCTCGGCTGTCCGCGATGCACGGGCTGCCCACCGCCGGCTTCGCGGGTGCGGTGCGGCGACGCCTCGCCCTGATAGGCGAAGCCCTCGGCCAGCACGCGGGCGAGGTGCCGGGTTGCCATCCCACGGATCGCGGACGGGCTTTCGTCGCGGGTGCCATCGTTGCGGCTGTCGCCGGCGTCCGCGCCGACGCAGTAGTCGGCGTAGTAGCCGTCGTGCTCGCCCGTCAGCAGTACATGCAGCGCATGGTGCGCGTCGTCGTTCCACTGTGCGTCATAGCCGGACGCCAGCAGCCCGGCGTCGTTGTGGTCGTTTTCCAGCACCAGATGGATGTGCCGGTCGGCCAGCCGTGAACGAACCGTGGCCGCCAGTTCGGTCAGCCAGCCTTCGTCGGCGATCGCATGCACCGCGTCGAATCGCAGGCCGTCGAAGCGGAAATCCTCCAGCCAGTACAGCACGTTCTCGGTAAAGAAATCGCGCACCGGCTGCTGGCGGTAATCCAGTGCCGGGCCCCATGGCGTCGGGATGTCCTCGCGGAAGAATGCGCTGGCATAGCGCGGCAGATAGTTGCCCTCGGGGCCGAAGTGGTTGTAGACCACATCGAGCAGCACCATCATGCCAAGGCCATGCGCGGCATCGATCAGCGCGCGCAGTTCGTCCGGCGTGCCATAGCTCGATTCCGGCGCGAACGGCAGCACGCCGTCGTAGCCCCAGTTGCGGCTGCCGGGAAACTCGGCCAGCGGCATCAGTTCGACCGCGGTAAAGCCGAGCGCGGCGAGTCGCGGCAATTCACGGGCCGCGCCGGCGTAGCCACCGCACAGGCCGACGTGCATCTCGTACACGATGGCCTCGTGCCATGGGCGCCCCTTCCAGTAAGGGTGGCACCATTCGTAGCGGCCCTGCGGCACCACGATGCTGGCGCCGTGCACGTCGGTGGCCTGCGCACGCGAGGCCGGGTCGGGCACGATGGTGCCATCGGCCAGGCGGAACCAGTAGCGCGCACCGTCGCAGCAGGCGGCGGCGGCTTCGAACCAGCCGTCGCCGGCCGACATCATCGTGACGGGACCGGCGTCCTGGATTTCCAGTCGCGGCGCCTCGCCTTCGCCGGCGAGGTCGGGCGCCCACAGCCGGAAGCAGGTGCGCCCGTCGGACAGGCGCAGCGGTCCGAATCGCGGCTGCGCGGGATGGCGGGCCTCCGGCGGCGTCGCGCCGGGCGCGGCGGCCAGGGTTTCCCAGGCATTGCGGGAGGCGGGGGTCGCGGGAGTGGAAGGGGTGGCGGAATTGCCGTCGG
>NZ_VLJN01000004.1:54365-77994 GCF_007829435.1 Cupriavidus gilardii J11
CCGCCGCGCCGACGTGGCGCGGCCTGCGCCGCCAGATCGGCGGCGGTTTCGTGCAATGCGGTTTCGCCCGGTTGCGCCGCGAGCGCCGCGGCGATCCGGTCGGCGCGCTGCTGGACCAGGGCCGCGGCGAGGGCCGGCTCCAGTGCGCCATACAGCGACAGATACTGCTGCGCCGGCTGTTCCCAACCGTAGTTCGCCTGCATGCCGGCGCGTTGCAGCGCGCGCCAGGCGCGTGGCCGCTGCATCCATTGCAGCGCACGCTCGAGGGCGTCGCCCATCGCTTGCGCCGAGTCGCCGTCGAACAGGAAACCGGTCGCGCCCGGGTCCGGCAACTCGCCGTGGCCGGCGTCGCGGACGGTATCGACCAGTCCGCCGACGCGCGAGGCCACCGGGATGGTGCCGTAGCGCATCGCATAGACCGGTGTCAGGCCGAAGGGCTCGAAGCGGCTGCCGTGCAGCAGCACATCGGCGCCGGCGTGCAGCAGGTGTGCGCTTTCCTCGCGATAGCCGATCGACACGGCGACGCGCTCCGGATAGCGCGCGGCCAGCGCGCGGTAGCCCTGTTCCAGCACGGGATCGCCGCAGCCCAGCACGGCGAACTGCACATGGGGATCGGCGGCCAGCGTGCGTTCGATCGCGGCCAGGGCCACGTCGGCCATCTTCTGGTGCGTCAGCCGGCTGCCCATCGCCACCAGCGGCGCGGTCGGGTCCACCGGCAGGCCCATGCGGCTTTGCAGGACCGCCTTGCAGGCGCGCTTGCCGGAGGTGGCGTTGGTGGCCGTGTAGCAGCGCGGCAGCAGATCGTCGGCGGCCGGATTCCAGCTGTCTGTGTCGATGCCGTTGGCGATGGCGCCGAGCGCGTCGCGGCGCGCCTGCAGCAGGCCGTCGAGGCCGCTGCCGAATTGTCTGGTCAGGATTTCGCGCGCGTAGTTGGGGCTGACGGTGGTAACCCGGTCGGCGTAGCGGATACCGGCCTTCAGGAAGTTCAGCTTGCCCCAGAACTCGACGCCGTCGGCATCGAGGCACTCGCCCGGAATGCCGAGGCCGGGCGCCAGTTCGAGCGGAAACAGCCCCTGGAACGCCATGTTGTGGATGGTCAGCAGCGTGGCCGTGTCCAGTCCGGCGGCCCGCATCAGCAGCGGCGTCAGCGCCGCGTGCCAGTCGTGCGCGTGAACCACTTGCGGCCGCGGCAGCGGCGTGCGGCCGGCCGCGATGGCGGTGGCCGCGTGCGCCAGCGCGGCGAAACGTTGCGCGTTGTCGGCAAAGTCGCGCCCGGTCGGGTCGGTGTAAGGGGTGCCGGCCCGGTCGAACAGCGACGGGCAATCCAGCAGCACGACCTGCACCTGGCTGCCCGGCATGCGGCCGGCCAGCAACCGCATCGGACTATGGCAGGGAGGCAGGGCCAGCCCGGGCGCCTGCTCCGCCAGTCTCAGTGCGCCAAGGCTGCGCAGCCCGACAGCACCGGCCAGGGCCTGCGGATAGCCCGGCATCAGGATCGTGACCTCAACCCCCTGTTGCTGCAGGGCACGGGCGAGGCCGCTGACGACGTCGCCCAAACCTCCGGTCTTGGCCAAAGGCATGGCCTCAGCCGCCACGAATAACACGTTCGCGTTCAAGTTAATCTCCGCCGATTTTTTGGGAAAGCGCTGAGTAAGGCTCGCGGTCGGGCTGCACCGCGTGGTGGAATGCCGTCGGATGTCCCGACGGCGAAACCTCAAGCGCTTCAGCAATGCGAACGGCATGCCAGCTTCGCCGTCCGGCGGCGGTCTTTTTGTATCAAGGGTTTGCAGGAGCGGCGTCGGGATTTGAAACAGGCGCTTCGTAAAGCCGCTCCCCGCCCAGTGTAGAAACTACATGCCGCCGGACGCGCCCGCTTCGCCATTGCGACGCGTGCCCGCCGTGCTCATCGCCGCGCGATGCAGCAGCGGCACCGGCACCGGCTGGACGCGCCAGATGCGTTCGCAGTATTCGCGTATCGCCCGATCGGACGAGAAGCGTCCTGATCGCGCGGACGACAGCACGGACATCCGGTCCCAGCGCGGCTGGTCGGAAAAAGCGGCGGTGACGTCGTTCTGGCACAACACATAGGATGCGAAGTCGGCCAGCAGCATATAGGGATCGTGGTGCAGCAGATTGCCGAAGATCGGCTGGAACACCGTGGGGTCTCCGCGCGAGAAGAATCCTTGCGACAGCAGGTCGATGACCGCGCGCAGTTCGGAATGGCTCTCGTAATAATCGGCTGGCCGGTAGCCCGACGCCTTCAGCGCATAGACCTCCGACGCCGACAGCCCGAACGGGAAGAAATTCTCGGCGCCGATCGCTTCGCGCAGCTCGATATTGGCGCCGTCCATGGTGCCGATGGTGATCGCGCCATTCATCGCGAACTTCATGTTGCCGGTGCCGGAGGCTTCCTTGCCGGCCAGCGAGATCTGTTCGGACAGGTCGGCCGCCGGATACACGCGCTGTCCGTACGTCACATTGAAGTTGGGCAGGAACACCACCTTGAGCCGGTCGCGCACCTGCGGATCGCGGTTGATCACCTCGCCGACCGAGGTAATCAGCCGGATCATCAGCTTGGCGTAGTGGTAGCCGGGTGCCGCCTTGCCGGCGAACAGAAAGGTGCGCGGGGCGATGTCGGCGTGGGCATCGGACTTGATGCGGTGATATAGCGCCACGATGTGCAGCACCGCCAGATGCTGCCGCTTGTACTCGTGGATGCGCTTGACCATCACGTCGAACATCGAGTCCGGATCGACCGTGACGCCCGTGGTGTCGCGGATCAGCCTGGCCAGGTCGACCTTGTTTTCCCGCCGCGCCGCGCGCCAACGCTCGCGGAAGGAAGCGTCCTCGGCATGGGGCTCCAGGCCGCGCAACTGCTCCAGGTCCTGGATCCATCCATCGCCGATCGACTCGCAGATCAGGCGCGACAGCCGCGGGTTCGACAGCGCGATCCAGCGGCGCGGCGTGACGCCGTTGGTGACGCTGGTGAAGCGGTCCGGATACAGCTCGTGGAAGTCCTTCAGCACGTCCTCCCGCATCAGCCGCGAATGCAGCTCGGCAACGCCGTTGATGGTGTGGCTGCCGACGCAGGCCAGATGCGCCATCCGGACGCTGCGGGCGCCATGCTCGTCGATCAACGACAGCCGGGACAGGCGCGACTCGTCCCCGAAATAGCGGATGCGCACCTCGTTCAGGAAACGGCTGTTGATCTCGTAGATGATCTCCAGATGGCGCGGCAGCGTGCGGGCGAACAGCGGCAGCGGCCAGGTCTCCAGCGCCTCGGGCAGCAGCGTGTGGTTGGTGTAGGCGAATGCCTGCCGGGTGATATGCCAGGCATCGTCCCAGGTGAGGCTGTGCTCGTCGACCAGCAGGCGCATCAGTTCGGCGATGCCGATCGCCGGATGGGTGTCGTTCAGCTGCACCGCGAACTTCTCGTGGAAGCGCGTGACGGGGATGCCGTGGGCGTCGAGCAGACGCAGCATGTCCTGCAGCGAGCAGGACACGAAGAAGTACTGCTGTTCGAGTCGCAACTCCTTGCCTTGCTCGGTTTCGTCGTTCGGGTAGAGCACCTTGGTCAGGTTTTCGGAAGTGACCTTCTTGTTGACGGCGCCCAGATAGTCGCCGCGATTGAAGACGCCGAAGTCGAACGCCTCGGTGGCCTCGGCGCGCCACAGCCGCAGTGTATTGACCGTGTTGACCCGGTAGCCGAGGATCGGCGAGTCGAAGGGGACGCCGACCACGGTCTTGGCCGGCACCCAACGCACACGATAGTGGCCACGGTCATCGGTGTAGTGCTCGGTATGTCCGCCAAGCTTCACTTCCACCGCCCATTCCGAGCGCTGTATCTCCCAGGGATTGCCGTGACGCAGCCAGGTGTCGGTCAACTCGATCTGCTGCCCGTCGACGATGGACTGCTGGAAGATGCCGTACTCGTAGCGGATCCCATAGCCCAGCGCGGGGATCTGCAGCGTGGCGAGCGAGTCCATGAAGCACGCGGCGAGCCGGCCCAGACCGCCATTGCCAAGGCCCGGTTCCAGTTCCTGCGCCAGCAGCTCGTCCAGGTCCAGGCCGAGTTCGGCCATCGTCTCGCGCACCTCGTCAAAGATGCCGAGATTGACAAGGTTATTGCCCAGATGCGGACCCACCAGGAACTCGGCGGACAGATAGGCCACCGTGCGCGACGGATGGCCCAGGTACGTTTCGGCGGTGCTGATCCAGCGTTGCACCAGCCGGTCGCGGACGGTATGGGCCAGCGCCTGATACAGGTCGTTCGGGCTGGCCAGACCGGGCAGCTTGCCCTGCGTGTAGAAGACGTGGTCAAGAAAGGCACGACGCAGCGTCGCGCCGGACATGGCGGTTCGCGTGTCGTCGTGGCTGTCGGCTGCAGGCGCGGCTTCGGCCGTGCGAGCGCGTGCGGCTTGCGTCATAGCGGTCCCTCCGGTGAAACCCCCGGCGCTGCAAGAGGCATACCTTGTGCCGACTGGCCCGCTTCGCGAAGGCTTGCGGGCGGATGGCGGCGCCTGTCGGGCGGATTGCGGTAAGCAATAAGACGGCTCCATTGTAGAAAGCACAAGGCGTCACCTTGTGTACTCGCTCTCCCGCGTGCGGGAGAGGGTTGGGGAGAGGGCAGTGACATTCGATATGCGCATGTGGTCGCCATGGCGGTGACTGCCCTCTCCCCCGGCCCCTCTCCCGCGCGCGGGAGAGGGGAGAAGTGGGCGGTTTTACTCGCTCCCGCAAGCGGGAGCGTGGTGTCGTCCGACTCCTACGGATTTATCCGGCTGACAGCGATGGCCTGCACATTGCGTGCGCCGTAAGGTCGGGAGCGCAACCTTCGGGAGAGACGATGCGCGCATCGACCACGGCGGAGCCAGAAGCGGCGTCGGGCACGGCGGAGGCCGCCGCGGCGACGCGCGAAGAGGTGCCGCGGGGGCTTCACTATGTCAGCGATACGCAGCCCGGCATCAGCCGGAAGCTGGTGCGCGGGCGCTTCGCGTATTTCGCGCCCGACGGCACGCGCATACGCGATACCGATACCATCCGCCGCATCGATGCGCTGGCGATTCCGCCCGCCTACCAGGACGTGTGGATCTGTGCCGATCCGAAGGGTCATATCCAGGCCACCGGCCGGGATGCGCGGGGACGCAAGCAGTACCGCTACCATCCGGCATGGATCGCGCTGCGCGACGAAAGCAAGTACGACCGGGTGATTGCGTTCGGCCAGACGCTGCCGCGCATGCGCCGCCGCGCCCGCCGCGATCTGCAGCGCAACGGCATGCCGCGCGAGAAGGTGCTGGCGGCGGTGCTGTTGCTGCTCGACGCGACGCTGGTGCGCGTCGGCAGCCGGCGCTATGCGCGGCAGAACCGCACCTATGGCCTTACCACGCTGCGGCGCCGGCATGTGCAGGTTCGCGGCAGCCGGATGCGCTTCATGTTCACCGGCAAGAGCGGAGTCGAACACGACGTCACGCTGCAGGACCGGCAGCTCGCGCGCATCGTCCGCGATTGCGCCGACCTGCCGGGGCAGCATCTGTTCAAGTATCGCGACGCCGATGGCGAGGTCCGCGAGATCGAGTCGGCTGACGTGAACGCCTATATCAAGGAGATCTCGGGGGCGGACTTCACCGCGAAGGACTTTCGCACCTGGGCCGGCAGCGTGCACGCGCTGGCCGAATTGCGCAAGGCGCCGCCGGCGTCCAGCGAGACCGCGCGCAAGCGCGCCGTCGCGGCCACCATCAAGCTGGTCGCCCGCCGGCTGCGCAACACCGTGGCGGTGTGCCGGCAGTGCTATGTGCATCCGAGCGTGGTGGACGCCTATCTCGGCGATCGCCTAGACGCGTGCGCGCGCTGCAAGCGGGCGGCCACCGCGCTCAGCATTCACGAAACCCGTCTGCTGGCATTGCTGGAGGCCGAGTCGGCCGCGGCCTGAAACGGCCCGCTCACTCCTGGGCCGCTTCGTCTTTCTCGATCAGTTCCTGGATGACGTCGAGAAGCCGTTCCGGCGCGCATGGCTTGCGGCAATATGCGACACAGGGATTCGGCAGCGAGGGCGCCGCCGAATTGCTGGTGAAAACGACAATCGGTGTACGGCTTAGCGACGCGTCGCCCAGCATCAGGTGGCACAGCATGGCGCCGTCTGCTCGCGGCATCATCCAGTCCGTGACGACCACGGACGGATGGACGCGCTGGGCCGCGGCAAAGCCTGCCAGCCCGTCCTCGGCGGTTTCCACGGCGTACCCGGCATGGCTCAGGGCCATTGCCGTCGCGCTGGCGATAGCGGGATCGTCGTCGACGACCAGAACCGTACGCACGTTGGCAACCTCGCTGCTGTTGGATGGAAGGGATTTCCGCCCACCCATGCAAGGCCCGGGCCAGCGCGGTGCCGCCCGAACCGCCCGCCGTCATGATGGGCGGCCGCGGCTGACATGGCCCGTGCGCAGCGCCTCGATGCGCCGGCGTACATCGGGCATGGAGAACAGCGTGTGCACGTCCTGCCGCATGCGGCGCTTCCAGTTGGGATGGCCCTCGGTGGTGCCCGGCAGGTTGGGCTGCTCGGGATCGGCCAGCAGGTCTTCCACCGGCACCAGACGCAGCGGCGTGCGCGCCCGCGAAAGCCATGCGAGGATCGTCGC
This sequence comes from Cupriavidus gilardii J11, assembly GCF_007829435.1. Taxonomy (GTDB): domain Bacteria; phylum Pseudomonadota; class Gammaproteobacteria; order Burkholderiales; family Burkholderiaceae; genus Cupriavidus; species Cupriavidus gilardii_D. Next base: position 60,998 of record NZ_VLJN01000004.1, read on the forward strand.
CACCGGCGCGCGGTCGGCCTCGGGCATGTCGCCCTTGGCCAATCCGGCCTGGCACAGCGCCTCCCACAACGCCTCGCGGTCCCGTGCGCGCTGGGCGCGCGCGTCGGCCTCGGTTTCGCCCGGTCCGAGCTGGTTCAGATGGACGCGCCAACTGATGTCCTGTCCGCGCCACCAGCCGGCCACGGTCGGCAGATCGTGCGTGGTCGTGGTGGCTACCGCTTCAGGCGGCCATTGCTCTGGCGGCACGAAAGGCGGCGTGGTTTCCGGCGCTTCGCCTTTGTCCGAAGCGGCGTCCGGTGCGCCGTCGTCGCCGGCGGATGCCTGACCGCCGCGCTGCGTGCGTGCTGCATCCCCCGACGCATCCTCCGCTGCATTGTCTGCCGCGCGGTCCGGCTCTTTCGCGGCTTCGTCCGGCCTGGCCCGCTCGAACCACAACACGTCGATGCCCAGCATGCCGCGCTCGGCCAGCGTGGCATTGAAGGTGTCCGGCACCGTGCCGAGGTTCTCGCCGATGATGATGGCGTGGTGACGCCACGACTCCAGCGCGATCAGGCGCAGCAGGTCCTGCATCGGATAGCGCAGATAGGCGCCGGCATTCGGCGGCGCGCCCTCGGGCACCAGCCATACGCGCGCGAGGCCGAGCGCGTGGTCGATGCGCAGGCCGCCCACATGGGACAGATTGGCGCGCAGCATTTCGATGAAGGTGGCAAAGCCATGCCGCCGCAGCGCCCGCGGCGAGAATACCGTGATGCCCCAGCTCTGCCCATTGGGGTTGTAGACATCGGGCGGCGCGCCGGCCGAGAAGCCCTGCAGCATGTCGTCCTGCCGTGTCCACGCGTGGCTGCCGGAGGGATCGGTCCCCACCGCGAGATCGCCTATCAGCCCGATGGCCATGCCGGCCTCGCGGGCGCTGCGCTGCGCGGCGCGCAACCCGTCGGCGGCCAGCCACTGCACGAAGATGTGGTAGCCGATCTCTTCCGGATTGGCGCTGGCGAACGCCGCCAGCGCGGCGTCCTGCGGGGATCGGTGCGTTACCGGCCAGCGGCGCCAGTCGGCGGCCGCCTGCTGCTCGGCCTGCGTGCTGGCCTGCTCCAGGTGCTGGGCCTGCAGCGCCTCGAAGGCGGCGTGGGCAAGCAGGGCCTTGCCGCCGTTGGCGCGGAAGTTCTCCAGGTCCACCGCGGCATCCTGCGGCAACAGCTGCTGGCGTTCGTTCCACAGCCAGCGCAGCACGGCCTGCCGGGCCCGGGCCAATGCCGGCCAGTCGATCTGCTGGGCCGATTCGAGCGACTGGAAGGCCGGGCCCAGCCGCAGGGCCGATACGGCGCGCGCCACGGCCGCGTGGCCGAACACCGGCGCCGGATCGGCGTAAAGCACATTGAGGAACAGCCGGCTCGATGGCGCGTATGGGCTGTAGCGCTCGGGATACGCGGCGAAGCCGGCGTGCAGCGGGTTGATGGCGACCGCGTCGGCGCCTTCGCGTGCGGCCGCCTCGGCGAACATCGACAGCGCGCTGAGGTCGCCCAGCCCGGCCGGCACGCCGCGCCGCAGGCCATAGAGCTGGATCGACACGCCCCAGGGCCGGCGCTGCGCGCGCTCCTGCTCCGACAGGCCGAGGGCGCGCAGCGCGTCCTGCACGCCATAGCAGCGCTCCGGCGCCACCGCCAGCGTGACGGCGATATCGCCGATCAGCAGCCGGTGGTAGCCGGCCTGCGCGATGGCCGGGAGCACCAGCGCGCCGCCGGCATCGCGATGCGCCACGCCGCTGTGCACGGTGCCGTCCTCCAGCTCCAGCCGGTAAGGCTGGTCGGGACGGGTGTGGGCCAGCGGCACGCGGATCGGCTTGCCGCGGTCGGCCGTCAGTAGCGGCGCCAGCGCCGTCGCGGCATCGTCGGCCAGCAGCCGGGCGCGCGACGCCTCGCACTGGCCGATGGTCTTGCACGGCAGGTCGRGCCGTTGCAGCACGGTACGCAGCGATTCCTCGGGCACGACCTGGTCGCGGCCCTGGGCATCCTGCCAGTGCACCAGCAGGCCCGCGCGGTCCGCGAGCAGGTGCAGCGAGGCGAGGGCGGCATCGGGATTGGCTTGGCGCGGCATGGCGGCGTTCCTCGCTTCAGTCTGTTGAATCGGTTGATCCTAGGTTTGCGGCATGGGGTCGAACAGCGCCGCCAGCAGCGCGAGCGCGTGCGCCGGCACCGCTTGCGTGTTACCTTCGACCGCGGCCTCCGCTTCGTCGGGATCGGCGCTGCAGAACAGCCGGGACCACGCCAGCGGCGGCTCCGGCAGCCGGAAGTCAACCGCTTCCGCGCCCGCGTTGAGCAGCAAGAGCGTGACTTCGACGCGGCCGTCGCCACGCCGGATCGCCCGGCGCAGGGCCAGCCTCCGTTCCTCAGGATTAGACCATTGCTCCGGTGTCAGTGCGGCGCCATCGGTGCCAAACCACGCCGTATCGGAAAGTCCTGGCGCAAAATGCTGGCGGCCGTGCAGGAACTGGCGCTGCGCATAGATCGCCAGCCGGCGCCGCAGGCCAAGCAGGCGCCGCACGCATTCGATCATGGCGCGGCCGCCGGCGGTCTGCGCATCGGCCCAGTTCAGCCACGAGACCGGGTTGTCCTGGCAGTAGGCGTTGTTGTTGCCGTGCTGCGTGCGCAGCCATTCGTCTCCCGCGGTCAGCATCGGCGTGCCCTGCGATAGCAGCAGCGTGGACATCAGCGCGCGCGCCACGCGGGTGCGGGTAGCGACGATTTCCGGATCGTCGGTCGGCCCCTCGACGGTGCCGTCAGCGCTCCAGTTGGAACTGGCGTTGTCGTCGGTGCCGTCGCGGTTGTCCTCGCCATTGTTCTCGTTGTGCTTGCTGGCATAGCTGACGAGGTCGGCCAGCGTGAAGCCGTCGTGCGCGGTGATGAAGTTGACCGACGCCCATGGCTTGCGATGGCGCCGGTCGAACAGGTCTGCCGAGCCCGTCAGCCGGGCGGCAAGGTCGTTGCGTTGGCCGGCATCGCCACGCCAGTAGCGGCGCACGGTATCGCGGAACTTGTCGTTCCATTCGGCGAAGCCGGGCGGATGGTTGCCGACCTGGTAGCCGCCCGGTCCCAGGTCCCAGGGCTCGGAGATCAGCTTGACGCGCGACAGCACCGGGTCCTGCAGCACGGCGTCGAAAAAGCCGGCGCCCGGGTCGAAGCCGTTCCCCTCGCGGCCCAGCGTGCTGCTCAGGTCGAAGCGGAAGCCGTCCACGTGGTAGCACTCCACCCAGTAGCGCAGCGAATCGAGCACCATCTGCAGCACGCGCGGATGCGACAGGTTCAGCGTATTGCCGCAGCCGGTGTCGTTGATGTAGTAGCGTTCGTCGCCGGGCACCAGGCGATAGTAGCTGGCGTTGTCCAGGCCGCGCAGCGACAGCGTGGCGCCCAGCTCGTTGCCCTCGCAGCTGTGGTTGTACACCACGTCGAGGATCACCTCGATGCCCGCCGCGTGCAGCCGGCGGATCGCGACCTTGACCTCGTTCAGTTCACCGGTGCTCAGGTATGTCGGCTCCGGCGCGAAATAGCCGAGCGTGCTGTAGCCCCAGTAGTTGCGCAGGCCCCGCTCGACCAGGAAGCGGTCCTGCAGGAAGGCATGGACCGGCAGCAGCTCGATGGCGGTGACGCCAAGGTGATGCAGGTGATCGATGAACCGGGGGTCGCTCAATGCGGCGAAGGTGCCGCGTACATGCGGCATCAGGTCGTCCCGCATCATCGACGCGCCACGCAGATGCACTTCGTAGATCACCGTGCGCTCCCACGGTACCGCGGGCGGACGGTCGTCGCCCCAATGGAAGCTCTCGTCCACCACGATCCCCTTGGGCATCATGGGCGCGCTGTCGCGGCGGTCCGGCGACAGGTCGCCGCGCGGACTCTGCGGCCGGTAGCCGAACAGGGCGTCGGCCCACCGCAGCGGTCCCGACAGCTTGCGCGCGTAAGGGTCCAGCAGCAGCTTGGCGGGATTGAAGCGGTGGCCGTAGTGCGGTTCATACGGCCCGTGCACGCGATAGCCATAGACCGTGCCGACCGACGCCTGCGGCAGGTAGCCGTGCCAGATCTCGTCGGTGCATTCGGGCAACGGCAGCCGCGCCAGTTCCTTGCGCCCGTTGGGGGAGAACAGGCACAGCTCCACGCGCGTGGCGTTGGCCGAGAACACGGCGAAGTTGATGCCCAGTCCGTCCCAGTGGGCCCCCAGCGGATAAGCCTTGCCGGGCAGCAGCGTGTAATCGGTGGGGGCGCGCGACAAAGGCAGGCTCCTACGGACGGTGCACCAGCAGCAGCGTCGCGAGCGGAGGAAGCGTCAGCGTGACCGATGCCGGCTGGCCATGCGACGGCACCGGCTCGGCGTAGACCTCGCCGCCGTTGCCCATGTTGCTGCCGCCATAGCACTGCGCATCCGTGTTCAGCCATTCCTGCCAGCGTCCGGCGCACGGCACGCCGATGCGATAGCCCTCGCGCGGCACGGGCGTCATGTTCACCACGACCAGCACCGCGTCCGCCCCGGGACTACGGCGCAGATAGGCAAATACGCTATTGTGATTGTCGTCGCCGACGACCCACTGGAAGCCGTCCGGATGATGATCGCGCGCATGCAGCGCCGGCAGGCTGCGATAGGCATGGTTGAGGTCGCCGATCAGTCGCTGCATGCCGCGATGCGACGGGTGGTCCAGCAGCGCCCAGTCCAGCTCGCTCTCGTGGTTCCATTCGTGCCACTGCGCCAGTTCGCCGCCCATGAACAGCAGCTTCTTGCCGGGATGGGTCCACATGAAGCCGAAATACGCGCGCAGGTTGGCCAGCTTCTGCCAGTGGTCGCCCGGCGCCTTGCCCACGAGCGATCCCTTGCCATGCACCACCTCGTCGTGCGATAGCGGCAGCACGAACGCCTCCGACCACGCGTACACGAGGCCAAACGTCATGTCCTGGTGGTGCCAGGCGCGGTAGACCGGCTCGTACGCCAGGTAGTGCAGCGTGTCGTGCATCCATCCCATGTTCCACTTGAACGTGAAGCCCAGGCCGCCGCTCTCCACCGGCGCGGTCACGCCCGGCCAGGCCGTGGATTCCTCGGCGATGGTCATCGCGCCATGGCAGCGCTCGCGCACCACCGCGTTGAGCTCGCGCAGGAACGCCACGGCTTCGAGGTTCTCGCGGCCGCCATAGCGGTTTGGCACCCACTCGCCGGCCTGCCGGCTGTAATCGCGGTACAGCATCGACGCCACCGCGTCGACGCGCAGTCCGTCGATATGGTATTCGCGCAGCCAGTGCAGCGCGCTGGCCAGCAGGAAGCCGCGCACCTCGTTGCGGCCCATGTTGTAGATCAGCGTGTTCCAGTCCTGGTGGAAGCCTTCGCGGGGATCTTCATGCTCGTACAGCGCGGTGCCGTCGAAGCGGGCAAGCCCGTGCGGATCGGTCGGGAAGTGCGCCGGCACCCAGTCCAGGATCACGCCGATGCCGGCCGCATGGCAGCGGTCGACAAAGGCGGCGAATGCCTGCGGCGGGCCGAAGCGGGCGGTCGGCGCGAACAACGACAGCGGCTGGTAGCCCCACGAGCCGCCGAACGGATGCTCGGTGATCGGCAGCAGTTCGATGTGGGTAAAGCCAAGGTCGCGCGCATACGGGATCAACCGGTCGGCCAGCACTTCCCAGCCGCGCGCGGGATCGTCTGCCTCGCGCAGCCAGGAGCCGGCATGGACCTCGTACACGGACATCGGCTGGACATAGGGGTCCTGGCTGGCGCGCCGGCTCATCCAGGCCTGGTCGGTCCAGTTGAACGGCGCGGCCGTGTGGTCGGGGCGCGTGATCACCGACGCGGTGCCGGGCGGCAGTTCGGTTGCCAGCGCCAGCGGGTCGGCCTTGTCGGGCAGCGGATTGCCCTGCGCGTCGCTCAGGTCGAACTTGTAGCGCGAGCCCGGCTGCACGCCGAGCGCCGCCGGCACGAACAGCTCCCACACGCCGGCCCCGTAGCGCAGCCGCATCGGATGGCGGGCCCGGTGCCAGCCGTTGAAGTCGCCGATCACCGAAACGCGGCTGGCGTTGGGCGCCCACACGGCAAAGCGCACGCCCTCGATGCCGTCGATGCTCATCCATTGCGCGCCGAGGCAACGGCCGAGCTCGAAATGCCGGCCTTCGCCGATCAGGTGCAGGTCGAGGTCGCCCAGCAGCAGATCGAAGGCGTACGGGTCGGCGCTCAGCTGGCGCGTGCCGTCGCCCCACGTGATGTCGAGCCGGTAATCACGCCGGCCGACGCCTTCGGGAAGCGTGCCCTCGTAGATCCCGCCGGCATGGATGCAGCGCATCGGACCAAGATCCTTGCCGCGCGCGTCGGTCAGGCTGGCCGCCTGCACGCCGGGCAGGCACGCCCGCACGATGGTGCGGTCGCCTTCGCGGTGGGGACCCAGCAGCGCGAACGGGTCGGCGCAGCGCGCGGACACCAGGGCCTCGAACTGCGCGGCATGGTGGCTGGCCTGGGGCGGCGTGGCGGTAGCGGTGGATTTGCTCATGATTGCCGTCATCATCCTTGCGGGCTGGCCGGCGAGGCCGGATCCGGTTCGCCGCCGGACGGCTGCGACGGGGCGGTCAGCTCGCGCAGCAGGCGCGCGAGCCCATGCACCGGCAGGTCCAGGCGACGCGATTGTCGGCCTCGTAGCGGACTTCATAGGCGGCTCGCTCGAGCAGGAAGAGGTCGAGCAGCGGCTGCATCTTCGCCGGTTCGATCCACGGATGCTCGGCGGACTCCGCCACTTCGCGATAGCCGGCCAGGAATGCGTGGGTGGCCTCCTGCCGGAAGCGCTCGAGCAGCGCCGTGCGGCGCTCCGCCTGCGCCGGCGGCAGCGCCGAATGGGTGCGTTCGCTGCGGTCGGTGCCTACCGTGGCCGCGGCGTAGTCGAACGAGCGCAGGATGCCCGCCACGTCGCGCAGCGGCGAGGTCTTGCGGCGGCGCCAGTCCAGCGGCTTGCCGGGCTCGCCCTCGAAGTCGATCAGGTAGGTGTCGTTCTGCGCGATCAGAATCTGGCCCAGGTGCAGGTCGCCATGGATGCGCGTTTGCAGCGAGCCAGGCGCGGCGGCGGCCAGTTGCGCGGCGAGGCCCTCCAGACGTTCCCGTGCGGCCAGCACGGTTTCGACATCGGCGCGGAAGCGTTCGGCGTGCGGTGCCTGCACGCCGTTGGCGCCGCGCTCCGTCAGCAGGCCCAGCGCGTCGTTCAGCGCGCGCATCGCATCGTCGGCCCACTCGCGGGTCTGGGCTTCGGTCGCCGGCACCGGCGCGAAGGCCGGGTCGTCGGTGGGGCGGGCCAGCACCGCATGCAGCTCGCCCAGCCGGCGTCCCAGCGTGTGGGCCATGGTGGCAAAGCCCCGCATCGACTCGGTGAACTCGTCGTCACCGTTGCCGTTTTCCATCGGCAGCGCGTCGTCGATGGTGCGGCCGATGTAGTCGAGCGTCCAGGTCCAGCCGTCGCCCTGGTTCAGGATATAGCCCTGCAGCAGCATCAGCGTATGCGGCGTGCCATCGGCGCTGACGCGCACCACCTCGCCGAGCAGCGCCGCCGCATTGGCATATCCCTGCTGGGTCAGATAGCGGGTGACCTCGGCCTCGGGATGGATGCCGCCCGTTATCCGGCGCACCAGCTTGAGCACCGCGGAGTTGTTGAACGACAGCGAGCTGTTCGATTGCTCGGCCGACATCCACTGGATCGGGTCGTCCTCCAGCTTCAGCGCATCCAGTCCCGCTTCGGGCACGAAGCGGATGGCCCCGCGCGGCGTGGCGATTTCCGCGCGCGCGCGCAGCGCGGCCACCACCTCGCGCACGAAGCACTCGGTGGCGAAGCCATCGGTGGCCAGGCCCACGCGGCTACCCTTGCGCACGCGGGCCATCGACAGGCCCTGCGCGAGCTGCGGAATGGCGGCGCCGGGCGCGTCGTGGTCCCACAGCACGGTCACCGGCAGCTGGTAGCACTCGCTGCGGCCGGGCAGCGCCACCTCGACTTCGGACAGGTACATCGCATGGTCCGGATGGGCCCTGCCGAACGGCATGGCGTAGGCGATGCCTACGCCCTCTATCCGTTCGCTCTTGGCGCCGAACCAGCGGCGGCGGCCGATGTAGTCGGGCAGCACCTCCTTCGAGAGAATGCGGCGTGACGCCTCGGTCAGATCGGGTTGCGGAACGTTCTGCATGATGAGCGTGATCAGCTCCGGCATCTGTTCGGGCGCGTCGACATGCCACGACGGTGGCTGCGCTTCGCTGGACAGGATGAACCAGTAGAAACCATAGGGAGGCAGCGTCAGCAGATAGGTCAGCTGCCCGATGGCGGGGAATGGGGTGGCGCCCAGCATCTCGACCGGCACGCGGCCGGCGAATTCGGACAGGTCCAGTTCCACCGCTTGCGGCGCGCGCGACAGGTTCGCCACGCACAGGATGTGTTCCCCCTCGTACTCGCGCAGATAGGCCAGTACCTTGCGATTGCCCGGAAACAGGAAGCGGAAGCCGCCGCGGCCGAAGGCGCGGTGCTGCCGGCGCAGCGCCAGCATGCGGCGCATCCAGTTCAGCAGCGAATGCGTATCGCGCGACTGCGCCTCGACGTTGACCGCTTCGTAGCCGTACAGCGGACCCTGCAGCGGCGGCAGCACCAGCCGCTCCGGATCGGCGTGCGAGAAGCCGCCATTGCGGTCCGGCGACCACTGCATCGGCGTTCGCACGCCGTCGCGATCGCCCAGGTGGATGTTGTCGCCCATGCCGATCTCGTCGCCGTAGTAGATCACCGGCGTGCCGGGCATCGAGAACAGCAGGCTGTTCATCAGCTCGATGCGGCGGCGGTCGCGTTCCATCAGCGGCGCCAGCCTTCGGCGGATGCCGAGGTTGATGCGGGCGCGACGGTCCGAGGCGTACACCTCCCACAGGTAGTCGCGCTCGCTGCTGGTCACCATCTCCAGCGTCAGTTCGTCATGGTTGCGCAGGAAGATCGCCCACTGGCAGTTGGGCGGGATCTCCGGCGTCTGCCGGATGATGTCGGTGATGGGAAAGCGGTCTTCCCGCGCGATCGCCATGTACATGCGCGGCATCAGCGGGAAGTGGAACGACATGTGGCATTCGTCGCCGTCGGGGCCGAAGTACTGCTGGGCGTCCTCCGGCCACATATTGGCCTCGGCCAGCAGCAGCCGGCCCTCGTAGTTGTCGTCCAGGTGCTTGCGGATCTGGCGGATCACCGCGTGCGTCTCGGGCAGGTTCTCGTTGGTGGTGCCCTCGCGCTCCACCAGATACGGCACGGCGTCCAGCCGCAGGCCGTCGACGCCCATGTCCAGCCAGAACCGCATCACCGACAGCACGTCGCGCAGCACCAGCGGATTGTCGAAGTTCAGGTCCGGCTGGTGCGAATAGAAGCGATGCCAGAAATAGGCGCCGGCCACCGGGTCCCAGCTCCAGTTGGACTTCTCGGTATCGCAGAAGATGATGCGCGTGCCGCTATAGGCCTGGTCGGTGTCGGACCACACATAGTAATTGCGGTACGCCGAGCCGGGCTTGGCACGGCGCGCGCGCTGGAACCACGGATGCTGGTCGGACGTATGGTTGATCACCAGCTCGGTGATCACGCGCAGGCCCCGCGCATGCGCGGCGGCGATGAAGCGCCGCGCGTCCGCCAGCGTGCCGTACTCCGGATGCACGTTGCGATAGTCGGCGATATCGTAGCCATCGTCGCGGCGCGGCGACGGATAGAAGGGCAGCAGCCAGATCGTGTCGACACCGAGACTGACGAGGTAGTCGAGCTTGGCGAGCAGCCCGGCGAAGTCGCCCACGCCGTCGCCATTGGCGTCGAAGAACGACTTGATGTGCAGCTGGTAGACCACCGCGTCCTTGTACCACAGCGGATCGGCATTCAGTAGCGCGGTGCTGCCGCGCTCGGACAGTCGCTTCATGCGAACTCCTATCGCCTTGGCGTGACGCGCCACAGCGCAAACGGCAGCGTATGGGGATCGAGGCGGACACGCTGGTGCTTGCCGTGCCAGTCGAACCTGTGGCCGTGCATCAGGTCCTCGGCGGCCAGCGCGCCGTGGTCGGGCAGGCCCCACTCCCATAGCGGCAATTCGATGTCGGACTCGCGGACATTGCGCGGGTCCAGGCTGATCGCGACGAGCAGCACGTCGTCGCCGAATCCCGCATCGGGCGCGTGCGAGGTCGGCACGAAGCGGGCGAAGTACAGCACCGCGTCGTCGCTGGCCGGCAGGAAGCGCACGCCCAGATGGTTCTGCAGCGCCGGATGGCTGGCGCGGATCTGGTTCAGGCGCGTGATCTCGGCGTTGATGTTGCCGGGCCGGTCGTAGTCCCACGCGCGCAGCTGGTATTTCTCGGAATCGAGGTATTCCTCTTTCGTGACGCCGTTGACCACGTGCGGCGTGCCTTCGCAAAGTTCGAAGCCGTTATACATGCCCCACAGCCCGGACAGCAGCGTGGCGAGCGCGGCGCGTATCAGGAAACCCGGGCGCCCCGAGTCGTGCAGGAAGTACGGGTTGATGTCCGGCGTGTTGACGAAGAAATGCGGGCGGAAGTACTCGCGCAGCGATGTCTGCGTGAGTTCGGTCATGTACTCGATCAGCTCGTGCTTGTGGTTGCGCCACGTGAAATAGGTGTACGACTGGCTGAAGCCGAGCTTGGCGAGCCGCGCCATCATCTTGGGCCGGGTGAAGGCCTCCGCCAGGAAGATGGTGTCGGGATAGTGGGAACGCACGTCGGCGATCATCCATTCCCAGAACGGCAGGGGCTTGGTATGCGGGTTATCGACGCGGAAGATGCGCACGCCTTCGTTGGCCCAGAACATCACCACGTCGCGCAGCGCGATCCACAGCGCGGGGGCGGCGCTGCCCTTGGCGTAGAAGTCGACGTTGACGATGTCCTCGTATTTTTTCGGCGGATTCTCGGCGTACCGCAGCGATCCGTCGGGACGATGCGCGAACCACTCGGGATGGTCGCGCAGCCACGGGTGGTCGGGCGAACACTGGATCGCGAAGTCCAGCGCCAGTTCCAGTCCCGCCGATGCGCATGCCGCGCGCAGCCGCCGGAAGTCCTGCAGCGTGCCAAGCTGCGGATGGATCGCGTCGTGGCCGCCCTCCGGCGAGCCGATCGCATACGGGCTGCCCGGATCGTCCGGCGCGGCGCGCAGGCTGTTGTTGCGGCCCTTGCGGTTGGTCTTGCCGATCGGATGGATCGGCGGGAAATACAGCACGTCGAAGCCCATCGCGCGGATCGCGGGCAGGCGCGCGATGACATCGTCGAAGGTGCCGTGCCGCTCCGCGTCGCCGCTTTGCGAGCGGGGGAACAGTTCGTACCAGCTGGCGAAGCGGGCCTGCAGGCGGTCGGACTCGACCGGCATCGCCACCGGATGCCGCGTGGCGAAGGCGCGCGGATCGGCGGTGTGCATCAGCGCGCGGGTTTGCGGCGACAGCAGGATCTCCAGGCGGCGCACGTCGTCGCCCCTGGCCGCGGTCAGCTCGTCGCACACCGTGCGCAGCGCGCGGCCCGCCTCGCGCTCGCCGGCGCGGCCGTGGCGCACCGTATGCGCGACCAGCCGCGCGCCTTCCTCGATTTCCAGCGACACGTCGATGCCGGCCTGCTTCTTCTTGGTGACCTCGTCGCACCATGTCGCGAACGCATCGTGCCACGCCTCCACGGTGAACTCATGCCGCCCCAGCGCGGTCAGCGCGAAGGTGCCGACCCAGCGGTCGTTGACGGTGGGCGTCATCGGCGCCTCGTGCCACGCTTCCTCGCCGGGGCCGCGCCACAGCAGCACGGCGGCGAGCTTGTCGTGGCCATCCATCCAGATATCGGCGCTGACCTCGACCCGTTCGCCGATCACGCGACGCACCGCGAAGCGCCCGCCATCGCAGGCGGGAGCGACGGCCTCGATGGCGATGCGCGGCGCCTGCAGCGCGGCGGCGACGCCGCGCTCCAGCGCCGCCCGCACCGAGGCGCCGATGCGGCGGTCGGTGCGGCGCACCGGCTCCGCCAATGCGGCCGATGGGGCGGCATGGAACAGCTGCACGCCGGCCGGCGCCAGCGTGATGTTGTCCAGCGCATCGAGCAGCGTGCCGGGCTCGACCGCGCCGCCAGGTCCGCCGTCCGCGGCCAGCAAGGTGCCGGCGCCATGCGGCAGGCTGCTGAGGATGCGGTCGACGCCGAAGGTGGCTGGCTGCTGCACGTCCGGGTTGATCACGATCGCCAGCGGCAGCGGCGAATCGACGGCGGGTGTCGGCATGCGTGCCATCACGATCAGCGGCGCGTCGGCGCCGCTGAGCTGGCGCACCTGCAGCGTGCGCGACGTCCCGCGCGCGGCGATCCACGCGTTGGCGTGCAGCAGTTCGTGCGAAAGGTCGTAGGTCGGCGGCGGGCCGCCGTCGCCGTCATCGCTGGCATCGCCGCAGTCGCCGCCGCCGCATTCGAAGCCCGCCGGTACCAGCATGCCGTCACCCAGCGCGGCCGCCGTCCACAGCGCGCGCCGCGCGGCCAGGGCATCGAGCCCGATGGCGCTAACGGCCGGCGCGGCCAGCAGCGCGCCGAATGGCTGCAGCCGCGCGATTTCCTCCGCCAGCCACGGGCTGCGGTAATCCCACCATGGCAGCGAGCAGAACGCGCCATCGAAGCGGCCCTGCGCCAGATCGTGCAGCTGCTCGGGCGATGAGCCCGGCGTCCACGCGAGGAACACCGGCGTGCGGTGCCCCGCGGTGGCCTTTGCCGGGCCGCGTACCGCGGCGGTCAGCGCGGCCCAGCGGGCTCCCGGTACGCGGGCCGGGGCACGGCAGCAGTAGCCGGCGATTCCCAGTTCTGTCAGTTCATTGAGGCGATCGCGCCACCACTGGACCAGTCCGTCGGCGACGCCGCCGTCGTGCCAGCGCAGCCGGGCGCCCGGCAAGTGGTTGTCGGTGTCGCGCGGGTCCGGCATGGCGCCGTGATGGCGCCATGCCGGGTCGATCGGCGGGCCGTCGTCGGGATGGCGATCCAGCGAGAGCTCCAGCAGGCAGGACAGCCCCTGCGCGCGGCAGTGGGCCGCCAGCGCGGCAAGCCGGTCGACCGGAAGATGCACCGGCGACGCCCCGGCCAGCAGCACATGGTCGAAGCCAAGCGCCTTGGCGCGCGCCAGCGGATCGCGCAGCGGCGCGTTGGCTGGCTCCTGCACGGGATCGCCCGGTGCATCCTTTGATGGGGGTTGTACGGCAGTGTGGTCGATCTGGCAGATGCGCACGGCGAGGGCTCGTCGGGTGGCGGTCAAGTCCGGGCAGTGATGCGAAGCGCGTGCCAGTGTCGCGCGGTCGGGTGCGGCGGCTAAGGCAGGTGCGACTTCCCTTGCCCATCAAGGGCTTGCACCTGCGCGTGCCGTATCGGACCCACGCGGCGAAATGTGCGTCTGTAAAAACTACAGTGTTTGGCTGGCAGAAACTTCTGGTGAGCAGTTTCGACAACGGTGGGGGGTGTAATGTGACTGCCCTCTCCCCCGCCCCTCTCCCGCAAGACGGGCGAGGGGCGGGGGAGAGGGCAGTCATAGCCAGCACAGCCTCCAGCTAATCCCCCGCCGCAATGCGATCCAGCCGTCCCTTCCGTCCTTTCCCAGCAGGTGGACCGGCAAGCGGCAGGCACTCATCGCTGCGCCGACAGGCCAGCACACAGCCGCCGCCCGGCGTACGGCTGAAGTCACGGTGCAATACCGCCGCGACGATCGAAGGATGACGCTCCAGCAGCCCGGGCAGCGCTTCCAGCGTCCACGGCCAGGCGAGGTCGTCGCCGTGCAGCACCAGCAGCGAGTGGGGTGGCCAGGCGCCTTGCGCCTGCGCCACGGCGCTGGGCTGTCCGGCAATCCGCGCTTCCGCGTGGGCGTCGGCGCGGCACAGCGACCGGCGCACCGCCGCCCGCGACGCCGCGGGTTCCAGTACGCAGGCGCCGAAGCGGCCGGCACCGACCACGCGCACGCGGCCTTCGGCCGCCTCCATCTGCGCGGCTGCCAGCGCCATTCCGTTCAATGCCGGCATCGCCTCGCGCACGCGTTCGATCTGCTGCACGCGGGCCCCGAAGCCCTGCAGCGCCGCCACGCGGCGGGCGGCGTCCGCGCCGCGGCCCAGTCCCATCACCACGTTGGCAAGGCCACGCGCCGACTGGATATTGACGCCCGCGGGCACGCCGTCCGCCTCGCCGCACGCGCCGACGACGCCGACCACCACCGGCGGCAACGCCATCGGCATCGGACGGTCTGCCGGCGATAGCGTCATGCGAAGCGCGCATCCGCGTCCGCTGTCGTAGCCGTCCAGCGCGCTGGCAAGCTCGGACAGCACCGCAAGACGCTCCGGCGCCACGGGTTCGCCAGCGGGATGCCCCCGTCCGCCTGCGGCGGTGTCGCGGTCGAGCGCGATCATCTCCACCTGTGGGGCGGCCGCACCGATGACTTCCTCCTGCAACGGCCGCAGATACAGCGTGCCGCCGCCGGCATGGCGCAGCATGTCTTCGGCCGCGACCACCGCGGCCTGGCCAAGTCGCTCGGTCGCGATCTCGCCGAAGCCGCAGCGTACCGCCAGCGCGACCGCGAGTTGCTGCGCGCGCGCAGCGGCGCCGGGCCCGTCGATCGGGATGCGCGTCTGCATGGCTTTGGATACCGCCCCGACTCGCTAGGCCGAGGTCCCGGTGGTGGCGCGCGTGCCCAGTTCGCTGAACAGCGTCACGATGGCCTGGTTGAACGCGGGGATATCGTCGGGTTTGCGGCTGCTGACCCAGTTGCCGTCGCGCACGACTTCCCGGTCGACCCATTCGCCGCCGGCATTGCGGATATCGTCCTGCAGCGACGGCCAGCTGGTCAGCGTGCGTCCCTTGACGAGTCCCGCCGACACCAGCAGCCATGGCCCGTGGCAGATCACCGCGATGGGCTTGCCATCGTCCTGCATCTTCTTCACGAAGCGCTGGGCCTCGGGCACCATGCGCAGCGCATCGGCATTCATCGTGCCGCCCGGCAGCACCACGCCATGGAAGTCGTCTGGATGCGCGTCGGCAAAGGTGGCCTGCACGCCGAAGCGGTCGGCCTTCTTGTCATGCTGCGCGCCTTGCACCTCGCCGTCGTGCGGTGCCACGATCACGGTCTCCGCGCCGGCCTGTTGCAGCGCCTGGCGTGGGCCCGTCATTTCCACCTGCTCGAACATGTCGGTCACGAGGATGGCGATGCGCTGGCCGGCCAGCGGGTGTTGCGGGTCGGGTGTCTGGACATTCTGGTTCATCCGGTGTTCCTCCTTGCAATGACAAAGCCCCGGACGGGCGCGTGTGCGCCGCGGCCATGTAGCTTTTGCGGTTGGCAGTAAAAAGCGCGCATGCGGGGCGCGGTGGTGCCATATGCGGCGGCGCGGGGCCGCCTCGGTAGGGTGGGAAGCGGCAAAATCCGTGCCCTTGCGCAGCGGGCGAGCGGTGGCCATTGACTTGTGGCAAAATGCCGCTATACCTTGGGCATTTTGCAAAGAGGCTTCCGATGGCTACCGTTGCCTACCACCCAAGCGGCTCCAGCGCGACAAGGCGGCGCGCCTTCTTCGTCCATCTTGGCGAATTGCTGGACGCCCATCTTGGCAGCAGCGCGGATCTGGCCGTCCTCGCGCTGCAACGGGTCAATGTCGACGTGATCGACCGTCTGTCTGCCGAAGGGCTGCGCTGGGATGAGCTGAGCTTCATCATCGCGCGCCGGACGCTGGCGCACCGCCGTCAGCGGCACGAACCATTGACGCCCGACGAATCCGACAAGGCCATCCGCCTTGCCAAGCTGCTGGCCCAGGCCCGCATGGTGTTTGGCGACGGCGACAAGGCGCTGCGCTGGATGCGCGCGCATCAACGTCGCTTCAGCGGCAAGACGCCGCTGGACATGGCGAGCACGGAGCACGGCGCACGGCTGGTGGAAGAGGCGCTGATTCAGATCGACGAAGGCTATTTCGTCTGAATTTCGCGCGAATCCGTCCCTGGCCTGCCATGATTCTCTGGCGTATCAGCAACTTCAACGACCTCAAGGGCCTTGGAGGGCTTCGTGCGTCCGGCCGGTGGCATCTGGCGGGACAACCCGTTGTCTATCTCGCGGAACATCCCGCGCTGGCCTTCCTCGAAGTGCTGGTCAACCTGGAGATCGGGGTCGTGGAGCAGTTGCCGATGACGTACCAGTTGTTGAAGGTCGAGGCGCCCGATGACATGACGGGGGCGGTGCTTGGGGAGGAGGCCTTGCCGGACGACTGGCGCCTCCAGACGGAATGGACACAGTCGGCCGGTACCGAATGGCTGGCGGGCGGCACCACCGCGCTTCTGAAGGTGCCGAGCGCCGTCATGCCGTATTCGAGCAACCTGCTGCTGAATCCGGCCCATGGCGATGCGGCGCGCGTCCGCATACTGGATGCGATCCAGGTCCGGCACGATGAGGGCGTGCTGGCCCTGTTGTCTGGCGGCCGCATATAGCCCCCTTTCACCGGGCCGGTGCGGGCAGCCGCGTCAGCCGGAGCCCGATGGGCCGATGCCCATGCCCGGCCTAAGATAGACCTGTCGTCATTCCCCGTGCGTGGCCTCGCCGCCACGCCGATGCCGATGGACCTTGTCGTCGCGCGTCCCGAGGGCCTGTACTGTCCTCCGGGCGACTTCCATATCGATCCCTGGCGCCCCGTGGCGCGCGCGGTCATCACGCACGCCCATTCCGATCACGCGCGCATGGGTCACGGCCACTACCTGTGCGCGACGCCGGGACGCGGCGTGCTGCTGTCGCGCCTGCCCGGCATTCATCTCGATTGCCTCGACTACGGAAGCGCCATCGTGCACAACGGGGTCCGCGTGAGCCTGCACCCGGCCGGCCATGTGCTGGGCTCCGCCCAGGTACGGCTGGAGTACCAGGGGCAGGTGTGGGTGGCGTCCGGCGACTACAAGCTCGACGACGATGGCACCTGCGCGCCGTTCGAGCCGGTGCGCTGCGATACCTTCATCACCGAAAGCACGTTCGGGCTGCCGAT
>NZ_VLJN01000004.1:78018-136177 GCF_007829435.1 Cupriavidus gilardii J11
CAGCTGATGGCGCAGATGCTCGACTGGTGGCGAGGCAATGCCGACGCGGGCCGCGCCAGCGTGCTGTACTGCTATGCCTTCGGCAAGGCGCAGCGCATCCTGCATGGGCTGCTTCGCGCGGCCGGGGGCATGGAGGCCTTTCCCGGGCCGATCGTCGAGCATGGCGCGCTGACGGCGTTGAACCGCGCCTATGCGGCCGAGGGCGTGTCCTTGCCCGATACGTTGCGCACCGCCGATCTGCCCGCCAGGAGCCCGCTGCTGCGCCAGGCGCTGGTGCTGGCGCCGCCGTCGGCGCAGCGCTCGACGTGGCTGCGCCGCTTCGGCGATGCGTCGGAAGCGTTTGCCAGTGGCTGGATGCAACTGCGCGGCACGCGGCGCCGGCGTGGCGTCGATCGCGGCTTCGCGCTGTCCGACCATGCCGACTGGCCGGGCCTGCATGCGGCCATCGAGGCGACCGGGGCGCGGCGTGTGATCGTCACGCACGGCTATGTCGCGCCGATGGTGCGTTACCTGAACGAGAAGGGATGGACCGCGCAGGGATTCGCCACCGACTATGGCGACGAAGAGGATAGCGACGGCGTGCCCGCGGGACAGGACAACACGGAAGGACCGGACCGCGCCAGCGATGCGGCATCGCCGTTGCCGGAGGACGCCGCATGAAGGCGTTCGCGCAGCTCTATGCGGCCCTCGACGCCACCACGTCGAACAACGCCAAGCTGGCGGCACTGGGCGATTACCTGCGCGACGCGCCGCCGGAGGATGCCGCGTGGGCGGTGTACTTCCTCGCCGGCGGCAAGCCGCGCCAGATGGTGCCAGTGGCGATGCTGCGCACGCTGGCGGAACAGGCCGCGCGCCTGCCGCCGTGGCTGTTCGAGGAGAGCTATCAGGCGGTGGGCGATCTGGCCGAGACCATCGCGCTGCTGCTGCCGCCTTCCGAACATGAGGACGATCGCGGTCTCGCCGAATGGATGGAGCAGCGTCTGCTGCCGCTGCGCGGCCTTGCGCCGGACGTGCTGCTGCCCAGGCTCGACGCGCTGTGGCGGCCGCTCGACGCACAGGCGCGGCTGGTGCTGTTCAAGCTGATCACCGGCGCGTTTCGCGTCGGCGTATCGCGGCCTCTGGTGACACGCGCCATTGCGCAGGTGGCGGGCCTCGATCCCAAGCGGGTGGCCGAGCGCATGGTGGGCTATACGGATATCCGCGCGCGGCCCGATGCGCAGCGCTATCTGGCGCTGCTCGCGCCCGAGCCGGCGCGCGATGGCGACGAAGCGGCGACGCTGTCGCGCGGGGGGCAGCCATATCCCTTTTTCCTCGCGCATCCGCTACAGATCCCGCTGGAGGAGTTCGATGCCGTGCTCGGCGATCCTTCCCACTGGCAGATCGAATGGAAATGGGACGGCATTCGCGCGCAGCTGGTGCGCCGCGAGGGACAGACGTGGCTGTGGTCCCGCGGCGAGGACCTGATCACCGACCGCTTTCCCGAGATCGCGCGGGACGCGCTGGCGTTGCCCGACGGCACCGTGATCGATGGCGAGATCGTGGTCTGGCGCGACGAGCGCGTGCAGCCGTTCGCGCAGCTTCAGCAGCGCATCGGACGCAAGAACCTGTCGCCGAAGCTGCTGCGCGAGGCGCCCGCGGTGCTGCTCGCCTATGACCTGCTCGAATGGCAGGGCGAGGACTGGCGGGGGCGTCCGCAGTCAGCGCGTCGGGAGATGCTGGAGCGCGTGTTGCGGGCGCATCCCCACCCGGCGCTGCGGATCAGTCCGCTGGTGGCCGCGCAGGACTGGCCGGAATACGCGGCGCTGCGCGACCAGTCGCGCGAGCGCGGCGTGGAAGGCTTCATGCTGAAGGCCGTCGACGCGGCCTATGGCGCGGGCCGCACCAAGGACGTTGGCGTCTGGTGGAAATGGAAGATCGATCCGTACTCGGTCGATGCGGTGCTGATCTACGCGCAACGCGGGCATGGCCGCCGCGCCAGCCTTTATACGGATTTCACCTTCGCGGTGTGGAGCGCGTCGCCTGGCACGCCCGATCGCGTGCTGGTGCCGTTCGCCAAGGCGTACTCGGGCCTGACCGACCAGGAAATGCGACAGGTCGACGCGATCGTCCGCCGCAGCACCATCGAGACATTTGGCCCGGTTCGCAGCGTCGAACCGACGCAGGTGTTCGAACTGGGCTTCGAAGGCATCGCCCGCAGTCCGCGCCACAAGAGCGGCATCGCCGTGCGCTTCCCGCGGATGCTGCGATGGCGTACCGACAAGCCGGTGGAGGAGGCCGACACGCTGCAGACGCTGATCGATATGCTTCCCCCCGACCAGCGCGTACGCGCGGCCTAGCGGAGAACACGGTGAAGGACAGCGACGCCGCATCACCTCCCCTCTCCCGCGCGCGGGAGAGCGGCCGGGGGAGAGGGCAGTCACAGTTCACCCAATCGCCTTCCATTCCCGACCGCCTGTCCCACTGGTTCACCCGGAAGAACTGGCACCCCTTCCCCTTCCAGCGCAAGGTGTGGGACGCCATCGCAGCCGGCCGCAGCGGCCTGTTGCACGCCACCACCGGCACCGGCAAGACCTACGCCGCATGGTTCGGCGCGCTGTTGCGTCACGCGACCCCCCACGACAGCCCGCCGCCACTGACGGTGCTATGGCTGACGCCGATGCGCGCACTCGCCGCCGACACCGCCCGTGCGCTGCAGGCGCCGCTGGAGGACCTGGGCCTGCCATGGACCGTTGGCCTGCGCACCGGCGACACCGGCAGCAGCGAACGCGCCGCGCAGGCCCGCCGCCTGCCCAGCGCGCTGGTCACCACGCCGGAAAGCCTGTCGCTGCTGCTGACGCGCGCCGATGCGCGGGAAACGCTGCGGCATGTGCGGGTCGTGGTCGTCGACGAATGGCACGAACTGATCGGCAACAAGCGCGGCGTGCAGGTGCAGCTGGCGCTGGCGCGGCTGCGCCAGTGGCAACCCGAGCTGGCGGTATGGGGTTTGTCCGCCACGCTCGGCAATCTGTCCCATGCCGCCGACGTGCTGCTCGCCGGCGTGCCGGAAGCGGGCCGCGAGATCGTGCAGGGCCGCGTACCCAAGGAATTGATCGTCGATACGCTGCTGCCCGATTCCGCCGGGCGCTTTCCGTGGGCCGGTCATCTCGGCCTGTCGATGCTTCCGCATGTCGTGCGGGAAATCAGCGACAGCGGCACCACGCTGATATTTCTGAACACGCGATCGCAGGCCGAACGCTGGTATCTGGCGTTGCTGGAGGCGCGACCCGACTGGGCGGGCCGCATCGCGCTGCATCACGGTTCGCTCGACCGCGGCGTGCGCGACTGGGTCGAACTGGGCCTGAAGAACGGCGAACTGAAGGCGGTGGTATGTACGTCGAGCCTGGATCTCGGCGTCGATTTCCTTCCGGTCGAGCGCGTGCTTCAGGTGGGATCGCCCAAGGGCGTGGCGCGGCTGCTGCAGCGGGCCGGCCGCTCGGGGCACGCGCCGGGACGCCCCTCGCGCATCACCATCGTGCCGACCCATAGCCTCGAACTGGTCGAGGCGATCGCGGCGCGCGAGGCCGTGGCCGCGGGGCGGGTGGAGGCCCGCGAATCTCCCGACAAGCCGCTGGACGTTCTCGCCCAGCATCTGGTGACCGTGGCCCTGGGCGGTGGCTTCGTGCCCGACGAGCTGCTGGCCGAGGTGCGCGGCGCCTACGCGTATCGGAACCTGACCGACGCCGAATGGCAATGGTGTCTCGATTTCGTGCGGCAGGGCGGCCAGACCTTGTCCGCGTATCCGGACTATCGCCGCGTGCAGCCCGACGACGGCGGCGTGTGGCACGTGCCCGACGCGCGGCTGGCCCGTCGCCATCGGATGAGCGTCGGCACCATCGTCAGCGACGCCACCATGCAGGTGCGCTACTGGAGCCGCGCGGGAAGCGGCGGCGGCACGCTGGGCAGCGTCGAGGAAGGGTTTATCGCGCGCCTGTCGCCGGGCGATTGTTTTTTGTTCGGCGGCAAGCTGCTGGAACTGGTGCGCGTGCAGGAGATGACCGCCTATGTGCGGCGTGCCAGCGGCGGTCGCCCCGTGGTGCCGCGCTGGAATGGCGGCCGCATGCCGTTGTCCACGGAACTGGCGGACGCGGTGGTGGATACGCTGGAGGCAGCAGCGGCGGGACGGCTCGATGCCGCCCGTACCCCGGAGCTGCCGTTGATCGCGCCGCTGGTCGAGCTGCAGCAGCGCTGGTCCGCGCTGCCCACCCGCAATACGCTATTGGCCGAGACGCTGCGCTCGCGCGAGGGCTGGCATCTGTTCCTGTACCCGTTCGCTGGTCGGTCCGCGCATCTTGGCCTGGGCAGCCTGCTGGCATGGCGGCTCGGCACGCACGTGCCGTCCACGATTTCGGTGGCGGTCAACGACTACGGGCTCGAACTGCTGTCCGCAGCGCCGCTGGACTGGGCCCGGTTGTTGCCGCTCGTGCTCGCGCAGGAGCGGCAACGGGATCTCGTCGCCGATGTGCTGGCAAGCCTCAATGCCGGCGAGCTGTCGCTGCGGCGTTTCCGCGAGATCGCGCGCGTGGCGGGGCTGGTGTTCCAGGGCTATCCCGGCGCGCACAAGAGCGCCCGGCAGCTGCAGGCATCGTCGAGCCTGTTCTACGAGATATTCCGCAAGCATGACCCCGGTAATCTGCTGCTGGGACAGGCCGAGCGCGAGGTGTTGAGCCAGGAGCTGGACGCATCGCGGCTGTCGTCCACGCTGGACCGGTTGTCGGCCCTGCGGCTCGATCTGCGGGAACTGAAGCATCCCACGCCATTGTCGTTTCCATTGATCGTCGAATTCCTGCGCGAGAAGCTGACCACGGAGAAGCTGGCGGACAGGATTGCGAGGATGCTGGCGGAGCTGGAGCGTGCGGCGGGACCCTCGCCGGACGGCGCACATGATGGTGCGGAAGCCGGCGCACTGGCCGAGGTCGCGCGCTTCGGCATGGCGGATCACGCGGGCAGCAGTGGGGCGCGCAGGCCACGGCGGGCGCGCAAGGTGTCGAAGCGCTTGCCGCCGTTATGATGTGGGGTGGCTTCGATTGTTTGGATTGCCTGGACTGCGTGGACTGCCCTCTCCCCCGCCCCTCTCCCGCCTTGCGGGAGAGGGGAGCGAACCACCGGCATCTCGAACGCTGCCGCTTTTCGCCCCTCTCCCGCAAGGCGGGAGAGGGCGGTCACATCATGATTGACACCCGATCCACCACCCCGCACCACCCCATCGAAATCGCCGGCGAGCCCCTGTGGCTGCTCCCCGAGCGCGCGATCTGGTGGCCCGCCGGGCGCATGCTGCTGGTGGCCGATGTGCATATCGGCAAGGCCGCCGCGTTTCGCGCGCTCGGCCAACCGGTGCCCAGCGGCACCACCGGCGACAACCTCGAGCGGCTGCGTGCGCTGGTCCAACGCTACCAGCCAGGCGGGTTGACGATCCTCGGCGACTTCCTGCACGCCCGCGCCGCGCGCACCCCCGCCGTACTGCGTGCGCTGGAAGATTGGCGCGACACATTGCCCGGCGCGTTGCGTTGCACGCTCGTGCGCGGCAACCACGACAGCCATGCCGGCGATCCGCCGCCGTCGCTTGGCATCGCGGTGGTAGACGAGCCATGGCGCCGCGGCCCGTTCGCGCTATGCCATCTGCCGGGCGCGGCCGACGACGGATATGAACTCGCCGGCCATCTGCATCCCGCCTATACGCTGCGCGCAGGCGCCGACGCGGTGCGCCTGCCTTGTTTCGTGATGGGAGAACGCGGCGGCATCCTGCCCGCGTTTGGCGCCTTTACCGGGCATGCGCCGGTGCGCATGCGCGGCGGCGATCGCGTGTTCGTGGTCGGCGATGGCAGGGTATGGCCCGTGCCCGCACGCTGACCCGGCCGCGGATCGACGTGGTGGCCACGTCGGAATGCCGCGGCTCAGTGCCGCGTCGTCAGGAAGTCGGCGAGCGACGCGGCCGCCGCCGACAGTCTTTCGCGCTGCCGGAACACCACGGTCAGCTCGCGCATCGCCCAGGTTTCGTCGATCGGGATCAGCACCACGTCCAGCGTGTTCAGGTACAGCTCGCCCACGTGCTGCGGCACCACGGCCACGCCCAGATGCACATGAACCATGCGGCAAAGCGCGTCCAGGCTGCCCACGCGGATCTTGACGTCGAGCCTTCCGCCAAGCGCCGTTGCCTGCCGCGCCAGCAGGCGGCTCAGCGCCGCGCCATCGCCCAGGCCCACGAAGCTCTCGGCGACGAAATCGGCGAGCCGCACCACCGTATGCCCCGCCAGCCGATGGCGGCGCGGCACCATCAGGAAGAGCCGGTCGGCGCGATACGACAGGTGTTCCAGCCGCTCGATCCCCGGTATGCGATTGCAGATGCCCAGGTCGAAATCGAGTTCGTGCACGCTGCGCAGCACGTTCTCGCTGGTCTGTTCGTCCAGCTCGACTTCGATATCGGGAAACGCCCGCCTGAACGCGGCGATGTCCTCGGGCAGGAACTGCACGATCGACGACATGTTGGCCGCCACGCGCACGCTGCCCTTGACGCCTTCCTCGAAGCGCGACAGTTCGGCGCCCATCCGTTCGATGCTGGCGATCACGGCCTCGGCGTGCCGCAGCACGGTCTCGCCGACCGGTGTCACCGAGATGCCGCGCGATTCACGCTGGATGACCGGCAGCCCGATGATGGCCTCGATCTCGGCGATGCGCCGGCTTACCGCCGATGGCGCAATGCACTCGCGCTCGGCGGCGCGCGCGATATTGCGTTCCTGGCAGACCGCCACGAAGAGCCGTAGCGACGTCAGGTCGATCCTGCGCAGAAGTGGGGTCAAGCTGTGCCTCGATGCCTGTGAGCCGCGTTGCCGCCCCGCCCGGCCTTGCCGCGCGCGGCGATCGCCGCTTCGTCTGTTTGCCGGCGCATTATAAGCGGACCGGGCGCGCGCCGTGCGGGGAATATGCCGCTACCCCACTACCGGGTGGGAAACGGTTTCCTTTCAAATCCGCGAACACCGGTTGCGAAGATTCGATTGGACGCTTGAATATCCGGCCTATATGATTTTTTCGTCAAACGCCGCACGGAAATCTTCGAAGCGGGAGTGATTTAAATGCGGCGGAAATAACGAAATAAAAACACTTTAATTCCAGACGCGCCATGTCTTGCGAAACGCACAGCCGAGGCCCGTGCGGGGCGGAGATGCGCTTCGGACCTCTCTTGCCGGCGTGAATACGCCCTTACCGGGAGAGGCGGAATTGGGGTAAACCGCGATGCCGGTATTCTGCGGACGCGGCAGCGAGACGGAATTAGCCATTGTCAAGGAATTCGGCACGCCCGATGCGAGCCGGGACCTTATTTTGCCTGGAGGCATGCGCTCAAATGGATAATCACGAATTCGATTTGCTTTCCTTTCTGGCCGATTATGTCCGTAATGGACTGCCCGGTAATACGCCATATGTGATGGCCGGACAACGGCGCGCCGAAGTGATCGAGGGCTGCCTCGCGTTGCAGCGGCGCGCCTCCCATGGCGAGGGCACGGCGCTGGAGCGCATTCACCAGGTGCTGTCCTTCGTCTACGACCAGAAATTCGGCGTGCCGGACGTGGCGTCGGCCGCCATCGATACCGCGCCGGTGTTCGCCGATGTGCTGGGGCTGCTGGAAGGCGTGATGCTGGAGCGCGAGTGCGCCGCCGTCGCTCCCGATGCCTTCGCCGGCATGCCGATGGAAGGCGACCGCTACGTGGAATGGCTCAAGCGCCTGATCTCCGATCATCCGGCGAGCGTCCATCGCTTCTATCGCGAATACCTGCGCGATCACGCCACGGTGCAGGACATGCGCGTGTTCCTCGCGCAGGAGACCACGCTCGATCCGCGCTTCGACGACATCCTGGCGCTGCTGCAGATCGGCACCACCGGCGACGAGAAAATGGAGATCGCGAAGAACTACTTCGACGAGATGGGCAACGGCAATCCGTCCGAGGTCCATACCCATCTGTTCAGCCGTGCGCTGTCGGCGCTCGACATCTCGCCGGCGTTCATTCGCGCAAGCCTGCTGCCCGAATCGCGGGTGTCCGGCAATCTGTCCGCATGCATGGCGCTGGGCGCGCGCCATCACTACAAGGCGATCGGCTACTTCGGCGTGACCGAATACCTCGCGCCACGGCGCTTCAAGGACCTGGTCGCGGGCTGGCGCCGGCTGCAACTGCCGGAGGAGGGCATCGCCTATCACGACCTGCATATCCGCATCGACGCCGCGCACGGGCTGGCGTGGATGCAGAACGTGATCCGCCCGATGGTCGACCAGGATCCGCGCGTGCGCCGCGAGATCGCGCTGGGCGCCCTGATCCGGCTCAATTCGTCGCAGCGCTATCTCGATTCGTTACAGCTCGCGCTGCGCAAGGATGTGCCGGCGACCGCCGCGGTGCCCTCGGCGATCCCGGTGATGCTGCCGGTGTGAGGTCCGCCTGAGGCCGGCGGGTCCGCGCCAAAGCCGGCCCGCATCCCAATCACCCCTACGCGATGGCCGCCGATGCGCCGCATCCGCAGGCCGCCGCCTTGCCGGAACCGGAGCTGCCGTGAACGATATCGTCCTTTCTCCGTTGGCCCTCCATGACGACGCGCCGCAACGCCCGCGCAACATCGCGCGAAACATCGACGGCGCGCAGCCGTCCGGCCGTGCAGGCGCGCCGCGC
The DNA here is from genome assembly GCF_007829435.1 of Cupriavidus gilardii J11. Classification (GTDB taxonomy): domain Bacteria; phylum Pseudomonadota; class Gammaproteobacteria; order Burkholderiales; family Burkholderiaceae; genus Cupriavidus; species Cupriavidus gilardii_D. Next base: position 86,706 of record NZ_VLJN01000004.1, read on the forward strand.
GCGGCGGCGAGCGACATTGCCCGCATCGAGCCGTCGCACCTGGTGGCCGTCGCACGCGAGGCGTTCCGGCGCCAGGACATCGACTTCCTGTGCTTCGGCGAGAGCGACCGCAATAGCCCGCCGTCGGCCAAGGTCACGCTGAAGGCGGCGCTCGATGACGGCACCACGCATACGCGCTATCCCGACATACGCGGCATGCCGATCCTGCGCGAGGCGATGGCCGGCTATCTGTCGGCGTTGCATCGCCGGCCGGTGGGCGAATCGCGCGTCCTCATCACCGCATCGGGCATGGCGGCCATCAATGTCGCCTTTTCCGCGGTGGTGCGTCCAGGTGATGCCGTGGTGGTGCACGGACCGGGGTGGCCGAACCCCAGCAATCTGGCGCGGCTGCGCGGCGCCGAACTGCGCGAGGTCGCGCTGAGCGAGCGCGATGGCGTGTTTTCGCTGGACCTGGATGCGCTCGCGGTAGCGCTGCGCGGCGCACGCGCCTTCGTGCTGAACTCGCCCAACAACCCCACCGGCTGGACCGCTGACGAGCCAACGCTGCGCGCCATCCTGGCGCTGTGCCGCAAGCTCGGCGTCTGGATCATCGCCGACGAGGTCTATTCGCGCATCGTCTATGGCCAGCGGCCGGCGGCGCCATCGATGCTGGACGTGATCGAGCCCGACGATCGCGTGATCGTCTGCAACAGCTTCAGCAAGGCATGGGCCATGACGGGCTGGCGCGTCGGATGGATGGTGGTGCCCGAAGGCACGCGCGATGCCATTGGCGAGCTGGTCGAGATCACGCATTCCGGTGTCGCGCCCTACAGCCAGCGCGGCGCACTCGCGGCGCTGGCCGACGAGAACTTCGTGGCCGGGTTCCTGGACCATTGCCGGCGCGGCCGCGCGCTGGTGGCCGGCGCGCTGGGCGACCTGCCGGGCGTGACATACCGCCAGCCGGAGGGTGCCTTCTACGCCTTCCTGAAGGTTGACGGGCTTGACGACAGCTTGATGCTGGCAATGACGCTGGTGCGCGAGTACGGCGTGGCGCTGGCCCCGGGAAGCGCGTTCGGCGCGTCGGGCGAGGGCTTCCTGCGGGTCTGCTTCGCGCAGTCGCCGGAGCGGCTGACGCGCGCGCTGGACCGCTTCGCGACGGGCCTGCGGGCGTTGCGCGCCAGGGGCGCGTCGATGCACTAGCCGGATACGAACCAACGCACAACCGCACAAGGAGGAGCGATGCCGTACGTGAACATCAAGGTCACCGACGAGGGCGTGACGCGCGAGCAGAAGAAGGCGCTGATCGCCGGCGTGACCATGGTGCTGCAGCAGGTGCTGGGCAAGAACCCGAAGACCACCGTGGTGGTGATCGACGAGATCAACCTCGACAACTACGGCATGGCGGGSCTGCCTGTGCCGGAGTTTCGGGAGTGGTTGAAGAGGGAGCAGCAGTAGCCGCGTAATGTGGGGAGGGCGGCGTGTCGATGGGACTGCCCTCTCCCCAAACCAGCAGCAATTTTCTCAACGCATCACACAAGGGGACACGCAAATGATCACAGTCTGGGGCAGGGAACGCGGTTTGTGCGTGAAGAAGGTACTGTGGTGCCTGGTCGAGGTCGGCCAGCAGTTCGACCGTATCGACGCGGGCCGGCAGTATGGCAAGACCGATACCGAGGAATACCTGAAGATGAACCGCAACGGCCTGGTGCCGACGCTGGTGGATGACCAGTACGTGCTGTGGGAGTCCAACACCATCATGCGCTATCTGGCCATGCAATATGGACCGAAGACGCTGTATCCGATGGAGACGCGCGCGCATGCCGAGGTCAACCGCTGGCTGGACTGGTCCATGGGCGCGCTGTGGCCGGATATCGTCACCGCCTTCACGCAGATCATCCGCACACCGGAGGAAAAGCGGAACATGGCCGTGACCAACGCCTCGCTGGAGAAGCTGGCGAAGAACTGGACCATCTTCGACGAGTATCTCGGCGGCAAGGACTATATCGCCGGGGATAACTTCACCATCGCCGACGTCGCGCTCGGCGTGCTGGCGCAGACCTGGGTCAGCTTCAACGTGCCGAACCCGCCGGAGTTGCGCAACTTCAATGGCTGGTACAGCCGCATCGAGAAGCGCGACGGCTTCCAGCGCTATGCCGCGCTGCCGCCGGAACCGGACCCCGCGCCGTCCCAGCACTGAAGCGGCGCGGCGCCCGCGCAACAACATAGGGCGTCGCCAAGCCACCGTCGCCGTCCGCGAAAGGGGGGGCGGCGGCTTGCCGTCCCGCACGAACCCCGTCGCACCGCCCGCACGGGCACCACCGCAATCCTCATGGAGACACCCGCATGCGGTATCACCAGCGTCCGACCGGTTCCAACTGGGGCGACTTCGGTCCCGATGACCAGCTTGGCCGATTGAACCTGCTCACGCCGGACAAGGTGCGCGAAGGCGTGGCCGAAGTGCGCGCCGGGCTGTCGTTTTGCCTCAGCCTGCCGCTGGACCTGCCGGGCGGCAGCAAGTTCAATCCGCGCCGGCGCCCGCCGTGCCTGACGCCGGTGCTGCGCAACGAGAAGTCCAACATCAACTACCAGTTGCGCCAGGACGATCCGTACCTGACCGACGTGCTGTGCGATCACGCGGTCACCCTGTACACGCAGTATTCGACGCAGTGGGACAGCCTGGCGCAGGTCGGCAGCCTGTACGACGTCGACGGCGATGGCCGGCAGCAGAGCTGCTTCTATAACGGCTATACCGCGGAGCGCGATGTGTTCGGCATCACGCCGGTGCGGCCCGATCCGCACGGCGGCTTTCCGGCGGCGCCCGCGCGCAAGCTCGGCATCGAGCATATGGCCGCCACCGGGGTGCAGGGGCGGGCCGTGATGATCGACCTGGAGGCGCATTTCGGCCGCGACAAGCGCGCGGTGTCGTTTCGCGACCTGCGGCAGGTGATGGAGGCCGACAATGTCGAAGTCAGGCCCGGCGACATGGTGTGCATCCACACGGGCTTCGCGCAGATGCTGGTCGAAATGGGCGGCGACCCCGACGTGCACCGGCTGGAGCAGTCGTGCTGCGACCTGGACGGCCGCGACGAGGCGTTGCTGCGCTGGGTGGATGAGGCCGGCATCGTTGCGATTGCCGCGGACAATCACGCCGTCGAGGTGTTTCCCGCGCCGCGCATCGACGCGCCGCGGTATCCGGCGCTGCCGCTGCACGAGTTGTGCCTGTTCAAGCTCGGCATCCATATCGGCGAATTGTGGCATCTTACGCCGCTGGCGCGGTGGCTGCGCGAGCACGGTCGGAGCAGTTTCCTGCTGACCGCGCCGCCGCTTCGCCTGACCGGCGCCGTGGCCTCGCCGGTCACGCCGGTGGCGACCGTGTAGCGGGGACTGACCGCGCCGCCGCGATCCGACAGGCCACTACCAACCCATTGCCGTCCATGTCCGACAAGCCGACACCATCGATCACGCAGCCCGCCACGGCCGGCGCTTCCGCCGAGCCGAGCCATTCCACCGAGGACCGCCACTGGAAGCGCAACCTGCTGATCTGCGGCTTCGGATCGTTCATCAATATCGTGGCGATGACGCTGCTGCTGCCGTTCCTGCCGCTCTATGTCGAACAACTGGGCGTCAGCGGCCATGCGGCCATCGTGCAGTGGTCAGGCATGGCGTATGGCGCGACGTTCTTCACCGCCGCGCTGGTGGCGCCGTACTGGGGCGCGCTGGCCGACCGCTACGGCGCCAAGCTGAACCTGATGCGCGCGAGCTTCGGCATGGTGGTCACCATGTCGCTGACAGGGCTGGTGCAGGAGGCGTGGCAACTCGTGGCGGTGCGTCTGCTGGTGGGTCTGGCCGGCGGCTATACATCCGGCTCCTATGTCATCGTCGCGGCGCAGACACCGAAGGCCCGTTCCGGCTGGGCGCTTGGCGTGCTGTCGGCCAGCATCATGGCCGGCAGCCTGGTGGGTCCGCTGGTGGGCGGCATGCTGCCCACGCTGGTCGGCATCCGCAATACGTTTTTCCTCGCCAGCGCTTGCATCTTCCTGAACTTTCTCGCGACCTGTCTCTTTATCAAGGAGGCCAAACGCACGCCGGCCGCGAAGGCGCGCGCGCGTGGCGGCCTCCAGTTCGAAGGGCCACGGCRGCGGCGGCTGGTGTACGCGATGCTCGTGACCGCCACGTTGCTGCTCGTGGCCAATATGTCGATCGAGCCGATCATCACGGTCTACGTGCAGGAGCTGATCGCCGATCCCACGCAGGTCACCTTCGTCGCCGGCCTGGTGATGTCGGCCGCGGCGCTGGGCAGCGTGCTGTCGGCCTCGAGGCTGGGCAAGCTGGCTGACCGCATCGGACACCTGAAGGTCGTGGTCGGCTGCATGGCAGTGGCGGCGGTGCTGCTGATACCGCAGGCCATGGTCACCGAGTCGTGGCAGCTGATCGCGTTGCGCTTCCTGATGGGCCTGTCGCTCGGCGGGCTGTTGCCGTGCGTCGCATCGCTGATTCGCCATCACGTGCCGGATCACTCGGTAGGCCGCGCGCTGGGGCTGTCGACGGCGTTTCAGTATGCCGGGCAGGTGATCGGGCCGCTGCTGGGCGGCTTCATCGGCGGGCAGTTCGGCATGCGCTATGTGTTCGTCGGGACCAGCGTGCTGCTGGCGGCGTGCGCGCTGTACAACTGGCTGATCTCGATGCCGGGACAGCGGACGGCGGGGGATTCGGCGGCGGTAAGGTGAGTTGGAGCGGTGGGTTGGCAGTCCCAACATTCCAGAAACATCCACACCGCAACAACCAGGGAGCAGGCGATGAACCTTCATCAGTTGCGCTTCGTGCATGAGGCTGTGCGGCAGGACTACAACCTCACCCGCGTCTCCAAGGCCATGCTGATCTCCCAGCCCGGCGTGTCCAAGGCCATACTGGATCTGGAACAGGAGCTCGGCGTGGAGATATTCACACGCCATGGCAAGCGCCTGTCGGGCCTGACGCGCCCGGGGCAGGACGTCGTGCGCGCGATCTCGCAGATCCTCGAGGAGATCGGCGAGCTCAAGCGCGTGGCCCGCCAGTTCGCCACGCAGCTCAGCGGTGCGCTGACCATCGCCGCGACCCAATCGCTGATGCGCGGCACCCTGCCCGGCGTGGTCAAGGCGTTGACCGACCGCCATCCCGGCGTGCGGCTGACGTTCCAGCAGGGCAGTCCGGCGCAGGTGGCCGAGATGGTGCGCAAGGGCAACGCCGACGTCGGCATCCTGCCCGATGCCGTCGATACCGGCGACCGGCTTGCGTCGCTGCCGTTCTGCCCGACCGAGGCAGTGGCGCTGTTGCCCGCCGGGCATCCGCTGCTGGGCGGCGGCGCGCTGACGCTGGCATCGCTGGCCCGCCATCCGCTGCTGACCTACGACACCAGCTTTGCGATGCGCAAGCGCCTGGAAGACGCATTCGCCGCGCATGGGCTGCAGGCCGACATCCGCATCGAATCGGCCGATGCCGAGGTGATCCAGCATTGCGTGGCGCAGCGCATGGGGGTGGGCATCGTCGAGCGGCCCGCGTGCGACAACGTCGCGTGGGGCGGCCGCACCGGCGAGTTGCACGCAATGCCGTTGGGGCACCTGTTCGATGCGCAGTCGCTGTGCATCGTATGCCGGCGCGGCGTCAGCATCGCGGAGCCGCTTTATACCTTCCTGGAGCTGCTGTCGCCGGGCTTGACGCGGGCGGCGATCGAGCGGGTGCTGGAGGTGCCTGCGGAGCCGGTGCGAGGTGGGGGGCTGGGACTGGCCTCTCCCCCGGCCCCTTTCCCGCGAACGGGAGAGGGGAGAAAATCGTCGCCCCTTGCAGACCGACTCCCCTCTCCCGCCCGCGGGAGAGGGGCCGGGGGAGAGGGCAGTCCCAGCAGTCCCAGCATCCCCACCCGACTACCCCTCCACCACGAGCAAGCCATCGCCTAACCACCGCGCGAATATTCCGCCGACGTCCGAAGGTTCTTCCCGGTCCCCGGCGGCGGCCTGCAGCGCGCTGGCCATTGTGCAACCACGACGCAGTCGCGCCAACGCCTCCCGTTCCGCCGCATCGACTTCCCGCACGGCCATCCGATACCGTTGCCGGTACACCAGCGCGGCCGAATTCGCGCCGTCGTGGGAGGAGGCCATCACCGCTGATGTGTCAACAAGACCGCGGTCGGCATGAAACGCATGCCAACAAGCCAACGCAGCCCGCGGCACCATCAGCAAGCGGCATGACGGATGCAGCCGAACCATCAGGCATCCCAGCGATTCGGCGCAGAGCAGGGCAACATCGCCGGCATCAAGCGGCGGCGCATCGGCGGCCCGGTGCAGCCGATGCACCGCCCATTCGAGCCGCGCCACGGCAGACAGCGCACGCCACGGTCGCGTCGCTGCATCGTGGGCCAGGAAGGCGGGCAAGCGGCAGCCGAAGCGGCCCAGGTCGCCATCGCGGGATGGATGACGCAGCGTATAGGCGCGGGCAAGCGCGGGGAATGCCACGAGGCCAATCGCGTGCCGCACCGCGGGATACGCATGGGCCAGCACCTCTTCGTGGAGCACCGCCCGTCCACCGCGCCACCGTGCGAGCCGCCGTGCGTTCAAGTCGGGTTCACCGTGCGCGAGCGACAGCACCGCCCGCACGGCGCGATCGCCGGCATCCGGCGACAGCGCCGCCGACAGCGCGTGCTGCCATGCCCACCAGGCATCGCCGTCGGTGTCCGCCATGGCAGGGGAATCAGGCGGCGGCACGCAGCGTCTCCACCGCGATGCGTCGGGCCGCCTGCGCTTCATCGAGCAGCACCGCCAGCGCCGGCACATCGGTATCCCACTCGATCAGCGTGGGCACGCTGCCGAGACGCCGCAGCGCCACCCGGTACAGGTCCCACACCTCGGACGCGACACGGGCGCCGTGGTGGTCGATCAGGCCATCCGGCGTCACCAGATGCCCGGCCAGATGGAGTTCGCCGACCATGGCTGGCCGCAGGGCATCTAATGCGCGCCGTGCATCCTCGCCATGGTTGCACTGGTTTACGTACAGATTGTTCAGGTCGAGCAGCACCCCGCAGCCGCTGCGTGCCGCGATCTCGGCGAGGCACTGCGTCTCGCCAAGCGTATCGGCCCGGCAGCGCAGCGGCGTGGCGATGTTCTCGAGCAGGATCTGGCGGCCCAGCACCTGTTGCACTTCGTCGACGCGGCTGGCGACGATGCGCACGGTGCGCTCGTCCAGCGGCAACGGCATCAGATCGTTATGGTGACGTCCGCCAGCGTGGGCCCAGCACAAATGCTCGGACACCCGCACCGGCTCGATCAGCGCCACCAGCGCCGCGATGCGTCGCAGGTGAGCGTGGCACAGGCCATTCGCCGAGCCGATGCCGAGCCCCACGCCGTGAAGGCTGACCGCATAGCGCCGCCGCACGTGCCGCAGCACGTGCAGGTCCCATCCGCCGTCGGCCAGATAGTTCTCGGTATGGACCTCGACCCATTCGACCGGCGGCGTGCCTTCCAGGAAGTCGCGGTAGTGGGCGGCACGCAGGCCGATGCCCATCGGGCCGCCGGCGCCCGCGTCCGCTTGCGGCACGGTCGCGTTCACGGCAGGTCGCGTGCCACCCGCAGGCCGATGTTGGCGCCGCGTCGGTCGGCGTCGTAGGTGGCGCGACTCGCGGCACGGACAAAGCTCGGCACATTGCCCCACGAGGCGCCGCGGATCACGCGGCGCTGGCAGCCTTCGTCGGTGCGCGCACTGCCGTCCACCGGCGCGCCGCTGTAGTCGGAATGCCAGCAGTCGGCGACCCACTGCCAGGCATTGCCGAGCATGTCGTAAAGGCCGAAGGGATTGGCCGGAAAGCTGCCGGACGGTGCGGTGTTGACCCAGCGGTCGGCCCCCTCGGCGAAGCCGCCGCACGCCGTCTGCTGCGGGCAGGTCTCGGGACCATAGTTCGCGTGCGCGCGGTCGAGCTGCTGCCCCCACCAGCGCGCGGTGGTGGTGCCGCCGCGCGCCGCGTACTCCCACTCGGCCTCGCTCAGCAGCCGGTATGGCTTGCCGGTCGCCTTGCGCAGCCAGCCGACGTAGCGTTGCGCGTCGTGCCAGCTCACGTTGATCACGGGCCGGTTGCCGCGGCCCCAGCCCTGGTCGCCGGGACGGTGATCGCAGCCGCCGTCGCGCACGCAGGCGTCCCATTCGTCGAAGGTCACGCTGAAGCGCCCCACGGCGAGCGGCGCGCCGATGCGCACGGCGTGCTGCCTCTCGTTGCCATAGCGCCCGGCCTCGTCCTCGGGCGATCCCATCACGAAATCCCCGGCGGGAATCGGCACCATCTCCGGGCAATCGCGGCAGTCCCGGAATGGCTTGCCCGGCTCGATGCCGCGTGACTTGAGTTGCCGCATCTGGCGGGCAAGCTGCCGCTGCTGCGCCGGTGTCAGCGGCGGCAGCGCCGCCACGGTGACGGGGCGAGCCGGGCCGGCCTGGTGCGGGCGGGCGCCCTCGACTTCGAGATACAGACCCACGTCCTCGATCTCGTCGTCGCGCAGGGCGCGGGCGATCGGGCTCATGATGGGATTGTCGCGTGCGACCGTGCGGAAGTTGAGCAGCTGCCGGCTCGTGTAGGCCGCGTACTGCCCGGCCAGCTTGGGATAGTCGGCGCTTACCGCATGACCGGCGGGGCCGTGGCACGCCACACAGGCGGGAATGGCGCGGGACGCGTCCCCGTCGGCGTAGAGGGCGGCGCCACGCGCGATCTTCTCTGGATTCGCATGCGCGGCCTGGGGCGTGACGCCGCCGCAGGCCAGCGGCACCGCGGCCACGCGTCCGCCCTGCGCCTCGCAGGTACCCTTCGGCACCAGCGTCCACTCGGTCGGATCGCGGTCCTTGCTCGACATGCCGGAGCACGAGTGCAGGCATTGCGTGTCGGCGCAGTGGTTCTGGCCGGCCTTGGCGACGCCGTAGCACACCTCTTTCTCGCTGGCGGCCGATGCCGCATGGGCCTGTTCCGCCGACAGCTGGCACGCCGCGGACAGCGCGGCGCATAGCAGCGCATGCGTGCGGCTCATAGCGCGAACACCGGTTGCCGGGTGAGCTGGCGCGCGGCCAGCGCGATGGCATCGCCCCGTGCCGCGCCGGCACGCGCGGTTTGCGGTCTCGGTGGCGGCTCGGCGCCGGCCCCGCCGGGCGCGGCGGCCGCGTCCGCATCGGGCTGCCGCGACAGGTGCGCCAGCAGCGCTCGCATCGCGGGCGGTTGCGACTCGTCCGGGCGGACCACCACGGTCAGGTCGCGGCGGGCCCAGCCGTCGTCGAGCAGCACCGCTGCCAGGCCCATCGGCTTGCCGATGGCCAGATACACCTTCTGCGGCACGATGCCGATGCCCATGCCAACCTGCGCCATGCGGCAGATCGCATCGAAGCCCGGCGCATACATGCGCAGGCGCAGCGTCCGGCCCGCCTCGCGCGCGGCGCGGCACGCGCGCGCATTGACCCAGCTGCCGACCGGCATGCCGATATAGTCGTGCTCCAGCGTATCGGCCAGCGCGGCATGCTGGCGCGCGGCCAGCGGATGGTCAGGGCGCATCACCAGCATCCAGCGGTCGGTGCGGTACGCGGCGACCTGCAGTCCCTGCAGGTCGCTGTCGGCCGCGCAGATGCCGATGTCCGACGTGCCGTCGCGCACGCTGCGTGCCACCTCCTCGCTCGACAGCTGGTTCAGGTCGATACGCACCGCGGGATGGGCTTCGAGAAACGACTGCAGATCCTCGGGGAGGAACTCGACGATCGCCGACAGGTTGGCGGCCACGCGCACAAAGCCGCTGGCCTGCTCCGACAGCTCAAGTTCGATGTTGTGCACCACGCTGAGGATGCGCCGGATATGGCCCAGCATGCTGCGCCCCGTGGCGGTGGGCTCCATGCCGTTGGACTTGCGCACGAACAGCGACGTCCCCATCGCCTGTTCGAGGTCGTACAGCCGCTTGCTGGCAGCCGACACCGTCATTGCTTCCTGCCGGGCGGCGCGCGTCAGCGTGCCTTCCCGGTCCACCGACAGCAGCAGCTGCAGGGTGGTCAAGTCCAGATGCCGCAACAGGTTTCTCGCTAGCATGGTTTCCTTCTCGCTTCATGAGTGCATCGGTTGACGACGACTACGTTCAAAGACGGACCAACGGCGAACTGACAACGGCCCCTGCACCCGCCGGCTCGTGACCGGCGGGCGTGGGCGGACTGCAATGGGTAAGCGGCGGGCGCGAATGCGCGCGGTGTTCTACAGCGTGTTCAGCAACCAGGGAAACTTGGCCAGATGGCGCGATTCGTAGTCGCGGATCTGGTCGGCCTTGCGCAGCGTGAGGGCGATATCGTCCAGGCCGTTGAGCAGGCAGTACTTGCGGAACGGATCGATGTCGAAGCTGGCGCGCAGTGCGCCGTCGACGCTCTGCACCGTCTGCGCCTCCAGGTCGATCACCAGCCGGAAGCCGGGCTGCGCGTACAGCGCCTCGAACAGGCCGTCCACCTGCGCTTCGGACAGCGTGATCGGCAGCAGGCCGTTCTTGAAGCTGTTATGGAAGAAGATGTCGGCGAACGACGGCGCGATCATCACGCGGAAGCCGTACTGGTGCAGCGCCCACGGCGCGTGCTCGCGCGAGCTGCCGCAGCCGAAATTCTTGCGGGTGAGCAGCACGGACGCGCCCTGGTAGCGCGGCTGGTTCAGCGAGAAGTCCGGATTGAGCGGGCGCGTGCTGCAATCCTGGCCGGGCTCGCCGTGGTCCAGGTAGCGCCACTCGTCGAACAGGTTCGGGCCAAAGCCGGTACGGCGGATCGATTTGAGGAACTGCTTGGGGATGATGGCGTCGGTATCGACATTGGCACGGTCGATCGGTGCGACCAGGCCCTCGTGCCGGGTGATTTTTTCCACGATGTCTCCTCGCTTGTTATTGTGTTGCCGCCATGCTGGGCTGGATCGCGCGGATATCGACGAAATGCCCGGCCACCGCGGCGGCCGCGGCCATCGCCGGGCTGACCAGATGGGTGCGGCCGCCATTGCCCTGGCGGCCCTCGAAATTGCGGTTCGAGGTCGACGCGCACCGCTCGCCCGGCGACAGCCGGTCCGCATTCATCGCCATGCACATCGAGCAGCCCGACTCGCGCCATTCGAAACCGGCGTCGAGAAACACGCGGTGCAGCCCCTCGCGCTCGGCCTGCGCCTTCACCAACCCCGAGCCCGGCACCACCATCGCGAGCTTGATATTCGGCGCGAGGCGCTTGCCGCGCAGCACCGCGGCCGCCGCGCGCAGATCCTCGATGCGCGAGTTGGTGCAGGAGCCGATAAAGATCTTGTCCAGCCGGATCGACTGGATCGGCGTGCCGGCTTCCAGGCCCATATAGGCCAGCGCCTTCTTCATGCCATCGCGGCGCGTCGGATCGGCCTCGTCGTCGGGATCGGGCACGCGGCCGTCCACCGGCACCACCATCTCGGGGGAGGTCCCCCACGTGACCTGCGGCGCGATGCGCGTCGCGTCAAGGTCGACCACGGCGTCGAACACGGCGTCGTCGTCGGAACGCAGCGTGCGCCAGTACGCCTCGGCCTGGTCCCACTGGGCACCGGTCGGCGCGAACGGCCGCCCCCGCACGTAGTCGATGGTGGTGTCGTCCACCGCCACCATGCCGGCGCGCGCGCCAGCCTCGATGGCCATGTTGCAGATGGTCATGCGGCCTTCCATCGACAGTGCACGGATCGTCGAGCCGGCGTATTCGATGGCGTAGCCGGTGCCGCCAGCGGTGCCGATCTTGCCGATCAGCGCGAGCACGATGTCCTTCGCGGTGGCGCCCGGTGCGAGGTCGCCTTCGACGCGGACCAGCATCGACTTCATCTTCCTGGTCAGCAGCGTCTGCGTCGCCAGGACGTGCTCGACTTCCGATGTCCCGATGCCATGCGCGAGGCACGCGAAGGCACCGTGCGTCGAGGTATGCGAGTCGCCGCACACCACCGTCATGCCGGGCAGGGTGGCGCCCTGCTCGGGGCCGACCACGTGCTCGATGCCCTGGCGGATATCGTCCATGCCGAAGAAGGTCAGGCCATAGGTGTTGGCGTTGTCCTGCAGCGTCTGCACCTGCAGGCGGGAGGTCGGGTCCTCGATGCCGCGGCTGCGATCGGTGGTCGGCACGTTGTGGTCGGCGATCGCCAGATTGGCATTGGCACGCCATGGCGTGCGGCCGGCCAGGCGCAGGCCCTCGAAGGCTTGCGGGCTCGACACCTCGTTGATGATGTGGCGGTCGATATAAAGCAGGCTGGTGCCGTCGGCCTCGGTGGCGAAGGCGTGGCTGTCCCAGAGTTTGTCGTAGAGCGTGCTTGGCATGGGGAAACGCGGCGCGTCGCCGAAGTTCGCGATGGAGTGGATGAATGAATGCAGGCCTTCATGGCAAGTGAACGCATCATAGGGCGCACGTTGGCGGGCAGACATGACGATTCGCGATGGCAGGCTTCGCGAAACCAGCGCGAACGCCGGCACTGTCCGCCACGGGCGGCCGCGGCGCGAGCCGTCTCGAAGCACGACGCCTGACTTGCCGAGATGGCAGGCGTATCGCCGCCGGCGCGACATATATTCCCCCGGCAGGAGGAAACACCGATGGAAGACAAGATTCGATTCGCCGGCCGCGTGCTGTACCTGTCCCGGGACCCGGACTGCATCCGCGCCCAGCTTGCCGGCGAGCCCGTCACGCTGGCGCAGGCCATGCCGCTGCGCGACAACGTATCCACCGACGAGATCACCCCGGTGACGGTGATGCTCAGTTACGACGAACGGCTGGGCCGCTACCCTTATGTCGGACTGAAAGCGGGCGATGCATTGCCGATCGGGGAGAACGTCATCCGCGACGGCGGATTTGGCATCACGGTGGCGGGCAAGCGCTACGGCAAGGGCTCTTCGCGCGAATCGAGCCCGCTGGCGGAGTTGTCAGCCGGCATCCGGCTGATCGTGGCGGAGAGCTTCGAGCGCATCTACCAGCAGAATTGCGACAACATCGGCATTCTCACCACCACCGATTTCAGCATCCTCGACCGCATTCTTGCCGGCGAGGCCATTCCGATCGAAGCCTTCCTGCAGGGGCGCGATGCCCTCACGCAGCAGGTCATTCGCAGCGGCGGGCTGCTGGCGTACAGCAAGGGCGCGCAATGGCCGCGGCCGCGTACCAATGCGGCACCGGCCGGGCAGCCCCGCACGCTGGTCGAGAAAATCATCGAGCGCCATCTGCATCCGGCGTCGCAGGGCGCGCGCGTGGGCGACGGCGTGTTCGTCGAGGCCGACTGGCGCTTCTCGCACGACTACTTCACCGGCATGTGCGCGCACCTGATGCACCGCGCCTTTGGCCGGCCCGCGCCTTTGTACCGGCCCGAGCGGATCATCGCCTTCCAGGACCATCTGGTGCTGGCCGGCCAGAGCATTCCGCACGTGCGCGACGGCCTTCTGCCCGGCATCGCCAATCTGGTTTCGGGGCATACCGACTTCACGCGGACCTATCCGGTGCGGGCGCATGGCGCCTTGCCCGATGCCTCCGGATCGGAGGGCATCTGTCACGCGATGATGACCGAGAACTACGCGCTGCCGGGCGAAGTGGTGGCGGGCACCGACTCGCACACGCCGCACTCCGGCGCCCTGGGCTGCCTGGCCTTCGGCGCCGGCGCCACGGAGCTGGCCAATAGCTGGGTCACCGGCTACGTTCGCTGCAAGGTTCCGGAGACCTTGCGTATCGAAGTGGACGGACAGTTGCGGCCCGGCGTGACCGCCAAGGACATCGTGCTGCATCTGCTCCAGATGGAATCGATCCGCGCCGGCGACGCGATCGGTGCGGTGTTCGAGTATGGCGGCAGCGCGGTGCGTGCCATGTCGATCGACGAGCGGGCCACGCTCACCAATATGGTGGCGGAACTCGGCGGCTTCACCGGCATCGTCGAGCCCGACGAGCGCACCGTGGCGTTCCTGAAGTCGCGCCGCGACGTGGACTTCGTACTGGAGCCATGGATGCGCAGCGATCCGGGCGCACGCTACCGCGCGGTCATCCGCATCGACGGCGCGTCGATCGGACCGATGGTGGCGCGGCCCGGCGACCCGGGCAATGGCGTACCGGTCGATGCGCTCGATGGCGCGGTACCGGTCGACATCGCCTACGGCGGCTCCTGCACGGCCGGCAAGCGCGAGGACTTCGACTGTTATCACGAGGTGCTCAAGTGGGGCCTGGACCACGGACTGCGCGTGGCGCCGCGCACGAAGCTGTTCCTGCAGTTCGGCACGATGGACGTGCGCCGCTATTGCGACGAGCAAGGCTATCTGCAGGTATTCGAGCAGGCCGGCGCGACGCTGATCATGCCGGGCTGCGGCGCCTGCGCGAACTGCGGCCCTGGGCAGTCGGAGCATGCGTCGCAGACCACCATCAGCGCGATCAACCGCAATTTCCCGGGGCGCTCGGGGCCGGGCAATGTGTGGCTCGGCAGTCCATACACGGTGGTCGCGAGCGCGCTGGCGGGCCGCATCGCGACGTTCGACGCGCTGCGCGCCGAACACGCATAGCTTTTGGGGGCGCCGTCACCCGCGCGGCGCTGCCTTTTTCATGCTGTTTTTTAGCGGCTGGTTGCCGGGTGTGAGGTTGTGACTGCCCTCGCCCCCGACCCTCTCCCGCGAGCGGGAGAGGGGAGCGCACCACCGGCATCTGAAATTCCCGCGGCTTTCTCCCCTCTCCCGCAGAGCGGGAGAGGGGCGGGGGAGAGGCCAGTCACAGCACAAGCAATCGAACCCACTCATCCACCCCGTCGGCCACCGACCGCTGCACCAGACAACCGGCGCGAGCCGACGCCACTCAGGAGACAACCATGCAATCCCATACCGCCATGCTGTTGCGGCGCCTGCTGGCGCCCTGCCTTTGCACCTTCGCGCTCGCATCGGTGCAGACCGCCGTCGCCCAGCCGGACGCGCAGCACTACCCATCCAAGCCGATCCGCGTGATCGTGCCGACCTCGCCCGGCTCGACCGCCGACTATCTCGCGCGGCTGGTGGGCGCCGAACTGAGCCAGGGCATGGGTCAACCCGTGGTCGTGGAGAACATGGCCGGCGCCGGCGGCATACCGGGCACGCGGCAACTGGTCAGCGCGGCCCCGGATGGCTACACGCTGGGGATCATCTCGTCCAACTACGCGGTGAACCCCTCGCTGTACCGCAAGATGCCTTATGACTCGGTGAAGGACATCACGCCGATTTCGATTCTCGGCACCACGCCGCTGATCCTGTCGGTGCCGGCCGATTCGCCGTACAAGACGCTGCAGGACCTGGTCGCCGCGGCCAAGGCGAAGCCGGGCAGCATCAACTACGCTTCGTCCGGCAAGGGCACCGCACTGCATCTGGCCGCCGAGCTGTTCCGCTCGCGCGCCGGCATCGACGTCGTCCATATTCCGTACAAGGGGACCAACGCGATGATGACGGACATCATGGCGGGACAGGTGCAGTTCGGCATCCTGGCGTCGGCCTCCGCGTTGCCGCAGATCCGCGCCGGCAAGATGCGGGCGCTTGCGGTCACCACGCCCAGGCGCATCGACAGCCTGCCCGATGTGCCCACCATGGCCGAGGCCGGCGTGAAGGACTACGCCTACGACGCGTGGCTCGCGTTGATTGCGCCGGCTGGTCTGCCCAAGGCAGTGAGCGCGCAGCTGCGCGCGCAGGCGGCACGCGCACTGTCGGCGCCGAAGGTCAGGGAAGCGCTGGCGTCGCAGGGGCTGGTGGCCGTGGCCAGCAGCGAGGAAGAGGCCGACCGCACCATTCGCGGCGAGATCGTCCGCAGCGCGGCGCTGATCCGGGCGGCCGGCGTGGTGGCCGAATAGGGCGGCCCGAATGTGGTCGTCCCCGCGACGGCGGGGACGAGGACTGCATTGCACGGGGGCGTCTCGCCGCTGCCCTTCACGCCGCCATCGCGCGGCGTTCCTCCTCGGTGAGCTGCGGGCCATCGAGCGTCACGCGCGAATCGTCGTGGCGGAATTTGCGGACGATCGGCTTGAGTTCCGGCTTGATATGTTCCTCGCTGTAGCCGTTGAACAGATGCCCCACGAGGCCGCGCCGCAGATCGCTGGTGCCCATCAGCCAGTCGGTGATCGGGAAGGTCAGGTTCATGTTGTAGTGCATCATGATCCCCTGGTTGTGGTGCGCGGTATGGTGGCGCCGGATGGTGTTGATGAACGGCATGTTGCGCACGAACCAGTTGTCGTGGACATGGCAGCAGTAGTGGAACACCTCGTACACCAGATAGTGACCCACCATCGTGACGAACACGATATAGCCGGCGTTCGCGTTGAAGATCAGCGTGGCCAGAAAGCCCAGGCCAAGCCCGCCCACCCCCAGTGTAATCAGCACGCGCCATGGAAAGAACACGATGCGGAATTCGCGCGTGGTATCGATGGTCGGCTCGACATCGGTGAAGTACTGATGATGCTGGCGGGTGTGGCGCTCGTAGATCGCGCGCAGCGCGAACACGTCGACGCGTCGGTGCATCACATACTTGTGCAGATACCACTCGACGAAGTTTCCAGCCAGGAATACCGGCAGCACCAGCAGCCATTCCCACGTCGCATTCTGCAGATGCACGACGCAGTAGTAGATGGCGGCGATGCCGGCCGCGAATATCACCCCGATGTGCAGCAGGCCGTTGTACAGGGGACTGATATCGGCCTTGTACTGCTCGCGGAATTTGCGCTGCCGTTCGCTCATCATGGTCGTCTCCTCGTTTGCTGATACGGTACTAATATATTAGTGGAATATTGGTGTATGTCAATGCGGATGACAGTGGCTGGGCGGKGGAAATGAAGACGGCCCTTGAGGGGGCCGTTTTAGGGTGTCAGGCGGGTTGCCCCCCTCTCCCGCAAGGCGGGAGAGGGGCGGGGGAGAGGGCAGTCACAACCTGGCCGCCTGGAGAACATCAATCAATGCGACACCTCCTCCAGGCACCGCCCCTTCGTCTCGACACCGAGCGCCAGCACCGCCACCGCCGCCACCACGAACGACAACGCACCGAGCGTGAACACGCCGCCCTGGCCGGTCACCGGCAGCAGCAGACCCACCAGGTAAGGGCCGATCAGCGAGCCAACGCGTCCCACGGACGATGCAAAGCCCGACCCCGTGGCGCGCGACCGGGTCGGATACAGCTCGGGTGTGTACGCATAGAGCACCGACCACATGCCGAACAGGAAGAATTGCATGCAAAGACCGGCGGCAATGAGCTGTTCCACCGGCAGCCGCAGCACGGCGGCCTGTCCGTATGCATAGGCGGCGGCCGCGCTGCCCAGTAGCATCAGCGCGCAAGTCGGCTTGCGCCCCCACTTCTCCAGCAGCCAGGCCGAGAAGATGAAACCGGGAATGCCGGCCAGCGAGATATAGACGGTGTACAGCACGGACTTGGTCACCGCATAGCCCGCCTGCTGCAGCAGCGCCCCGAGCCATGTGGTCAGGCCGTAATAGCCGAGCAGCGCGAAAAACCACACGCCCCACAGCATCACGGTACGCTTCGCGTATTGGCCCTTCCACAGTTCCCCGAATCTGCCCTTGTCGCCCTTGCCCGCCTGGGCGGCGGCAGCGAAGCCATCCTGTACCGGCGGCAGCGGCTTGCCGCACGCCCGCCGCACGCGGGCCTCGATGCCGGTCATTACCGCCTCCGCCTCGGTTTTGCGCCCGGCGCCCTCGAGCCAGCGCGGCGATTCCGGAACCATGCGCCGCACCACGAATACGAATACCGCGGGCACCGCCATCGCGATGAAGATGCCGCGCCAGCCGATGACCGGCAACGCCACATAGGCCAACAGCCCCGCGGCGATGAAACCGATCGGCCAGAAGCCTTCGAGGATCGCCACATACTTGCCACGACTCTTGGCCGGCACGATTTCCGACACCATCGACAGCCCGATCGGAAACTCCATCCCCATGCCAAAGCCAAGCAGCACGCGATAGAGCATCAATGTGGTAACGCTGTCCGCCAGCCCGCACATCAGGCTGCCAACGCCCCAGAACAGCATGCTGACCTGGAACACCGGCTTGCGGCCGAAGCGATCTGCCAGCATGCCGGCCACCGCCGCGCCAAGGAACATGCCGACGAAACTTGAACTGGCCAAAAGGCCGGTCTGCGCGGTGCTCAGGCCGAACTCCGCCTTGATCGAACCCAGCACGAAGGTCATCATGCCCAGGTCCATCGAATCGAAGAACCACGCGGTGGCAATGATGCCGAACAAGGTGCGCTGATAGCGCGTCATGGGAAGGCGCTCGAGTCGCGCGGCGACTCCGGGGGCGAGCGCTACGCCTGCCGACATATCCATGGTTGTCTCCTCTGTTGTCGTCGTCAGCCGCAGATACACGGCGTGCGTAATATATTAGATGGATGCCAAAGGTATGCAAGACAAAATTGCACTCCCCTCTCCCGCAAGGCGGGAGAGGGCCGGGGGAGAGGGCAGTAACGGCCCCCCGCTCAACACCCGTCATCCCCCTCCAACCACCCTCGCCACGCCCGCTCCACGATGCACCCATATGTCCGCGGCACATCGGGCACCGGAAACGCCTGCGCCAGCCGCGTGACGCCCAGTGCATCGTCGACCAGCGCGGGCAGCGCCTCCTGTCCAATGCCAAAGCCCTGCAGAGATACCGGGATATCGAGCGCCGCGACCAGCGCGCGTATCGCGCGTGGCACCGCGCCAATGCGTTGCTCGACGCTACTGCCTTCCACGCCAAGCAGCGCTGCCAGCTCGATGAACTCGGCGCGCCGATGCGCCTTTATCGCGTCGAGCACATACGGCAGCATTACCGCGTTGGTGCTGCCGTGCGAGCGGTGCGTGGCGCCCGCCACCGCGTAGGCGATGCCATGCACCGCATTCAGCCCGGCGCTGCCGTACGACAGCGCGGCGTAGAGGCTCGCGTAGGACATGCCGATGCGCGCCTCGGTGTCCGCTCCATCGCGATAGGCGCGCAGCAGATAATGCGCGCACAGGGCAATCGACTCGCGGGCGAACAGCATGGTCAGCGCGGAACGGCCGCTATAACCGGGATCGGCGTGCCCCTGCCTCGGATAGCGTGCCGAGTCGATGGTCAGGTACGACTCGACGGCATGCGTCAGTGCGTCGATGCCGGCGTCGGCGGTGACGCGCGGCGGACAGCCATAGGTGAATTCCGGATCGATCAGCGCGATGGCAGGGCGCAGCGCGTTGTCCATCACCGCGATCTTGGTGGCGTTGTCGGGGTCGACCAGGATCGCGCCCGGCGTGGCTTCGGAGCCGGTGCCGGATGTCGTCGGCATGGCTACCAGTGGAATGGGCCGCACCCCGGCCGGCAATGCCCCGGCAAAGCTGCGTATCGGCGCGCCGTCGCGCAGCGTCAGCGTGAGCGCCTTGGCCAGGTCGATATTGCTGCCGCCACCGAGCGCAACCACGTGGTCGGGCGTGCGGCCCGCAAGACGCTCGCGCAACGATGCAGTGGCCTCGTCGCACAGCGTCGTGCTGGGGTCCGGCAGCCCGCCGTCGTACACCACGGTATCGATGCCGTGCGCGCGGGCTCCGTCGACGTATTCGCCGACCCAGGGCGTGTGGCCGGTAAAGAAGCCGTCCGTCACCAGTACGCCATGGCGGTAGCCCAGGCGCTGCAGCAACGCAGGCAGTTGCGCGCGGCTGCCCGGGCCGACCACCAGGCGGGCAGGCGCGCAAAAGTAGACCAGATCATCGATTCGCATGGGAACTCCTGTGGTGGAAGGGGGTATCAGCGCACGCGCCGCGGCGGCCACGCGCATGGCGGCGGCAGGTCGCGGCCGAGCCACCGCGGCGGCGCGCTAGCCGCCGCGTAGCTCGTGCAGCCACGCCCGCGTCAGCGTCGCTACCGCATCGCTGTTGGCGGTCAGCAGCGAATGGCCGGCGTCATGCAGCGTCGCAAGGCGCGCCGCCGGCATGGCCCGCGACAGAGCGTCGGCATGCGGCCATGGACAGTCGTCGTCGTCGCGCCCATGGATCACGAGCGCGGGCATGGCAAGCTTCGGCAGCAGGTCCCGCTGGTCGCTGTCCCGGATCTGCCGCCATGTATGGGCGACCGCTGCATGGTCGGCGGCTTCGCTCAGCGCAAGCCGCTGTTCACGCGCGGCGATCTCCGCCATCAGCATGTCGTCGTCCATGGCGTGGAACCAGCGCGTGTCGCGCAGGCTTGGCGTGCCCGATATCAGCAATAGCGCGGACGGGGCCATGGCAGAGGCATGGCCGGCGGCATATTCGAGCGCGACCGACACACCCATGCTCCAGCCGGCCAGGACAAAGGGTCGGCCGCCGGCATGGTGTTCCACCACCGCGCGCACCGACGCGGCGTAAGCGGCCAGCGTGTAGCCGTCGGGGCACGCCGGCCGAGGGGCGGCGCCGCGGCCCTGTAGGTTGGGCAGTACGAAGGTCGCATCATCGGCCAATGCGCGGGCCAGCCGCAGCCATGCGGCACGCGTGCCCTGAATGCCGTGGAGCGCGACGACGGTGACGGGCCCGCTGCCCACGCGTGCCACGTCCATCGACGCGCGGGCGGTCTCCAGGATCGTTTCGCCGATGATGGGCCCGGTGGTCTCCCTGCTCGTCGCTTCCATGCTGTCTCCGGTGTCACCGTTATACTTCTAATATATTAGATGGATGATAGACAAGGCCGGCGCGGCGCGCAAACTGCCGGAACGGCATTCACGGGGACGGACATGCGATGTCGTCATGAAGGGCTCATATACAATTTGCCCTCGTCAACACTGCGAACCACGCGAATGGTCAAGAAAGCGGCTACGGCAATCCGGGCGACTGCCCCCAGGGCCGACGACGAATCCACCGACAACGGCGCCGGCACAAGAGGTCGCCTGACCGATATGGCCTATCAATGGATCGAGGAGGCCATCGTCACGCTGCAACTGCCGCCGGGCTCGACGATCTCCGAGTTCCAGCTCAGCGAGATGACCGGCATCGGCCGCACGCCGATCCGGGAGGCGATCCAGCGGCTGGCGCGCGAGCACCTGATCGTGGTGCTGCCGCAGCGGGGCCTGCTGGTGCCACAGATGGACGTGGCCAAGCAGCTGCGTTTGCTGGAGGTCCGCCGCGAAGTGGAGCGGCTGATCTGTCGCTGCGCCGCCCGCCGTGCCAGCGCCGAGGAAAAGCAGGCGTTCAAGCGCCTGGCCACCGAGTTCGAGCGCTCATCCCGTAACGGCGACGATGTCGCCTTTGTGCGTGCCGACCGGGAATTCAACGAGCTGTGCCTGCGGGCCGCGCGCAACGAATTTGCCGAAGGCTCGATGCGGCTGATGCATGGCCTGTCGCGCCGCTTCTGGTATTTCCACTACAAGCAGGCGGCCGATCTGCCGGAAATGGCACGGCTGCATGCCCGCGTGGCCGCGGCCATCGCCAAGGGCGACGTCGACGGCGCGGGCGAAGCGCTCGACGCGCTGCTCGACAATATCGAGGATTTCACCCGCGCCACCGTGCTCGGCGACCGCCGCTAGGCGMCGCGGCCGKTCCTGCCACGGCAGGCGCGTCAAGGAGGGTGTCCCCCATGTCATCGTATTTGCTACGCCTGGCCGCGTTCGCCGCGGCCATCACCACGCTTTCCTTCGCGGCCCCCAGCCTCGTGCGCGCCGCGCCGCTGGCGGTGCAGGTGCGCAACCTGACCACGCCGACCACGTGCGCCGAGGAAGACAACGTGTCGTTCGCGCTCAGCGCGCCGGTCATCCAGCGTTTTCGCGTCGAGGCGTTGCATCCTCCCTATATCGGCAAGATCCGCAAGGACAGCTCGGCCCCCGACTTCTCAGGCTGCAATTTTGGCGACACGCCGCATCCGACCGATCCGCGCCACCACTTCGAGCCCCGCAAGGTGCGCCTGTACGACGGCCCGGACCTCGCCATTGTCGGCATCACCTTTGAGACCTTCTGGCGGCCTCAACGCGTGCCGGTGACGGTAGCGGGTCGCAAGGACGATGGCGGCTTTCATCTGCTGCAGTTCTTCGACAAGCGGCCAGGCAAAGGAAAGGGTGACAAGGTCGCGGAGACCGAGGTGCTCGTGCTGTATCCATCCGACGGCTACTGGCGCGCCAAGCCGCTGCCCGCCGCGCACCTGGGGGACAACGCCTACGGGTCGTCGTTCCTGATGGGCCCGATCACGCAGGACATCCGGCCCATTGTCGAGATCGCCGATATCGATATCGCGCCACAGTCGCGCACGGTGCGCCTTCGGTTCGAGGCCGGCGGCGAGGCCACCGTGCGGCTGGCCGAAGTGAGCCGCGCCCGTACCGCGCTCGACGTGGCTTTCACGCCGGCATATCGCCCGGCGGGCGAAGGCGCGCCGTTCGCCATGCTGCGCTCGATGTACGTGGCCGAGGATAACGCCGACATGAGCCGCGTCGATTGGCGCGACGGCGCGGACCGTGCGCGCCACGCCAACGCGGCCGATACCACCATCGTCGAGGCCCGCACGGTGCGCTTTGGGCGCGTGGTGCCCTCGCGCCACAATACCAGCGCGCCGGATATCCGGTTCGGCCCGTTCGAGGGGCCCTCCCGCTGACCACGCCCGGCACCGCTTGCAACGGCGTGTAAGAAGGACAGGCGCGCCGGGTACGGCGGCCTCCGGGACCCGGCTTTTCCCATTGGAACGCTTGTTGCGTGGTGCGCGGCGTCGGTCCGCCATGGTGGCGCGACGGACGTCAGGAGGCATGCGCGGGCCGTTTGCCGGCACATGGCTCGAGGGAGATCATCATGACGCAAGTTTCCCGGCCGTTTGCCGTAGTGACCGGTGCATCGTCCGGCATCGGATTCGAACTGGCGCGTTGCTGCGCCACGGCGGGCCACGACCTGCTGATCGCGGCCGACGAACCGGCCATCGACACCGCCGCGGTGGCGCTGCGCGATACCGGCGTGCAGGTGGAGTCGCTGTGCGCGGACCTGGCCGACCCGGCCGGCGTCGAATCGCTGCATCGCGCCATCGCCGGACGGCAGGTCGATGTGCTGTGCGCCAATGCGGGACGGGGACTGGGCCGTGCTTTTCTGGACCAGGATTTCGCCGACATCCAGCGCGTGGTCAATACCAACGTCACCGGCACGCTCGACCTGATCCATCGCATCGGGCGCGATATGCGGCAGCGCCGCAGCGGCCGCATCCTGATCACCGGATCGATCGCGGGCCTGATGCCGGGCACCTACCAGGCCGTGTACAACGGCACCAAGGCCTTCCTCGACTCGTTCTCCTTCGCACTGCGGCATGAGCTGAGCGACTGCGGCGTGACCGTGACCTGCCTGATGCCGGGGCCGACGGAGACGGAGTTCTTCGAGCGCGCCGATATGACGGATACGCGCGTCGGCCAGCAGGACAAGGACGACCCGGCCGAGGTGGCGCGCCAGGGCTTCGAGGCGATGATGCAGGGCGATGCCGAGGTCGTCACGGGCTGGCAGAACAAGCTGCGCGTGGCGATCGCCAACATCGCGCCAGCCGGCGTTCTGGCGGAGCAGCATCGGCGCATGGCGGAGCCCGGTGGGGGGATGGAGCGTTAGGCGTTTTTTGGGGGCGGTTTGCTGTGACTGCCCTGTCCCCCGCACCGCCCACCCAACACATCGCCCCCAAAAACAAAAGCCCCATTCTCCATACTCTGGACCATTGCCTATTGCGCCCTGGGCGACTAGCGTCATAGAGCCGGCTCCCCCATGCCGCTCACAAGGAGAACGCCATGTCGCCACGCAACCTGCCGCCATCCGGCCGCAGCCACGCCGATGCCCCCCCTCCTGCTGCCCCACGCCACCATCGCCGATGGCCCGCGACCTTGTTGGCCACGCTGCTGCTTGCCGCATGCGGCGGTGACGATGACGACGACCATCACGGCGGCGGAGGCACGCCGCCGGTCGCGACAAACGGCTGCGAGCTGAACGGTTCGACCGGTGGCCCAGTGGTGGTGCTGCCCGGAGAGCCCGGCGCTCCCGAAGTGGCCACCGGCTATGCACCGAAGACCACGGTCTACGCGAAGACGTATATGGCCGTCACCAACAATCCGGTGTCGACCAAGGTCGCGTGCGACATCCTGAAGGACGGCGGTACGGCAGTCGATGCCGCCGTGGCCGCGCAGATGGTGCTGAACCTCGTCGAACCGCAGTCGTCCGGTATTGGCGGCGGCGCCTTCATCATGCATTTCGACGCGGCCAGCAAGACCGTGACCGCCTACGACGGGCGCGAGACCGCGCCGGCGGCCGCGGACGAGAACTACCTGCGCTGGAAGTCCGCTGCCGACCAGACCCCGCCGTTGCCAAATGCCGTGCGCAGCGGACGCTCGATCGGTACGCCGGGTACGCTGCGCGTGCTGGAGCTGGCTCACCGCGAGCATGGCCGCAAGCCATGGAGGGAGCTGTTCGCGCCGGCGATCCGGCTCGCCACCGATGGCTTCGCGATTCCGCCGCGCATGGCCGCGTCGATTTCCGGTTCCACCACGGTGGCCAACATCAAGCGCGATCCCGAGATGGCCGAGTATTTCCTGAACCCCGACGGCACCCCGCGCGCGGTCAACACCATCCTGAAGAACCCCGCGCTGGCGCAGACCTTCACGGCGGTGGCGTTGGGCGGCGCCGATGCGTTCTACAAGGGTCCGATCGCGCACGGCATCGTCGCCAAGATCCAGACCACCTACGATGGCAACACCACGCCGGGCCTGACCACGGTGGCGGACCTGGAGAACTACCAGGCCAGAAAGCGCGAGCCGGTGTGCACCACGTATCGGCAGTACGAGGTATGCGGAATGCCGCCGCCATCATCGGGCGGCATCGCGGTCGGCCAGATCCTCGGCATCCTGGAGAACTTCGACATGGCCAGCTATCCGCCGGTCAGCATGGACCAGAACGGCGGAAAGCCAAGCGTGCTTGGCGTGCATCTGGTGGCCGAGGCCGGCAACCTGGCATATGCCGACCGCAACCAGTATGTGGCCGATACCGACTTCGTGCCGCTGCCCGGTGGAACCTGGGACACGCTGCTGAACAAGCGCTATATGCAGCAGCGCGCTTCGATGATCAGCCTGATCGGCGCGATGCCCAGGCCCGTGCCCGCCGGCAGCTTCGGCACCACGCCGATGGCGGCGCCCGTGCTCGCCGAGAACGGCACCACGCATCTGTCGCTGGTGGACAAGTACGGCAACGTGGTCGCGATGACCACCACCATCGAGTCGGGCCTCGGGTCCTATCACATGACCCAGGGCTTTCTTCTCAATAACGAACTGACGGACTTCAGCGCCGAGCCTGTGATCGACGGCATGCCGGTCGCCAACCGCGTGCAGGCGAACAAGCGTCCGCGCAGCTCGATGTCGCCGACGCTGGTGTTCACGCGCGATGGCACGGGAGCCCGCGAGTTCGCCATGACCACTGGTTCGCCGGGCGGCGCCACCATCATCCAGTACGTGGCCAAGACGCTGGTCGGCGTGCTGGACTGGAAGATGGACGCGCAGCAGGCGGTATCGATGATCGACTTCGGTTCCAACAACGCCACGCTGATCGTCGGCGGCGAGCATCCGAACGTCGACACCAGCACGCCGGCGGGTGGCGCGGCGGGCGACAACGATTCGCTGGTCAAGGGCCTGCGCGACCTCGGCCATACGGTCAGCGTGACCGCGCAATCGAGCGGACTCAGCGCGATCGTGCGTGAGGCCGTCGGCAGCAGGGCGCTGGTGGGCGGCGCGGATCCGCGGCGCGAGGGGGTGGTGTTGGGGGATACGTTTACGCGGTGAGTGTTGTTGGGGGTGCTGTGACTGCCCTCTCCCCCGGCCCCTCTCCCGCCTTGCGGGAGAGGGGAGAACCCCGGCAGCATCTGGAACACCACGCTTTTCTCCCCTCTCCCGCCTAGCGGGAGAGGGGCGGGGGAGAGGGCAGTATCAGCCAACCCAATATCGCCCAAATCCCTCCCCCACCCAGACCCATCGTACAATCCCGCCTTCGTCCCGCTCTCGCGGCCGCCCTGCCCATCCCATTTCCGCCCATGACCACCCTCGGAACCCCCCTGTCCCCCTCGGCCACCAAAGTGATGCTGCTCGGCGCCGGCGAGCTAGGCAAGGAGGTACTGATCGCGCTGCAGCGCCTCGGCGTGGAAACCATCGCGGTGGACCGCTACGACAACGCGCCCGGTCACCAGGTCGCCCACCATGCCCGCACGATCGCGATGAGCGACCCCGAGCAGTTGCGCGCGCTGATCGAGGCCGAGCGGCCCGATCTGGTGGTGCCCGAGATCGAGGCCATCGCCACGCCGGTGCTCGAGGCGCTGGAACAGCAGGGAGTCGTGCGGGTCGTGCCGACCGCCCGCGCCACGCGGCTGACCATGGATCGCGAAGGCATTCGCCGTCTCGCCGCCGAGACGCTCGGGCTGCCCACCAGCCCCTATCGCTTCTGCGACTCGCTCGACGAACTGCGTGCCGCCATCGATGGCGACATCGGCTACCCGTGCGTGGTCAAGCCGGTGATGAGCAGTTCAGGCAAGGGCCAGAGCAAGATCGACGGCCCGGACGACGTCGAGCGCGCATGGGAATACGCGATGGCCGGTGGCCGTGTCAGCCACGGCCGCATCATCGTCGAAGGCTTTGTCGACTTCGACTACGAGATTACCTTGCTGACGGTGCGCGCGCGTGGCGCCGACGGCGCGATCGAAACCCAGTTTTGCCAGCCCATCGGGCACCGGCAGGTGGCCGGCGACTATGTCGAAAGCTGGCAGCCCCATCCGATGCCGCCCGCCGCGCTTGCCAGGGCGCAGCAGATCGCGCGCGCGGTCACCGGCGATCTCGGCGGCCAGGGCGTATTCGGCGTGGAATTGTTCGTGAAGGGTGACGAGGTCTGGTTCAGCGAGGTCAGCCCGCGTCCGCATGACACCGGCATGGTGACGATGATCACGCAATGGCAGAGCGAGTTCGAACTGCACGCGCGCGCGATCCTCGGACTGCCGGTCAGCACCGCGTTGAAGACTCCGGGGGCCAGCGCCGTGATCTACGGCGGCGTCGATGCGGCCGGAGTGGCCTTTGAAGGCGTCGATGAGGCCCTGCGCGTACCGCAGACCGATCTGCGCCTGTTCGGCAAGCCCGAGAGCTTCAGCAAGCGCCGCATGGGCGTGGCGCTCGCCTACGATACCGACGTCGAGCTGGCCCGCGAGCGGGCCCGCGATGCCGCCGGACGGGTCAGGCCGGTCACGCGTTGACTGGCGCTATCCGCGGGGGTGAGCCCTGCGGATTCAGGCGGCGGCCGCGTTCGAGCCGCCGTCGATATCGTTGAGCGCCCGCGCGATGTCGCCCGCATTGTCCGGACGCACCAGCCGGGCCACTTCCTTGCCATCGCGCAGGAAAATCAGCGTCGGCCACAGCTTCACGCGATACGAGCGGCCCAGCGGGCGTCCGCTGCCGTCTTCCACCTTGATATGCCGCACCCCGGGATGGTCGGCGAAGGCCGACGCGATCAGCGGCTGTGCGCGCATGCAGAAGCCGCACCACGGCGCGCCGAATTCCAGCACCGCCGGCCCGGGCAGCGCATCGATGTCTTCCCGCGGCGGCTCGGTCGCCAGATAGCTGTCTGTCATTGCCATGATCGGATGCTCCGTTCGGTTTGGGCCGCGTGGTTTCGCGGCGTTCGGCATCTTATCCGAAGCGATTTTCGAGCCAGCAAAGTTGCGGTCGGAACGGCACATCCCGCCCGCCGGACTCGTGCGCCTGCTGTAACGATTACCAATACAGAAGACCTTTCATGGACGGCGGCCGAATTGCCTCAAGGATATGGCCGCCATGCCGTAAATCCGGTTGAAAACAACACTAACAACTGAACTAAGCGCTCGTAAAGGCGCTTCCTATCCGGCTTCTTTGGCAACGCCAACCCATGAATATCAGTCAACGCCTGCTTTTCACGCTGTCCCTTTCCCTGCTCGCGCTGTTCGTCGTCGGCCTCGGTGGCATCTGGCAGATGAACAAGGCCGAAGAGAAACTGGAGTACTTCAACGAAAACACGCTCGCCAGCGTCCGCCGTCTGTCCGGCATGCGTGATGCGGCCACCTCGATGCGCATCGCGCTCTATCGCCATGCACTGAGCCAGGACGACAGCATGAAGAAGGATGCCGAGGCATCACTGAACGCCGCCCTGGCCCGCTTCGACGAACTGGCGACCAGATATGCGAAGGAGGATGTCTCCAACGACGCCGATCGCAAGCTGATCGAAGCCGATGTCGCCGCCATGGCTCGCTATCGCGGCCGGTTTGGGTCGCTGCTGCAGGCATCGACGGCCGGAGACCTGGTCACGGCATCGAACCTGCTGGGGGTCGGCGAACTTTATGAATCCGCGATGGCGCTGCGCAAGCAGGTCGATGAGCACATCGAATTCAACACGAAAATGGGCGACGACGCGGTCGCGGAGAACAAGCGCGCCCATGAAGTGGCCGTCCGCGTCTTCGGCGGCGTGATTGCGCTGACGCTGTTCGTGGTGGGCACGCTGGCCGTGCTGCTGTACCGCCGTATTCGCAGCAGCCTGTCGGAGATCCAGCAGTCCATGCAGCATGTCAGCAACTCGCTGGACCTGACGCACCGGGCGCCGGTGGGCCGTCTGGACGAAATCGGCCTGACCGCGCAGAGCTTCAACGCGCTGCTCGAACGTGTGGGCGCCGCGATGCGCTCGGTACGCGAGTCGAGCGACTCGGTTGGCGTCGCCGCCCGCGAGATCGCGGCGGGCAACTCGGACCTGTCCGCCCGTACCGAGCAGCAGGCCGCATCGCTGGAAGAGACCGCGTCGAGCATGGAAGAGCTCACCACCACCGTGCGTCACAATGCCGACAGCGCGCGACAGGCCAGCGGGCTCGCCAACGATGCCGCCACGGTCGCCGAGCGCGGCCATAGCGCCACCGCCGACATGATGCGCACCATGGGCGCGATCAGCGACAACTCCAACCGCATCGCCGAAATCACCGGCATGATCGAAGGCATTGCCTTCCAGACCAATATCCTGGCGCTCAACGCGGCGGTCGAGGCGGCGCGTGCCGGCGAGCAGGGCCGCGGCTTCGCCGTGGTGGCCGGCGAAGTTCGCACGCTGGCGCAGCGTTCGTCCAGCGCGGCCAAGGAGATCAAGGAGCTGATCGATGCGTCGGTGGGCACGGTGCGCACAGGTTCGGCACAGGCGGAAGCGGTCGGGGCGACCATGAGCCAGATCCACCAGTCGGTGAGGAACGTTTCGGACCTGCTGGGCGAGATCGCCGCGGCCACCGGCGAACAGAGTCGCGGCATCGAACAGGTGAATCAGGCTGTCGGGCAGATGGACCAGGTGACGCAGCAGAACGCGGCGCTGGTCGAGGAAGCGGCGGCCGCCGCCCACTCGCTGGAGGAACAGGCCACGCGCCTGCTGGAGACCGTGGGCACGTTCCAGCTCGCTGGCGGCAACCGCGCCGGCACGCCACGCCGCGCCGGCAGCACGCCAGCGCAGGCCCTGCCGGCCTGACCGGGATACCTCTGTTTTCCCCTCTCCCGCTGCGCGGGAGAGGAGCGGGGGAGAGCGCAGTCCCAGCAATGACGGCGATCACGACCCGACCACATCATCCCCGATATAAACCACCCTCTCCGTCACCGGATCGAACGGCAGCGACCCGTGCTCGTGCACCACCTGCCAGCGACCCTCCCGCCTTGCAAACACGACCGTGCAGCGGATCCAGGTCCCGCCCGCCGGATGCTCCTCATCCACCGGCGTCAGCCGGCTGAGGCAATGGCACAGCGCCATGTCGGCGCCCACGGTCAGCGCCAGATCCCTGCGCTCTGCGCGGAATCGCCGCGGCAGGAACGGAAAGCACGCCTGCCACGTCTGCCGGTAAGCCTCCACGCCCTGCATCGCGTGGGGCGGCTTCACATCGAATAGCGTCACGTCAGGGGCATAGCTCGCCGTCATCGCGTCCACGTCGCGGCGCTCCAGTGCCTCGCCCCACGCCGCGATCATCCCCCGCAGCACGGCCTCATCATCGCCATTCGCGCCATTCGCGCCATTGGCCCCTTCACGCGCGGCGGCATTCATCTTGCTTGCATCGTTGTCCATGGTGTTCTCCTGTCGGTCACGGAACGGCGCCGCCCCGGGCATATCGGCRGGGSGGCTCGCTAACTAGTCGATCCCGCCGGCACGGAATCGACATTCCGCGCAAATCGCACCGTCGCAAGCGCGTCATCCGATACCTTTTCGGTCGATACTAGCGACTCCCGTCAAGCTCGGAGTGCATAGATGAGACTCCTGTGGAAACCGCTTCGCCCCTGGTTGCTGTCAGCCGTCGCGCTGCCGCTGCTCGGCGGCTGCTTCCTGTTTGGCCTGGGCGACAGCGCCAGCCTGTCCGTCGCGCAAGGCACCGGCCCTTCACCCACACTGCCGCCGCCCAACAAGACGCTGCTGCCCACCGTCAATATCGCGCCGGCGGTGGGCTGGCCCGAGGGTGAGCGTCCCACCGCCGCGCCGGGCCTCGCCGTGACCGCATTCGCCGACGGGCTTGACCACCCGCGCTGGCTGTACGTACTGCCGAACGGGGACGTGCTGGTGGCCGAATCGAACAAGCCTCCGAAGCCGGATGGCGGCGGATTGCGGGCATGGGCGATGAAGCTGGTGATGAAACGCGCCGGCGCCGGCGTGCCGAGCGCTAACCGCATCACGCTGCTGCGCGATACCAATGGCGACGGCGTGGCCGATGTGCGCTCGGTGTTTCTCGACAAGCTGTACTCGCCGTTCGGCATGGCGCTGGTCGGCAACGATTTCTACGTCGCCAACGCCGACGCGCTGGTGCGCTTTCCCTATCGCCCAGGAGCGGACCGCATCGAAGCGCCCGGCGAGAAGGTGGTCGACCTGCCGGCCGGCATCAACCACCACTGGACCAAGAACGTGATCGCCAGCCGCGATGGCCGCAAGCTGTACATCACCGTCGGCTCGAACAGCAATGTCGGCGAGAACGGCATGCAGGCCGAGGAAGGCAGGGCCGCGATCTGGGAACTCGACCGTGCCAGCGGCAAGATGCGCCTGTTCGCCAGCGGCCTGCGCAATCCCAACGGACTGGACTGGGAGCCCGACACCGGGCGCCTGTGGACAGCGGTCAACGAGC
This sequence comes from Cupriavidus gilardii J11, assembly GCF_007829435.1. Taxonomy (GTDB): domain Bacteria; phylum Pseudomonadota; class Gammaproteobacteria; order Burkholderiales; family Burkholderiaceae; genus Cupriavidus; species Cupriavidus gilardii_D. The sequence goes on from NZ_VLJN01000004.1 coordinate 117,755, forward strand.
GCGACGAGATCGGCAGCGACCTGGTGCCCGACTACATCACCTCGGTCAAGGACGGCGGATTCTACGGCTGGCCGTACAGCTACTGGGGCCAGCACGTCGACATCCGTGTAGAGCCGCAGCGTCCCGACCTCGTGGCCCGGGCGCTGGTGCCGGACTACGCGCTTGGTCCGCACACGGCTTCGCTCGGCATCGTATTCGGCCGCGGCGTGGGACTGCCGGCGCCGTTCCGCGAAGGGCTGTTCGTCGCCCAGCATGGTTCATGGAACCGCAAGCCCAAGAGCGGCTACAAGGTGATCTTCGTGCCGTTCGCCGGCGGGCAGCCGAGCGGCGCGCCGCTTGATGTGCTGACCGGATTCCTCGATGACCGGGAGCGCGCCCGCGGCCGGCCGGTGGACGTCAAGGCCGACGGTCGTGGCGGTCTGCTGGTCACCGACGATGTGGGCAACGTGGTGTGGCGGGTGAGCGCGGCCACGCCGCAAGGCCGATGACGGCGCGCGGTTTGCGATCAGTGGCGCTGGGCTGGCTGCTGCCCGCCTCCGCGTGGGSCGCCGACGGCGGTACGCAGGCCGCTGAACCGGCGCCGGCACAGGGCGAGCTTCGCCCGGTGGTCGTTACCGCCACGCGCATCGAGGGCCCGACCTTTGATACGCCGGCTTCGGCCGACGTGGTGTCCGGCGTGGCGCTGCGCGGCGGAAGGCCGCAGATCAATCTGAGCGAAGGGCTGGGCGGCGTGCCCGGCCTGCTTGCCAAGGACCGGCAGAACTACGCGCAGGACCTGCAGCTGTCGATCCGGGGCTTCGGCGCGCGTTCCAGCTTCGGCGTGCGCGGCGTGCGCTTGTACATCGACGGCATCCCGGCCACCATGCCCGACGGCCAGGGGCAGACCTCCAATATCGATATCGCGTCGATCGACCGCGTGGAGGTATTGCGCGGTCCGGCATCGGCGCTGTACGGCAACTCGTCCGGCGGCGTGATCCAGGTCTTTACCGAGCCCGGGGCGCGTCCCCCGACGGTGGAGGGCGCGTTTACGGCCGGCAGCTACCGCACCTGGCGCTATGGCCTGAAAGCCAGCGGTGCGCCAGCGCCGGGCGAGGCCGGCCTCGATTATCTGATCAGTGCGTCGCGCTTTGCCACCGATGGCTATCGCGATCACAGCGCCGCACGAAAGAACCTGGGCAATGCGCGCCTGACATGGCGGCCGGACGCTGACAGCGAAATCACGCTGGTGGCCAATGCGGTCGATCTCACCGCGCAGGATCCGCTCGGCCTCACGCGAGCGCAATTCGAGGCCACACCGCGCGCCGCACCCCTGGCCGAACAGTACGACACCCGCAAGACGGTGCGGCAATCGCAGGGCGGCATTCACTACCGGCGCCGGCTCGGTGCGGACGACGAACTTGCTGCGATGGTCTACTACGGCCAGCGCGACACACGGCAGTTCCTCGCGATTCCGCCGGCCGCGCAGGCCAGCGCGCTGTCGGCGGGAGGCGTGATCGATCTGGCGCGCGACTACGGTGGTGCCGATCTGCGCTGGACCCGTCATGGAAGGCTCGGCACGCTGCCGTTGACGTGGATCGCCGGGCTCGCGTACGACGCGCTGGACGAATCGCGGCGGGGCTTCGACAACTTCACCGGCCCGGCCAGCGACCCTGTGCCCGGACAGCAAGGGCGGCTGCGTCGCGACGAGCGCAATACGGTGTGGAATTTCGATCAATACCTGCAGGCGTCGCTTGACCTTGCCCCGCGCTGGACCATCGAAGGCGGCATGCGCCACAGCACGGTCAGCTTCTCGTCGCGCGACCGCTATGTCGCTGGCGCCAATGGCGACGACAGTGGCTCGGTCCGCTACGACAAATGGCTGCCCGTGGCCGCGCTGCGCTATCGCGCCACGAACACACTGAATCTCTACGCCACGGCGGGACGGGGCTTCGAGACGCCGACCCTGAACGAGATCTCGTATCGGCCAGGCGGCCTGCCGGGCCTGAACTTCGCGCTGCGGCCCGCGACCAGCACGTCGGTGGAAGTGGGGGCCAAGCAGAAGCTGGGCGGCGGCCTTTTGACCGCCGCGGCCTTCCAGACCCGCACCGACGAGGAAATCGCCACGGCCACCAGCAGCGGCGGCCGCGCCACCTATCGCAACGCCGGCCGCACGCTGCGGCAGGGCGTCGAGCTGGGCTGGAGCGGCGTGCTGCGCGGCCATTGGCAGGGACAGCTCGCCTACAGCTATCTCGACGCCACGTTCCGCGACGACGTGCCGCCGGGCATCGTGGCCGGCAACCGGCTGCCCGGCACCGCGCGCCACGCCCTCTACGCCGCGCTGGGATGGCAGCCGCCGCGCGGCTTTCGCGCGGGCGCGGAGTTGCGCTACCTGAGCCCGGTCCATGTCGACGACCGCAACAGCGACCGTGCGCCCGGCTATGTCGTCGCCGGCATAGGCGCCGGCTATGTGCTGCCGGTCGGACGCTGGACTGTCACCGCCTTCGTCCGGATCGACAATCTGTTCGACCGCCGCTATGCGGGATCGGTGATCGTCAATGACGGCAACGGCCGCTATTTCGAGCCGGCGCCGGGCCGTAACGGCAGCGCGGGCGTGACGGTGTCGTATGCGTTCTGACGGGGCGCCGTGCGGCACGATGGCCGACTAGCGCGGATGCTGGTGCCGGTATTCCTGCGTCCTGCCGCCGTAGCCATACGCCGCCGCGCGGGCGTCGATCACGTGCACATACGAGCAGTCGTGCACATTGCCGATCAGCTCCGATAGCGTGTGATGCACCGCCTCCAGATAGGCGGCCTTCTGGCCCTTGGTATTGGTCTCGTCCGTTACGCTGATATCCAGATGAAAGGCGTTGCGACCCAGCGCCGCAAGGCTTTTGCCGCCGATGAACCAGCGATCGTGCGGAAGGAATTGCACGCCGATCGCCACCACGTCCGGCTCCTTCGCCAGCACGCGCACGGTCAGGTCTGCCACGGCCCGCGCCGCACGCTCAGCCAGCGTGCTATCGGGATTACCGGAAATCTGCAGATTCAGATGGGGCATGATGCATCTCCTTGAAAAGGGAAGGGGAGGCGGGTCGCCGCTTGCTGGCGGCTGCGATATGGCCATGCTGCGACGTCCGACAGCGTCATGCTAGGATGGAGTGTGGTATCGGGAAAGCGGGAAGATACGATGCGTGGTATCGGTATCTCCGAATGCTCTCTTGGGGGTTGTGGTTTGCTGTGACTGCCCTCTCCCCCGGCCCCTCTCCCGCTTTGCGGGAGAGGGGAGCACACCTGCAGAATTGGAAACACCGCCCGTTTTCTCCCTCTCCCGCGAGCGGGAGAGGGGCGGGGGAGAGGGCAGTCCCAGKCCACCCAACGCATAAACGGAAAGGCCCACCATGCGAGGCTTCGACCTGGACCAGTTGCGCGCACTAGTGGCCGTCGCCGACCACGGCACCCTGACCGCTGCCGCGCCAAGGCTGCATCTGTCGCAGTCGTCTGTCAGTGAACAGCTGCAAAAGCTGGAGCAGCGCGCCGGCGTGCCGCTGCTGGTGCGCGGGCGGCGCGGCGTCGTGCCGACGCCGGCGGGTGAACGCCTGCTCGGGTTTGCGAGGCGCATGCTCGATCTGGACGCGCAGGCAATGCAGGCCCTGCAGGGCCACACGCTGGAGGGCGAACTGCGCCTGGCGATTACCGACTACTACCGCACCACCGAAATCGCCGGCATGCTGCGCCGCCTGCGGGAGCGGCATCCGCATCTGCGTCTGCACGTCACCGTGATGAAAAGCGCCGTGATCGATGCCAATGCCGATACCGACGCGTTCGACATCGGTCTGACCATGCGCATCGTCGACAACGCCGCCGCGCGCAGCCGGCCCGGCTGGATACCGCTGCGGCGCGAGGCGCTCGCATGGGTCGCGGCACGCGAGGCCACGGCGGAACTGCAGGCGCCACTGCCGCTGGTATTGCTGCCCGACACCTGCTCGCTGCACCAGTACGTGATTCGCCGCATCAAGCGCAGCAGGGTGCCGTACCGCATTTCGCATTCCGCTTCCGGCGTCGCGGGGCTGCAGATGGCGCTGGCCGCCGGGCTGGGGCTGTCATGCCTGAACCAGTCGGCGCTGGTGCCGGGCGTGGCCGCGCTGGACGCGGCCACCCAGGCGAGGCTTGGGCTGCCCTCGTTGCCGGCGGTCGAGTTCGGCCTGCTGCCGGCCAGGCGCGGCGAGGCGGAATTCGTCGCGGCGGCGCGGCGTGTGCTGGTGGAGCAGTTGAGCTGACCCTTCGGGCCGCCCGCCATCCGAAGTCGCCTACGACATCCGGCCCAGTACGCGGGACATCGACTTCTGCGTCAGCGAGAGCATTTCCGATAGGGAAGGCCCGGCCGCGGCGGCAGCGCGCACCGTATCGATCAGATCCTCCTGCAGCCGGGTCCGGATCGCCTCGTCGACGTCCCGTGCCGCGAGCCGTTCGCGAATCTTCGGATCATCATGGTCGGCGAGCAGCGTCTGGATTCCGATCTCGAAAATCTGGTAGTCCTCGAGCAGCTCGCGGGGCACCACGCCGTTCTGCCAGTTGACCAGCGACGGCAGCGACTTGTAGAAGTACTCGCCAAGCTCGCCGCTGTGTTCGAGGGCCTGATAGCCAACCGCGCGCAGCTTCGGCGATTCGCTGTCGAGCAGCGCCCAGATCAGTTGTTCGGACACGAACGGGTCCACGAGCGTGAGCCGGACGTCGTCACCAAGTTCCGTGTCGTACAGCAGCCGTGCTCTCTGGGCGTCGTCCAGATGACGTTCGAAGCGACGGCATGCCACCCGGCGTACCGGGGCATGGGCATCCTGTATCAGGCGGTCCAGCACGCCCGCCGGCATCCCGTATCCGTCGCGCAGATGCTCGACGAAATAAAGTCTGCGGGCCGGGTTGACGCAATCCGCGACCTTCCAGTAGACGGCTTCCGGCAAACTGTCGTGGCGCGTGAGCGCATCGAACACCTTGTCGTCGGGGTCATCGACCAGCGCCACCATGGCATCGGCATGCCCGGCTTCTATCAGAGCGAGACGCACGCCCTGGTTGGCGTCGCTGGCGAGCTTGCGTTGGACGTCGGGGTCGAGCCAGCGATTCCCGGCGAGGGCCTTGCGCACCTCGATCCAGGCGTCTTCGGCCAGCCGGTTCTGGATCTCCACCGGAAGCGATGCATGAGCCAGGGCCACTCTGACGGTGGCCTCGGGGTCCTGCGATAGCCGCCGGGTGGCATCGCTGGTACGTCCGCGGTTCTTTGCAAGCGTGCGGCGCGCCTCGATGCTTGCATGCTGGGACGACAGGAACCACTGGAGATCCTCGGACACCGACGTGTTGAATGCCACCGACTCCATGATCGTGCCCTTGCGGCCCCGATACGGCCAGTGGTTCTCGATGTGCTCGAACGGCTGGCTTCCTCGCCCCCGGTAACCGGCTGCCCGCAGCAGCGGCTGCGGCGTGACGCGCAGCAAGCGGTAGAGCAGCGAATCGTCGATGCTGCCGGCGACCAGCTGCCGCTCCAGCAGGTTGATCGGCGCACGCTTGTGCAGGCAGGCCAGCGCGAACAGTTCTGCGTCTTCGCCATGGCCCGCTCCGGCGCTGATCCGCTCCGCCAGCACCGATTCCGGGCAGCGCGGATGCTCGAACACCGCCATTCTGACCTCCTTGTCGGCGTCGGTCGCGAGCCTGGCCAGCACTTCTTCGGGAACCTCGCGACTGCGCGCGACTTCCAGTCGGTTTACCGGATTCTTGTCGTCGGCCTGCCGGATCATCTGCGCGATGCTCAGCCCCTCATGGTGCGAAGCCGGTGTGAGCTTGAGCTTCTCGAACGCGGCCTCGTATTCGCCGACCTTGTCCCGCAGGGTCTCGCGCAGCGGACTGGTGTGCTCGATGGCCGCGACAAGGTGGTCGGCGCCGAGCGGTGCGCCGTTGACGAAGGCGGTCACCATGGCCTCGTTGATCGCGTTCTCCATATCGGCGCCGGTGTAGCCGCGGCAACGTTCGGCCAGATCGTCCAGATCGAAGTCGTCGGGATTCTGATGGCGGCGCCGCAAGTGAATGCGCAGGATATCCACGCGCTCCGCCGTGTCGGGAAAGCCCACGTAGAAAATCTCGTCAAACCGGCCCTTGCGCAGCAACTCCGGTGGCAGCGCGGTAATGTCGTTGGCCGTGGCGATGGTGAAGACCGCGCCCGATTTCTCCTGCATCCAGGTCAGGAAGTAGCCCAGCAGGCGGGACGTCACCTCCGACGCGTTGGCGGCGCCCATGCCGACGAAGGCTTTCTCCAGCTCGTCGATCCACAGCACGCAGGGGCTGATCGCCTCGGCGGTCTGCAGGGCGCGCCGCATATTGTGCTCGCTCTCGCCGACGTACTTGCCCAGCAGCGAGCCGATATCGAGGCGCAGCAGCGGCAGGCCGAACAGCGACGCGGTGACCTTGGCTGTCAGCGATTTGCCGCAACCCGGCATTCCGGCGATCAGCACGCCCTTGGGCGGCTGCACGCCGAAGCTGGCCGCTTCCGGCAGCCGCGACATGACCTTGGCGCGCCGCTCCAGCCATTCCTTAAGATTGCGCAGGCCGCCGATCTCGTCGACCTTCAGTTCCGCGTGCACCATCTCCAGCACGCCGCCCTTGGCGATCACCTGTTCCTTTTGCTTCAGCACGACGGCCAGCGCGCCTTCATCGAGCCGGCCAGTGGACTCCGTGTCGGCCAGCGACAGCGCATGGCGGATCTCGGCCTGCGACAGGCCCCCGCAAGCCACCGCCAGGCGCTGCAACAGCGCCGGCGCGACGCTATACCGCGAGCCGATGAAGGACTCGATCTCCGCGCCGCGCGGCAGCGCCAGCCCATACACCATGAGCCGCGCATCGAGTTCGGCAGGAACGTCGAAGCGTTCCGACACCAGCACCACGGCGGCCCGGCCCGCGTGGTGCTGGCCGAGCCGGCCGAGCAGCAGCTTCAGCCGCGCGATCGCGACGCCGTTGCCGGCCAGGCCCAGTTGCGCGTGCTTGACGACGATCAGGCGGCCATCGACGCCATCGTCGAGAATACCTTCCAGCGCTGCGCCCAGGTCGAACGCGCGCTCGCCCTCGTCGCGCAGCGGCAGCTTGGTCGTGAAGCGGCTCCAGCCATATCCGCGATTCCACTCCAGTGGCTGCAGGGATCGCAGCTGGCACACCTCGGCAAGTACCTCGTCGAGGCGCTCCTCTTCGTTCGACTGGATATAGAAGCCGGTGGCGCCGGCGCGGATCTGCGCGTCCAGTTCGTCGACGAGCCGTTGGCGTGTCAGCGTGGTCATGGCGTGCTCACAGGAAGGCAAAAAAGGTCGACACCGAAGTCGCGACGCCGCGCAGGCCGTCCGCCATGGCTCGGGCGCCGGCGGACACCACGTCGGCCACTTTCGCGACGACCGCCTTGCCACCCTCGTAGAGCGCCTTGCCGGCCACGCTGCCAGCCATGCCGCCGATCACGCCGCCGACGAATCCGCCGATGAATGTGCCAACCGGACCGAAGACGGTGCCGATCGCCGCCCCCACGGCCCCGGCCTTGCTTGCCGCCACCAGCGATACCAGCGCCACGGTGGTGGTCTCGCCCATCGCATTCAGCGCCTCGTCCCGCGTGATTTCGCGACGGCCGAGCTTCCACAGCACCTTGATGTTCTCCAGCGCGATAAAAGCGACCGCGGCGATCCTGCCCGGGGGCGTGTTTTTCAGCGCCGAGCCGAGCAACCCGCGCTTCACCGCGACGACCAGCGCGCCGGCAAAGGCGGTCTGGATGCCAGCGTGGCCGGCGCTGGACAACGAGCTGGTCAGGAATTCCGCCAGATCTTCGTTCAACGGGGCGTTCGGCTCGCCGCGCAGGGCATTCCATGCGCGGCGTCCGGCCACGCGGGCGGCCTGGAAGCCCACGGCGATGACGGCGGCGATCAGGGCATCCTTGCCGATCTTCTTCGCCAGCGAGCCGCGGCTCAGCTCGTCCCACTCGTAGCGCTTCGCTTCGCCTTTCTGCTGGGCATCCTGCTGGCGCTGCTTCGCCTGCTCCTTGCTCATCGGCTTCGACGAGATGCCGTCGATCCCGATTGTCTCGGTGCTGCCCTTGATGCTGCCGGAATGCCCCTCCGGTACGAGTTTGCTCTGGCCACGATAGTCGCCCTGCTCGAACAGCTTGCCGGTTGCATCCGCATCGGCGCCGTATTTCGACTGATAGCGGCGGACGAGCTTGTCATTGCCGTCATAGATGCCGATATCGACAGAGTTCTTGCCATAGGGCTGGCCGGGCTCAGGGCTCAATACCTTCGCGCGATACGGACTGCCCTTGGACACCGCGTCGAGATTGAACGTATCGACATGATGCTGCTCGGCAATGAAGCCGTCGAGGTTCAGGCATCCACTGATGGCGCCATCGCGGCGTTGCACGGCTGCGAGACTATTGGCAGTGGCTTCTTCCAGTGCCGACTCGATGGCGCTGGCGTAGGCGCCGACATCGGCCACGCCCTTGGCGGCCGCGATCTTCTCGATCTGCCTGGCGAACCAGCCAGCGCGCGTGCTGCCGGCGGCCATCGCGTCGTTCAGGTCGGCCTTTCCTGCATTGGCATCGCGGATGACTTCGGCGACTTCGCTGGCGGCTGCCTCGATCTCGGCATCGCTCGCCCATACGTCGGCATGCTTGCGGAACTCGGCCGCCAGCCATTGCGCTTCCGACTGGTTGGGGTCTCGCTCGCTGTGCGACTGCAGGAACGACTGCACGAGTTCGGCGGCGCCTTCAACCACCGGCTCGACCGGGTCGCCATTCAGGCTCGCCCTTTGCACCTCCTGATCGTCATCGGCGGCGGACATGGCGCGGGCGGCACCATCGTGATGTTCCGGCGATGCTGGATGGGGGGAACGGGCCTTGCTCGATGGCGCCTGGGACCGCGTGGTGTCGGGCAACTCGTCGATGGGATGCGATGACATGTCTCTGTGTGGAGGAAGGGGGAATCAATGAGGCCACGTCCGGCGCGCCATGCGCGCGCGACGTCAGGCGGGGATCATCGGCTGGCAACCGGTCATTGGTTGTCCGGTTGCGCTCGGGAAGGCTATGCGGCATGACATCGGAAAACCGCGTGCCGTCCAGGTTATCGGCGGGATGCGCATTTGCTTGACCACCAAGTCATCCCCTCTACCCGGTGAGGGGTAATGGACCACAGCGGCTGGTCATGGCCACTGCCCTCTCCCCCGGCCCCTCTCCCGCCTTGCGGGAGAGGGCAGCAAATGCCTAAGGCAGACGGAACCCGTCCCGCAGTGCCTCGCGCAGGTAGTCGACCAATGCCCGCACTGCCCTCGGCACCAGCGGGCTGTATGGCCGGATGGCGTAGATATGCTCGCCGAACGCGCCGGTTGGCCTCCAGCCCGGCAGTACCTGAACCAGCCGGCCGCTCTGCAGGTCCGCTTGCGCCGTGAAATCGGGCACCAGGGCGATGCCAAGCCCCGCCAGCGCGGCGTCGCGCAGTGCCTCGCTGTTGTTGGCGGCAAAGCCGCCCTGGATGGCCACGCTTTGCCGCGCGCCATTGCCGCGTATCGGCTCGAAGCTCCAGGTCGGCTGCTCGCCGCGGCGGAAATAGTGCAGGCATTGATGCTCGCTCAGGTCCGCGGGCGAATGCGGCGCGCCATGGCGCCTGAGGTAGCTGCGTGTGGCGACGAGCGCCGCACGGGTCTTGCACAGCGTCCAGGCGATATGGGTGTCCGGTGCCGCCGACGTATGCCGCACGGCCAGATCGAATCCCTCGCGTGCCAGCGAAGCGAAGCTGTCCGACAGTTCCAGTTCCACCCGAACCTGCGGATACTGCGCCAGAAAGGCCGGCAGGCGCGGCACGATCTGCTGCCTGCCCAATGCCACCGGCGCTGTCATCCTGACCAGCCCGCGCGGCTCGCCGCCAAGGTCGCGCACGCCGACAAAGCTGCGCTCGATGGTGGCGAACGATGCGCGCGTTTCGTCCACCAGTTGCTGCCCCGCCTCGGTCAGCCTGACGCTGCGCGTTGTGCGTTGCACCAACGGAATGCCGGCGGTGCGTTCGAGTTCGGCGATGCGCAGGCTCATGGCGGCCTTGCTGACGCCGAGCTGCGCCGCCGCGGCGGTATAGCTCCCGGCCTCGGCCAGCACCACCAGGGAGTGCAAGTGCGCCCACAGCGATTCGATCTTTTGCCTGTCCATCGCCGCATTGTTTAATCGGCTAAACAGTAAGTCAAGCGCTCAGGTATTGAGCCGGCTCGAACCGCTGCCTACACTGTGGGCAATACACCACCATCAGGAGAGCAGACATGACTCAGCCGCAACCCTATGCCGACCGTCGTGATATTGGCCACTACATCGCGGGTGAGCGCAGCGACGGCGCCGGCGCACGGCGCCACGATGTGTTCAATCCGGCCACCGGCGAAGTGGCGCGGCGGGTAGTGCTTGGCGAGGTGGCCGACGTCGACGCCGCCGTGGCCGCCGCCGCACGCGCGTTTCCGGCATGGGCGGATACGCCGCCGATCCGCCGTGCGCGGATCATGCAGCGTTTCCTGCAACTGATGAACGAGCGGCGCGACGAGCTGGCGGCGATCATCACGGCCGAGCATGGCAAGGTCTTCTCGGACGCGCAGGGCGAGGTCATGCGCGGTATCGACGTGATCGAGTTCGCCTGCGGCATCCCGCAATTGCTCAAGGGCGACTACACCGACCAGGTCAGCACCGGTATCGACAACTGGACGATGCGCCAGCCGCTGGGCGTGGTCACCGGCATCACGCCGTTCAACTTCCCCTGCATGGTGCCGTGCTGGATGTTCCCGATCGCCATCGCGGCCGGCAACACCTTTGTACTGAAGCCCAGCGAGCGGGATCCGAGCGCCAGCCTGTACATGGCCGAACTGCTGGCCGAGGCTGGCCTGCCGGCGGGCGTGTTCAACGTGGTGCAGGGCGACAAGGTCGTGGTGGACGCGCTGATCGCCCATCCGGAAGTGCGCGCGGTCAGCTTCGTCGGCTCGACGCCGATCGCACAGGCCATCAGCGAACGTGCCGCGCAGTTCGGCAAGCGCGTGCAGGCCCTGGGCGGCGCGAAGAACCATCTGGTGGTGATGCCCGACGCCGATCCCGACATGGCGATCGACGCGCTGATCGGCGCGGCCTACGGCTCCGCTGGCGAGCGCTGCATGGCGGTGTCGGTGGCGGTGCTGGTTGGCGATACGGCGGACCGGCTGATGCCGCGCCTGGCCGAGCGCGCACGCGCGCTGAAGATCGGCAACGGCCTCGACCCGCAGGCCGAAATGGGCCCGGTGGTCACGCGTCAGGCGCTGGAGCGCATCGAGGGCTATATCGCGCTCGGCGTGGAAGAGGGCGCCACCCTGGTGCTCGATGGCCGCGGCCACCGCGTGCCCGGACATGCCGACGGCTTCTTCACCGGGGCGACGCTGTTCGATCATGTCACGCCCGAAATGCGCATCTATCGCGAGGAGATCTTCGGGCCGGTGCTGGCGTGCGTGCGTGTGAAGGACTTTGCCGAAGCGGTGGAGCTGATCAATGCGCACGAGTTCGGCAACGGCGTGGCCTGCTACACCAGCGACGGCGGCATCGCCCGCGAATTCGCGCGCCGCATCCAGGTCGGCATGGTCGGCATCAACGTGCCGATTCCGGTGCCGATGGCATGGCATGGCTTCGGCGGCTGGAAGCGCAGCCTGTTCGGCGATACCCACGCCTACGGCGAGGAAGGCGTGCGTTTCTACACGAAGCAGAAGTCGATCATGCAGCGTTGGCCGCAGAGCATCGGCAAGGGCGCGGAGTTCGCCATGCCAACGGCGAAGTAGCATGCAGGGGAACGCCGCCATGCGACGATCTGGCGGCGTTTTCCCTCGCGGCAACGGGCGATAGATTCTCGCGAAGATGCTTGCGATGCGGGTCGCAGGCAGCGGGAATTGGTGTACAACGTCTCCATCGCGCCAGACCGATCCGCTGGTGTCGTTTCGCGGAAGGCGCCATACGGAGACGCCGATGGAACGATCGCTTGAGCTGAACGCCGCAGTCGAAGTCGTACCCGCCGCAACACCGCATCCCGCCGCCGCATCATCGTCCGGAGCGGCCACCGCTCATCCCGGCGTGTCGCGCGTCGTTACCGCGGCGTCGCTTGGCACCGCGTTCGAGTGGTATGACTTCGTGTTGTATGGCTCGCTGGCGCCGGTGCTGGCCAGGCGATTCTTCGTCGGCGTCGATCCGACCACCGCTTTCATCTTCGCACTGATGACCTTCGCGGTCGGCTTTATGATGCGCCCGCTCGGCGCGCTGGTGTTCGGGCGCATCGGCGACCGCATCGGCCGCAAGCACACCTTCCTGATTACTGTCGGCATCATGGGCGCCGCCACCGTGGGCGTCGGCCTGCTGCCAGATCACGCGGCCATCGGCATGGCGGCGCCTGTGTCGCTGATCTGCCTTCGCATGCTGCAAGGCATCGCGGTCGGCGGCGAGTACAGCGGCGCCATGGTGTACGTGGCCGAGCATGCGCCGCCGCGCCGGCGCGGCATCGCCACTTCGTGGATCTCGGCATCGTCCACGGTCGGCCTGCTGATGTCGTTCGTGGCGATCCTGGTGTCGCGCCGCATCGCGGGCGATGGGTTCGACGAGTGGGGCTGGCGCCTGCCCTTCCTGTTCGCGCTGCTGCTGCTCGGCATCTCCGTGGCGCTGCGGATCCGCATGGATGAGTCGCCGCAGTTCCAGGCGCTGCGCCAGCAGGGCCGGGTTTCGCGCGCGCCGCTGCGCGAGACCTTTGGCGATCCGCGCAACCTGCGTCGCATGCTGGTGGCGTTCGCGTTGTGCGGTGGCATGGCGGGCGTCTATTTCATGTCGGTGATGTACCCGACCTTCTTCCTGACGCAGACCCTGCGCATGGACGCGGCGATGGTCAACGAGATCGTGCTGTGGGTCACCGCGGCCTGCACGCCGTTCTTTGTCGTCGCCGGATGGCTGTGCGACCGCCTCGGGCGCAAGCCGATGCTGATGGCGAGCTTCGTGCTGGGAGCGGCATCGATCTTCCCGGTATTCCATGGCATGAGCTGGTATGGCAACCGCGCACTGGTAGAGGCAATGGAGCGCGCGCCCGTCACGCTGTCGGCCGATCCCCGCGACTGCTCGTTCCTGTTCAATCCCACCGGCACGCGACGTTTCGATACGCCGTGCGATATCGCGCGGCAGGCCCTCGCCGGCGCGGGCGTCGACTACACGATGAAACCGGCGGCGCAGGGCGTCACGCGGATCGCCATCGGCAGCGCGATGCTGGCGCCTTACGATGGAAGGGGACTGGCGACCGCCGAGCGCACGCGGCAGGCCGGTGCCTTCGACGCGCGGCTGCGCGATACGCTCGATGCCGCCGGCTACCCGCGCGCCGCGGACGCGACGCAGGTCGATGTGCCGATGCTGGTGGCGGTGATGGCGTGGTTCCTGTGCTGCTCGATCCTGTCGGTAGCCGCGATGGCGCCCGCGCTGGTGGAGCTGTTTCCCACGCGCATCCGCTTTACGTCGCTGTCGTTGCCATACAACCTCGCCGCCGGCTGGGTCGGCGGCCTGCTGCCGACGCTGGTCTTCGCGATCTCCGCGCAGGCGGGCAATCGATACATGGGCTTGTGGTATCCGCTGGGATGGATGGTGATGGCGGCGCTGGTGTTGATGGTGTGCTATCGGGAGTCGAGGGGTGTGGAGGAGGTGGGGTGATGGGGGTTCGTTTTGTGTGACTGGCCTCTCCCCCGCCTCTCTCCCGCCTTGCGGGAGATGGGATGGACTCCACAGCGGTTGGGCGAAGGGCGCGATCTCTCGAATGTCTTTACATTCCTTTCCGCTTGCACACTTCCTATCCTTGATCCACCGCGCGGCAGCGGTGGATGCCGCGCATGGCGAAGGCGACGACGTACAGCCGCCACGGGTGGGGTCAGTAGGGTGCAATAAAGGAGACAGGTCATGATTGCATCACGCCTTGCATTGATCAGCGCGGCGGTCATCGCCGCTGCCATACCGGCGCAGGCCGCGGCTCAAGGCAGCAACGAAGCCGCGGCACTCCGTGGCGAACCCGCCGCCGTCGCGGCGATGGTTAAAGCGCGACAGCATTTTTTCGGACCCGAGAATGTCGATGAACGGACCGGCCGCATTCGCGACGACAAGGTCATTTTCTCGTGGTTCGGCGTTGCGTCGTTTGCGGTGGCCGCCAAGGGTCGCGTCTTCCTTCTCGATTCGTATATCTACCGGCTGGCCGACCGGCGGGCCTATGTGCCGGCCACCGTGCAGGATCTGGTGGATCTGCGGCCAGAAGCCATCTTTATCGGACACGGCCACGGCGACCATGCGGACAACGCTGCCTATATCGCCAGGAGGACCGGTGCGACCATCTACGGCGCGGCCGAACATTGCACCGCGATGCAAGGCGATGCGGCACGGATATTCGGCCCTGGCACCACGGTGCGGTGCCAGGCCCTGACCACGCCCGGTTCAGCCCCTGGGGCGGAGGTGCGGACCGTCAATGCGCTGGCCCCCGATCTTTGCGTGACGTCATGGAAACACGTGCATTCCGCCACGGTTCCCGTCGACCCGACGCTGCCGCAAAATCCAATCAATGCGGTCCGCGATCCGCGCGTCGATACGCTCTTTCCGCAGAACCCACCCCCGACACTGGACACGCGGACAACGGCCGGCGCCGGCGGACCGATTTCCATCATGTATCAGTTCACCGTAGGGGGATCGGATTTCACCTTCGCCTGGCATGACACCGCAGGCCCGCTGAAGGAGCAGGCCCCGGCCTTACTGCAGTTCTTCACCACGCTGCCCAAGACCGATGTGCAGCTCGGTGCCGGCGTCAGTATTGGCGAAGCCAACAACGGCGTGCGGGACATCACGATGTATATCCAGGCACTGCAGCCAAAGGTATTCTTCATGACCCACACCGACAATTTCAATATCGGTGCATCGATGTTCTATGTGCAGGCGATTCAGCGGCAATTCGATATCTTTGCCATTCCACCGGAAGACCGCCCACAGATTCGCGGCCTGCATGATCCCTACGATTATGTCCGGCCGTATCTGATGACGTTCGACTACAAGGACCACTACTGGCGGGATTCCAAACGCGGCAATCGGCACAGCAAGTATTGCCCGGGATAGGACGGGGCGTGCGCGGTTGACAAGGGCGTGAAATGGCGGCTCGCGCATGATGTTCGTGGGCGAGCCGCCGTCTGACTGGTGAAACCATGAGTAACAGCCTAACAGCCGGGCCTTTTGCTGCTACCGCAGTAGAAGGGCTGTCCTGTGGTCGGACAAACCGGTAGCTGCCCCAACGCGCGCGCAGCGGCGTTTCACACAAGCGATTTTCGATCGGCGATGGCGCGCACCAAGGCGCCGATCACGGGTGCCGGCTGCGCCCCGCCCACTGCCCCCAATGCCTGCACGGCCCACAGAGGCAAGATGACCGATCCAGAGGCCTACTGTGTTCCTCTTGCTTCGTTCCACGCGATGGGCGCGAGCGTCAACGGGCTCCGCCTCCTTCCTTCCCTCCCTCTCCTGTTGTTGGTATTACCCTTTGAAGCCGCCTCTTTTCGTCGCATAGCACTGGCCAGCCCCGCGCAAGAGTCCGCTTCGCCACGTCCCCACACGTTCGGTGCTCGCCTTCGGCTGCGCTCCGCCGGCGGCCGGGCGTGCCCTTGCGCTCGGCTCGGCCAGTGCTACCCATGCGCAGAGGCGGCACCAGAGGGCAATACCAACAGGACGAAAGGAACGAGGCGAATCCCGAGCACACCGACCATCCCACCCCCGAGGCCCGCCCAAGGGCATCCACGACGCCGGCGAGCGCATGGGCGCTTACGCTGATCAAGGCTCCGCACTCGAGATTTGCTATCGAAATGGTATAGGGACGATGTGCAATGCTGCAAAGTTAGTTGCAGGTCGCCGCAGTTGCCTTTCACTTTGCTGCAATAGTAGGGCGTTGGTGCAATAGTGCACCAGGCATGCACGGGCTACGCCCGATAAGCGACGAACGCCCAAAAACAAAGCAGGTTCGCCCTCCCCTACAGGCCGCCAGCGCCTCTGGCAAGACCGCCGTCGCTCGCCTCTGCGCCCCCATACACGGACGCCAACAGCCGTTTACAAGTGCTGCTCCTCGCACGTTGCCGCTGACTGTCGGGCGGCTTCATGAAGAGGGGCGATGGGCGAACCAGAAGGACACGCCGCAGTAGCCGTGCTTCAACCGTGCGGACGCTTTGCGGGTCTATGCGTCACCGCTACGACGCTGCCCGACCATCGAGGTGGGTCGGGATGGTAATCCGCTGTTCTCTAAACGCGAAGTAGGAATTTGCAACTGCGGGGACAAGTCTCGCCCGATCCTTTGAGAATCGGCGTCGCGATTGGAGCGGCGTTCCGCGAGGCGTTGGATGATTGACATGAGGAGAGAACGATGGGCGTATGGCGCGACTGGAGCTCTCCCAAACGGCTGTGGGCGGCCGCCCCGGTGTTGATGGGCTCGCTACTGGCAGGATGTGCAGGCCCGTCTCGCATAGCCACGCCAGTGGCTCGAATGGCGCCCCAAGACTCTGGTCCCCCGGTCCTCGTAAGGCCGCTCGATGTGCCGTCGGTGACAGTGGAGAAGTGCGCCAACGATGGCGACTTCATTCCGATGGTCGACCCCACCCCCGGGAATAACCAACGCCGGGCGCTGGTGAGCCGGCATGTCGACTGCCGCTCCGGAGAGAGTGACCTGATTGAGTTAGACGCCCCGCTTGAGGGAAGCGATAGCATTCGGCGCGATACCGATCCGGTGATGGGATCGGACCGAAACGTTATCAAAGGTCGCAAGCTAAGGATCGCGTCGAAAATGAGCGTATATGGGCCGTCCAACATGCTACAAAAGCAGATTAGCTTGACGCTGCGCGCAATTGACTACGTGCCACGCCGTTCCGATGTCGACGCTGTTGTGCTCCCGACTATTCGCGTGAGGCCGGTGCTCGAATGCGGTCCGGCGGCAGAATTGCTGGGTAGCCGGCCGCTTTGTACCGTTGTCGGGAATCCGATTGCACTACGTCTGGATGGATCGGAGGCAACGGGGGATTACACCGTCAGTTTTGACTGGGCGCGTTTGCCGGGGCAGCGCAAGGATGTGGTGACGTTCGACTTGACCTTCAATACCTTTGCCTTTTCGGTCGAGGGGGAGCCAACCGACGCAGTACAGCACGAATTCGATCCGCAGTTGGATGCGGCAGGGCTCAGAATCCGCTGTGATCGTGGCGTCGCCAGGACCGGCAGCAATGGCTGCATCTTTCCCGAAGCCGCTGCGGTGTTTTGGGTATCAAGCGCACCGGTCATCGGTGCTGAGGCCGTCCGCCACATGATTGAAGCGCTTGACGAGGGCGCGCCTGGCCGTTTTGGTATGCAGCCAGGATTTCGCGCTGTAGCAGATGCTGCTGTCGCGCGTGAGGGCATGGCACTGCAGCGCACCCAGATGCCAGTCATGCGTGATGCCAACCGCTATGCCTCCTGCGGCAATGTGAAGTCATCCATCATTCGCCAACGTCCCAAGCACAGCGAATCCTGCGCCAGCAGTGGCGGGAAATCGTGCGACTGCGACGAGTACCCTTTTGCGAGTACCTACCAGGGTGCGTTTGAGAACCGGTCTACGACATCCGCAAAGTATGTGCTGGGGAGCGATAATCGCGCGGTCGGTAGCGCGCTCGCCACGTTCTATGCCAGTGAGCGGGTGATAGATCTGTCATACGAGACGGGGGAGCGGGGCGTTCCCACCAATCCTTATCCTAGCTTTGTGCGCGACTATGGCGGGGACCTCTTTTGGATCTATGTCGCTCCAGGTCCCCAACTTGGAGCAACGCAAGATTGGGGTGGGCCGGGGCAGCCGTGATGTCGTGACAACGCCTGTTTCGCTGGCTAATGCAGGAAATCATCGAGCTAATGCGCAGCAGGCAGGACAAGTCATGGTCCATGCTCGCTTCTCCGTTGGGCCATCTATCGAGACCCGCGAAGGGACGGGCGCTACACGCCCGCCCTAGGTGAGTGCCTTGACGGAGAGGCGTCGGATATTTTGACCGTACAGGTAGCGCACGTCATCACCCTTCTCCTTGCCACCGTTACATGTCCGCGCGTGCGAGAGCACGCCGAACAGTTGCAGCAGACGGATATGGCACCCAGGAAAGCCCGTTGCGCCACACGCGGCATTCAGACGCCCTATTGCCCTATTTGGATAAGTATGTGGTGGTCTAATTTCCTCAGACAGGTCGATAGGTGGAAAATCACTATCGAYGAGGGAAATCAGATGACGAAGTCGCGCAGGAAATTCGATTCGAGCTTCAAGCTGGAAGTGGTCCGGATGGTCCGGGAGCAGGGCCTTTCGATTGCCCAGGTGTGCCAAACGATGGACATTGGTGAGACGGCGCTACGGCGTT
>NZ_VLJN01000005.1:0-24124 GCF_007829435.1 Cupriavidus gilardii J11
GGCGGTGGATCTGGTGCAGCGGTTGGTGAATCATTGATTGGCTGTCGTGGTGGGGGGCTGGGACTGCCCTCTCCCCCGGCCCCTCTCCCGCTTTGAGGGAAAGGGGATAAAACCTGCAGGTTTGCAAACGCTGTGGGTGTGCTCCCCTCTCCCGCAAAGCGGGAGAGGGGCGGGGGAGAGGGCAGTCACCGCTGAACCACCCTCCCCCACAACCATTACCGCTTGGCGATTGCCGCTTCCGCCTTGTTCACCAGATCGGTGCCGATCTGCTTCTTCCATTTGTCGTAGACCTTGGCGGTCGCCTTGCGGAAAGCGTCGTGCTCGGCCGGCGACAGGTGCGTGACCTTGACGCCGTGCGCCTCCATTTCCTTCCAGGCCGGCGCGCCCGGTTCGGCCAGGCCCTTGCGGGCCAGCGCGACTTCCTGCTTGCCCGCGTCGATCGCCGCCTGGCGCACGATGTCGCGGTCGGCCGGGGTCCAGCTTTCCCACACCTGCTTGTTGACCACGAAGATCAGCGGGTCGGCGACATAGCCCCAGGTGGTGACGAACTTCTGGCCCACCGTGTACAGCTTGGCCGCGGCGAACACCGATTGCGGATTCTCCTGGCCGTCGACCGCGCCGGAAGCCATGGCCGGCTGCGCGTCGGCCCAGCTCATCTGCGTCGGGTTGGCGCCCAGCGCATTGAAGGTGTCGATATACAGCGGCGAGCCCACAACCCGCAGCTTCAGGCCCTTCAGGTCTTCCGGCTTGCGGATCTCGCGCTTGGAGTTCGACACCTCGCGAAAGCCGTTCTCGCCCCAGGCGAGCGGCACCACGCCGGCCTTTTCCAGCGTGGTGAACAGCTGCTTGCCGACCTCGCCCTGCGTCAGCGCGTCCAGCGCCTTGTAGTCGGGCATCAGGAACGGCAGCGAGAACAGGTTCAGTTCGCGCACCTGCGGCGACCAGTTGATGGTCGAGCCGATCGCCATGTCGATCACGCCCTGGCGGATCGCCGAGAATTCGCGGGTCTGGTCGCCGGCCACCAGCGAGGTGCCCGGATACAGCTTGATATTGATGCGGCCGTTGGTGCGCTGGCGCACCAGGTCGGCCCAGATCTCGCCGCCCTTGCCCCACGGGAAGGCGGGGCCGAGCACCAGCGACATCTTGTATTCGGCCTTGTAGGTCTGCGCCATCGCGGCGGCGGGCGCGAGCGAGGCGGTGGTGATGGCGGCGGCCATCGACAGCATCAGGGCACGGCGTTTCATGCTTGTGTTCTCCTCTCGGGATTCGTTCTTTCGACTAGGCACAACATTGCGGCAGGAGGACCGGCCCGGCTCAATAGCCGAGCTTGTCCGGCAGCCAGGTAGCCAGCGGCGGATACGCCAGCACCATCAGCATGGCGACGAACATCGCCAGCAGCATCCAGATCACCCAGGGCACGGTTTCCTCCATGCGCACACGGGCAATCCGGCACGACACCATCAGGTTCACCGCGAGCGGCGGCGTGAACTGGCCGAGCGCCACCTTCAACGTCAGCACCACGCCGAACCACACCGGGTTCCACTGGAAGGCGTTGGCGATCGGCAGCAGCAGCGGCACGAAGATCAGGAAGATCGAGATGCCGTCGAGGAACATGCCGACCGTCATCAACAGCAGCACGATCAGCGCCAGCACGCCGTACTCGCCAAGGCCGGAGTTGGCGATGGCATGCGCGAGCGGGTCGATCACGCCGAGCGTCGACAGCGCATAGGCGAAGATGCCGGCCAGCGCGACCACGATCAGGATCACCGCCGATGTCTCCGCCGCCTCGCGGAAGATCACGAACAGGTCGCGCGCGCCGATGGTGCGGTACACCGCCATGCCGACGAAGAGTCCATAGACCACCGCGACCACGGCCGCCTCGGTGGGCGTGAACCAGCCGGCGCGCATGCCGCCCAGGATCAGCACCGGCGCGAACAGTCCCCAGGCGGCCTCGCGCAGGCTGCGCCAGAACGGCGGCCGCGGCAGCGCAGCTTCCACCGCGCCCATCTTGTGCTTGCGCGCCAGCCACACCGCCGGCACGATCAGCGCGATGCCGGCCAGCACGCCGGGAATCATGCCGGCCGCGAACAGCGCCGGCACCGACGCGCCGGGGACCAGCACGCTGTAGATGATGAAGGCGACCGACGGCGGAATCAGGATATCCGTGGCGGCGGCCGCGCCGACCACGGCGGCGCTGAACGAGCCGGGATAGCCGGCGCGCGACATCGCGGCGATCATCACGCCGCCCACCGCCGCGGCGTTGGCCGGACCCGAGCCGGAAATGCCGCCGAGGAACATCGCGACCAGGATCGCCACCAGCGGCAGCATGCCCGGGCCGCGCCCCACCACCGCAATGGCGAACGTGACAAGGCGCTGCGCCACGCCGGATCGGTCAAAGATCGAGCCGACCAGCACGAACATCGGAATCGCCAGCAGCGGATACTTGGCCAGGCCCGCATAGAAGTTCTGCGGCACGGCCAGCAGGCCGAACATCTGCGTATCGAGATTGGACAGCCCGATGGCCGCCAGGCCGCCAAGGCCCAGCGACACACCGATCGGCACGCCGAGCAGCATCAGCACGATGAACACGGCGAACAATACAATGGCGACCAGCGTCATGGACGGCGCTCCTCACGGGAGGCATCCATGTGGCCCGCGCCGTCGCGGCGCGCGGCATGCAGCGCCTTCAGCGCGCGCACATTGCGGCCAGCCAGCGCCAGCGCACGCAATGCGATGCAGGCCGACAGCACCGGCAACCAGATCGAGTACCACCAGCTCGGCACGCCGATGCCCGGCGAGGTCTCGCCGTAGCTGTATTCGTCCCACGTAATGCGAACGCCCAGCACGGCCAGCGCGACAAACATCGCGGCGACCGCCAGCGCGGAAACGATGGCCAGCCGGCGCTGGCGCGCCTCGCTGCCACGTTCGAAGAAGAACTCGATGCGGATATGCCGGTCGCGCGCGACCGCGGCGCTGCCGCCGACCAGCGCGAGCACGATCATCAGGAACACCGAGAACTCCTCGGTCCACGCGAACGATTCGTCGGTGAGATAGCGCACCACCACGTTGGCGAACGTGATCAGCACCAGCAGCGCCATCACGATGACGCCGATCCAGTCTTCGATGCGGGGACTGATGCGGAATTGCGATTCGTCGGCCTGATCCACCGGCTCGGTGATCAATGCCGAATCGACCGCGTGTTGCGGCGGGGCGTCGCGCCGCGCCTCGGGTTGTTGCTCCATCTACCCGGCCTCCGGTCCGGTTTGCCGCGCGGCTCGTACGCGTGGCGGCAATGCTGGCGCCTGTCGGGGCACGGATCGGATGCCCGTGCGCCGCCGTTCAGCGCTTCTTGAAAAATGCATCAGCGAAATTATGCCCACGCTGACAGTGGGCGGGTCCTCTCCATTACCCTTACGGCCCCGGATTGCGGGGACGGGGACTGCCTGGGGAGAGCACCGATGACCTGGCTACGCGACGACGCCCGAGGGGACCGGATAAGCCCCGGGCGGAAGGACCTGGCCGCTTCTGGCGGACGGGTCGCAGGCCATGGCGCGCGGCGGCGGACCAGGGATCGGGTCCGCATCGCGCGATGCCGGGCCGATCGCGGCCCGGTCGCGCAAGCGCTGCGTGGCTGGCTTTATACCATACCGTCGTCGGCGGTGATCACGGCGCCGTTGATGAACTGCGACTGGTCGGAGGCCAGCAGCAGCAACAGTCCGTCCAGGTCCTCGGGCTTTCCCAGCCGCTTGCGCGGCAGCATCTGGATCAGCTTCTGGCCGGCGTCGGTATCCCAGTGGCGATGGTTGATCTCGGTATCGATATAGCCGGGGCAGATGGCGTTGACGTTGATGCCATGGCGCGCCCATTCGCAGGCCATCGACTTGGTCATGTGCACCACGGCGGCCTTGCTCATGCAATAGATGCCGATCTGGGACAGCACCTTGATGCCGGCCACCGACGCGATATTGACGATGCGCGACTGCGGCAGCGGCGTGCCGTTGCGCTCCGCGCCCTTGGCCCGCGCGATCATGCGCTTGGCGACTTCCTGCGCCACAAAGAAGGCGCCACGTGTATTGGTGTCGAACACGAAATCGAAATCCTCGGGCGTGACATCGGTCAGCTTCTGCGTGGTGGACACGCCGGAGTTGTTGACCAGGATGTCGATCGCGCCCGCCTCAGTCTCCGCGTGCGCGACCGCGGACCGGATGCTGTCGTAGTCGGTCACATCAAGGCGCACCACGTGGGCGCTGCCGCCCTCCGCCTCGATCGATGCGCGCAATTCCTTGAGCCGCTCGGTGCGGCGCGAGGCGAGCACCACCTTGGCCCCGGCCATCGACAACACCTGCGCGAAGCGCATGCCCAGGCCGCTCGAGGCGCCGGTGACCATCGCGACCTTGCCTTCCAGATTGATCGACAAACCCATATGTGAAACCTCTGCTGTGGGCCGCGCGCTGGCGCGCGGCGGAACGGTCGGGATGTGGCTGCCCTTGCAGAACGCCGCGCATTGGCGAGCAGCCTATCAAAAAAAGAACGGTCGTTCAAAAAAAATTCTTGCCTGTGGGTGTCGAGTCCCGGACAATGCCGAAGATTCTAAGAACTCGGGCCAAAAAAGGAAACCGCGGGGAAACCGCAGGCATCGCGCGGCAGGCACCCGCACAAGCACCGGGCAAGCGCAGCTTCCCCACCGGGCCGCGTCGTGCCGTACGCCGGCTCCCCTTCCCCACCGCCCGGATCACCGCCTCCCCACAATCAGAGCCAGGCAATACCAAGAGGGTTAGAGACAATGGACCAGCAGCAGCTCGTGGAGCAGTTCGGCCCCCGCGAATCCATGGAATACGACGTCGTGATCGTTGGCGGCGGCCCGGCCGGGCTGGCCGCCGCGATCCGGCTCAAGCAGCTCGCGCAGCAGAACAACGCCGAAGTCAGCGTCTGCGTGCTCGAAAAGGGTTCCGAACCCGGCGCCCATATCCTGTCGGGCGCGATCATGGACCCCCGCGCGCTGACCGAACTGCTGCCGGACTGGAAGGAACTGGGCGCGCCGCTTAACCAGGCCGTCACGGAGGACCGCTTCCTGTTCCTCAACGAGACCGGTTCGCGCTCCACGCCGCCCGCGCTGCTGCCGGAGTGCTTCCATAACGAGGGCAACTACATCGTCAGCCTGTCGAACTTCGTGCGCTGGCTGGGCCAGCAGGCCGAAGCGGTTGGCGTGGAGATCTTCCCCGGCTTTCCCGCCGCCGAAGTGTTGTACAACGACGATGGCTCGGTCAAGGGCGTGGCCACCGGCAACCTCGGCATCGGCAAGGACGGCGAGCCCACCGAGAACTTCCAGCTCGGCATGGAGCTGCACGCGAAGTACACGATCTTCGCCGAGGGTTCGCGCGGCCATCTGGGCAAGCAACTGATCGCTCGCTTCCAGCTCGACGCAGGAAAGGACCCGCAAAGCTACGGCATTGGCCTTAAGGAGCTGTGGGAGATCGATCCGGCCAAGCACAAGCCCGGCCTGGTGCTGCATACCGCCGGCTGGCCGCTCGATCCGGCCACCTATGGCGGCTCCTTCCTGTACCACATGGAGGACAACAAGGTCGCGGTCGGCTTCGTGGTGGGGCTCGATTACACCAACCCGTGGCTGTCGCCGTTCGAGGAATTCCAGCGCTTCAAGACACATCCCGAGATCCGGCAGTACTTCGAGGGCGGCAAGCGCATCGGTTATGGCGCGCGCGCGATCACCGCGGGCGGGCTGCTGTCGCTGCCCAAGACCGTCTTCCCGGGCGGCGCGCTGGTGGGCTGCGATGCGGGCTATCTGAATGCGTCGCGCATCAAGGGAAGCCACGCCGCGATCAAGACCGGCATGCTGGCGGCGGAAGCCGCCTTCGATGCGCTGCAGGCCGGTCGCCAGCACGATGAACTGGGCGCGTATCCGGCCGCTTTCGAAAGCAGCTGGCTGTATCAGGAACTGCTGCAGGCCAAGAACTTCAAGCAGTGGTTCAAGAAGGGCCGCACCACCGCGACGCTCATGACCGGCATCGAACAGTGGCTGCTGCCCAAGCTTGGCATCCGCAATCCGCCGTGGACGCTGCATCGCGAGAAGCCGGATCACGTCTACCTGAGGCCGGCCGCGGAATGCGAGCGCATCCAGTATCCGAAGCCGGACGGCAAGCTGACCTTCGACCGCTTGAGCTCGGTGTTCATCAGCAACACCAACCACGAGGAAAACCAGCCCTCGCACCTGACGTTGAAGAACGCCAGCGTGCCGGTGCAGGTCAATCTCGAAAAGTACGGCGGCCCCGAAAGCCGCTATTGCCCGGCTGGCGTGTACGAGTTCGTGCAGGACGACGAAGGTCGGGAGCGTCTGCAGATCAATGCGCAGAACTGCGTGCATTGCAAGACCTGCGACATCAAGGACCCGACGCAGAATATCGTGTGGGTGACGCCGGAAGGCGGGGGCGGGCCGAATTACGTGGGGATGTGAGGTTTTGGGGGCTTGGGTTGCGGGCTGGTACCGCTCTCTCCCCCAGCCCCTCTCCCGCTTTGCGGGAGAGGGGAAAAAAATGCGTCGCCTCTGCCGCCGGGAGAAGGTCAGACCGTGAGGCTGGCTACGGATAGAAGCTGCTCATAGATGTAGCAGTGCAGCAGCGCCGCCTCCCTTTCCCCCATCAGCTCGAACGCCACGCCGAACGCCGGAAAATCTGCATCGCCGTGTTCGCGCGATGCCGGGCGGGCCCATGCATCCAGCGTGATTTCGGTATCGATACCGGCGGTCCGCAGCGCGAATCGCAGGCGCACGCGCGTGCCGGGCGCGGGGGCCGGCGCGGCGGTCTGCACCAGCGCGCCACCCGCGCTGAGATCGGACAGCACCGCCAGCCTCGGCGTGCTGCTGTCATCGTCGACGCTGCTCCATTGCGCGGCCAGCCGGGTCGGCACACGCGGACTGCTGCGCACCGGGACCTGGTGCACTTCGGTGGGATCGGA
Source organism: Cupriavidus gilardii J11 (assembly GCF_007829435.1). GTDB lineage: Bacteria > Pseudomonadota > Gammaproteobacteria > Burkholderiales > Burkholderiaceae > Cupriavidus > Cupriavidus gilardii_D. The sequence goes on from NZ_VLJN01000005.1 coordinate 6,970, forward strand.
CAGGACCAGATAGCGAAACGGACTGCGGCAGACCGCGGTGACCGTGCATTGGAAGCTGTGGATAGTGCGGCCGGTGAAGCCGCGCAGCAGCACCTGCTCGCCGGCATGGAAGGCAATGTCGCGCCCGCCCAGTTGCGGCCAGCTGACGAACAACCCATGTTCTATAAAGCCGATCAGCCGGCTCGCAGCCGCGCGGCTTGGATCGCCCGGCGTCTTGATCTGCAGCAACGTGCCTACGTGCAGACCCAGCGGCCCCGAGGGACCGGGAGCGCTGGCCGCGGTCGTCCCCGCATTGTCGCTTTCGTTCTCCGCGTCTGGGCGACAGACCGAGCCATGGCGAAACACCAGGGCCACGTCGCGGCCGTCCGCCAGCACATTGCCGCTGCCGAGCAGCAGATTGCCCTGCCCGTCCAGTAGCGACCAGGGCAGCGGCTGGCCGACGGGCAGGTCGTTCGGTGTCAGTGGAATCATGGCCATCCTTCTTGTCGCCCATGTGGGCGGATTGGCGCTTCGGCGTTTACGCGGTCTATGCCGGCGCTCCACGCCTTATACATCCGCTAGCTAACGGCGCGAAAACACAAAGGTTTAGTGGCTTGGCTCCCCTCTAAGGCGGGGGTCCACGCTTGACGGCGATCGCGTGGTCGCGGCAGAATCTCGACGCAAGCTGTCTGACAGCCTGACATATACGCGCCGCTAACCACTGCCTGTATGGAACCCTTGAGCCGTCCCGCCGCCCTAGCGCCCCGGATCGCCGCCGCCATCCGCGGCGAGATCGAAGCCGGCCGCTTCGCCGCGGGCGCGCGGCTGCCGGCCGAGTCGGCACTGGCACAGGCCTTTGGCGTAAGCCGCCCGATCGTGCGGGAGGCCATTGCCCAGCTGAAGGCCGACGGCGTGCTGATCACCAGGAAGGGGTCCGGTGCCTACGTATCCGATACCCCCGGGGGACAGGTATGGCGGCTGCCGGCGGAAAGTGACGACGATGCGCCGACACTGGCGCAGCTGTTCGAACTGCGCATGACGGTGGAAACCGCTTGCGCGGAGCTGGCGGCGCGGCGCCGCACGCCGTCGGACGTCGCGGCGATCGCCTCCGCGCTGGCTGCCATGCGCGCTTCGTCCGACTTCGCGACCGCGGCCGCCGCCGATGTGGCGTTTCATCGCGCCATCGCGCTGGCGGCGCATAACCCCTGTTTCGCCAGCCTGACCGATTTCGTCGGACAGCAATTGCTGGCGACCCGGCAGGCCGCGTGGGAAAACGCGGCCCGCTATCGCGGCGGCTCCGGCGGCGCCGATGCCGAGCACCAGGCGATGGCGGTGGCAATCGAAGCCGGCGATGCGCGTGCGGCCCGGGAGGCGGCGCTGCGTCACCTGCAAGCGGCCGCCGAACGAATGGGATTGCGGCTCGATTGAACGCGGACGGGCCGCGCGGCGCACCAAAGACAAAACCGGAAGGAAGCAAGACGATGGAATCAGTAGACTGCGTGGTGATCGGCGCGGGAGTGGTCGGACTGGCGGTGGCGCGGGCGCTGGCCCAGCGCGGTCGCGAGGTCGTCATCCTGGAGGCGGAAGCCACCTTCGGCACCATCACCAGCGCGCGCAACAGCGAGGTCATCCACGCCGGCATCTACTATCCCGCCGGGTCGCTGAAGGCGCGGCTGTGCGTAGCCGGCAAGGCAATGCTGTACGACTACTGCGCCTCGCACCATGTCGCGCACCAGCGTTGCGGCAAGCTGATCGTTGCCACCAGCGCCGAACAGGTGGCCACGCTGGAAGGCATTCGTGCCAAGGCGGCCGCCAACGGCGTCGACGATATGCGCATGCTGTCGCGCGAGGAGGCGATGGCGCTGGAACCGAATCTGCGATGCGAGGCGGCGCTGCTATCGCCGTCCACCGGCATCATCGACAGCCATGGGCTGATGCTGGCGCTGCTGGGCGATGCCGAGCAGGCCGGCGCGATGCTGGCGGTGCAGTCGCCGGTGCTGTCGGGCCGGGTCGAGCAAGACGGGATCGTGCTCGAAGTCGGCGGCGACACCGCCACCACGCTGCACGCACGCACCGTGGTGAACGCCGCCGGCCTGACCGCCCCAGAACTGGCACGCCGGATCGTCGGCATGCCGGCCGCGCTGATTCCGCCGCAGTACTACGCCAAGGGCTGTTATTTCACACTGGCCGGCCGCGCGCCGTTCTCACGCCTGATCTATCCGGTGCCGGAGGCTGCCGGGCTGGGGGTCCACCTGACGCTGGACCTGGGCGGACAGGCGCGCTTCGGGCCCAATGTGCGGTGGATCGACGAGATCGAATACGGTGTCGATCCGGCCGATGCCGACAGCTTTTACGACGAGGTCAGGCGTTACTGGCCGGCTCTGTCCGACGGGGCGCTGCAGCCGGGATATGCGGGCATCCGGCCGAAGATCAGCGGGCCCGACGAACCAGCGGCGGATTTCCGCATCGACGGGCCGGCCGTGCATGGTGTGCCGGGTCTGGTGCATCTGTTCGGCATCGAGTCGCCCGGGTTGACGGCGTCGCTGGCGATTGGGGAGGAGGTGGCGCGGGTGTGTCAGGGGATTGGGGGCCTTTTGTATTGCTGAAACTACCCCTGCCCTTCCGGCGCCCGCGCCGGAATGCGCGGCGTATCCACCCGCACATCACCGCACTGGGCGCGATGTCGCAGCGCGTGGTCCATCAGCACCAGTGCCAGCATGGCCTCGGCGATCGGCGTCGCGCGGATGCCGACGCAGGGATCGTGTCGGCCGAAGGTTTCCACCGTGGCGGGCTGGCCCGATTTGTCGATCGACTCTCGCGGTGTGCGGATGCTGGAAGTCGGCTTGATGGCAAGCGATACCGTGATGTCCTGGCCGGTGGAGATTCCCCCCAGCACGCCGCCCGCGTTGTTGCCACGGAACCCGGCTGCCGTCAGTTCGTCGCCATGGACGCTGCCGCGCTGCTCGACGCTGGCGAAACCGGCGCCGATCTCGACGCCCTTGACCGCATTGATGCCCATCATCGCGTGGGCAATATCGGCATCGAGCTTGTCGAACAGCGGCTCACCGAGACCGACCGGCACGCCGCTGGCCACCACCTCGATGCGCGCCCCGACCGAGTCGCCATCGCGGCGCAGCGTATCCATATACGTTTCCAGTTCCGGAACGATATCCGCATTCGGCGCGAAGAACGGATTCCGCGGCACATGTTCCCAGCTGGCGAACGGCACGCGAATCTCGCCCAGCTGAGACATATAGCCGCGAATCTCAGTGCCATACTGCTCGCGCAGCCATTTGCGCGCCACCGCCGCGGCGGCCACCACCGGCGCCGTCAGCCGTGCCGATGAACGACCGCCGCCGCGATAGTCGCGGATGCCGTACTTCTGCCAGTAGGTGTAGTCGGCATGGCCCGGCCGGAACGTCTCGACGATATTGCCGTAGTCCTTGCTGCGCTGGTCGGTATTGCGGATCAGCAGGCAGATCGGCGTGCCAGTTGTCTTGCCCTCGAACACGCCGGACAGGATCTCCACCTGGTCAGGTTCCTTGCGCTGCGTGACATGGCGGGACGTGCCCGGCTTGCGGCGGTCCAGGTCGATCTGGATATCGGCCTCGCACAGCGACATGCCCGGCGGGCAACCATCGACCACGGCGCCGATGGCGGGCCCATGCGATTCGCCGAAGGTGGTGACGGTGAAGAGCAGGCCTAAGGTATTGCCGGACATGATGGGACCACGGAAGGATTGGGAAAGGGCTACATTGTACGGCGATGCGCGAAGCCGGCGTTATTGAGCGCCGACTGGGGTGCGCCGTGCCCCGCTCACCGCCAGTCACCGCGCAGCGACTGCACCACCTGCTGCAGGCCCTCCGGCGTTGCCTCGGCGGGCGCAATCGGCTCGCCGACCACCAGTTCCAGCCGGTTCAGCACGCCACGGCGGAACGGCCGTGTCATCGCGGCGCCACCCTTGCGCGAGAAAAAGCTGCCCCACAGCCCGCGCAGCGCCATCGGCACCACCGGCACCGGCGTGCGGCGGATGATGTGCTGGATCCCCTGCCGGAACGGATTGATATCTCCGCTCGCCGTGATCTTGCCCTCCGGAAAGATGCATACCAGTTCGCCGGCCTGCAGCGCCCTGGCCACTTCGTCGTAGGCGCGGTTCAGCGTGTCCGGATCTTCGTGCGCTGGCGCGATGGGGATGGCGCCTGCCTGGCGGAAGAACCAGGACAGCAGCGGCACGCGGAAGATCCGGTAGTCCATCACGAAGCGCACCGGGCGCGGACTGGCCGCCATCAGCACGACGGCGTCGGCGAAGCTGACGTGATTGCAGACCAGCACGGCCGCCCCTTCCGCGGGAATCCGTTCGGCATTGACGCGCTTGAGCCGATACACGGTATGCACCAGAATCCACGCGACGAAGCGCAGCAGGAATTCTGGCACGAGCGAATAGATGAAGACCGCCACCGCCGCATTGAGCAGCCCGACCACCAGGAACAGTTCCGGGATGCTGAATCCCGCGCCGAGCAGCGCCATGCCGAGCAGCGCCGATGCGATCATGAACACGCTGTTCAGGATGTTGTTGGCCGCGATGATCCGCGCCCGGTGCGTCGGCGCGCTGCGGCTCTGGATCAGCGCGTACAGCGGCACACTGTAGAAGCCGCCGAACATGGCCAGCAGGAACAGGTCCGCCAGCACCCGCCAGTGGCYGGSSWRSKMCAGRWMGMCGGCGAMSMCMGTCAKSCCGRYCGRGCYGAACGGCACCAGCCCGATCTCGACGTGCCGGCCGGACAGGCGCTCGCACAGCAGCGAACCAGTGGCGATGCCGATCGAGAACATGGCCAGCAACAGCGTCACCACGTTCTGGTCGCCGCCGAGCACCGACTTGGCGAAGGCGAAGAACGAGGTCAGGAACGTGGCGCCCAGGAACCACAGCCACGAAATGCCGAGCAGGCTCAGGAAGACCGCGCGGCGCTCGCGCGCCAGCATCAGATTGCGCCACGTCTCGGAAAACGGGTTCCAGTTCAGCCGCAGCGACGGCTGCGGCGCCGGGGATGGAGGCACGCCCGCCGCCGTCAGCCGGCCGACCACGGCCAGCGCCACGCAGACCGCTCCCACGAAGGTGGCGCCGGCCACGCCGCCAAACGACTCCACGCCGGCCAGTTCGCCGCCCACCAGCGTGCCAAGCAGGATGGCGACAAAGGTCCCCATTTCCACCAGCCCGTTGCCCCCGACCAGTTCGCTGTCGTCCAGGTGCTGCGGCAGATAGGCGAACTTGACCGGACCGAACAACGTGGAGTGCAGGCCCATCAGGAACGTGACCAGGTACAGCAGCGGTGCGCTGTACCAGACGAAGCCGGCCACGCCGACGACCATGATGGCGATTTCGAGCGACTTGACCAGCCGGATCAGCCGCGACCGCTCGAACTTGTCGGCGATCTGCCCGCTGGTGGCCGAGAACAGCACGAATGGCGCGATGAAGATGGCCGAGATCAGGAAGGCCGCCTGCTGGCCGTCGATGCCGCCAAAGCGCGCGGTATGGTACGTCACCAGCGAGGTGAACGCGACCTTGAATACGTTGTCGTTCATCGCGCCGAGGAACTGGGTCCAGAAAAACGGCGCGAAGCGGCGCTGCCGCAGCAGGCGGTATTGGTTGGATCGGCTCATTGGTGAGGGACAGGCCGGCGCGGCAGCGCGGCCGGCCCCTTGCAGGGACCGGACGGAAACCGGAGGCGACCTGACGTGGTGGATGTCGGGGGCGATTATCCCGCTTTTACGGGACCGTTTTGTTGCGGATTGCGACTTTTGCTTGCCCGGCTGCCACGTGGCGTGTGGCCCGTCCCGCTGACGCCTACTCCGCCTTTTCCTCGGGCCAGTCGCGGATATACGCCTTCAGCATCCGGTTCTCGAAGCTCTGCTCCTCGACCACCGCCTTGGCGACATCGTAGAACGAGATGACGCCCATCAGCGTGCGATTGTCGAGCACCGGCAGATAGCGGGCATGGCGCTCCAGCATCATCCGCCGCACTTCGTTGACATCGGTCTCGGGCGTGCAGGTCAGCGGCGCGTCGTCCATCACGCGGCGGATGCTGGTCGTGCCCAGTGTGCCGCCGCTCGCGGCCAGCGTCTGGATGATCTCGCGGAACGTGAGCATGCCGACCAGTTCGCCATACTCCATCACCACCAGCGAACCGATATCGTGCCCCGCCATCGTCTCCACGGCCTCGGCCAGGGACGTATCCGGCTTGACGGTGAAGAGCGTGTTGCCCTTGATCTGCAGGATGTCGCTGACTTTCATGATGGTCTCCGCTTCGATGAGGCTGGCGCCTGTGGCGCATCGTTGTGCTGGTCGTGTGGCCGGTGGCGCCATTGCATTGTCGTGCCGGCCATGCCGGGGCGCGCCGTGGCCGTGCGCCGATGCTAGCCCAAAGCGGCGGAGCAAGTAAAGCCGGCGCATCGGGAAGGTACCGTGGCCCGGGCAGCCGGTGCGATGCTAGGATGCAGGCCGGACTCATGACCGCCGCGCCGCGCCGACGGCTCGACAGAGCCGCCTTGCGCGATTCAGCCACGCAGCAACGCCGTTTCCAGACAGGATGCCGCCATGTCAGACACCCGCTTCGACACCCTCGCGCTGCATGCCGGCGCCGCGCCGGACTCCGCCACCGGCGCGCGCGCCACGCCGATCCACCTGACCACCTCCTTCGTGTTCCGCGATAGCGAGCATGCCGCATCGCTGTTCAACATGGAGCGCGCCGGCCACGTGTACTCGCGGATCTCGAATCCGACCGTGGCGGTGTTCGAGGAGCGCGTGGCCGCGCTGGAGAACGGGGTCGGCGCGATCGGCACCGCGTCGGGCCAGGCGGCCCTGCATCTGGCCATCGCCACGCTGATGGGCGCCGGCTCGCACATCGTCGCGTCGTCGGCGCTGTACGGCGGTTCGCATAACCTGCTGCATTACACGCTGCGGCGCTTCGGCATCGAAACGACCTTCGTCGCGGCGCGCGATATCGACGCCTGGCGCGCGGCGATCCGGCCCGATACGCGGCTGCTGTTCGGCGAGACGCTGGGCAATCCGGGCCTGGACGTGCTCGACATTCCGACCCTCGCGCAGCTCGGGCACGAGCACCGCATTCCGCTGCTGGTCGATTCGACATTCACCACGCCCTATCTGCTCAAGCCATTCGAGCATGGCGCCGCCCTGCTCTATCATTCCGCCACCAAGTTCCTGGGCGGCCATGGCACCACCATCGGCGGCGTGCTGGTCGAGGGCGGCACCTTCGACTTCGAGGCTTCGGGCCGCTTTCCCGAGCTGTCGGAGCCCTATGCGGGCTTCCACGGCATGGTATTCACCGAGGAAAGCACGGTCGCGCCCTTCCTGCTGCGTGCGCGCCGCGAGGGGCTGCGGGACTTCGGCGCCTGCCTGAACCCGATGGCCGCGTGGCAACTGCTGCAGGGCATCGAAACGCTGCCGCTGCGCATGGCGCGCCATGTCGACAACGCCCGCCGCGTGGTGCAGTTCCTGGTCTCGCATCCGATGGTGGCGTCGGTGGCCTATCCCGAACTGGAATCGCATCCGGACCATGCGCTGGCCGGGCGCCTGCTGCCGCGCGGCTGCGGCGCCGTGTTCAGCTTCGACCTGAAGGGCGACCGTCGTGCCGGCCAGCGCTTCATCGAGAGCCTGTCGCTGTTCTCGCATCTGGCCAATGTCGGCGACGCCCGCTCGCTGGTCATCCATCCCGCATCGACCACGCATTTCCGCATGGACGCGGCCGCGCTGCGTTCGGCCGGCATCGCGGAGGGCACCATCCGGCTGTCGATCGGACTGGAAGACCCCGACGACCTGATCGAGGACCTCAAGCGCGGCCTGAAGGCGGCGCAAAGGGCGATGGAGTCCCCAGCGGCGGCCGGCACGCCGCAAGGGGCGACGGCACAACGGCACGGCGGAGGGCAGGCGTGATGGAACTGACGGTTTCTGGCCGCAAGGCCTATGCGTATACCGGGGGAAAATCGTTCAACCCCACCCTGCCCTGCGCGGTATTCGTGCACGGCGCACAGAACGACCACAGCGTGTGGGGCCTGCAGAGCCGCTGGTTCGCGCACCACGGCTTCGCGGTGCTGGCGGTGGATCTGCCGGGACACAATCGCAGCGAGGGTCCTGCCCTCACTACGGTCGAGCAGATGGCCGACTGGGTCATGGCGGTGGTCGCCGCGTCGGGCACCGCCGGGCCGGTGCTGGTGTTTGGCCACAGCATGGGGTCGCTGATTGCCCTCGAATGCGCCGCCCGTCATGGCGACGCGGTGCGCGCGATCGGGCTGCTGGCCACCGCCTATCCGATGAAGGTATCCGACGCGCTGCTGGAAGCGGCCCGCGAACGCGAGCCGGAGGCCATCGCCATGGTCAACGCGTGGTCGCATTCGAGCCTCGCGAACAAGCCGTCATCGCCCGGGCCGGGCTTCTGGATGCAGGGAGTGGGCCAGCGGCTGATGGAACGGGTCAGCCAGCGCAATCCGCAGGCAGGCGTTTTCCACAACGATTTCGCGGCGTGCAACGCCTACGCGAATGGCGAGGCGGCGGCCGCGGCGCTGGCCTGCCCCGCGCTGATTGTCTGCGGCAGCAAGGACGTGATGACGCCGGCGAAATCGGCACGGGCACTGGCTGCGCGCATGCGGTCGGCAACGGTGGTGGAGGTGCCGTGCGGGCACGCGCTGATGGGCGAGCAGCCGGATGCTGTGCTGGATGCGATGGCGGGGTTTGCCCGGGGGGTGGTTGGGGGGCGGTAGGTTTTGGCTTGGAGGGACGGCTGTGACTGCCCTCTCCCCCCACGCGCCCCTACACCTGCCCATGCCACCCCGGCGGCACCACCTCCAGCGTCCGTCGCTGCGGCTCGTCACTGGGCGCCGTCTGCGCCATCGGCGCGAAGATCTCTTCCAGCGTCTTGTCGAGCATCGGATTGTCCAGCACCTGCCGCAGCGCCTCGGCGCCCTGCAGCTGCTGCGCCAGCGCGGTGCGTGGCAGCCGGGCCAGGTTCAGCACCAGACGGTCGTGCAGCATGCGCAGCGACACGCTGGCCGGATCGCATAGCAGCGCCCAGTGCGCCTGTCCGCGGTCCTGCTGCAGGCGGCCCACCAGATGCATGGCCTTGAGCTTGCCCAGCAGCACGGCCAGATAGTCGGCCTCGACCCGCAGCCTGCGGCCCAGGTCCAGCTCGCCGACGCTGCGCGGCGCATGCTGCCGCGCGCGATACAGCACGTAGAGCACGCCCAGCGCGTCATAGAACTCGCTGCCGGCGAAGGTCCGCCGCCTCCAGTAGCCACGCCGGATCACGGGCAGGTTCGCGGCGATGGTGGCCCCGAGCAGCGTCACGAGCCAGCTCAGATAGATCCACAGCAGGAAGATCGGCAACGCCGCGAACGTGCCGTAGACGGCGGTATAGGTCGGAAAGCGCGTGATGAAATGCCCAAAGCCCCGCTTGGCCAGCTCGAACGCCAGCGCGGCGACCAGCCCGGCCACGATGGCATCGCGCCACTCGACGTAGGCATTCGGCACGGCCGTGTACAGCAAAGCGAACGCGATCGCGGACAACAGCACAGGCGCCAGGCTGATGGCGAGCCCGAGTCCGAACGGCACGGTGCCGACATAGCCGGCCGAGATCGATATCAGGTACGAGCTGATCGAAAGGCTGCCACCGATCAGCAGCGGCCCAAATGTCAGCAGCGCCCAGAACACCAGCACGCGCTGCGCCAGACGCCGCTTCTGCTTGACCCGCCAGATGGCATTGAGCGCATCCTCCACCGTCAGCATGGTCAGCACCGACGTCACCATCAGGCCGATCAGGCCCACCGCCGTCAAACCCTTCGCGTTGCGGGCGAACTGGCCCAGATAGCCGGTGATGGTATCGGTGAGATTGCCGGGGATCAGGTTCCGGAACAGGAAGGCCTCGATGGCGCTGCGGAAGTTGGCGAACATCGGAAACGCGGCCAGCAGCGCGAACGTCACGGTCAGCACCGGCACCACCGCGAGCACGGTGGTGAAGGTCAGGCTGGCGGCCACCTGCGGCAGCCGGTCCTCGCCCGCGCGGCGGCCGGCATAGCGCAGCAGCGCGCGCAGCTTCTGCCAGTTCCATTCGCGGCGCAGGCGGGCAAGGCGCAGCAACGGCGCGGTGGGCAAGCGGTGGCGGTTTTCCTTCTGGACTGGCAAGGCAGCGTCTCGACGGGAGCGAAAAAGAGCCAACATGATACGCGCAAGGTGTGCCGGCGATTGCGGGCTTGCACGCTACCGCAACGCCGCACGAGTGTTCCCGCCACTATAATAGGCCGGCTTCATTGGCCGCGCCCCACGGTTTCCGCCGGGTTCATCCGCCTCCGTCCCGGCCTCCGCGCCGCAACGCTTTTCATGTCCGACATCCTCGTTCTCTATTACAGCCGCCATGGCAGCACCCGCAGGCTGGCCGAACTGATCGCCAGCGGCATCGATCGCGTGCCGGGCGCGCAAGCCCGGCTGCGTACCGTCCCTCCGGTATCGACGGTCTGCGAGGCCACCGCACCCGATATTCCGGCCGACGGGCCGCCCTATGCCGAATTGCGGGACCTGCGCGAGTGCATCGGGCTGGCGCTGGGCAGCCCCACGCGCTTCGGCAATATGGCGGCCCCGATGAAGTACTTCCTCGATGGCACCATCGCCGAATGGCTGTCCGGCGCGCTGTCGGGCAAGCCGGCCTGCGTGTTCACGTCCACCGGCAGCCTGCATGGCGGGCAGGAGACCACGCTGCTGTCAATGATGCTGCCGCTGCTGCATCACGGCATGCTGGTAATGGGCCTGCCCTACAGCGAGGCGGGGCTGATGACGACCTCCGGCGGCGGCACGCCGTATGGTCCGAGCCACCATGCGATGGGCGACAACAGCCGCGCCGTCAGCGACGACGAAGCCGCGCTGGCGATAGCGATGGGCAAGCGGCTGGCCGAAACGGCGCTGCGGCTCGCCAACACGCCGGGCGCGCGATGACGATGGCCGACGACGATTCCCTGCACCACGCGGGCCTGCATCGCGCCAGCGTCGGCAGCCTGTTGGCGCTGATCGCGCTGTGCATCGCGTGGGAATGGTTCCTGGCGCCGCTGCGCCCGGGCGGCTCCTGGCTCATCATCAAATTCGTGCCGCTGTTGCTGCCACTGCGCGGCGTGCTTTCACGCAACCGCTATACGATGCAGTGGTCGTCGATGCTGATCCTGCTGTACTTCACCGAAGGCATCGTGCGCGCGACCAGCGACCGCGCGCCGTCGTCATGGATCGCCTGGACCGAGGTTGCATTGACGCTGCTGTTCTTTCTATCGACCATCTTCTATCTGCGGCCGTACAAGCGCAGGGCGCGCGCCCTCGCCACACGGCCTGCCGCCACCGATCGCCGCCAGCCATGACTGCCGTGCCCTCCATGTCCGATACCCGTTCCGGGTCGTTCCTCGAACTGTGCCGTGCCGCGCTTGGCCCCACGCACGTGCTGACCGAAGCGCACGACAAGTCGCCCTACCTGACCGACTGGCGCCGGCGCTACAGCGGCGATGCGCTGGCGGTGCTGCTGCCGTCGACCACCGAGGAAGTGGCGGCCGTGGTGCGGGCCTGCCACGCGCATCGCATCGCCATCGTGCCGCAGGGTGGCAACACCAGCCTGTGCGGCGGCGCCACGCCCGTCTCCGGCCGGGCATCGGTGGTGCTGTCGCTGAAGCGGCTGAACCGCATCCGCGATATCGACCCATTGAACAACACCATCACGGTCGAGGCCGGCGTGATCCTGCAGCAGCTGCAGCAGGCGGCCAGCGAACACGACCGCCTGTTTCCGCTCAGCCTCGCGGCCGAAGGCAGCTGCACCATTGGCGGCAATCTGTCGACCAATGCGGGCGGCACGGCCGTGCTGCGCTATGGCAATGCGCGCGAGCTGTGCCTGGGCCTGGAAGTGGTCACGCCGCATGGCGAGGTCTGGGACGGGCTGCGCGGCCTGCGCAAGGACAATACCGGCTACGACCTGCGCGACCTTTTCATCGGCGCGGAAGGCACGCTGGGCATCATCACGGCGGCCGTCATGAAGCTGTATCCGGCGCCGCGCGCGCGCGTGACCGCGCTGGCGGCGGTGCAGAGCCCGCGCGCCGCGCTGTCGCTGCTGAGTCTGGCGCAGCAATACGCCGGCCCGGCGCTGACCGGATTCGAACTGATGTCGGCGCTGTGCCTGACGCTGGTCACGCGGCACTTCCCGCAGCTTCGCTACCCGTTCGCGGCGCCGTATCCGCAAGCGGTGCTGCTCGAACTGTCGGACAGCGAAAGCGAGGCGCATGGGCGCGCCACCTTCGAGGCGATGATGGAGGCGGCCTTCGAGGCCGGCATCGTCGCCGACGCGGTGGTGGCCGAGTCGGTGCAGCAGTCGCGCGCGCTGTGGAACCTGCGCGAACACATTCCGCTCGCGCAGGTGGAGGAAGGCAAGAACATCAAGCACGATATCGCGGTGCCGATCTCGCGCGTGGCGGACTTCATCGAGGCGACGGACGCCCGCCTGCAGCAGGCGTTCCCCGGCTGCCGCATGGTGACGTTCGGCCATCTGGGCGATGGCAACCTGCACTACAACGTGTCGCCCCCGGAGGGCGTGGACCACGATGCCTTTCTCGCCAACCAGGACGCGGTCAACCGCATCGTGCACGACAGCGTGCACCGCTTTGGCGGGTCGATTTCCGCCGAGCATGGCCTCGGGCAGCTCAAGCGGGAGGAGAACCGCCGCTACAAGAGCGACGTGGAACTCGGCATGATGCGGGCCATCAAGACGGCGCTCGATCCGCAGGCGCTGATGAATCCGGGCAAGGTGGTCTAGCCGCGTTTGGCGCCCTGGGACGGAGTCCACCGCGCGGCATGTCGGCGGGCTGGCGATCCAGGCCGGCCAGTCGCGCCAGCCGCATGGTCCCGTCCACCGTCCTCACCCACCGCCGCAAGACCGGCACCGCGCCCGGATGACGCAGCGCGAACAGCCGCAGATCGGCGCCGCGCCATACCGCCGCATGCACGGCGCCATCGACACTATCGGCACTATCGGCGCGAAGCGATACCGGCCGCCCCGCCGCGGCATGGCACGCGCCACCGACGATGCGGCCCGGGCCATCGGCTGTCTCCACCGCAAGCGCGCCGGCAAGCACGGCAAAAACGTCCTCGCAGCGTTGGTCGCGTGGCAGCACGAGATCGCCTTCGCATGCGTGAAGGGGGACCGCCAGCGCGGCCAGTTCCGCCCGCCAGCGTGTCGGCCATTCCTGCGGCCACGGTGACTGCGGCGGGCATGCCACCGTCGCCCGGTCGCTGGCGATCGCATCCGGCAGGTACAGCCGCAGCCAGTGCGACGGATAGTCCGGTTCCTCGACGGCCAGCGCGAGCGCGATCCAGCCCAGATGCAGGTACAGCTGCCGCTCCGGCGGCTCGCGCCCCTGATCGAACGACGCGCGCAGCGCCGCGCCATCCGCCAGCCGACGGGCCAGATCGAAACGCCCCCTGGCAAGCCGCGCCAGCACCCGCTGCGCGGCCCCTGGGTCGTACCGGGCGATGGCCTGCACCGCCCTCGCCGCATCGATGCCCAGCAGCCCCACGCCGGCCATCGCCAGCGGCAGCTCGGCATAGGTATCGACATACCCATCCGGCGCCAGTCCGACGCGGCCCGCCAGTGCCGACAGCGCGCGCCCCAGGCGCACCCGCAGCCGTGCGCGTTGGGCCGGCGCCAGCGCTTGCTGCGTGATCCGGGCGAAATGATGGGCGATCATCTCTTCGCGCCACGGCTGGCCGCTCCAGCACCCCGCGCGATAGCGCAGGTGATGGGCGAACTCGTGCGCGAGCGACCAGGGCGTCAACTGCCGGAACAGGGCCAGCAACCCGGCACGCCCGATACCGAACAGCCCTTCCAGATACCGCACCATCAGGCACGACGCCGCATCGTCTTCGCGATGCAAACCCAGATGAATGCACCGCCCATCGAAGTCGTAGCGCGATATCAGGCCGGGGGCGGCGGCCACCGACGGCGGCGGCCCCACGTCCAGCCCGACGCGACGCAGATCGCCGCACCATCGCGCAAGCTGGGCGCGCGCGTGGCCAAGCGGGTCGCCGCCGCCAGCTTCCGCATCATCGGCGTGCAGGCCCTGGCGGTCCATGGAGGTCCTTCATCCGCATGAGCGATGCTTCCAGCCGGGCCAGTTCGTCGAGCTGCATGCGCGCATAGACGACCGTATCGAAGGCCCGCAGACGCTGCGCGATCCTTTGCACCGCCGTCAATTCGCCGCGCAGCGTGGCGATGGACCAGTCGATGCCTTCCCGATACATCCACGCGCCCACCGTCTCGCCGGGCCGGCAGCGCCGCCGGGCCTCGGACAGGACGTAGGTGCTGGCACCGCTTTGCAGATCGCGGTGCCAGTCGAAGAAATCGTTGCGCAACTGGTGCCATTGCGCGAGCCGGCGAAACAACGCATTCCACGCGCGCGGAACGGTGCGGTCGCGCGCGTGGCACAGCGCGATCAGCGGGATCCTGGCCGCTTCCAGCTTGCGCGCGGCGATCGCGCGGAATGCCGCCAGATCGAGCGCGGCAATGGCGGCATCCGCCATCGCGGCATCCGCGCTGCCATACCAGCTGCGCGCAAAGGCCCGCCAGAAGGGATGCCCGGGCGGAAAGCGCCGACGGTACACCGTCATGAACTCGACGTGAAAGAACGCACAGGCGGGCAACAGCGAGGCCCGCGCCCGTGCCTCGCCATCCATCACGTCGTCTATCAGCCGGATGGCGAAGTAGCCCTGCATCGTGGAGTAGATCAGTTCGGCATGAAGCGCCATGTCGATCTCGCCTGCCGCATCCGCGCGGTCCAGCCACCACGGCAGCTGCACCGCCGGGAACGCGCGGGGATGCAGGAAGTACGCCGGAATCCGCGCACCGGGGGCGAGCGACTCCATCCAGCCGACAATGGCGTCCGCAGTGCGCGGCAACGCTTCGCGCAGCCTTTCGCACACGCGGGCCGCCGCCCGGTCGACCAGCGGCTCGATCGGCGACCGGTCTGGCGGCGCGGCCTGCGGCCCCCCTCCGTGAGCCGGGCCAGATGACGTCGGGACGGTCATGATCGCTGCCCGGCGCGCCGCCGCGCATCGTTGCACGACGGCACACCGCTGGTTAGTGCGTCAGGAATCCGCCATCGGCGGCGACGAACGCGCCGTTCAGATAGGCGGCCCGGTCCGAAGCGAGCCAGACGATCGCCTCGGCGATTTCCTCGGGCTTGCCGAAGCGCGCCGCCGGAATCATCGCCAGCAGCATGTCGCGTTGCTGGCCGGTGGTCAGCGCGCTGCGCAACATCGGCGTGTCGATCATGCCGGGACCGACCGCGTTGCACCGGATCCCGTGGCCGGCATACTCCAGCGCCACCGCCCGCGTCAGTCCGAGCACGCCATGCTTGCTCGCGGTATAGGCGGCCGTGCACGGGAACGCCACCTGTGCCAGCACCGAGGCCGTGTTGACGATGGCCCCGCCTCCTCCACGCAGCATCGCGGCGATCTCGTAGCGCAGGCAATAGAAGACGCCCGACAGATTGGTTGCGATGACCTGCTGCCACACATCGAGTCCATAGTCGGCGCTGGGCACCTGATGCGTGCCGGATATGCCGGCGTTGTTGACGGCCACGTCGATCCGCCCGAACGCCGCCATGGTGCCCGCGACCATCGCTTCGCAGGCCGACGGCGACGCCACGTCGGTGTGCGTGAAGCGGGCCTCGCATCCGGCTTCACGCAGCGTGGCCGCGGCCGACTCCCCGTCCTCGCCGTCGAGGTCCGCCAGCATCAGCCTCGCGCCCTGCCGTGCGAACGCGCGCGCGGTGGCCAGGCCAATGCCTCCCGCCGCGCCGGTCACCAGCACCACCCTGTCATCGAATTCCCGCATGATGCCCCCCGGATGATCCATCGACGGAGTACCGCTGGCCGCCAATCGCGGGGCTCGCGGCTCCCTCGTCAAGCGCGCTCATTCCTCCCGTTGCGCCAGCGCGCGATGGCACAACGAACTCGTGGCGAGGCGGCTGGCGTACCAATAGCCTGGATGCTGCTGCGTCGGCGCCCAGTACAGCGCTTCGGCGTTCCATCCGCCATCGGGACGCTGCTCGCGCAGCAACAGGTCGACGCAGGCGTCGCGTGCCGGCCCTTGCGCCGCTGCCGCAAGGATGGACAGCGCCGCCTGCTGGGGCGTGGCGAGTCCGCCGGTGCCAATGCGCGCAAGCAACACGTCGAGGGCCGCGGACAGCCGGTGCCGTCCCTCGGACAGCGCCACCGTGTCGGGCCCGGGGCCGCGCGTCAACGCCGCCACCAGCTGCCGCACCATCCAGGCGAGATAGCGCGGGCCATAAAACACGGCGCCGCCGGTGTCGGTGGCCTCCAGCGTGGCGGCCAGCCGCGATACGCCCGTCCGGAGCAGCTCGTTCCCGATTGGGACGTCGTGCATCGCCAGCGCCAGCAGCAGATGCGCCTGGCAGGCGGTGCAGTGCATGCCGTAGAGACGCTGCTGGGCCCCGGGCGGCGCGGTATCCATGACCCATACGGGAATATCGCCATCGCGTTCCAGCGCGGCCGCGATCGCATGCAGCGGCTGCCACAGCAGGTCCGCCAGCGCGGCGTCGACCGGCACACGCCGGGCCAGCCTCAGCATCAGGCCCCACGTATCGATCTCGCGCGCCAGTCGCCCCTGGCCATCGAAGTAGTCCCCGCGATTGTCCAGATAGAGCCGCAGTACGTCGGCGATCGGTTCCCGCAGCGGCACGCCCGTTGCCGCCAGGTTCTCGAGCACGAAGCCGACCGGGAACGGCCGTCCGGTGCGCACGGGCTCGCCGAGGAATCCGGTGCGATAGACGTCCCACGCCTCGCGCATCGACATGTCGTCGAGCAGATAGTCCCGCGCGCGCTCCAGCGCGGCTTGTTCCCGCGCGGATCCTGCCCTTGCCGGGCGCGGGCCAAACGCAACGCCTGACGTGGCCATGCGCGCGGCTCGCAGCGCCTGACCCATCGGTCGAAGCTCGGTGACCAGCGCGTCGATGTGCGTGCCGACGGCTTGCAGGCCGAGTCCGCGCGCCATTGTCGCCGCCGCGGTTGCCTCGGCATTGAGGTCGGCAACGATGGCTTCGGCGCATCCGCTGGCCAGCAAGGCGACGAGCG
>NZ_VLJN01000005.1:24161-55967 GCF_007829435.1 Cupriavidus gilardii J11
GCAGCCGGTCGATCGCCACGGACGGCATGCCTTGCTCCGCGTCGCGGCGGACATTCAGCAGATCGGCATAGCCCTGCCATACGGCGTTCATCCGCGCAACGAGTTCGGCCAGCGCCGGACGCATCGCGTCCCGGCCGCACAGGTGCGCCGCCACCAGCGACAGCGCAACGAAGCCGGCCCATTGGCCGCCCGAGGACAGCGCGGCGGGCCACCCGGCGTCGGCCTCCCCGCGCGCATGCTGCCGCAATGCCAGCATGGCCGTGGCGGCCTGCGCGCCGGCCTGCCCGATGGTCGTCCAACCGGGAGAGTCAGGCGGCAACAGCCGCGCGAGGCCGGCATCGGCCGCGCGCTGCAGCAAAGCGGCCATCACCGCGTACTCGGGCCCACAACCCGGCGCGCCGGTCTGCAGCGAACGCGTCGCGTGGTGAGCGGCCAGAAGGAAGTAGCCGATGGTGAACAGCCGGGCGCGGGCCGCGTTCTCGACAGCGCCGCCCGGCTCGGCCAGGTCCGCCAATAGCCATTCGTGGTAGTCCAGCACCGGCGGCACGCCTTCGTCGTCGCCAAGGAAGTACTCGCCGATCCGGCCCACCATGCCGTACACGGGCGCGAGCGACGATGCAAGCGGTTCGGGCAACGCGGCACGGAAGCGGTCCACCTCGCGCATCCACCCGGCGGGCCGCGCGACCTCGCGCATCGCTAGCCTGCCGCTTCCTGCCTGCCGAACGCCGCGGCCAGACGGCGCAGGGCCTCGGGATCGGTTCGCCGGATCAGGTCCAGTGTTTCCGCATCGGCGTCGATGCCGCACTGAGCCAGGGTTTCCCGTGGCGCCGCGATAAGCCTTTCGCAAAAGGCCGGATCGGACAATGCCTGCCCGATCACATGACTCAAGTCCGGCATGGCGGTCTCCCCGTATGGACAATGCCGCGCGCTCGCGGCCGCGCATCGCTCGTGAAGCGTCCCGGGCAGGGCCTGAGGCGACCGTGGATCCAAGCGGTGCCGATGTCTTGCATTCTCGGCCCGGCGGTGAGAATGTCAATCAGGGAGCGGCCTATATCGGTGCGCCGGAAATCGGATTGCGCCGGCCGGCAAGCCGTGCCTCGAAACGCCCCCCATCAGCCATGCCCCGGTATTGTGCAGCGCGCATGGCTTCGGGCCGGAATGCCTTTATAATGCCGCCACCCGGCCGACAGCGGCGCGACCTACCCGGTCGCCCACCGCGCTCGGCGGGCAGGCGGGCGAATGGCCTGCGCAATAAAAGAACGTGGTGATGTCGTGCCCTCTGCAGGCCTTAGCCGCGGTCGTGCTTGCGCGCCCCGACCAGCCGCCTGCTCTCCTGCCGGAAGTTCTTCGATTTGCGCACCGTCCATGCCGACGCCTGGATGACACTACCAAAACAATCGAGGAGCTCCTGATGAAGCCGTCCCGCCTTACCTCCCGCCTTGCCTCCATTCCCGTTGCCGCCGCACTGGTCGCCTTCGGCGCCGCCGCGCACGCCGAAACCGTCAAGATCGCCATCGCCGGGCCGATGAGCGGCTCGGTCGCCCAGTACGGCGACATGGTCAAGGCCGGCGCGCTGACCGCCATCGAACAGATCAACGCCGCCGGCGGGGCTGGCGGCAACAAGTTCGAAGTCGTGCTGATGGACGATGCCTGCGAACCGAAGCAGGCGGTCGCCGTCGCCAACAAAATCGTCAGCCAGGGCATCCGCTACGTGATCGGCCACGTCTGCTCGGGTTCGACCATTCCTGCCGCCGACATCTATGAAAACGAGGGCGTCGTGATGGTGACGCCGTCGGCCACCGCACCGCAGCTCACCGAGGGCAAGAAGCGCAAGATGATCTTCCGCACCATCGGTCGCGACGATCAGCAGGGCCCGGCCGCCGCGCAGCACATCATCAACAAGGTCAAGCCGAAGAAGGTGGCGGTGCTGCACGACAAGCAGTCGTACGGCCAGGGCATCGCCTCGTCGGTGAAGAAAGACCTGGAAGCGGCGAAGATTCCGGTGGTGGTCTTCGAGGGCATCAACGCCGGCGATTCCGACTACTCGGCCGTGATCACCAAGCTGAAGTCGCAGGGCGTGGATTTCGTCTACTTCGGCGGCTATCACCCCGAGATGGGCCTGCTGCTGCGCCAGGCGCGCGAGCAGGGCGTGAAGGCCACCTTCATGGGCCCCGAAGGCGTGGGCAACAAGGACGTGACCGCCATCGCGGGCCCGGCCTCGGAGGGCATGCTGGTGACGCTGCCGGCGGACTTCTCGGCCGATCCGGCCAACGCGGGCCTGGTCAAGGCCTTCGCCGACAAGAAGCGCGACCCCAACGGTCCGTTCCAGATGCCGGCCTACGCCGCCGTGAAGATCATCGGCGACGCCATCGCCGGCGCCAAGACCACCGATCCGGTCAAGGTTGCCGCCTACATGCACAAGAACGCGTTCCAGACGCCGATCGGCAAGGTGGAGTACGACGCGCAGGGCGACCTCAAGTCGTTCAAGTTCGTGGTCTACACCTGGCACAAGGACGCGACCAAGACGGCCGCCAACTAAGCCCGGACGCTCCGGCGACAGACGCCCCGCCCTTCCCGGGCGGGGCGTTTTGACATGGCCGGGGCGCCGTCCGCCCCGCCCGTCCCAGGGCGGCCCACGGACGCGCCCCGCCGCCACGCGGGCGCATCGCCGTGCAGTACAGACTGGACGCACCCATGAATGAATTCCTTCCCCAATTTACCCAGCAGCTGGTCAACGGCCTGACGCTGGGCGCGATCTATGCGCTGATCGCCATCGGCTACACGATGGTCTACGGCATCATCGGCATGATCAATTTCGCCCACGGCGAGATCTACATGATCGGCGCCTATGTGGGCCTGGTAACCCTGACGGCCATCGGCGTGTCGGCGGGCTATCCGCTGCCGCTGGTGCTGGGCGCGGCGCTGCTGGTATCCGTGCTGGTAACGGGCGCTTACGGCTTCGCGGTCGAACGCGTGGCGTATCGGCCCTTGCGCGGCGGCCCCCGGCTGGTGCCGCTGATTTCCGCCATCGGCATGTCGATCTTCCTGCAGAACTACGTGCAGATCGGCCAGGGCGCGCGCGACGTCTCGGTGCCGGTGCTGATCAGCGGCGCGCTCGAACTCGACATGGGCGGCGACTTCACCGTGACCGTACCCTATTCCCGGCTGCTGATCGTCGGCGTGACGCTGGTGCTGATGATCGCGCTGACGCTGTTCATCGGCCACTCGCGCATGGGTCGCGCCTGCCGCGCCTGCGCCGAGGACATGCGCATGGCCAACCTGCTCGGCATCGACACCAACCGTGTGATCTCCTTCACCTTCGTGCTGGGCGCCATGCTGGCCGCCGCGGGCGGCGTGCTGATCGGGCTGACCATCGGCAAGCTCAATCCGTTCATCGGCTTCGTGGCCGGCATCAAGGCGTTCACCGCGGCGGTGCTGGGGGGCATCGGCAGCATTCCCGGCGCGATGCTGGGCGGCGTGCTGCTGGGCCTGGCCGAGACCTTCGCCTCCGGCTACATGCCGGCCGAATACAAGGACGTGGTGGCGTTCGGCCTGCTGGTCCTGATCCTGCTGTTCCGCCCCACCGGCCTGCTCGGCAAGCCGGACGTGGAAAAGGTCTGAGGAGCCGCGCCATGACGATATCCCGTTCCGTTCCCATGACGCAATCGCTGAAGAATGCCGTCTCCGCGGCGGTCCTCACGGCCATCCTGACCATCCCCATCCTGGGCCTGCAACTGAAGCTGGAAGGCTACCGCGTGGTGCTGGAGCCGCACTGGCGGCCGGTATGGCTGGCGGTGGCCGCCGTGTTCCTGTTCCAGCTGTTCAAACCGCTGATCACGCGCGGCACCTCGGCGGTGCGCCTGCCCGCGCTGCCCACCCTGGCTCCCGGTCAGCAGCGCACCGCGGTGTGGGTGCTGCTGGCGGTCGGCCTGATCTGGCCGTTCTTCGGCTCGCGCGGCGCGGTGGACGTCGCCACGCTGGCGCTGATCTACGTGATGCTCGGCCTGGGCCTGAACATCGTGGTCGGCTTCGCCGGCCTGCTCGATCTGGGCTATGTCGGCTTCTACGCGGTGGGCGGCTACACCTATGCGCTGCTGAACCAGGCGTTCGGCCTGTCGTTCTGGGAGTGCCTGCCGATCTCTGCCGGCATGGCGGCGCTGTTCGGCTTCCTGCTGGGCTTTCCGGTGCTGCGGCTGCGTGGCGATTACCTGGCCATCGTGACGCTCGGCTTCGGCGAGATCATCCGCCAGCTGCTCAACAACCTGACCAGCCTCACCGGCGGGCCGGACGGCATCTACGGCATTCCCAAGCCCACGGTGTTCGGCATCCCGATGACGCGCAGCGCCGCCGAAGAAGGCGGCCGCACGTTCCATGACCTGCTTGGCCTGGACTACAGCGGCGAGCACATGGTCATCTTCCTGTACCTGCTCGCGCTGCTGCTGGTCGGCATGACGCTGTTCGTCAGCAACCGGCTGATCCGCATGCCGATGGGCCGCGCCTGGGAGGCGCTGCGCGAGGATGAAATCGCCTGCCGTTCGCTGGGCCTGAACCCGACGCGCGTCAAGCTGTCGGCCTTCACGCTCGGCGCCACCTTCGCCGGCGTGGCGGGGGCGTTCTTCGCGGCGCGCCAGGGGCTGGTCAATCCGGAATCGTTCACCTTCATCGAATCGGCGCTGATCCTGGCCGTGGTGGTGCTGGGCGGCATGGGCTCGCAACTGGGCGTGATCCTGGCGGCGGTGCTGCTGACCGTGCTGCCCGAGGTCGCGCGGGGCTTTGCCGAGTACCGCATGCTGCTGTTCGGCCTGGTGATGGTGTTGATGATGATGTGGCGGCCCCAGGGGCTGTTGCCCGCCAGCCGTCCGCACGTGGAGCTGCCGCAATGAGCGAAGAACTGTTGAAGGTATCCGGCCTGCAGATGCGCTTCGGCGGCCTGCTGGCCGTGGACGGCATCGATTTCGGGGTGCGGCGCGACGAGGTTTTCGCCATCATCGGGCCGAACGGCGCCGGCAAGACGACGGTGTTCAACTGCGTCGGCGGCTTCTACAAGCCGACCGCTGGCGACGTGACGCTGGACGGCGAGCCGATCGCCGGCCTGCCCAGCCATATCGTGGCCCGCCGCGGGCTGGTGCGCACGTTCCAGAACATCCGGCTGTTCCGTAACCTGACGGTGGTCGAGAACCTGATGGTCGCGCAGCACCGGCGCGTCAAGACGGGCCTGCTGCACGGCCTGTTCGCCACGCCGTCGTATCGCCGCGCCGAGAGTGAAGCGCTGGCGCGCGCCGCCGAGTGGCTCGACCGCATGGGCCTGCGCGCCGTCGCCAACCGCGAGGCCGGCACGCTGTCGTATGGCCACCAGCGCCGGCTGGAAATCGCCCGCTGCATGATCACGCAGCCGCGCCTGCTGATGCTGGACGAACCCGCCGCCGGCCTGAATCCGCAGGAGAAGGTGGAGCTGAAGGGGCTCATCGACAGCCTGCGCCGCGAATTCGGCATCTCGGTGCTGCTGATCGAGCACGACATGAGCCTGGTGATGGGCGTGTCGGACCGCATCCTGGTGATGGAGCACGGCCGGCCGATCACCATCGGCAAACCCGAGGACGTGCGCAACGACCCGCGCGTGATCAAGGCATATCTGGGAGAGGACTGATGCTGAAGCTGGAACAGGTCCACACCCACTACGGCGCCGTCGAGGCGCTCTGCGGTGTATCGATCGAAGTGAACCAGGGCGAGATCGTCACGCTGATCGGCAGCAACGGCGCGGGCAAGACCACGCTGATGATGACGGTGTGCGGCAGCCCGCGCGCGTCCAGCGGCCGCGTGCTGTTCGAGGGGCGGGACATCACGCACTGCGCCACCCACGAGATCATGCGCATGGGCATGGCCATCTCGCCGGAAGGCCGGCGCGTGTTTCCGAGCCTGACCGTGGTCGAGAACCTCAAGATGGGTGGCTTCTTCGCCCGGCGCGAGGAGATCGAGGCGGGCATCGAGCACGTGTTCAAGCTGTTCCCGCGGCTGAAGCAACGCGCGGCGCAGCGCGCCGGCACGATGTCGGGCGGCGAGCAGCAGATGCTGGCGATCGGCCGCGCGCTGATGAGCCGCCCTCGCCTGCTGCTGCTGGACGAGCCGACCCTCGGTCTGGCGCCGATGATCATCAGCCAGATCTTCGACATCATCCGCACCATCCGCGACGAAGGCGTCACGGTGTTCCTGGTCGAGCAGAATGCCAACAAGGCGTTGCAGGTGGCGGACCGCGGCTATGTGCTGGAGACCGGCAAGGTGGTGCTGGCAGATACGGGGGCGAACCTGCTTACCAACGATAGCGTGCGCAACGCGTATCTCGGCGCTTAGCAGCAGGAAAGCGGCAGGCAAGCCGCAGGAAAGGAAAAGGCCGGCGCAACGCCGGCCTTTTTGGTGCTGTTGCGGGCCACCCACGACGCTGACAGAACATCGCGCCGACAGGCTGCCTTTACTTCCCTAGCCAAGCTCTTCCATCGTGATTGTCATAGTCGGGAGATAGGGCTCCCAGTAGATCTCCCAATCGTATTCCTCGTCCGCATAGGCCACCACCGCACACGGTTGCGCAGCGGCATCACCGGTAGCCGGCGCGGCAAAGGCCGACGCAGCCGGCACGCTGGCCAGCAGCAATGATGCGATGGCGGGGATGGTTTTCATGGTCGTCTCCTCACTGGTGGATCACGCAGCCGCACCGCGCGGCTGCGTGATCAGTCTCATCCTCTGAAACCCGAATGGCCACCACATATAGGTGTCAATTTCAGGTTCCCCGCCGGACTACTGTGATGGTCAAACGAAGGGACGGAACGCCTTCGGCCGGGTCACCTCGTCCAGCTTGCCGGGAAGCGCCTGCAACAGCATCGGCCGCGAGACTTTGGCGTCCCGTCCATCGTCGCCCATGAACTCTTCTATGGCGCCTACAAGGGACAGCGCACGGCCGAGAACCTGGCCCGGGTTGAGGCATTGCAATTTGAAGTTCTGGATTTTGACCGTGAAGATGCACGTCAGGCCGGGGAACTACGGGCAATGCTGGCAGCAGCAGGCACGCCGATCGGACCGTACGACGTCCTGATCGCTGGAGAGGCGATCGCACGAAAACTCACGCTCATTACGCGCAATGTGCGCCAGTTCCAGCACGTGCCAACCATCACCGTCGAAGACTGGGAGTCCTAGCGTTTCGCTGCGTGGAACACCATTTGGGATCGGATGAGGGCGCCATAGAATCGCCGCCAATACATCGGCATCCAGCCCAATACAGGAGACAGTTCCATGCGCCGTTCCTCCCCCTTCCGCACCATGCTCGCCGGCCTCGCCGCTGTTTTGCTCAGCACCCCGGCATTCGCGCAGGCCGATGCCTATCCCGCCAAGCCCATCAAACTGGTGGTGCCGTTCGCCGCCGGCGGGCCCGCCGATGTGGTGGCGCGGGAAGTGGGCCTTGCGCTGGGCAAGGCGCTCGGCCAGCCGTTCGTGGTCGACAACCTGGGCGGCGGTGCCGGACTTCCCGCGATGAACGCGGTCAGCCGTGCCGCGCCGGACGGATACACGTTGCTGTTCGCGGCCTCCGGCAACGTCGTGGTGCAACCGCTGCTGACAAAGGGCGGCGCGGACGCGGTCAAGCGTCTGGAACCGGTGGGCATGGTCTCCACCAGCCCGCATGTGCTGGTGGTCAGCACGAAACTGCCCGTGCATTCGATCAAGGACCTGGTCGCCTATGCCAAGGCCAATCCCGGCGCGGTGAACTTCGGCTCGGCCGGCGTGGGCGGGCTGGCGCACCTGGGCATGGAGCAACTGAAGACGGCGGCCCAGATCGACATCCGGCACATCCCCTACAAGGGCACCTCGCTGGTGCTGAACGACCTGGCGTCCGGCGAGGTGCAGGGCCTGTTCAGCAGCTTCCCATCGTTGAAGGCCCTGATCGACAAGGGCGCGATCCGGGCGATCGGCATTACCGCGCCATCCACCTCGCCGAGCCTGAAGGATTATCCGGTGATCGCGGCGTCCGGCCTGCCCGGCTTCCAGTACACCACCTGGTACGCCATCTACGCGACGGCCGGCACGCCGGCCGCCGTCATCCAGCGGCTCAACGACGCGTTGACGAAGCTGGCGAACGACAAGACGCTGCGCGAGCGGCTCGATGCCCAGGGCGTGGACCTGCACGTGAGTTCGGCCAGGGCGCTGGCGGACCACGCGCGCCGCGAGACCGCCCAATGGGAAAAGGTCATCCGCACGGCCAATATCACGCTGAACTGACGCCCGGGGCGCGCCGACCAGTCAACGCAAAGGAACCCATGATTATCGATTGCCACGGGCACTACACGACCGCGCCGAAAGCGCTCGATGACTATCGCGCCCGGCAGACCGCGAGGCTGCTTGAACCCGGATCGCCGGCCTTGCCGCCCGACGTGCGGATCAGCGATGACGAGATCCGTGACAGCCTGGAGCGCAACCAGCTCCGGCTGCAGCGCGAGCGCGGCATCGACATGACGATCCTGTCGCCGAAGGCCAGCGCCATGGCGCACCATGTCGGCAACGCCACCACCAGCCTGCACTGGGCGCAGGCGTGCAACGACCTGATCCATCGGGTGACGCTGCTCTATCCGGCGCAGTTCACCGGCGTCTGCCAGCTGCCGCAGTCTCCCGGCCACGACCTGAAGGCGAGCGTCGCCGAACTGGAGCGGTGTGTCACCGGGCTCGGGTTCGTCGGCTGCAACGTCAACCCCGATCCGTCCGACGGCCATTGGAGCGGCCCTCCGCTGACCGACCGGTACTGGTATCCGCTGTACGAGAAGATGGTGGAGCTGGACGTGCCGGCGATGATCCATGTCAGCTGCTCCTGCAACCCCAACTTCCATCACACCGGCGCGCACTACCTGAACGCCGATACCGCGGCGTTCATGCAGCTGCTGCTCTCCGATGTCTTCGTGGACTTTCCGACGTTGCGCCTGGTCATACCGCACGGCGGCGGCGCGGTGCCCTACCACTGGGGCCGTTACCGCGGCCTCGCGCAGCAGATGGGGCGGCCGCCGCTGGACCAGTTGATGCGCAACGTGTTCTTCGATACCTGCGTCTATCACCAGCCCGGCATCGACCTGCTGCTCAAGGTCGTGTCCGCCGACAACATTCTGTTCGCATCGGAAGCGTTCGGCGCGGTAAAGGGAATCGATCCCGAAACGGGACACGCCTTCGACGATACGCGGCGATATATCGACGCCGCGCAGGGGCTGTCCGCCGACGACCGCGACAAGATCTATTTCCGCAACGCCTGCCGCGTCTATCCGCGCCTCGCGGCATGGGCGGACCGGCATGCCGCCCTCCCCCATCCGACCACGCCATGAGCCATCCAGACATCATCCGCGACATCGAACGCGTCTCTCCTGAAACCGTGCAGCAGGCCAGGGCGTACCAGGCCGCCATCCTGTCGGATGTCGCGGGCCGGCGCGGCACCATGCATGGCCGGATCTCGCCCGTGCATCACGGCATGTCGCTGGCCGGTCCGGCCTTCACCGTCGAGGTACGCCCCGGCGATAACCTGATGATCCACGCGGCGATCGCGCTGGCCAGGCCGGGCGACGTGATCGTCGTCGATGGCAAGGGCGACCTGACGGCGGCGCTGATGGGTACGCTGATGCTCAGCGCCTGCAAGAAGCTTCAGCTTGGCGGCGTGGTGATCGACGGCGCCGTTCGGGACCGGCTGGAACTGCTGGAACTGGGTTTCCCGGTCTTCAGCGCGGGATTCAATCCCGCCGGTCCCACCAAGTCCGTGCCGGGCCGCATCAACCATCCCATCTGCGCCGGCGGCGTGTCGATCCAGCCGGGCGATCTGGTGGTTGGCGATGCGGACGGCGTGGTGGTCATCGAACGGCAGAAAGCGCCCGCGATGCTCGCGCTTGCCGACAGGAAGGTGGCCGACGAGGCCGCACGCCTGCAGGCGATCGCGCGTGGCGACACCGCGTCGAAGTGGCTGGCCGGCGCCTTGCGCAGCGCCGGACTGCTCGCCGGGGACGAAACGCTGTAAGCCGGCGCGCGGGCCACGCTACACTGCCACGCTGCACGGGCATTGCACCCGTGCCCGCCTGGTGAGGAGCCGGCCACCGTCATTGCCGGTCAGTACGAAGGGAGCCCCGATGGCCACAGCACGCGACTCGACCACGAAACCAGTGGAAGACCATGGCGAGTCGTCCACGCCCGGCACGGTGCAATCCGTCGCTCGCGCGCTGTCGCTGCTCACCTGCTTTTCCGGCGACGAGATCTTCCTGTCGCTGGGAACGCTGGCGCGCCGGACCGGTTTGCCCAAGCCCACCGCGCTGCGCCTTGCAAGGACACTGGCGGCCGCGCGGTTCCTGGTGCAACGCGCCGATGGTTCGTGGCGGCTCGGGCCGGCGGCCGGCCTGATCGGCTCGCTCTACCAGGCGCAATTCGATGTGCACGCGGTGATCGAGCCGGTGCTGCAGGAACTGGCCGCCGAGTCTGGCGAAAGCGCGTCGTTCTACATCTACGAGGAAGACGTGCGCAGTTGCCTGATGCGGGCGGAGGGCCACGACGGCCTGCGCCGTCATGTGCGGCTGGGGGAGCTGCTGCCGCTGGATCGCGGCTCGGCCGGCAAGGTCATTCTCGCCGCGCTGGACCAGCCCGGCGCCCCCTATGACGCGATCCGGAAACAGGGGTTCTGTGTCACGCGCGGCGAGCGCAGCCCGCATGCGGCCAGCGTGTCGGCGGCGGTGACCGGCACCAATGGCGTCGTGCTCGGCTCGGTCAGCATTTCCGGGCCGGCGGTCCGGCTGACCGTGCGCAAGCTGCATGGCTTCGGGCCGCGGGTCGTGCGTGCCGCCGCCACGCTCAGCTATGCGTTGAGCGGACTGCCCGCGACGCATATGCGATCGACGTGGCATCCGGGATAGACGCCAGGCCAAACTCCGGTGCCGACGCTCACGACCGCAGTACCAGTGCGTCCACGGCAAGCACCCCTTCCCCTTCCGCCAGCACCATCAACGGGTTGACCTCCGCCTCGGCAATCCGCAGCGCCGGCTTCACGGCCAGTTGCGACAGCGCCGACACGGCGCGGGCCAATGCCTCCAGGTCGCCCCGCTGCCTGCCGCGCAGTCCCGACACCGTCTTCAGCGCCTTCACCTCGGCGATCATGTCATGGGCCACCTGGACCGTGACCGGCGCGAGCCGGATGCTGCGGTCGCGCGCCACCTCGGCCCAGATGCCGCCGGCCGCCAGCATGATGATCGGGCCGGCCTCCGGATCGACGCGGTATCCGACCAGCACCTCGGTCAGGCCCCGGGTCATCGGCTGCACCAGCACTTCGTCGCAGTGCTTGTCCGGCGCGCGCTCGCGCAGGTTGTTGCGCAACGTGCCGAGCGCCGCTTCCAGTTCCCGGTGATCGGCGATGCCAAGCACCACGCCGCCGACCTCGGTCTTGTGCGGGATCTGCGCGGAACACACCTTGGCGACGACCGGGAAGCCGAACGGCAGCTGCGGGGGCGGACCGGCCAGCGGCATCGTCAGCGCCGGCGCATGCGGCACGCCGATCTCGTCGAGGATCGCGTAAGCCTGCGCCTCGCTAAGCGGCTTCGCGGACGCGCCGGGCTCCGCCACGGCTGCGGGCTGGATGCCGGGCGCACGCCGCGCGAGCACCGAAGCGATGGCATCGGCGCAGGCCTCCGGGGACCGGAAGCACGGCACGCCCGCCTCGGTCAGCGAACGCAGGGCTTCCGGCGCGTCCGGCACCAGCATGGCGGCCAGCGGCTTGCGGCTCGCCGCGCTATCGATGATCGGCTTGACCGCCAGATGCGGCTGGAAGCGTGCGGACGAGCCCACGACCGCCAGCACCACGTCGAATTCCGGCGCCTCGAACATGATGTCGAGCGCGCCTTTCATCACGTTGTAGTTGGTGCCGGCCAGCGTCAGGTCCAGCACACGGCCCGGCGACACCGCGATGCCGGCCGCTTCCAGCCTGGCCAGCGTGGCTTCGGACGGCGGCTCCACGACCACGTCGCGGATGCCGAGCTGGTCGACCACCATGGCGGCGCCACCGCCGGTCGTCGTGACCACGCCGACGCGGCGCGGCGACGTACCGTCGGTTGCAAGCGGAATACGCCTGGCCAGCGGAAACGCTTCGAGCAGCGCCTCGAGGATGCCGACGCGCGCGATGCCCAGGTCCTTCAGGAAGGCGTCGGCGATATCGTCTTCTCCCGCGAGCGCCCCGGTATGCGTGGCCGCCATTTCGGCGGCCGCCGAACGGCCAAGCTTGTAGGCGATCACGGGCTTGCCGCGCCGCATCGCCTCGACCGCGAACGCGCGCAGCCTGTCGCCATGGCGCAGGCTTTCCAGGAACAGCAGGTAGCCTTCGATACCGGGGTCATCCAGCGTGGCGGCGCAGATCTCGCCGACGCACAGGTCCGCTTCGCTGCCCACCGACACCAGCCCCGCGAACCCCACGCCGCGCGACTTGCCGCGCGATACCAGCGCCCCGATCATGCTGCCGCTGTGCGATGCGACAAAGACCTTGCCACGCGGCAGCTCCGGCTCGGCAAAGGCCGCGTTGGCGGTGAGCACGAGGCCGGCGTTGGGATTGATGACCCCCAGGCTGCTCGGGCCCAGGATCCGCAGGCCCGTGGACCGGCCGAGTTCGCGCAACGCCTCTTCACGGGCGGCGCCCTCGGGTCCCGTTTCCGAGAACCCGCTCGCCAGGATGGTAACGACCTTGGCGCCGATACGTGCGCATTCCGATACGGCATCGAGCACGGTATGGGTCGGCGTCAGGATGAAGACGTGCTCGGGCACCTCGGGCAGTGCAGCGAGGCTTGCGTACGCGGCTTCTCCCTGCACCGTCGGCCGGTTGGGATTGATCGGATAGATCTTTCCCTGGAATCCCGCGGCCCGCAGGAACTTCAACGGACGCC
This sequence comes from Cupriavidus gilardii J11, assembly GCF_007829435.1. GTDB lineage: Bacteria > Pseudomonadota > Gammaproteobacteria > Burkholderiales > Burkholderiaceae > Cupriavidus > Cupriavidus gilardii_D. The sequence continues at coordinate 37,082 of NZ_VLJN01000005.1, forward strand.
CGGCCGTCTTCGCGGCATCGTCCGATGCGCCGTACAGCGCCACGCTGCGCGGGGCCAGCAATGCCTGCGCGAGCGCGGAATCGGCGGGGATGAAGGCGGTGTTGTTCATGTTCGATCCAGGTTTGCTGTCTTCAGGCTCGTCTTCGGGGTCATGCCGCATGGCTCGCGGACACGGGCAATGCGGCTCACCGCGCGGATTCGGTTGCCCGGGGCGGCCGTTGCGGGAACGTCCGCTCGAACACACCCTCGGCGATGCGGTTCTTCAGCATTTCGATGGAACCGCCCGCGATCATCCATCCCCGAATCCGGCGCAGGCAATACTCGACGATCGATTCCTGGCTATAGCCCATGCCACCCATCACCTGAAGCGCCTCGTTGGCGACCTCCCAGCCGGCCAGGTTGCACGCGAGCTTCGCCATCGCCGTGCTGTGCGCCGACGGCAGCCCATGCTCGCCCTCCATGGCCGCGCGATACAGCAGCAATTGCGCGGACTCCAGCTTCAGCGCCATCTCCGCGAACTTCCACTGGATGCCCTGGAATTCGCACAGGTCGCGGCCAAACTGCTTGCGGATCAGCGCGTGCTCGCGCGCCACGTTGAAGCAATGACGGCCCAGCGCCAGCGAGCGGGACGAGTTGCCAAGGCGTTCGACATTGAAGCCGGAAATCTGTCGCTTGAAGCCCCCTTCGCCCAGAAGCAGGTTATTGGCCGGAATGCGGCAGTCCTCGAAATACAGCTGGCACCACTCTTCCCCGCTCATGAACTTCGACGGCTCGCCCACCTGGAATCCAGGCGCGCCGCGCTCGACCAGCACCGATCCGATGCCGCCGACTCCCGGGCCGAAACGGACGTAGATCAGGAACAGCTCGGCCTCGGGACTATGGGTCGAGAAGATCTTGCTGCCATTGATGACGTAGTGATCGCCATCGAGCCGCGCCGTGGTCTTCAGTTCGGTCACCGCCGAACCGGCCTCCGGCTCCGTCATGCCGAGCGCGATCAGCTTCCTGCCGGCCAGCAGATCGGGCAGAAAGCGTGCCTTCTGCTCGGCCGTGGCGTATTCCACGAAAGTGCGAATCGGACCGAAGTTGCCCGCCTGCACGATATCCGCGCTCTTGGGGCACACCAGCGCCACCTCCTGGATCGCGATCACCGCATGCATCAGCGTGCCGCCCTGTCCGCCGTCCTCTTCGGGAAACGCGATGCCCAGCAAGCCCTGTTCCGCGATCATCGCGGCGGCGTCCCAGGGATACTGTGCGGAATGGGCGCGTTGCAGCGCCCCCGGGGCGAGCTTGTCTTGGGCGAATCGGCGCACCGACTCGGCAAACGCCTGATGCTCCTCGCTGAGTTCAAAATTCATGCTGACTCTCTGGTTTGGCTGTCGACGGGTGCCAGCATCGCGCAGCGAGGCCGGCTTGTGAACTTCATGTTTGGCTTGCAGCCACAACAAAAGCGAATGCCTGCGCCATCGGCCGCGGTCACGGCAGCGACGCAGCCGACTCGAGGCGCCACAACCGTTGCAGCAATGCGGCCGCGGCGTCCGCGCCGAGCACCGGACCAACCAGTTCGATGAACTTGTCATTGAGGTCGTCGTCGCTCAGCGGCTCCTCGGGATCGCCCTTGCGGTTCGGCTGCAGATGTTCGAACACGCCGCCGTCGCGCGTGTGCACCGTCACGCGAGCCGCGCGCTTGCCCGGGAAAGCGGCGTCGATATCGGGATCGACCTGCAGCTCGATGCGGGCCATCAGCGAACGGACCGCGGCATCGGCCAGCCGCTCCGGGGTGAACGCCGCCAGTCGCACGCTGCCGTGGATCAACGCATTGGACACGACATAGGGCAGGCTGAAGCGGGCCTCCGCCGCCGTACGCGGATCGGGATTGCCCGCCACTTCCAGCGCCGGCCGATACGTTGCCACACGAACGCTCGCGATATCGTCAGCGCTGAAGCCATGCTGTCGCTGCAGCGCCCGTGCGCCGTCGATGGCAGCGAAGGTATGACCGCAGCAGGCGTGGTTCTTGAAGGTCATCTGCGTGATGTTGTACTGGCGGCCCAGTGTCGCGACGGCCGCGGCCCAATCGGGCCCGTCGCTCATCGCACGGCCCAGGCCCGCCTCTCCGTCGATCACGTCCAGCGAGCCGGTGACACCGGCCTGCGCCATCAGCGCGGCCAGCACGCCCCCTTCCGCCGCGCGTCCCGAATGCAGCGGCTTCGACATGGAATCCATGCGGAACGCCTGCTGCAGACCCGCGGCAAACGTCGCGCAGGTCGCTAGCGCGTGCGCCGCGCGGCCGGCGTCGAGTTTCAGGATGGCGGTAGCGGCGGCCGCGGCGCCGAAGGTGCCCACGGTGCCGGTGTTGTGCCAGTACTTGTAGTGGCTGCGCCCCATCGCCGTGCCGATGCGCGTCGACACCTCGTAGCCGACGATCACGGCGCGCAGGAAGTCCATGCCGCTGATATTGCCCGCATGGCCTGCTGCCAGTGCGGCGGCGATGGTAGGCGCGCCGGGATGGTAGATGGCGTGCTTGTAGATATCGTCCACCTCCACGGTATGCGCGGCGGTGCCATTGATCAGCGCCGCCGTCCTCACGGTTGCCGCGCGGCCAAGGGCGAGCCGCGCGCCACCGCGGTCCAGGTCTTCCGCGAGCGCCGTCTCGAGCAGCGTGGCAGGCATGGCGACCGCACCGGGAATCAGCGCGGCATACCAGTCGACCACCGCGCGCTTGGCGTGATGGATGACCTCGCCGCTATCGGCCAACGGGCCGGGTTTCGCGGCATAGGCCGCCAGCGTCTCGATGATTGTCATGGCGATGGAAAGCGCTCGCGCGCTATGCAGTAATGGAGTTGCACCGGGTTCCGATGCTCGCGCACGCGCGCGGCGCTGACAACTTCCAATCGGTTCGCCAGCCATGAGTTTTTCGAAGCGCCGCGCGCGGCCCTTGCGGCACCACCGCAACGGGACCGCCATCGATCAGCAATGCGTTTTGATCATGCCAGCGGGCGCAATTGGAATTTCTCACGCGCCTGGATATTGCCCACTATTGCGTCTAAACGCGCGGCTGCAACGTCCATGGCCACGGCGCATCACGGCAACCGCAGCGCACAGAAGAAGATGCACGCCCTTGCAACGGCGATCGCATCGGGAATTTCACGGAGACTCAACATGCAAATCCCCCGCCTCACCGGCGTGGTGGCCGGCGTCCTGCTGACGTTCGGCGCCGCGCTTTCGCCGTTCAACGCCAGCGCCGCAGGCCCCTACCCTTCCCAACCGATACGCATCATCGTGGGCTACCAGGCAGGCGGTCCCACCGACCTCACCGCGCGCTTGCTCGCCAATGCGCTGCAGGAGTCCATGGGGCAACCCGTGATCGTGGAAAACAAGGCGGGAGCCGGCTCTAACATCGCATCGGAGTATGTCGCCGCGGCGGCCCCGGACGGGTACACGCTGCTGCTGGCCGCTGCGCCGATCACCATGGCCAAGTATGTCTACAAGGGCCTGAAATTCGATGTGCTCACCAGCTTCGAACCGATCGCCAACGTGATGACTGCCCCGGCGGTACTCGCGGTGTCGAAGAAGCTTCCCGTCACGGACCTGAAGTCGCTGATCGCCCTGGCCAGGCAGCGGCCGGGAAGCCTGACGTTCGGTTCCACCGGCACCGGCGGTTCGCAACATCTGGCCGGCGAACTGCTCAAGCAGAAGGCCGGCATCGACATGCTGCACGTCCCGTACAAGGGCGCCGCGGGTGCGCTGACCGACGTGATGGCAGGCAATGTCGACATGGTCTTCATGACCTCCATGTCCGCGCTGCCGGCGTTGAAGTCCGGCAATCCCCGGGCCCTGGCGGTCGCGTCGAAGAAGCGCATGCCTCAGATGCCCGACCTGCCCACCATGGACGAATCCGGCCTTCCCGGCTTCGAAGCGGACTCGTGGAACGGCCTGCTCGCGCCGGCCGGCACGCCTGCACCGATTCTCGACCGGCTGAATGCCGAGGTGAACAAGGCGCTGGCCTCACCCGCGGTGCGCGACAAGCTGACGGAACAGGGCGCGATCGTGGTGGGTGGATCGCGTCAGGAGTTCAGGAAGTATCTGAAGGAGGAAGTGGACCGCTGGGGGACGGTGTTCAAGACGGTGAAGCTGACGATGTAAGGTGTGCGGAGCTGCGTCGCTTGCAGCGGAATGAGGGCCACGCGATGCGTGGCCCTTTGCATTTCGGACGCCCCAAAAAACAAAACCCCGGAAGACCGCGATCTTCCGGGGTTCGCCGCCATTACAGATGTAGTGGCGGAGACGGAGGGATTCGAACCCTCGATCCAGGTTTTGGCCCGGATGCTCCCTTAGCAGGGGAGTGCCTTCGACCTCTCGGCCACGTCTCCCAAACTTGCGTTGTGCGAGGGAGGCCGCACAACGAAGCGCGTATTCTAGCGAGGGAGCGTCGATTGGTCAACGACGAATCGATGACAGACCGACGAAATCCATGATCGCGGCTCCCGCGCCAGAATATCCGTCCGCATCGGCGAAGGCATGCCGATGCGCAACCCCATCAGACCATCAGGCCTGTTCCAGCTCGAACGCCTTGTGCAGCGCGCGCACGGCCAGTTCCATGTACTTCTCGTCGATCAGCACCGAGATCTTGATTTCCGACGTGGAGATCATCTGGATGTTGATGCCCTCTTCCGACAGCGTGCGGAACATCTTGCTGGCGATGCCGACGTGCGAGCGCATGCCGACGCCGACCACCGACACCTTCGACACCTTCGGATCGCCCGAGATGCTGGCGGCGCCGATATGGCCCTTGACGGTGTCGTTCAGGATGCCCAGCGCGCGCTGATAGTCGCCGCGCGGCACGGTGAAGGTGAAATCGGTTTTTCCTTCGACCGACTGGTTCTGGATGATCATGTCGACGTCGATATTGGCGTCGGCGATCGGACCGAGAATCTGGTAGGCGATGCCGGGCTTGTCCGGCACGCCGAGGACGGTGATCTTGGCTTCGTCGCGGGCAAAAGCGATGCCGGAGATGACGGCGGCTTCCATGTCAGAGTCTTCCTCAAAAGTAATCAGCGTGCCCGAATTCATTTCAGCTTCGAGCGGCATCAGCGGATCGGTCAGCGACGACAGCACGCGGGTCTTCACGCGATATTTGCCGGCGAATTCGACCGAGCGGATCTGCAGCACCTTGGAACCGAGGCTGGCCATTTCCAGCATTTCCTCGAAGGTGATGCGGTCCAGCCGCCGGGCGTCCTCGACCACGCGCGGGTCGGTGGTGTACACGCCGTCCACGTCGGTGTAGATCAGGCACTCGTCGGCCTCGATGGCGGCCGCGATGGCGACCGCCGAGGKGTCCGAGCCGCCGCGGCCCAGCGTGGTGATGTTGCCCAGTGCGTCGATGCCCTGGAAGCCGGTGATGATCACCACGCGGCCGGCGTCGACATCGGCCAGGATGCGCTCGTCGTCGATCGATTCGATACGGGCCTTGGTGTAGGCCGAATCGGTTTTGACCGGCACTTGCCAGCCGGTGTAGCTGACGGCGTCGATGCCCTCGCCATGCAGCGCGATGGCCAGCAGCGCGACGCTGGCCTGTTCGCCGGTCGAGGCCAGCATATCGAGTTCGCGCGGGCTGGGCTCCGCCGAAATCTCCTTGGCCAGGCCCAGCAGGCGATTGGTCTCGCCCGACATGGCCGAAGGCACCACGACGACGCGGTGACCGGCGCGGTGCCACTTGGCCACGCGCTTGGCGACGTTCTTGATGCGTTCCGTGGAACCCATCGAAGTGCCGCCGTATTTGTGAACGATGAGAGCCATCTTTTTGTCGACGCCAGCGATTGTGCAAAACCAACGAAAATACACGAAGCGCGGCGAGGCGGCAAGGCGGAACAGCGGGGCTGTTCCGTGTCAAGCGGCGTCCGTCTGACCCGGCTGCCCGCCAGTGCGCAGCAGCGGCAGATGGGCGCGCCGCCAGGCCGGCACGCCGGCCTCCTGGTAGGCCTGCTTGAGGGCGCGGGCGTGTCCGCCCGGGCGCAGCACGATACGGTCGCCCGGCATCCGGGGCCCGAGCGTCAACGGCGCGCGCAGCGCGGCTTCCGGCACGCCAAAGGTATCGTCGCGGAAGAAGCGCAGCTCGCCGCGCCATTCGGGCACCGCGATGCGGGCCTCGCCGCGCCAGCTCAACGGGACGGATGCGGACGGCGCCTGTCCCGCGTCATGGCACGCCAGCACGCGACGCTGGAACCGGCGCAGCACCAGCCCATCGTGGCGCAGCGCCGGCTCGCCGCCGTGGTGTTCGATCAATTGCGCCCGCATGGCCGCCAGCCGCGCCGACGATGGCGCCCGCGCGCCGAGGTCGCGCAGCCATAGCCGCAGCACCGCGTCGCCCTGCTCCTTCGGTAACGCGCGCAGCCGATCGACATCGAGCTCGGCCAGCGTGGCGGCGTCGCGGCCGGGATGGACGATCGATGCCAGCTGGCTTGCCGCCATCTCGTCAAGCGCGCGTGCCGCCTCGGCCAGATGCGCGGCCGCCTGCGCCACGTTGCCGCGCAGCGCCGGAAAGGCGCTGATCAGGCCGGGCAACTGCTGCCGCAGCGCGTTGCGCGCGAAGCGAAGGTCGAGATTGGAAGGATCGTCGATCCAGGCCAGCCGGTGCCGGGCGCAGTAGCGTTCGATGTCCGCGCGCGGGACTTCAAGCCACGGCCGCAGCAGCACGATGTCGGCATCGTCGGCAAGCCGCCGGATCGCCGGCATGCCGGCCAGCCCATGCACGCCGCTGCCCCGGAAAAGCCGCAGCAGCACCGTCTCCACCTGGTCATCCAGATGATGGCCGAACAGCAGGCACCCGGCCCGTTCATCGCGGCATAGCCGCGTCAGCGCGTCGTAGCGGGCGCGCCGGGCGGCGGACTCGATGCCCTCGCCCGCTTCCGGTGTGACGGTGACGCGCGCACCGCGGTAGGCGACGCCCCACTGCGCGCACAGGTCCGCGCAGAAGCGGTCCCAGTCGTCCGCGCCCTGCTGCAGCCCGTGATGGACGTGCAGCGCGACCAGCGGTAGCGGCGCCGCGTCGGCGGCCATTGCCGCCAGCGCGGCGCGCGCCGCATGCAGCAGGGCCACCGAGTCGCGGCCGCCGGACAACGCCACCGCGACGGTGCGGCCGCCGTGCATGCCTCCTGAAACGACAAAGGCCGCACCGGCCTGCAAAGCCTGTGCGACCTTGTCGGTCAGCGCGGCACACGGATCTTCCGCCGCCGCGATCGAGGCATCAGCCCTGGGCGCCGGTTTCCTTGAACTTGCCATAGGCCATCAGCCGCTCATGGCGACGCGCCTGCAATTCCTTGACGCTCATGCCCTGGAACTGGCGCAGCGACTCGGCCAGCGACCGCTTCAGCATGGCCGCCATGGCCTTGGGATCGCGATGGGCGCCGCCCAGCGGCTCGTTGACGATCTTGTCGATCAGGCCGAGCGCCTTCAGCCGGTGCGCGGTCAGGCCCAGCGCCTCGGCGGCTTCCGGCGCCTTCTCGGCGGTCTTCCACAGGATCGACGCGCAACCCTCGGGCGAGATCACCGCGTAGGTGGCGAACTGCAGCATCTGGACCACGTCCCCGACCGCGATCGCCAGCGCGCCGCCGGAGCCGCCCTCGCCGATGATGGTGGCGATCAGCGGCACCTTCAGGCCGGCCATCACGTAGAGGTTGTGGCCGATCGCCTCCGACTGGCCGCGCTCCTCGGCGTCGATGCCGGGGAATGCGCCTGGGGTATCGACAAACGTGAAGATCGGCAGGCCGAACTTGTCCGCCAGTTCCATCAGGCGCTTGGCCTTGCGATAGCCCTCCGGCTTCGACATGCCGAAGTTGCGCAGCGCGCGCTCCTTGGTGTCGCGGCCCTTCTGATGGCCGATCACCATGCAGGCCTGGCCATTGAAGCGCGCCAGCCCGCCCACGATCGACAGATCGTCGGCAAAGGCACGGTCGCCGTGCAATTCATGGAAATCGGTGAAGATTTCCCGCACGTAGTCGAGCGTGTACGGACGTTGCGGATGCCGGGCGATCTGCGCCACCTGCCACGGGGTCAGGTTGGCGTAGATGTCCTTGGTGAGCTGCTGGCTTTTGCTGGCCAGCCGCGAAATTTCTTCGGAAATGTCTACCGCCGAATCGTCCTGCACAAAGCGCAGTTCCTCGATCTTTGCCTCGAGTTCGGCGATCGGCTGTTCGAAATCCAGGAAGGTGGTTTTCATCGAATCACACGTACCTGTCTGTGAAGGGGCGCATTCTACCGGAATTTCCGTGCGCCCCGGCGCATTTGACGGCATATTTGACGCGCCAAAACGGCGCCAAAAGCACTTATTCGCGGCAATTCCGCCCGGAGCGCGGATACCGGCTCAGTACGTCACCGGGAGCGGGTCAAGGCTGCGCCACATGTACCACGTGGCCACGGTGCGCCAGGGCTCCCAGTTCGCGGCGACTTCGCGCGCCTCGCTGCGGGTCACCGGCTCGCCGCTGAAGTAATTGGCCGAAATGGCGTTGATCAGGCCAATATCGTCCAGCGGCAGCACGTTGGGCCGCATCAGGTTGAACATCAGGAACATCTCGGCGGTCCACCGGCCAATGCCGCGGATCTGGGTCAGTTCGGCGATGACCGCCTCGTCGTCCATCTCTGCCCAGTTGGCCACGTGCACATGGCCGGCCTTGAAGTGATCGGCCAGGTCGACGATGTACTCGGCCTTGCGGCGCGACAGCCCGCAGGCCGACAGCTTCTCCACGCCCGCACGCAGGAGTTGCGCCGGTGTCAGCTTCGGGCATGCGGCGGCCAGCCGGTCCCAGACGGCCTGGGCGGCCTTGACGGAAATCTGCTGGCCGACGATCGAGCGCGCCAGCGTCACGAACGGATCGCCGCGCGATACCAGATGCGCGGGGCCGTAGGTGGGAATCAGCTTGCGCAGGATGCGGTCGCGCTTCATCAGGTCGGCGCAGGCCTCATCCCAGTAGGCCGGCCGGATCGCGCCTTCCACGGTCTCGACGGCCAATGGCACGGCCTCGGCCTCGGGCAGCGCCTTGGCGCGCGGCGCCCTGGTGGCGGTGCCCTTGGTCTGCGCGACCTTGGCCGCCGGCGCCTTGCCGCCGGCCGTCTTCAGCACCGGCTGCCCGTTCGCCTTGGCGACCCTGCGCGGCGTGGCCGCGGCCGCCTTTGCGACCGCACCCTCCTTCACGGGCGCATCGTCGGCAGCCGGCTGCCTGCGCGTCGCCGCGGTCTTGCCGGCCGCCCGCGGCGCCTTGGCGGCGGCGCTGGCGGTCTTGCGCGCGACCGCGTTCAAGCACGCCTCCACTCGGTGACGCCGCCCGGCTTGTCCTCCAGCACGATGCCCGCCTCCAGCAACTCGGCGCGGATGCGGTCGGCCTCCGCGAAATTGCGCGCGGCCTTGGCGTCCTTGCGTGCGGCGATGCGCGCCTCGATCTCTTCCGGCGCAATGCCGGACTGCTGCGCGCCGCCCTGCAGGAACGCGTGGGGATCACGGCCCAGCAGGCCCAGCGTGCCGGCCAGCTGCTTCAGCTGGCGCGCCATCGCCGGCGAGGCGCCGCGATTGACCTCGCTGGCCAGATCGAACAGCACCGAGATCGCGATCGGCGTATTGAAATCGTCGCCCATCGCCTCGGCGAAGCGGCGCGCGTGCGGTTCATCCCAGTCCAGCGGCGCCTCGTCGGCCTGCACGTCCTTCAGCGCCGTATAGAGGCGGGTCAGCGCATGGCGGGCGTCGTCCAGGTGCGCGTCGCTGTAGTTCAGCGGGCTGCGATAGTGCGCACGCAGGATGAAGAAGCGCACCACCTCCGCGTCGTACTCCTTCAGCACATCGCGGATGGTGAAGAAGTTGCCGAGCGACTTCGACATCTTCTCGTCGTTGACGCGCACGAAGCCGTTGTGCATCCACACGTTGACAAACGGCCGCCCGCTCGCGCCTTCCGATTGCGCGATCTCGTTCTCGTGATGCGGGAACTGCAGGTCGGCGCCACCGCCATGGATGTCGAAGTGCTCGCCCAGCAGGGCGCAGCTCATCGCCGAGCATTCGATATGCCAGCCGGGGCGGCCCGCGCCCCACTTGGACTGCCACTTGCTTTCCGCCGGCTCGCTGTCCTTGGCCGACTTCCACAGCACGAAGTCGAGCGGGTCGTGCTTGGCGTCGTTGGCCGCCACGCGCTCGCCCGCGCGCAGGTCTTCCAGCGACTTGCCGGACAGCTTGCCGTAGCCGGCAAACTTGCGCACCGCGTAGTTCACGTCGCCGTCGCTGGCCTGATAGGCCAGGCCGCGCGCTTCGAGCTTGCCGATCATGTCGAGCATCTGCGGCACGAACTGCGTCGCGCGCGGCTCGTGGTCGGGCCGCTGGATGCCCAGCGCGGCCGCGTCTTCGTGCATATAGCCGATGAAGCGCTCGGTCAGCGCGCCGATGGTCTCGCCGTTCTCGGCGGCGCGGCGGATGATCTTGTCGTCGATATCGGTGATGTTCTGCACATAGGTCACCTCGTAGCCCGATGCGCGCAGCCAGCGCTGCACCATGTCGAACACCACCATCACCCGCGCGTGACCCACGTGACAGTAGTCGTACACCGTCATGCCGCACACATACATGCGGACCTTGCCGGGTTCGATGGGCACGAAGGGCTGCTTCTCACGCGCGAGCGTGTTATAGATGTTCAATGGATGCATGAAACGAGGTGATGGAAGAGAATTTCCGCCGAATTTCCGTCGGGGCCGGAGCGCGCGGGCGCATGCGCTGGCACATGCTTCCGCCCGGCGCCGACGCGGCCCTGGCCGTGCCGCGCGTGGCCAGACGAGCCCCATATCTTACCGGAAGGCGTTGCGCCGCGGCGCCGGCGGCGCGCTTTGCTAGAATGCCGCGAAGTATAAAGGACCGCACCTCCATGAGCCTGCATCAGCGCCCGCATTCCCTTCCTGAATCGACCGCCCCTTCGCCCGCGACGATGGCCGCCCTTTCCTCGCCCTCGGCGGGGGCGGSGSCGGBCSCCCGCGGCTCGCGTCCCGCCTTCGTGCCCGGCGCGGCGGCGATGCTGTTGGCCGTGGCAATGCTCGCCCCGGCGCCCGCATACGCGCAGGGCGGACCGTTGTCACTGCCAGGAACGGGACAGGCCGCGACCGGCGCGCAGCGCTCCGGCGACCCGGGCATGGCAGAGGCCGAGCGCGCCGCCGCAGGGCGCCGCTACGACGAGGCCATCGAACGCTTCGATCGCGTGATCGCCGGCAACCCGCGCAATGTGCAGGCGCGTTTCGAACGCGCATGGGCGCTGGCGCAGGCCGGTCGCGAGGACGAGGCGGTGCGCGCCTTCAGCGAGATCGCGCAGGACTTTCCCGAACTGCCCGAGCCGCACAACAACCTCGCGTTGATCTACGCGCGCCGCGGCGACCTCAAGCGTGCCGAGGCCGAACTGCTGCTGGCCGTGGAGGCCCGTCCCGGCTTCGTGATCGGCTATACCAACCTTGGCGACGTCTATCGCAAGATGGCCGAGTCGGCGTACCAGGAAGCGCTGAAGCGCAATCCGGCCGACAGCCGCGCCAGCAGCGGCCTCGCGCTGCTGCGCGCCAGGTCCGGCGAAGACCGTGCAACGCGCGGCAAACCGGACGCCGCCCGAGACGCCGGCGAGCGCACCCGTCCGGCGGCGCCGCCTCCGTTGCCGAAGCAACCGGGGCCGGAACGGCCGGACCTGGACTGACGCGGCACATTGGCATCGAAGACAGGCAACAAGCGACGCGCGCGGTGCGCGCCGCCTGCCGGCTTTCACACCTTCCACCTATCGCCCCGACTCACGGAGATCGACATGACCGTAACCCGACGCGCGGTGCTTGCCGCCATGATGGCCACCGCCCTCGCCTTCGGCGCCGGCGCGGCGCAGGCGCAGCAGCGCGCCGAACGCGTGAAGTTCACCACCAGCGCCGGCAGCTTCACCATCGAGGTCTATCCCGATGCCGCGCCCCAGACGGTGGCGAATTTCCTGGAGTACGTGAATAGCGGCTTCTACAGCGGCACCATCTTTCACCGCGTGATCAACGGCTTCATGGTGCAGGGCGGCGGCTTCGACCGCGACATGAAGCAGAAGCCCACGCGCGCCCCCATTCCGCTCGAAGCGCAGAACGGGCTGAAGAACAAGGCCGGCACGGTGGCAATGGCGCGCACCGCCGATCCCAATTCGGCCACGGCCCAGTTCTTCATCAATGTGGTGGATAATCCAAGCCTCGACTACCCGCAGCCGGATGGCTTCGGTTACGCCGTGTTCGGCAAGGTCATCGAAGGCATGGACACCGTGGGACGCATCAAGAGCGTTCCCACCACCGCCTACGGCCCCATGCGCAACGTGCCAGCCACGCCGATCGTCATTGAGTCGGCCACCATCGTCAAGCCATAAAGGAAAAGCCCCATGCCCAAGGTCAAGCTCCAAACCAGCCTCGGTAACATCACCATCGAGCTCGACGCCGACAAGGCGCCCAAGACGGTCGAGAACTTCCTGTCCTATGTCCGCAAGGGTCACTACGACAACACGATCTTCCACCGCGTCATCAAGACCTTCATGATCCAGGGCGGCGGCTTCGAGCCCGGCATGAAGCAGAAGCCCACCGACGAGCCGATCGAAAACGAGGCCGCCAACGGCCTGAAGAACGATCGCTACACCGTCGCGATGGCCCGCACCAACGCACCGCACTCGGCCACCGCGCAGTTCTTCATCAACGTGGTCGACAACGACTTCCTGAACTTCACCTCGCCCACGCCGCAGGGCTTCGGCTATGCCGTGTTCGGCAAGGTGGTGGAAGGCACCGATGTGGTCGACGCCATCAAGGCGGTGCGCACCGGCAGCGCGGGCTTCCACCAGGACGTGCCGCTGGAAGATGTGGTGATCGAGAAGGCGACCGTCGTCGAGTAAGGTCGTCCCGGGCGGTGGATTGTCACTGCCCTCTCCCCCGGCCCCTCTCCCGCTTTGCGCAAGCGGGGAGCACCCCCCGCGGCATTCGAAGCCCTGCCGGTTTTCTCCCCTCTCCCGCCCGCGGGAGAGGGGCGGGGGAGAGGGCAGTCACCGCCACCACCGTAGTCACGCAATCAACTCCGCCCACCATACCGGCCGCATGCGCGCCGCTCCCCCCATCCCCTCCCCTTCGCGCTCGTCTCCGACCCTCCAGGTCGAAGCCCCCGCATGGTTCATCTCCGACCTGCATCTGACCCCCGGCATGCCGCGGACGCTGGCCGCCTTCGAGCAGGTGCTCGAACGGGCCCGCGCCGAAGCGCGGGCACTGTTCATCCTCGGCGATTTCTTTGAAGTCTGGGTCGGTGACGAGGAAACCGATGCGCCGTTCGCGGCGGCCGTGGCCGCGTCGCTGTCGCGCCTGGCCGATGCCGGCGTGGCGGTCTACCTGATGCATGGCAATCGCGACTTCCTGCTCGGGCATCGCTTCGCGCGCGCGGCCCATGCCACGCTGCTGCCCGATCCGGCCGTGATTGAATGCGCCGGCCACCGCATCGTACTGACGCACGGCGACATGCTGTGCACCGACGACGCCGCCTATATGCGCTTTCGGCGATGGACGCGCCAGCGCTGGCTGCAGCGGCTTTTCCTGGCGATGCCGCTGCGCTGGCGTCTTGCCGTCGCGCGGCGCCTGCGCGAGCGCAGCGAGGCGGGACGCCTGCGCGATCCCGGCGCACCCCGCCACTATGGCGACGCGGCGCCCGCCGCCGTTGCGGCATTGCTGCGCGACAGCGCAAGCCGCACGATGATCCACGGCCATACCCACCGCCCCGCGCGGCACGACGAAGCGGAAGGCATCCGCTGGGTACTGACCGACTGGGACCTGGATGGCCGCCATCCGCGCGCGGCCGCGCTGCGGCTCGATGCGGATGGCTTCAGCGTGTTGTCGCTGACCGGCTAGGCGTCCGGATTCATTTCATCATCCGGCGCAGCTCGCTGGCATCGAAGCGGTCGTTGGGCGTGTTCTCCAGATGCTCGCCAAGCCGGTCCAGCGCGGCCAGCACGGCCTCGATCCGTTCGTGCTGTTGCGCGGCATTGTCGATCAGGCTCTTGAGCGCCAGCGACACGGGATCGTCGGCATTCGGCGTGATGCCGTACGCCGAGAATTCCTGGCGCGCGCCCTGCTGCGACGGCGGCGCGTCCGGCATGATGATCCGCGCCGGCACGCCGACCGCCGTGGCGCCCGGCGGCACCGGCTTCAGCACGACGGCGTTGGAACCCACGCGGGCGCCGTCGCCCACCGTGAAACCGCCCAGCACCTTGGCCCCCGCGCTGACCACCACGCCGACGCCGAGCGTGGGATGGCGCTTCTGCCCCTTGTACAGCGAGGTGCCGCCCAGCGTCACGCCCTGATAGATCGTGCAATCGTCGCCGATCTCCGCCGTCTCGCCGATCACCACGCCCATGCCATGATCGATAAAGACACGCCGGCCCATCCGCGCCGCCGGGTGGATCTCGATACCGGTCAGGAAGCGCGACCAGTGCGAGATCCAGCGCCCCAGCCAACGCCAGCCGCTGTTCCAGCAGGCATGCGCGAGCCGGTGCATCACCACCGCATGCAGGCCCGGATAGCAGGTCAGCACTTCCAGACGGCTGCGCGCCGCCGGGTCGCGCTGCATGATGGCGTCGATATCTTCCTTCAGTCGAGAGAACATCTTGGTCGTGTGCGATGGCCTTGCCGTGCCGCGCGCATCCAGCATGCGCGCGTGCCGGGAAGGCTATGGTCCGTGGGGACGGGAGCAGGGAGTGTAAGAGATTTGCCGCCCTGATGCCGTCATGGGCATCGGACAGCGCACGGGCCCTGCCGCTCGCCATCGACGCGCCGCCCGCACGACGCCTGCATGACAGACATCAGCGAGATATCAGCGGCGCGGTCCAGCGGCGAGCCTCAACATCGCTCGGGCACGTGCAGCAGTCCGGTCATCAGCCGGCGCGCGCTGCGGCTCATCACCGCGCGTTCCATCACCCAGCGGCCATCGCGACGGGTCGTGACCGCCCCCACCGCCAGCGTGCCGGACACGTGGCCGATGCGGATCTGCTCGCCCGATGCGCGCACCGCCTCGTGCACCACCGAATCGGGCAATGTCGCGGCGGCGGCCAGCGCGATCGCGCCGGTTCCGGTAAAGGCGTGATGGGCCCGGCCCATCGACAGGATGCGGGCGACCACGTCGACCGCGGTCACATCGATCGCCACGCCGGCACTGCTGCGATAGCTCGCCGGCGGCGCCACCCATGCGATCTTAGGCGTCCCCGGGCGCAGCTTCGTGGCACTGTCGGCGTCGGGCGCCAGACCCATCCCCACCGCCGCGGCGGCGCGGATCGATTCGAGCCGCTGCAGCAGCCCGGCGTCGCCGTTGATCCGTTCCGGAAGCTCGGTGCCATCGAGACCCACGTCGGCGGCCCGCACGAACACGGTGGGATTCCCAGCCGTGACCAGCGTCGCCTCGATGGTGCCAAGGCCCGGCACCTGCAATGCATCGACGGTATGGCCGGTGGGACAAAGCGGCACCGTTGCGTCCGGGTTCTCCAGGTATTCGAGCACGATCCGGGCACCGCCAAACGGCACGCCGTCCTCGCGAAAGTCGCCATCTTCCAGCGGATGGCCATTGCGGCATGGCACCCGCGCGACGATGCGCTGACCGATGTTCCGCTGCCAGATGCGCACCGTGGTCACGCCATCGCGCGCCGGCACGAAGCCACGCCAGATCGCGAACGGCCCGACGGCGGCGGACAGGTTGCCGCAATTGCCGGACCAGTCGATCAGCGGCTCGCCGATGGCAACCGCGCCGAACAGGTAATCGACATCGCAATCGGGCCGGCGCGACGGCGCGATCAGCACTACCTTGCTGGTGCTCGATGTCGCGCCGCCCATGCCGTCGGTATGCTTGCCATAGGGATCCGGCGAGCCGATGATCCGCAACAGCAGCGCATCGCGCTCGGCCGGGTCGGCGGGCAGATCGTCGGCGAGCAGAAACACGCCCTTGCTGGTGCCGCCGCGCATGTAGTAAGCCGGGATCTGCGCCAACCTTTACTCCTTCACGGAATCCGACGCCCGGCCGCGACCGGCCAGCGTCATCTGTTTGGCAATGCCGCGCAGGATATTCACTTCCTCGCGCTCCAGTCCGCTGCGCGCGAACAAACGGCGCAGCCTCGGCATCAGCTTCTTCGGATGAGCCGGGTCGAGAAACCCGATGGCCTCCAGACCCTGCTCCAGATGCGCGAACATCGCCTCGATCTGCTCGGCGGTCGCCGCTTCGCCAGCATAGCCGATGTCGTCCGGCGGCGCGGCCCGCCCGGCCAGTAGCGCCMSCCGCATCTCGTAGGCGATCAATTGCACCGCCTGCGCGAGATTGAGCGACGCGTAGGCCGGGTTGGCCGGGATATGGGTTACCGCTGAGCAGCGGTCCACCGCCTCGTTGGGCAGGCCGAAGCGTTCGTTGCCAAAGACGAAGGCCACCTCGGCGCCGGTCTCCAGCCGTTCACGCGCCACCACCACCGCGTCGCGCGGCAGCAGGCGCGGCGGACCGAACTCGCGCTGCCGCGCGGTCATCGCGACGGCAAAGGCGGTGCCGGTCAGCGCCTGTTCCAGATCGTCGACCACCCGGGCCGCCCGCAGCACATCGTCGGCGCCGCTGGCCAGCGCGACGGCCTCCGGATGCGCGCGCACACCATGCTCGCGCGGCGACACCAGCACCAGGCTGTCCGGCGCCCCGCCGAAGCCCATCGTCTTGATGGCACGGGCCACCGAGCCGACATTGCCGGGATGGCTGGTCTGGACCAGCACGAAGCGCACGCGGGGGAAGCGCGGGTCGTTATCGCCGGCGCCCTTCGGGCTGGCGTGGCCGGCAGAAGTGCCGCTCGTGTCGTTGGACGGGTTCATATACAATTCGGGGTTCGTTTGCGCGCGCTGGCGCCCTGCGCCTGTCTGCGGGAACTCTCTGCAGCCGCGTCCGTTCTTCTACAATCCGTTGTGTTGTTCGCTGGGAGCCGCCTGCGTCACGTCGCACGCCCCGGCCTGGAGAGATTCATGCATCCGATGCTCAATATCGCCGTCAAGGCAGCCCGCAAGGCGGGATCCATCATCAACCGCGCGTCGATGGACGTGGACCTCCTGCGGGTCTCCCGCAAGCAGCACAACGATTTCGTCACCGAGGTCGACCGCGCCGCCGAGGCCGCGATCATCGAAGTGATCCAGACCGCCTACCCCGAGCACGGCATTCTAGCGGAAGAGTCCGGCCAGTCCTGGCAGGATGGCGAGCAGGCACCCGAATACGTCTGGGTCATCGACCCGCTCGACGGCACCACGAACTTCATCCACGGCTTCCCGCAATACGCCGTATCGATCGCCCAGCTGCACAAGGGCGTGCCGGTGCAGGCGGTGGTCTACGATCCCACCCGCGACGAGCTGTTCACCGCCACCAAGGGCGCGGGCGCATTCCTGAACAACCGCCGCATCCGCGTCAGCCGGCGCGACCGGCTGGGCGAATGCCTGATCGGCACCGGCTTCCCGTTCCGGGACCTGGAAGGGCTGGAAGCCTACGGCGAAGTGTTCGCGCTGATGACGCGCAACTGCGCCGGCCTGCGCCGCCCCGGCGCCGCCGCGCTGGACCTCGCCTATGTCGCCTGCGGCCGCCTCGACGGTTTCTTCGAAACCGGCCTGAAGCCATGGGACATGGCGGCCGGCATGCTCCTGATCACCGAGGCCGGCGGTCTGGTGGGCAACTACTGCGGTGAAGCCCGGCAACTCGAACAAGGCGAAGTGCTGGCGGCCAACCCGAAGGCGTTCGCGCAGATGGTGCGGCTGCTGTCGCCGTATTCGCTGGACAACACCGGCGACGCGGGCAAGGCGCTGGCGCCGTCGGCTTGATGATGGCGGCGATCGCCGCGGCTGGTATGGGATGAATGCGAGCCCTGGCTGTGGCTCGCATTTTTTGTTTGGTTGGCTGTTACTGCCCTCTCCCCCGCCCCTCTCCGCCATGCGGGAGAGGAGAGAACACCGACGGGGTATCGGACGC
Organism: Cupriavidus gilardii J11; assembly: GCF_007829435.1. Classification (GTDB taxonomy): domain Bacteria; phylum Pseudomonadota; class Gammaproteobacteria; order Burkholderiales; family Burkholderiaceae; genus Cupriavidus; species Cupriavidus gilardii_D. Next base: position 55,092 of record NZ_VLJN01000005.1, read on the forward strand.
TAACGGTTTGCTCCCCTCTCCCGCAAAGCGGGAGAGGGGCCGGGGGAGAGGGCAGTCCCAGCCAACCCGAAGACCAGCCATGCTTTTTTCCACCCCCGACACTCCCAAGTGCTGCCCCCGCCCACGTGCCGCAGTAAAATGCGCGTTTGCCTTGCCCGCGCGAGAGTTGCATGCCAGCAGACCCGTCGAACACCGCCGTTGCCAGCGCCCCCACCGGCCCGGCCGACAAACAAACGCAGGAAAAGCACACGCCGATGATGCAGCAGTACCTGCGCATCAAGGCCGACCACCCTGACACCCTGCTGTTCTACCGCATGGGCGACTTCTACGAGTTGTTCCATGACGACGCGGAGAAGGCCGCGCGGCTGCTCGATATCACGCTGACCGCGCGCGGCAGCTCCAACGGCGTGCCGATCCGCATGGCCGGCATCCCCTTCCATTCGGTCGACCAGTATCTGGCCAAGCTGGTCAAGCTGGGCGAATCAGTGGCGATCTGCGAGCAGATCGGCGATCCGGCCACGAGCAAGGGCCCGGTGGAACGCAAGGTCGTGCGCATTGTCACGCCGGGCACGCTGACCGATGCGGCGCTGCTGCCTGACAAGGCGGATACCTTCCTGATGGCGGTGCACCAGCAGACCACGCGCCGGGGCGTCGGCAAGACCGGGCTGGCGTGGCTGAATCTGGCCAGCGGCGAACTGCGGCTGATGGAATGCGAGGCGGCGCAACTGCCGCGCGAACTGGAGCGCATCCGTCCCGCCGAACTGCTGCATACCGATGGCATCGCGCTGCCCGAACACCCGTGCGCGCGCACGCGCCTGCCTGAATGGCATTTCGACCAGGACGCCGGCGCGCGCAGGCTGCGGGAGCAACTGGGCG
>NZ_VLJN01000005.1:56027-74196 GCF_007829435.1 Cupriavidus gilardii J11
CGCTGGGCGCGGCGCTGGGCGCGGCCGGCGCGCTGCTGAACTACGCGGCGACCACGCAGGGGCAGTCGCTGCGCCATGTGCAGGGCGTCACGGTCGAACATGAATCGGAGTTCGTCGGACTGGACTCGGCCACGCGCCGCAATCTGGAACTGACCGAGACACTGCGCGGTGGTGAGTCGCCGACGCTGTTCTCGCTGCTGGATACCTGCGCCACGGCGATGGGCAGCCGGCTGCTGCGCCACTGGCTGCACCATCCGCTGCGCGACCGCAAGCTGCCGCAGGCGCGCCAGCAGGCAATCGGCGCGCTGCTGGAACAGGACGCGGACGCGCTGCGCTCCCGCCTGCGCCGGCTGGCCGACGTCGAGCGGATCACCGCGCGGCTGGCGCTGCTGAGCGCGCGGCCACGCGACCTGTCATCGCTGCGCGATGCGCTGGCCGCCCTGCCCGCGATCCAGAACGCCTTTGCCGCCGACGAGGGCGCCCCGCTGCTGGCGCAAACCCGCGACGAACTCGCCGTGCCGCAGGACTGCCTGGCGCTGCTGACCAGCGCGATCGCCGCCGAGCCGTCGGTGGCGTTGCGCGATGGCGGCGTGATTGCACGCGGCTACGATGCCGCCCTGGACGAATTGCGCGACATCTCCGAGAACTGCGGCCAGTTCCTGATCGACCTCGAGACACGCGAGCGCACGCGCACCGGCATCGCCAATCTGCGCGTCGAATACAACCGCGTGCACGGCTTCTATATCGAGGTCACCAACGGGCAGGCCGACAAGGTCCCCGACGACTATCGCCGCCGCCAGACGCTGAAGAACGCCGAGCGCTATATCACGCCGGAACTGAAGGCGTTCGAGGACAAGGCGCTGTCCGCCCAGGACCGCGCGCTGGCCCGCGAGAAGCAGTTGTACGACGAACTGCTGCAACGGCTGCTGCCGCATATCGGCGAACTGCGCCGCGTGGCCGGCGCGCTGGCGCGCCTGGACGTGCTGGCCGCGCTGGCCGAACGCGCGCGCACGCTCGACTGGACCAGCCCGCAGCGTGTCGACGAATGCGTGATCGACATCGCGCAGGGCCGCCACCCGGTGGTCGAGAGCCAGCTCGCCGCCGAATCGACGCCCTTTATCGCCAACGATTGCCAGCTCACCGAGGCGCGCAAGCTGCTGCTGATCACCGGCCCGAACATGGGCGGCAAGTCGACCTTCATGCGCCAGACCGCGCTGATCGTGCTGCTGGCCTGCGTCGGCGCCTATGTGCCGGCCAAGCGCGCGGTGATCGGTCCGATCGACCGCATCTTCACCCGCATCGGCGCGGCCGACGACCTCGCCGGCGGCCGCTCGACCTTCATGGTCGAGATGACCGAAGCCGCCGGCATCCTGCACAACGCGACGCCGAACAGCCTGGTGCTGATGGACGAGATCGGCCGCGGCACGTCGACCTTCGACGGACTCGCGCTGGCCTGGGCGATCGCGCGCCACCTGCTGGCGCACAACCGCAGCCATACGCTGTTCGCCACCCACTACTTCGAACTGACGCAATTGCCGCAGGAATTCCCGCAGGCGGCGAACGTGCATCTGTCGGCAGTGGAACACGGCGACGGCATCGTATTCCTGCACGCGGTGCAGGACGGTCCCGCCAGCCAGAGCTACGGCCTGCAGGTCGCGCAGTTGGCCGGCGTGCCTCAACCTGTGATCCGCGCGGCCCGCAAGCATCTGGCGTGGCTCGAACAGCAATCGACCGACGCCACGCCGACTCCGCAGCTGGACCTGTTCGCCGCACCCGCGACGCCGGAGGGCGAGGACACCGATGGTGATAGCGAAGCCCCCCTGCCCGTCGAAGGCCTCGGGCAAGCCGTCGTCGCCGCGCTGAACGACCTCGATCCGGACAGCCTGACCCCGCGTGAGGCGCTGGACGCGCTGTACCAGCTAAAGGCCCTGGCCGGGGAGCGCGGCCAGCCGGCATGATGAACGCGAGGCGCCGCCCGGCCCTGCCGCCGCGCCGCCACGCGGCCACAAGACTGTGGGCGCTGGCATTGGCGGCGACGTTCGCCGCGGTCACTGCCGCGCAGGCGTCTTCCCCCGGCCGTTCCGCGCGCGGAGCCGACGCCGACGTGGTGCGCATCGCGCTGATCGCCGATGTTCCGCAATGGCCCGCCGCGGAAGGTCCAACGCAGCAACTGCTGGAGTCATTCGCGCAGCGCCGGCTCGCCTTCGTGATACACGCCGGCGGCATCAAGGGCGATACCGAATCCTGTGCCGATGCGGTGCTCGGCAAGCGCCTGGAACTGTTGCAGCAATCGCCGCTACCGCTGGTCTATGTGCCGGGTGAAACCGACTGGGCCGAATGCGAGCACCCGGTCAACGGCAGCTTCGATCCCGACGAACGGCTCGCGCGCCTGCGCGAACTGTTCTATCCGGACGATGATTCATTGGGCAAGCGCCGCATTGCGCTGACGCGGCAGTCGGACCAGGCCAGGTTCCGCGCCTATCGCGAGAACGTGCGCTGGACCGTAGGCAAGGTGCTGATGGTGGGCATGAACCTGCCCGACGACAACAATCACTACCGTGCCGAGGCTGGCCGCAACGGCGAGTTCGAAGACCGCCGCGAGGCCAACCGGCAATGGCTGTCCAGGGCGTTCTCGGTGGCCGAGCAGGAGCGGCTCGCCGGCATCGTGCTGGTCGTGCACGGCGATCCACAGTTCGGAAATGGCTGGGAAAAGCGCGGCAAGCCCACCCTGCTCGACGGCTTCATGCGGCATCGCGAGCGCGACGGCTATCTGGAATTCAAGCGCCAGCTGCGCGAACTGGTGGCAAGGTTCGATGGGCAGGTACTGCTGGTGCACAGCAGCGTGGCGGGCTTCGCCATGGATACGCCATTGCGCGACGCCCGCGGCAAGGTGCTGCGGCATTTCACGCGCGTCGCGCTGCCGGTGGGGTCCACGCGGCAGTGGACGGAACTGACCATCACGCCCGATGCGCGCGCGCTATTCGCAGTGAACCTGCGGGACGGGCCGCGCTAGACGCCAGGACGAAGCGCAACAATGACAAAGCCGGCCTTGCGGCCGGCTTTGCGTTGCATCCGGGACTCGCCCGTGCTGTCAGTGCAAGGTACGGGGATTGTCGTCATCCTCGTCCTCGTCGACCACTTCAATGCCCGAGGCACCATGCGCGTGGCCGTGCTGCACTTCCTCGTCGGTCGCCTCGCGGACTTCCGACACCTTCAGCCAGAAGCGCAGCGCCATGCCGGCCAGCGGATGATTGCCGTCGAGCACCACCTTGTCTTCGGCCACGTCCGTGACGGTGTAGATCACCGAGTCCTCGTCGTCGCCGTCCTCGGGCACGCCCTCGAACTGCATGCCGACTTCGAGGGGCTCAGGAAAGCGATCGCGCGGTTCCACCTTGACGAGCTCGGCATCGTAGTCGCCGAAGGCATCTTCCGGCTCGAGCTGCAACTGGGTTTCGAACCCTTCTGCATGGCCGTCAAGCGCTTCCTCGATCTTGGGGAACGTGCCATCATAGCCGCCGTGCAAGTAGACCATCGGCTCATCCGACTCCTCGATCAGATTGCCTTGCGCATCCGACAGCTTGTACACCACGGACACGACCGTGTTCTTCGCGATTTTCAATTCTTCACTCCATGAACGATTCCGCATTATACGCGCAGGCCTTGCCACGCGGCCCGGTCGATCCGGACACGCCACTCCAGCTGCTCGGAGGCATGACGCCCGCCGCATTCATGCGAGATATCTGGCATCGTAAGCCTCTGCTGGTTCGACAAGCCATCCCCGATATCGTGCCCCCTGTTTCGCGGGAAGCGCTTTTCGATCTGGCCGACCGCGACGACGTCGAGTCGCGGCTGGTGACGCATTTTCGCAACCGCTGGAAACTGGAGCACGGCCCCTTCGCCGCCGACAACCTCCCATCGATCAAGGCGCGCCAATGGACGCTGCTGGTCCAGGGCGTCAACCTCCACAATAGCGCGGCCGCGGCGCTGATGGGGGAATTCCGTTTCATCCCCGACGCCCGGCTCGACGATGTGATGATCAGCTATGCCACCGATGGTGGCGGTGTCGGTCCGCATTTCGATTCCTACGACGTCTTTCTGCTGCAAGTTTCAGGCCGGCGGCGCTGGCGCATCTCGGCCCAGAAGCGGCTCGAGCTGGTACCCGATCTGCCGCTGAAGATCCTGGCCGACTTCGAGGCCGACGACGAGTGGGTGCTCGACCCGGGCGACATGTTGTACCTGCCGCCGCAGTACGCCCACGACGGTGTCGCCGAAGGCGAGTGCATGACGGCGTCGATCGGTTTTCGCGCGCCGGCCTATCGCGAACTGGCCGGTCACTTCCTTGCGTGGCTGTCGCAGACCGTCGAGGACAACGAGGCCCTTGGCGGTCGTTATGCCGACCCGGGTCAGCCGGCCACGCCGCGCCCGGCCCAGGTACCCGCCGATCTGGCCCGCGATGTTGCACAAAGGCTACAAGGGCTGCGCTGGACCAACGGCATGGTTTCCGAGTTTATCGGCACCCATCTGTCCGAACCTAAGCCCGGCGTGGAGTTCGCCGAGATGCCCGCGATCACGCTGCGCCAGTACGGCAAGCTGGCACGCGCGCATGGCGTCGTGCTGGCCCCGGCCTCCATCGCGCTGTACGATCGCACGCATTTCTTCCTGAATGGCGAGGCATACGAGCCGCCGCCCGCATTGGCGTCATGGCTGCGCCGCCTCGCGGACCACCGCCMATTGACCGCCGCCGAGGTCGCGGAATGCGCCGCCCTGCCCGATTTGCTCGACACCTTTCATCACTGGACGGAGGAAGGCTGGCTGCTGCTCGGACCCCGGGCGTTGTAATAATAGGTAACAGTGTCATCATCAAATGACGCCGCTACACAAGCAGGGAAAACGTGGATATAATCGCCGCTGGCTCGCACTGTGGACCAATGCATTAAGGCACCGGGGAGAGCCATATTATTGAAGTTCACGAGCGATAATTACCGGTAATTATTCATCGCCTGTTTTTTCTTCTATTACAAGTTAAAGGACGAACAATGAAGAAGTCTCTCCTGATCGCTTCCCTGCTGGCTGCTGTTGCCGTCGCCGCTTGCGGCAAGAAGGAAGAAGCTGCTCCGGCCGCTGACACCGCCGCCGCTCCGGCTGCCGACGCTTCGGCTCCGGCTGCTGGTGAAGCCAAGCAGTAATTGGTTCGCCCAATAAGAAAACCGGCCTTCGGGCCGGTTTTTTTATTGGTGGGAAGAGGGATGGAATATGTCATGCCCTGACAGGTTGCCACGCCAGTCCAAGTTGCTGGTCCGCGACGAGAATATCGTTGGCCGTGGTTCCCAGCACCGCCGCAAGCGCCCCGGTGGCCAGTTCGGGCGTATTGTTCTGCTGGCTCAAATGCGCCGCGACCACACGTTGCAGGCCGCCATGCGCGACCCGCGCCAGAATGGCGGCAGCCACCTCGTTGGCCAGGTGGCCGAAGTCGCCGCCGATACGCCGTTTCAATGACGGCGGATAGACCGAATTGCGCAGCATCTCGCGGTCGTGATTGCATTCAAGCACGAGCGCGTCCACATTGGCCAGCCGTGCCACCAGATACGGCGTCTCCATGCCGGCGTCGGTCAGCACGCCAAGACGGGCGTCGCCGTCCGACAGCACGAACTGCAGCGGCTCGCGCGCATCGTGCGGCACCGTATAGGGAAGAATCTGCAAACCACCGACCGCGAAAGCATGGTCAGCGGCAATCACCCGCACATCCGCGCGATCGGCCCCGCGAAGATGTGAAGTCGCGAGCCACGTGCCGTGGCTCGTGTACACCGGCAGGCCATGCCTGGCGGCGAACGCGTAGGCCGAACCGATATGGTCACCGTGCTCGTGCGTGACCAGCACGGCATCCAGGTTATCCGGCGTGACACCCAGCCGGCCCAGCCGCGTGGCGGTTTCGCGCAGGCCGAAGCCGCAGTCGAGCAACACACGTGTGGTCGTGGCGCCATCGCTGGCCTCGATCAGCAGCGCGTTGCCGTCGCTGCCGCTGCCGAGAAAGCCGAACCGCATCATCGCACCGGCCCCCTTATTCCCGGCACCGATGCGGCTGGCGGCGCGACCGCACGGCCGCATGCCGCCCGGCCGAGCATTCCCGCCGCGCTCAATGCAGCTGCTCGTCCAGCAGCGTCAGGATCCGCTTGGCGATCTCGGTCGACTCCGGCTGGCCGGCGTCGTTGAGCACCATCACGGTCGTGCCCGAGCCGCTGCCCTTCAGCGAAACGCGATACTTCCGGGCCTGCTTGGCGTCATCGCCGCCGGTGCGCGTGAACAGCTTGGAGAAGAAACCACGATTGTCGACGGTGTCGCGGGTGTCGACATAGCGGACGAAGTAGAGACCCTGGGCGCGATCACGGTCTTCGACGGTGAAGTTCACGCGGTCCAGCGCCAGGCCGACGCTGCGCCACGCGCGGTCGAACGGCTCCGGCAGCTGCAGCGCCTGGTTGCCATTGATCTGCGTCAGGTAGCTGGCGCCCGCGGGCACGGCGGCGGCCTGCGCACCGGTGGCGCCGGCCGCGGGCGCGGCCGGCTTGGCGGTGCCCGCCGGGGCCGGCAGCGTGCCGTTCTTCGCCATGCGGTCGGCCTGCTCCTTCTGCACGCCAAGGCGCTGCGCCAGACGCGACAGGAACTCGGCTTCCAGTTCGGGATCGGCCGGGCGCGGCGTCCACACGGTGGTGGACTTATCGAGACCGGTCAGTTCTTCCTGCGCCCCGCGGTGGCTGATGAAGACCTCCAGCGTGCCGTTCTGGCCCTTTTCCAGGCGCGTGCGGAACTTGTCACGCTCGGACGTGGAATACAGGCCGTCGAACACCTTGCCGATGGTATTGCGGATGAAATCCTGCGGGATCTTGGCGCGGTTCTCGGCCCAGTCGGTTTCCATGATGCCGGTCTCGGGCGAGTCCTGCACCAGCAGGAAACCATTCTCCTGCCAGAACTCACGCAGGCTCTGCCACAGCTGGTCCGGCGCCATGCCGTTGCTGACAACCAGCCAGCGCTGGTTGCCGTCGCGCTCGACCCGGATGCCTTCGGCGCTCGGCAGCACATTGGTGCCGGTGGCCTTGGGCTGCGTGCTCGTGGCCTGCTGATAGCCGGACAGCGTCGAGGTGCCGTTCTGGTCCGGCACCGAATAGCGGCGGTCGCCATCGAGCTTGGTCAGGTCGGGCGGCACTTCGAGCGTCGGCGTGCGCTTGGCGGCGGCCGATTTGTAGTCGATCTTGTCGGGCTGCATCATCTCGTTGATGCTGCTGCAGCCGGCAATCATGCCCGCGGCAAGCACCGGCAAGACCAGGGCGGCACGGCGGCCCTGCTGGGCGCCGTGGCGGTTAAGCTTCAGTTTCATTGACACGCAATCCTAAGGGAAGGGATGACGGCTTGGCGCGGGAACAGCAAATAACCGCTTAGTTTAGCAGGCCGGCGCCAGCCAGTGCCTTTCGCACGGTCTCATGGTAGGCATCCGACAGCGGCGTCAGCGGCAGGCGGATGCCGCCGGGCATGCGGCCCATCTGCTGCAACGCCCACTTGACGGGGATCGGATTGGCCTCGACGAACATGGCCTTGTTCAGCGCGATCATCTCCATGTGCAGCCGGCGCGCGGTGATCGCATCCCCCTTCAGCGCGGCCGCGCACATCTCGTGCATCTTGCGCGGCGCGACGTTGGCGGTTACCGAGATGTTGCCGTGCCCCCCCAGCAGCATCAGCGCCACGGCGGTGGGATCGTCGCCGCTGAAGACCGAGAAGCCCTCGGGCGCCTCGTGGATCAGCTGCGCGGCGCGGTCGATATTGCCGGTGGCCTCCTTGACGCCCACCACGCCCGGCACCTGGGCCAGGCGCAGGATGGTGTCGTTGCTCATGTCGGCCACCGTGCGGCCGGGCACGTTGTAGAGCAACACCGGCAGATCCACCGCTTCCGCGATCGTGCGGAAATGGCGGTACATCCCTTCCTGCGTCGGCTTGTTGTAGTAGGGCACGACCTGCAGCGACGCGTCGGCGCCGACCTGCTTCGCGAACGCCGTCAGCTCGATCGCCTCGGCGGTGGAGTTGCCCCCGGTGCCCGCGATGATCGGGATGCGCCCGGCGGCCTGCTCGACCGCCACGCGAATCAGCTCGCAGTGCTCCTCGACCGTAACGGTCGGCGATTCCCCGGTGGTGCCGACGATGACGATGCCGTCGGTGCCCTCGGCGACATGCCAGTCGATCAGGCTCCGCAGCGACGCGTAATCGAGGCTGCCATCCTCCTGCATCGGCGTCACGATCGCGACGATGCTGCCGGTAATCTGTGTCATAGCTTATAAGGTTTTCGGGATGCGATTTTGCGATTGTACCGGATACGAACCGGGCGCCGACCGCCTGCCCGACGGTCGGACAAACTCTGCTTTCCTCAACGCGAACGGGACGTGAGCGGCTGACCGCTACGGCCCTTCAGGGCAGGCCAACGGGTAGCGTGCCGGCCCCGTCCCACCGGCTTCGGCGGGCGCCTCCAGCACCGCGCAGATGCGCTGAACGAAGGCGGGCCGTGGAGATTCGACGAAGCCGTCCTCGTAGGCGACCACCCGCAGCCGCTCCCCGCCGACTTCGCGGGCCACGTCGAGCAATTCGCCCGGCCGCAGCAGGAAAGCCGGATTGGACGGCTTGCCGACGGTCTCGTTCCCCTGGGCGAAAGTCTCGTAAATCAGCACACCGCCGGGCGCAAGCGCCTTGAGCAGATGCGGCCACAACGGACGGTGGAGATAGTTCGTGGCGACGATCGCATCGAACGGCGCCTCGCCGGCCAGCGGCCAGCCGCCCTGCTCCAGGTCGACCTGTCGCTGGCGCACGTCTGGCGGCAGCGTGGCGAGCGCGGCGGCATCGCGGTCCACCGCCAGCACGTCGAAGCCCCGCGCGGCGAACCAGCGGGCGTGGCGTCCGCCGCCACAGGCCAGATCCAGCACGCGGCCGCCCGCACGGACGAGCGGCGCCCAGCGCGTTACCCACGCGGAAGGCGCGGCGAGGCCGGCGTGCGAACCGGTCGGCATGGGCCCGGCCATCAGCGGTAGCCCAGCCCCATCGCGTCGCGGACCTCGCGCATGGTCTCGCGGGCCACCGCGCTGGCCCTGGCGCAACCCTGTTCAACGATGTCGCGCAGCAGCGCGGGGTTGTCCATGTACGGCTGCGCCCGCTCCAGCATCGGCTGCTGTTCGCGCAGGATGCCGTCGATCACCGGCTGCTTGCATTCGATGCAGCCAATGCCGGCGCTGCGGCAGCCCTTCTGCACCCATTCCCGGGTCGGCTCATCGGAATAGACCTGATGCAGCTGCCACACCGGGCAGCGGGTCGGCTCGCCCGGATCGCTGCGGCGCACGCGGGCAGGATCGGTAGGCATGGTGCGGACCTTCTTCTCGACCGACTCCTTGTCCTCCCGCATGCGGATGGTATTGCCGTAGGACTTCGACATCTTCTGGCCATCCAGCCCCGGCATGCGCGACGCGGCCGTCAGCAGCGCCTGCGGCTCGACCAGGATGGTCTTGCGCGAGCCGGCCAGATAGCCCAGCAGCAGCTCCCGATCATCGCTGGACAGGCTCTGCGACTGGGCAACCAGTGCGCGGCCCTCTTCGAGCGACGCGTCGGTGCCCTGCTCCTGATACGCCTTGCGCAGTTCGAGGAAGGCCTTGGTGCGCTTGCCGCCCAGCTTCTTGGCCGCCTCCTGCGCGCGCTCCTCGAAGCCCGGAATGCGGCCGTACAGGTAATTGAACCGGCGCGCGATCTCGCGCGTGATTTCCACGTGGGGAATCTGGTCCTCGCCCACCGGCACCTTGCCGGCCCGGTAGATCAGGATATCGGCGGCCTGCAGCAGCGGATAGCCGAGGAAGCCATAGGTGTACAGGTCCTTGTCCTTCAGCTTCTCGATCTGGTCCTTGTAGGTCGGCACGCGTTCGAGCCAGCCCAGCGGCGTGCCCATCGACAGCAGCAGGAACAGTTCGGCATGCTCGGGCACGCGGCTCTGGATAAACAGCGTGGCCTGCTCCGGATCGACGCCGGCTGCCAGCCAGTCGATCAGCATTTCCCACACCGATTCGCCGATCACTTCCGGCGACTCGTAATGCGTGGTCAGCGCATGCCAGTCGGCCACGAAAAAGAAACAGGGATACCGGCCTTGCAGGTCGACCCAGTTTTTCAGCACGCCGTGGTAGTGGCCGAGATGCAATGCGCCAGTAGGCCGCATGCCGGATAGAACGCGATCGGGGAACATATCGTTGGAGGTTGTCTTTCGGGAATTCATTGCACCAGCGCCAGGATCGGCGCCAGCAGGAGCTGGACGAACGAGCCCAGCAGCCCCATCACGGGGCGCATCCAGATCTGCGTGATCACGCCGGCGGCAACCAGCGCGAGCACGATGAAGATGCCATAGGGCTCCACCCGCGCGAACGCGTAGGCGATGCGCTGCGGCAGCAGGGCCGACAGCACGCGGCCGCCGTCCAGCGGCGGGATCGGGAACAGGTTGAACGCGGCCACCACGAGGTTGACCAGCACGCCCGCGCGCGCCATCTGGATAAAGAACGGCTCCTGCACCTGCGCCAGCACCAGGCCGAGCGCCACCAGCGTCCACACGAAGGCCTGGAACAGGTTGGCGCCGGGGCCCGCCAGCGCGACCCACATGCTGTGCCAGCGCGGATTGCGCAGCCTGCCGAACGCTACCGGCACCGGCTTGGCGTAGCCGAACACGAACTGGCCGTTGGTGACGAAATACAGCAGCAGCGGCACCGCGATGGTGCCGATCGGGTCGATGTGCCGCACCGGGTTCAGGCTGACGCGGCCCATCACGTAGGCGGTGTTGTCGCCGAAATGCTTGGCCACGTAGCCGTGCGCCGCCTCATGCAGGGTGATGGCGAACAGCACGGGCAGCGCGTAGACCGCGAAGGTCTGTATCAGGGAGGAATCCATGGGGCGCTATTGTAACGGGCGCGGATGACGGCGCTGTATGGTCACGGGCACGGGGGGCTCACCGGCCGGTCATAGGCCAAAGCGCGCGATATCGCCGCGTCCCGCCCGGATCAGTTCGGGTTCGCCGCTGGTCAGGTCGATCACGGTGGTGGCCTGTGCCGGCGCGGGCCCGCCGCCGATCACCAGTTCGAGCTGCTTTTCCAGCCGGGTCCGGATTGCGAGCGGATCGTCCATCGGGGCTTCATCGCCGGGCATCTGCAGCGTGGCGCTGATCATCGGCTCGCCCAGTTCGCCGAGCAGCGCCAGCGGCACCGGATGGTCGGGCACGCGCACGCCGATGGTCTTGCGCGACGGGTGCGACAGCCGCCGCGGCACTTCCTTCGTCGCTTCCAGGATAAAGACGTAAGGGCCGGGGGTGGCGCCCTTCAGCCATCGATACTGGCGGTTGTCCACCCGCGCGAAGCTGCCCAGTTCGGACAGGTCGCGGCACATCAGCGTCAGGTGATGGCGGTCGTCGATGCCCCGCAGCCGGCGCAGCCGCTCGACCGCCGCCTTGTCGTCGAGCCGGCAGGCCAGCGCATAGCTGGAGTCCGTGGGCAGCGCGATCAGGCCGCCCTGTCCGACGATCTGCGCCGCCTGCTTGACGAGCCGTGGCTGCGGATTGACGGGATGGATATCGAAATACTGGGACATGGGCCGCCGCGGCTCACCAGTCGTGCCAGACCGGCGTCAGCGTGGAAGGCAGCGGCGGCAGTGTGCCGATCTCGACGCGCCCCTCGCCGGGACCGTGAAAGTCCGACCCCCGCGAGGCCAGCAGCCCGTAATGGCGCGCCACGTCGGCGTAGCGGCGGAACTGGTCTGGCGTATGGCTGCCCGTGACCACCTCGACGGCTCCGCCGCCGAGCGCGGTGAATTCGTCGAACAGCGCGTCGTGCTGGATATCGGTGTAGTTGTAGCGCCCGGGATGGGCCATTACCGCGATGCCGCCGGCGGCGCGGATCCATTGCACCGCCTCGGCCAACGACGCCCAGCGATGGCCGACGTAGCCGGGACGGCCTTCGGACAGATAGCGCTCGAACACCTCGGACACGCTGCGGCAATACCCCTCGTCGACCAGCCAGCGGGCGAAGTGCGTGCGCGAGATCAGGTCCGGATTGCCGACATAGCGCAGCGCGCCCTCATAGGCGCCGATGATCCCGACGGCCTCGAGCGCATCACCGATGTCGCGCGCGCGGCGGGCGCGGCCCGAGCGCGTGGCGGTAAGGCCGTCGATCAGCTCGGGGCAAAGCGGGTCGATCTGCAGCCCGACGATATGGACGGTCTGGCCGGCCCAGGTGACGGAAATCTCGACGCCCGGCACGTATTGCATGCCAAGCGCCTCGGCGGTTTCGCGCGCGACCAGCTGGCCACCCAGTTCGTCATGGTCGGTCAGCGACCACATCTGGACACCGTTGGCATGCGCGCGCTCGGCCACCACGGCGGGCGGCAGCGTGCCGTCGGAAATGGTGGAATGGCAGTGCAGGTCGGCGTTGATGGCGTGTGGATCGGGCATGGCGTCCATTCTACTCCGGTGATCGGGCGCGTATTGGCGGAGTGGCCGGGGTGTGGTGGGGAGGCTGTGCGGCGGCGCACATCATTGGTTGTGCGTGGGAAAGCGGTCATTGCCCTCACCCCCGGCCCCTCTCCCGCCTTGCGGGAGAGGGGGCCGGGGGTGCGGGCAGTACAAGCGCATCCGACGATAGCCCTTCCCTCAACGCTGTCGTAGCCGGCCAAAGCGCCACCCCAAGGTATAGTGATTGCCTCGAAGCAAAACACGTTACGTGCCGCCAAAGTCAGACCGGGCGGCGCCCTGACACCATGTCCGATCCCACCCTCYCCTCCCAGCCCGCCACCCCAGCCGATACCATCCGCACCGACGTGCTGATCGTCGGCGCGGGCCCAGTCGGCCTGTTCGCCGCGTTCCAGGCCCGCGTGCTCGGCCTGCAATGCGAGATCGTCGATGTGCTCGACCGCGCCGGCGGGCAGTGCACCGAGCTTTATCCCGAAAAACCGATCTACGACATCCCGGCGGTGCCCGGCTGCCTCGCGCAGGAACTGGTCGATCGCCTGCTGGAACAATGCGCGCCGTTCGCGGTGCCGATGCACTTCGAGCAGCGCGCGAACAGCGTGCAGGAGCAGCCGGGCGAGCACCCGCGGCTGCTGGTCACCACCGACGCGGGCTTGCGCTTCGACGTGGCGGCCGTGCTGATCTGCGCGGGGGCGGGCGCGTTCGCGCCGCAGCGGGTGTCGCTGCCGGAGGCCGCCGCGCTGGAAGGCCGGCATCTTCACTACGCGGTACGCGAAGTGGCCCGTTTCGCCGGCAAGCGCGTGATCGTTGCCGGCGGCGGCGATTCGGCGCTGGATTGGGCACTGGCACTGCGCAAGGTGGCCGCGCGCGTCACGCTGCTGCACCGGCGCGAGGGCTTTCGTGCGGCCGATGCCACGGTTGCGGAAATGCGCGCCGCGGTGGCGGCCGGCGACATGGACTTCGTGGTCGGCATGCTGGGCGCCCTGCGCACCGACGGCGACCGGCTGGTAGCGGCCGAGGTCCGCACCCGCGACGACACGCTGACGTTGCCCGCCGATGAACTGGTGGCGCTATACGGGCTGGTGTCGGAGCCGGGCCCGATCGCGCAGTGGGACCTGGACATGCGCGCCGGCCGCATCCTGGTCGATACGACGACGTACGAGAGTTCGCGCCGTGGCATCTTCGCGGCCGGCGATATCGCCTTCTATCCGAACAAGCAGAAGCTGATCCTGTCGGGCTTCCATGAGGCCGCGCTGGCGCTGCGCAAGGCGTATCACTACGCCTTCCCCGACAAGGCGCTGGTGCACGTGCATACCAGCAACAACGCGGCGCTGAAGGAAACGCTGGCGCACGGCCCCGCGACGCACTGAACCGCGCGGGCGCATGCGCCCGCCCCGGTCACGCGCAGAACGTCTCGATCAGCTCGGCGATGCGCTCGGGCTGGTCGTGATGGACCATATGGCCCGCGTCGTCAAGCACCACCTCGCGAAAATCCGGGAACGCGCTGAAGCGCTCCTTGAAGGCGGCGATGTCCTGGCCATTGGCGATATGCGCGAGCGTCGCCGAATCGCGCGCCTCCACATGCAATACCGGCGCGGTCACCTGCGCCCAGACCGCCTTCACTTCGTCCAGCCGATACAGCGTCGGATTGATCATCTTGTGGGCCGGATCGCCCAGGATCTCCCAGCGTCCCTCCGCGTTCGGCCGCGCCCAGTGGGCGGCGAGAAAGGCGGCCCGATCGTCGCGCAGCCGGGGATTGGTTTTCTTCAGCCGCTGCGCCACCGCTTCGACGCTGTCGTACGTCTTCAGCGCCGGCGGCYCGCGCAGCTCGTCGAGCCAGCGCGCGTAGCGGCGCGGGGCCTGCGTCGGCCGGGTCGCGGCCAGGCCAAACCCTTCAAGATCCACCACGCGGCGGACGCGCCCGGGGCGCACGCCGGCATACATGCAGGCGACATTGGCACCCATGCTATGGCCCACCAGATTGACCGGCCCGCTGGGCTCGTAATGGTCCAGCAGCGCTTCCAGATCGGCCAGATAGTCGGGAAACCAATACGACGCCGTACCCGGATAGCGCGTGGGCCAGCCCGTCTCGCCGAAGCCGCGCCAATCCGGGGCGATCGCATGCCACTTGCCGCGCAGCGCATCCACCAGGAACTGGAACGAGGCCGATACGTCCATCCAGCCGTGCAGCAGGAACAGCTTGGGCGAACCCGGTTCGCCCCAATGGCGGACGTGATATTGCAGTCCGCGCACCGTGATACATTCGGAGCGCGAGGTTTCGCGGATCGTCATCTTGGTCTGTCTCCGGTGGCATCGACCGCAGGCTTGCGGGTCGATGGCGAAATCGAACGCTCGTTCGTTTCAGGCGATTGTAGCCAAAACAGAGCCACAAGGAAGCCACAACGGAGCCGGAACATTGTCCGCGACGCCAGCCATCCACAATAACGCGCGGCGGCCCTGGGCCGAACCGCGCCATCGGGAGACAGAAGCATGGCCGCATCCGCGCTGCCGGCAAGCCGGCGCGACGACTACCCTTCCCTTTATCGGGACTTCCATTGGCATGTGCCGGAGCATTTCAATCTGGCGCAGGCTTGCTGCGGACGCTGGGCACGCGACCCGGCGACACGCGAACGCATCGCCGTCTACACCGAGCATGAAAGCGGGCAGCGCGCCGCGCACCGCTATCTCGACATCCAGCAGCAGGCCGACCGCCTGTCGCACGCGCTGGCCGGGCTTGGCGTGCGGCGCGGCGACCGTGTCGCCATCGTGATGCCGCAGCGGATCGAGACCGTGGTCGCCCATATGGCCGTCTATCAGCTCGGCGCCATCGCGATGCCGCTGTCGATGCTGTTCGGCCCGGAGGCGCTGTCGTACCGGCTCCAGCACAGCGAGGCCTGCGTGGCCATCGCCGACGAAACGTCGATCGACAACCTTCGGGCCGCGCGCGCCGAATGTCCGGCGCTGCGCGCCGTGATCGCGGCCGGGCAGGCGGCGGGCCGCGGCGATCATGACTGGGACCCGCTGCTGGCGCAATACCCGCCACAGTTCGACGCGGTGCAGACCAAGGCCGAGGAGGCCGCGGTGCTGATCTACACCAGTGGCACCACCGGCCCGCCCAAGGGCGCCCTGCTGCCGCATTCGGCGCTGATCGGCAATCTTCCCGGCTTCGTCTGTTCGCAGAACTGGTATCCGCGCGACGACGATGTGTTCTGGAGCCCGGCCGACTGGGCCTGGACAGGCGGCCTGTGGGACGCGCTGATGCCGGCGCTGTACTTCGGCAAGCCGATCGTCGGCTACCAGGGCCGCTTCTCGCCCGAGGTCGCCTTCACGCTGATGGAGCGCTACAAGGTCACCAACACCTTCCTGTTTCCGACCGCGCTCAAGCAGATGATGAAGGCGTGCCCGGCGCCGCGCGAGCGCTACGACCTGCGCTTGCGCGCGCTGATGAGCGCGGGCGAGGCCGTGGGGCAAACGGTATTCGACTGGTGCCGCGACGCGTTCGGCGTGATCGTCAACGAGATGTTCGGCCAGACCGAAATCAACTACATCGTCGGCAACTGCACCGCGCAATACGACGACACGCAGCCCGGCTGGCCGGCGCGGCCCGGATCGATGGGCCGGCCCTATCCGGGCCATCGCGTCGCCGTCATCGACGAGGACGGACGTCCCTGCGCGCCGGGCGAGGAAGGCGAAGTGGCGGTGTGCGCCACCGACATCCATGGCCATGCCGATCCCGTCTTCTTTCTCGGGTACTGGAAGAACGAGGCCGCCACGGCCGCCAAATATGTCGAGCACGACGGCCTGCGCTGGTGCCGCACTGGTGACCTTGCACGCATCGATGCCGACGGCTACCTGTGGTACCAGGGCCGCGCCGACGATGTCTTCAAGTCGTCCGGCTACCGCATCGGACCCAGCGAGATCGAGAACTGCCTGCTGAAACATCCAGCGGTGTCGAACTGCGCGGTGGTGCCGTCGCCCGATCCGGAGCGCGGCGCGATCGTCAAGGCGTTTATCGTGCTGACACCCGGCACCGACCGCTCGCCCGCCGCCGAAGCGGCGCTGATCGAGGAACTGCAGCGGCATGTGCGCGGGCAATTGGCGCCTTACGAATATCCGAAGGCGATCGCGTTTATCGATCAGTTGCCGATGACCACCACCGGCAAGATCCAGCGGCGGGTGTTGAGGTTGCAGGAGGAGGCGGCGGCGAAGAACGGAAAGCGGGCGGCGGGATAGGGGTGCCGGGGGACGGGCTCCCCGATATGCGATGCGGCGCGGGTATGGGAATTGCATTCGCATATCGGTATGTCCGTAGAGAGCCAGGGAGTCCCTATTCCATGACGTTTTCCATCGTTGCCCGTTGCGAACGCACGGGCGAACTCGGTATCGCGGTCAGCACCGCGGTGCCTGCCGTCGGGGCCATCGCCCGTACCTGGGCGCAAACGTCGGCGCGGTGTCCACGCAGTCCTGGGTCAATCCATATCTTGCGATGCAAGCGTTGGACCAGCTCGGCAAAGGTCTCGACGCCGGCACCGCCATGGCGCAGGTGCTGGAAGGCGATTCGGGCAGGGATATGCGGCAGCTGGCCATCGTCGACCGACATGGCGGGACCGCCGTGTGGACGGGCCCTTCCTGCGTGGGCTGGGCCGGCGATCGTCGTGGGCCGGGTTATACGGTGCAGGGGAATATGCTGGTGGGCGCCGGGACGCTGGACGCCATGGCCGATGCCTATGAAGCCAGTGCCGGCCAGCCGCCGGGGGGGCGACAGGCGGGGGCGTCAATCGGCCTCGCTGAAGGTGATGGAGCGCGAAGCCTATGCCACGCTGGACCTTCGTGTCGATGACCATCCGGAGCCGGTTGCCGAATTGCGCCGCGTGTACCAGGTTGCGCAACAGCAGTTCGTGCCCTTCGTGCAAGGCATGCCCACGCTGGACGACCCCGGTCGCGCCCCGCCGTCCGAGGTCGCGGCCTTGCTGCTGAAATCGCCCGGCGAGCGGCCCGGTGCGCCGCCGCCGGGCAACGAGGTGCTGACGCAGTGGATGGGGACGCAATTCGCGCCCGACCGTCTCGAACACAATCTCAACGTCTACCGCGGCATCGTCGGCGAAATCGCCCGTTTGCGACAGCTCGATCTGGCGCAGCTGCATCCCGCCGTGGTGTTCGATCCCTTGCGTGCCCTCCATCCCGAACAGGCGAGCGAAGCATGACGGACTTGCTGAACCATGACATTGTCGGCATCGCGTCCCGCATTGCCGCCAAAGAGGTGTCGCCGCTGGAGGTGACGGAGGCCGCCTTGGGCCGCATCGAAGCGATCGACGGCCAGATCCAGGCGTTTGCTCACATCAATGGGAACGCGCGCGAGCAGGCGCGCCAACTGACCGAGGAATTGGCGCGTGGCCACTATCGCGGGCCGCTGCACGGCGTGCCCATCGCGATCAAGGACAACTACCTGACGGCGGACATGCCGACCAAGGCGGGCAGCGTGGCGCCCGGTTATGCGTTCCCGATGCAGGATGCCGACGCCGTTGCGCGATTGCGTGCCGCGGGCGCGGTGCTGATCGGCAAGACCCGCACGCATGAGTTTGCCTGGGGCACGGAAACGCCGCCGACCCGCAATCCCTGGGACCCCGGGCGAATCCCGGGCGGCTCCAGCGGCGG
>NZ_VLJN01000005.1:74265-133668 GCF_007829435.1 Cupriavidus gilardii J11
CCGGCCAGCCTGTGCGGAGTGGTCGGGCTGAAGCCGACCTTTGGGCGCGTCAGCCGGACAGGCGTCGTGCCGCATAGCTGGTCGCTCGATCACGCCGGGCCGCTGACCCGATCGACGCGCGACGCGGCGTTGATGCTGCAGGTGCTGGCCGGCCATGACAAGCTGGACCCGGCCACGGCAGCAGTACCGGTGGCGGACTATCGCGCCGGCCTCGACGCGGGCATCGCCGGCATGCGCATCGGCGTCTGCCGCAACCATTTCTTTGGTCGCAACGAAGTCGAAGTGGAGCGTCTGGTGGACGCGGCGATCGCCGATCTGCAGGCCTTGGGCGCGCGGACGGTCCACTTCGAAATCCCGAATCTGCAGTATGGCCTGGGCGCGATCTTCGCCATCGAGCTTGCATCGTCCGCCGCCTGGCACGACAAGGGCCTGCAAAGCGGCGCCACCGCGGACATGGCCGACGACGTCCGTACCCTGGTGGAGATCGGCAGGCTGGTCACCGCGGCGGACTACCTGAAGGCCGAGCAACTGCGCGTGCAGTTGATCCGGGATTTCGCAAAGGTGTTGGAGCAGGTTGATGTCATCGTCACGCCCAGCTCCGCGGTCACAGCGTGGAAGCGCGGGCAACCGAGCGTGATCACCGGCGGTGTCGAGGAGAGTCCGCTGGCGGCGTCATGGCGCCTGACTTATCCGTACAACCTCACCGGCATGCCGGCGGTGTCGGTGCCTTGCGGCTTCGATTCGCGCGGCTTGCCGGCGGGGCTGCAGATCGCCGGGAAGATGTTCGACGAGGCCACCATCCTGCGCGTGGCGCATGCTTATGAAGGGGTGCATCGTTGGCATGAAGGGGTGCCCGGAGTGGCGGCTTGAGGCGGGCGGGGAGCGGTGGCGCGTCGGGTGCTCTTTCCCCTGCCCCTCTCCCCTGCCCCTCTCCCGCAGGCGGGAGAGCGGAATGGGGTGGGCGTTTCGCGGCGGCTTACTTGAGCCGTACGCGCCGGAAGTCCTGCCAGCACTGATTGACCACCGTCAGTCCCGTCACCCTGGGCGACCACGCGATCATGCCCCGCCGCGACGTGAACAAGGGCAGGATGGGCAGCGTTTCCATGACGCGCGCATCCGCGGCCCGGTACAGCGCGATGCGGTCGGCCAGCGACACGGTGGTCCGCGCCTGATCCAGCAAGGCATCCAGCCTGGCATCCTGGTTGTAGCCCGCGTTGAAGCCGCGCGGCGACATGTTATCGCCATGCAGTACCTGCGACAGCCACAGGTCGCACGACATGGCCCAGCTCATCTCGCTGAAGGCGATGCCCGGCGGCGCGCCTTCGCGCCACTGATTGCAATAGGCGACCCAGTCGGGATGCAGGGTCACCTCCAGCTGGATACCCACCTTCGCCAGATCCCGCGCCACGCTTTCGTAGATGGCGCCCGGGTCCAGTTGCGCCGAGCCGGCCCGCGCGGCGATGACGCGCAAGGTCAGGCCCTCGCCGACGCCCGCCTCGGCCAATAGCTGGCGCGCGCGTTGCGGATCGTAGGGATAGCGCTCGGGTGCGTGCCGGTCGTGGGCCGGCGCGCCGGGCGGAATCGCGCTGGTCGCGGGCAAGGCGGCGCCGGGAAACAAGCCATGGCACAAGCCTTGGCGGTCGATGGCGCAAGCGATGGCCTGACGCACGCGCACGTCCGCCATGTAGGGGTCGCGCAGATTGAAGACGAGATACCAGAGATACGGCGGCGAGAACTCGGGCACGGTAAAGCCGCGCTGCGCCAGGTCCGACAGGTCGGCGCCCTCCACGCTGTACGCAATGTCCACCCTGCCCTCGCGCAAGGCGCGTACGCGGTCGTCGATATCGGGGAATGGCAGGAACTCGATGCCGTCGATCGACGGCGGCCCGTCCCAGTACGTGTCGTTGCGCGACAGCACCACCGCCGATCCTCCGGCCGTTTCGAAACGACGGTCAAAGCGGAACGCGCCGGTGCCCGGGGCGCGGTCCGCGCAACCATCGGGGCCCCACTTGCGCAGGGCGGCCGGGCTGACCAGCGACTGCGCGCCGGGCGCGTCCTCCTGTGTCATATAGCGCAGGAATTCCGGAAACGGCTCGCTCAGGCGGAATTCGACCGTCATCGCATCCACGGCCCGCACCTGCTCGATCGATCCAGCGCCCGCGCGGTTGAAGTCGGCGACCACCGCCGAGTAATGCGGCGACTCGGCGCGGTACATGCGCTCATAGTTGAGGACCACCGCCTCGGCATCGAGCGGCGCGCCATCATGAAAGCGCACGCCCTGCCGCAGGCGGAACACGAAGCGGCGCGCGTCCGGCGCTTCCTCGACATGTTCGGCCAGGCGCGGCACGATGCGCGTGGGCGCGTCGGCCGGTGCTGGCGGTGTATCGAAGTCGTCCTCCACCAGGCTTTCATGCGTCTGCTGCACGACGCGGCCCGTGTTCCAGCCGCCGAACGAGCGCGGCGGGTCGATGTCGTCCACGGCCCAATCGAGGGCCACCCGCAGTATCCGATCCTCTTGCATCCCGGTTTCCTTACCTCATTCACGTTGCAAACAGCCGCCCGTCGTCGCGGGCGTGGCGCATGGCGGCAATCTCCAGCCCCGCCGCCGCGCTGCATTCCATGTCGTCGGGCCCGGTGCCCAGGGCAATATCCGTGGCGGCGATGATGTCGGGCGCCAGGGCCGCCAGCATTGCTTGCGATGCCGCGGCGGGCACCACGTCCAGCCGGACCGCGGCCGACAGGATCATGGTGGCCACGCCCCTCATTTCGGCGAGCACGGCGTCTTCGCGGCCGATGCCCGCCGCGGCCGCGAGCGCGCCAGAGACCACCGCGAGATGGCCCGGCGTCCGCCGCGCGCCCACCTCGGCGGCATACTCCGCCAGCGTCGCGTGGCTGCCGAGCAAGGGAGCCAGGGCGGCGAGCCGGCTGCCGCAGCGGCGCGAGGCCGCCTGTGCGGGCGCGGTGAGTTTCAGCAAGTCCAGCCGTGCATCGACGGCTTTCAGGGCGAGCACATCGCGGGCTTGAACGGCGTCGTGCGCCATCGCGGTGGCCGCGCCATCGGCGCGCGCCGCGCCGTGCCTCAGCGCGGCGACGATCATTTGCCGCAGGGACGCCGGCGTGGTCACGCGGCCATCGCGGAACAGGCGCTCCAATCCCATGGCGTGCGCATGCCGCCCGATTGGCAGGGCCGAGTCCGACAGCTGCATCAGCGCCAGCAATGGGCCGGCGCGAGCGGCGAGGCCCGCTACCTGGGCCTCAGCCATGATGTTCGTGGGCGTGGTCCCCGTGGTGGTGGTGTCCGTGACCGTGGTGTTGGTGGTCCCGATGATGGTGCTCGTGCGCCGCGCCGGCGCAAGCCGGCGGCGCGTCGGCGGCGAATGGCCTCTCCTCGAAGCGCAGGACCAGGCCGGGGAGCCCCAGCGCCAGTACCGGGCGCGCGGTCAGCTCCGGGGTGTCGGTCACGGGGACGACGATTTCATTGCCGTGCCATTCCGAAGGACTATGCCGGTTGCCCAAGGCGTGGCCGACGCGGAACGCGGCCTCGGCTGTCATATTCGCCAGTACGATCACCATGACCGGCTCGGGTCGGCGGGCCACGACCAGCACGCGTTCGCCGTCGTCATGCAGCACCGCGCCATCGAACAGCCAGCTCTGTCGCGGCAAGTCGATGCCGATCTCGGCGCCGTTTTCGCTATGCACGCGCATGCGGCGCCGGCCGGCGTCCGCCGCCGAGATACTGACGGGGTCGGTCTGGCGTCCAGCGAATCGAGGCGCATCGGCGCGGCCAATGATCCGGTTCACGATCAACATGGGTGTCCTGTCATTTTCTGAGTTTGGGCGCGGGCAGTCCCCGCATGCCGCGCCTCGCGGCGTCCCACGCCGCGTGGGTCGCCTGGCGCAACGAGGGCGCGTCGCTGGCAAGAAAGCGCGCCACCGCCCCATGACCCGAGGCCAATGCCGACGCTCCGCCATAGACCCCGGGGACGTCGGCCAGTGCGGCACCGATGCGCGCGGCCAGGTCTTCCGCCTGGCCGTCCCGCGCCAGGCCCGTCAGCGCGAAGAGGCTGCCTACGTAGCCCTCCCCACCCAGGCCCCCTTCCAGCGCCGGGTCTGCTTCCCGGGGCCGAAAACCGGACGCGTCGCGCAGCACCGGCGATCCGCGAAAGCTGGCCTGCAAGCGCAGGTCAATCGATTGATAGGCGTGCCGTTCGCCCCGCGCGGTACGCCCCGGCGCCAGCGATTCCACCACGATGGCGCTGGCACCCTCGGCCAGATCGATGTATGTCTGCTGCCGGTGCACGGCGTCCGGATGCGGAATGATCATGTCGGGGACGGATTCGAAGAAGGCGCCCTCCCCGACCGAGACCCGCGTGGTCTGCATCGACAAGGCATCGCCCTGCAGACGCGTGGCCGACGGCGTCGACAGACAGAGCGCGGCCCCGGCCTCCAGGCAAACGTCGACGTCGAGACGATCGCCGCCGAACACCGAACCCGCCGCGTTCTGCACGTAGATCAAGGCGCCCGGCCCCGTATCCATCGGCAGTACCACCGTGGTGGTCAGCGGATAGCGCTGCCGTCGCGCCACCAGCCGCGTGCGTCCCTGGCCGTCGCGGGCGAAGCGCAGCGATAACAGCCCTTCCGTCATGCAGGCATGCGTCCGAACAAGGCGGAGCGCGCGATTTCATCGAACACGGCGCGCACGCCGTTGCCCGTGCGCAGATCGGTGAACAGCGAGGGACGATCGGGCCGGGCCATGGCCACGTCCGCGCGGATGCGATCCAGATCGGCATCCACATGAGGCGCCAGATCGATCTTGTTGACGACCAGCAGGTCGGCGCGCAACACGCCCAGTCCCCGCTTGCGCGGAATATCGTCGCCACCGGCCACGTCGATCACGAAGGCCCACCAGTCCACCAGTTCGCTGGAGAACGTGGCGGCCAGATTGTCCCCACCGCTTTCGATCACGATGACATCGGGTTGGAAGCGGCGCTCCAGCCAGTCGGCCGCGGCGATGTTGACGGACGGGTCTTCGCGAATCGCCGTATGGGGACACGCCCCGCTCTCGACGCCCAGTACCCGCTCCGGATCGATCAGGCCGGAACGCCGCACCCGTTCGGCATCCTCGCGCGTGACGAGGTCGTTGGTGATGACCGCCACCGAAACGCCTTCGGCGGCGAACACGGGCAGCAAACGTTCGACCAGCCGCGTCTTGCCGCTGCCTACCGGCCCGCCGATTCCCAGACGCACTGCGGCCATGGTGTATCTCCTACTTGAGCATATAAGACGCCCCCAGCGCCACGCGGGCGGTGGGCGCGCTGTCGATGGGCTGTCCATCGATGCAGACGCGAAAGCTTTCCGGATCGACCGTGATCGGGGCCACCGTATCGTTGAACAGCATGTCGCGCTTGGTCCGGCTTCGGGTATCGGCCACGGGCACCAGGGCCGCCTTCAGATCCAGTCGGCGCCCCACATCGGCGGCAATCGACGGCGGCGCGACGAAGCGCACGCCCAGCGCCTGCGGCGCGCGGCCGAAATAACCCCACATGGGCCGATAGCGCAGCGGCTCGCATGTCATCAGCGACGCATTGGCCTCGCCCAGCGGCGCCCACACCGGAAAGCCCGCCTTCATGATCATTTCCGGCTTGGCGCCAAAGCTGTCCGGACGCCAGAACACCAGGTCGGCGAGCTTGCCGCTCTCGATCGACCCGACCTCGCCATCGATGCCGAACATGCGCGCCGGGTTGATGGTGTACTTGGCGATGTAGCGCAGGATGCGGAAATTGTCCGCGCCCGTGCCCCGGTCCTCGGGCAAGCTGCCCCGCAGGTCGCGCATATGCTCGGCCAGCTGCCAGCAGCGCGCGATGGTTTCGCCGATGCGGCCCATGCCCTGGCTGTCCGAGCCGATGGCGCTGATCGCGCCGAGGTCGTGCAGCACATCCTCCGCACCGATGGTTTCGCGCCGGATACGGCTTTCGGCGAAGGCCACATCCTCCGGCAAGCGCGGATTCAGATGATGGCTGGTCATCGCCATGTCGAAGTGTTCGTCGAAGGTATTGATCGTGAACGGATTGGTGGGGTTGGTCGACGAAGGCAGCACGTTGGCCCGGCTGCAAATGCGGATGATGTCCGGCGCATGTCCGCCGCCCGCGCCCTCCACGTGATACGCATGGATGCAGCGGTCGCCGATCACGCGCATGGTGTGCTCGACGAAGCCGGATTCGTTCAGCGTGTCGGTATGCAGCTGGATCTGTCCGCCACCGATGTCCGCGGCCTTCAGCGCGGCGTCGATCACGGCGGCGCTGGCGCCCCAGTCCTCGTGGATCTTGAGCCCGGCCGCGCCCGAGGCCAGTTGCTCGATCAGCGGCTCGACGGCATGCGATGCCGCCTTGGCAATGAAGCCGAAATTGACCGGGAACGCCTCGGCCGCCTGCAGCATGAGCCCAAGATTGCGCGTGCCGGTGGAAGCGATCGGCACGGTAGTCGGCCCCAGGCCGCCGCCCATCAAGGTGGTGATGCCTCCGCACAGGGCCTCGTCCACCTGTCCCGGGTCGATGAAATGCACGTGGCAATCGATGCCGCCCGCTGTCACGATCAGTCCCTCGGCGGCACGGATGTCGGTATTGACGCCGACGGTGAGGCCCGGCGTCACACCGTCCATGATGTTGGGATCGCCGGCCTTGCCGATCCCGACGATGCGGCCATCCTTGATGCCGATGTCCGCCTTGATGATGCCGGCGACCGCATCGATGATCAGCGCATTGGTGATGACCAGGTCGAGGATGCCCTCGGCGGCGGTCAGCGCGCCGTCGCAGCCCGTGCCGGCGCGCACGGTCTTGCCGGCGCCGAACACAAGCTCGTCGCCGCCCACGCATAGATCGCGCTCGACCCGTGCCCACAGGCCGGTATCGCCCAGCCGGACGCAATCGCCCGCGGTGGGGCCGTAGAGCTGGACATAGCGGGAACGCTCGATGCCGTGCGCCATCTTATTGCTCCAGGAAGGCGGCCAGCCGGGCCATCGCGCCCTGCCGTACGGCCGGATCGTCCAGCGGGCCGTTGACCAGCCCTGCCAGCCCATGCACCACGCGCGCGCCCCCCATGGCGACCAGGTCGACATCGCGTGTGTCTCCCGGCTCGAAGCGCAGCGTCGTGGCGGAAGGAATGTCGAGCCGGTAGCCGTAGGCTGCGGGCCGGTCGAACCGCAGCGCGGGATTGACTTCGAAGAAGTGGTAGTGCGACCCCACCTGGATCGGCCGGTCCGCCGTGCTCTCCACGCGCAGGCGCAACGTGGGACGGCCCTGATTGACCACGATCGGGCCTTCCGCCAACCGCCAGCGCGGCGGCACCGGCGCCTGCGGCGTGGCGCCCTTGCCCGGCCCGATGGGCTCGTGCACGCAGACCAGCTTCTGCCCATCGGAGAAGAAGGCTTCCACCATGACAACGTCGATGCGCTCGGCCACACCCGGCATGACATCGTCGTCGGTCAGCAGCGCGGAAGCCAGCGCCACCATGTCGGCGATCGTGCCGCCCTGGCGCGCGCCTTCGCAGATGGCGTCCGCGATCAACGCACGGGCTTCGGGTTCGGAGAGCAACAGCCCCCTGCCCTGGCGCGCCCTGGCCAGTTGCGCGGCCTGGTGCAGCAGCAGCCGATCCACTTCACGAGGAAAAAGACGCATGGCGGGACTCCGTGCACCAGTTGGCGGGATCAGACCGCCAGATGGGCGGCCAGGTTGTGCGTCGCGCTCGGATCGTCGACGCGGCCCTGCTCGACGATCTCGCCGACCTTCAGCACCATGAAGCGATTGGCCACGGACAACGCGAAATCCAGATGCTGCTCGACCAGCAGCACCGAAATGCCCAGCTGGTGCCGCGCATGCACCAGCGCCTCGGCCATGCGGTCGACCATGGTCGGCTGCAGGCCTTCGCTGATTTCGTCGACCAGCATCAATTGCGGCCGGGCGATCAACGCCCGGCACATCAGCAGCATCTTCTGCTCGCCACCCGACAGGGTGCCCGCGCGCTGCTTCAGCCGTTCGATCATGCGCGGAAACACCGCCTCGACCGACGACAGGCGCTCGCGGAACACGCTGTCCGACAGCACGCCAAGGCGCAGGTTTTCCTCGACCGTCAGGTCCTGGAACAAGGTATGTTCCTGCGGGGCATGGGCCACGCCCGAGCGCGCCATCACATGCGGCGAGATGCCCGTGACATCCTTGCCGTGCAGCGCCACCTTGCCGCTGAACGGGCGCACAAAGCCCATCAGCGTCTTCAGCAGGGTCGACTTGCCCATGCCGTTCTTGCCCAGCACAACGACGATCTCGCCCTTGTCGATCTCCAGCGACACGTCGCGCAGCACCGCGGCAGAGCCGTAGCCGCTGCTCAGGTTCTGTACCGTCAGCAGTTTGCTCATGCTGCCTTCTCCTTGCTGTCGCCGGCGCTATCGCCAGCGTAGACGGCCTTCACCAGATCCGATGCGACCACCTCATCCACGGTGCCTTCCATCAGGATGGCGCCCTGGTGCAACACCACCACGCGGTTGCTGATCTCCCGCACGAAGTCCAGGTCGTGCTCGATGATCACGATGCACAGCCCGAACTCGCGCGTCAGGCGCGTCAGCACCTTGCCGATCACCATGCGCTCGGGGCGCGTCAAACCGGCGGTGGGCTCGTCCAGCAGCAGCACCGAAGGCTCGGCCGCCAGCACCATGGCCAGTTCGAGCCCGCGCTTCATGCCGTGCGACAGATTGCGGGTCTCCTCGCCCAGCTTCTGGTCCAGTCCGGTGGCTTGCAGGATATCCATGGCCGGCTGCGGCAGCGCCACGGTGTCGCCGCGGTCGAACAGCCTGGCGCCGTCGAGCCGGTAACGGGCCAGCTTCAGGCATTCGCCCACCGTCAGCGTGTCGAACAGGTTGGTGTTCTGGAAGCTGCGGCCCACGCCCAGTCCCACTACGTGCTGCGGCGAACCGCGACCGATTTCCACCCCGTTGACATGGATCTTGCCGTCCGTTCGCTCGTTGCCGTCGCTGATGCAGCGCATCAGCGTGGTCTTGCCCGCGCCGTTCGGCCCGATGATGCCGAGCAGCTCGGTGGCATTGCCGACCAGGTTCACGTCGCGCAGCACGTGCAGGCTGCCATATCTGCGGGACAGGTGTTCGATGCGCAGCGGCGGCGACGCGCTCTCGTTCGACTGCATCATCAGCTTGACCGGCGCCAGCGTCAGCTTGGCCACCGGCGCGGCCACCGCGTGACGGGGTCGCAGTTTGCGCCACAGCGCGCCCACCAGCGGCGCGAAACCGCGCGGCAGCAGCACGATGACGACCACGAAGGCGATGCCGGTCAGCAGCTTCCACAGGAACGGCATGGCGCCCGACAGCCACGACGACATGGTGTCGATGCCGATGGCCGCGATCACCGGCCCCAGCAAGGTGGCGCGTCCGCCCAGCGCGGTCCAGATGAGCAGCTCGGTACCGAGCTGGAAGCCCGCCAGTTCCGGCGCCACCACGTTGGAGAACGCGGCATAGCCGAAACCGGCGACCGACGCGATCATCGCCGAAAGAATCATCAGCATGATCTTGATGCGCGACACCGGAATCCCGAGGTAAGCACAGCGCTCTTCATTCTCGCGGATGGCGACCAGCACGCGGCCGAAGTCGCTGCGCACCAGCAGCCAGCCGCCCGTCGTGGTCAGCACCAGGAAGACCCCGGCCAGCCAGAACCACACCTCCAGATCCCAGTAATACGTCGGGAAACCGGACAGGCCGCTGGACGACCCCGTCCAGTTGCCGCCCGAAAAGATCAGCTGGGTCAGCACGATCGGCAGCGCCAGCGTAATGATGGAGGCGTACAGCGGCGAGGCGCCATGGAAGAAGGCCAGCCAGCCCGTTCCCGCCGCCACGATCGCCGCCGCGCCCAGCGCGAGCGCCAGCGCCGCCAGGGCCCAGCCCGGGCCAAAGCCGTAGTGGGTGAAGACCAGGCCGCAGGCATAGGCGCCAATCCCGAAGAAGGCCGATTGGCCGAACGTCAGGATGCCGACATAGCCCCACAGAATGTCGACCGTCATCACGACCGCTGCCAGGAACAGCGTGCGAATCAGGATATTGGTCAGGTATGTGTCCAGCACGAAGGGCGCCACCGCGACCACGACCATGCCGACCAGGCAGCCGGTCAGGGCGGTGCGATGCGTGATGGACATCGATGGGCGAATGTCAGGCACGGCTGAAACCTCTGGGATTGAAGCGGAGAACCAACGCAGCCAGGGCCACGATCGTCATGCCACCGAGGATGGGACTGACATAGGTACTGACGAGAACCTGCGCGCCGCCGAGCACGATCGACGCGATCAGCAGGCTGGGGAACGACACGCCGGAGATCATCACCAGCATGAAGCTGTTCACCAGCCAGGGCAGCCCCATGTTCGGATCGACCGACAGCAGCGGCGTGATCAAGGCGCCGGCCGCGCAGGCCAGGCCCGCGCCCATGCCGAACGTGATGGCCCGCACCTTTGCGCTGTCGATGCCCAGGCCCCGCGCCAGCGTTTCGTTCATGATCACGGCGCGCGCGTTCAGGCCGAAGCGGGTGAAGCTGAGCAACGCGCTCAGCGCGCCCGCGATCAGCACCGCAATCAGCGCCACGGCCAGGCGGTAAGCGGAATAGTCGACGCCGAACAGCGCGGTGGTGCCGCTCAGCGGCGACGGCGCGAACTGCACGCCCCGCCCGAAGGTCAGCGTGATCACCTGCCCGATCACGATGCCCAGGCCCCAGGTGGCCAGGATGGCGTCCAATGGCCGGGCATACAGCGGCCGCACGATCACGCGCTCGATGACCAGGCCCGCCACCATGCCCAGCACGCCGGCCAATGGAATCGACAGCCACGGGCTGATACCCGCGGCGCCAGTGAGATACGCGACGTAGCCGCCGGTGGTCAGGAAGGCCCCGTGCGCAAAGTTGATGAGCTTCATCACCCCGAGGATGATCATCAGCCCGGCGGCAACCGCGAACAGGATGGCCGCGGTCGTCAGGATATCGAGGGTCAGAACGCCCACGTTGAACCTCTTGTCAGGTAATGGCGCGGGGCACCGCCCCGCGCCGCATGGCATCAGCCAGGCAGACGCGGGCATTGCGCGCCCGGGTCAACGTTGGGGAAGGTATTGATGACCTCGACCGAACCGTCGCGCTTGACGCGGCCCAGGTACATCGTCAGCGGCGCATGATGCTGCTTGTTCATGGTGATGGTGCCGCGCGGGCCCTGCACCGACACCTTGGCCAGCTCCTTGACGACCTTGGCGGCGTCCGTGCTGCCCGCCTTCTGCACCGCGGCGGCGTAGGCATAGATGCCTTCGTACTGCGGCACGGAGAGCTCGTTCGGCGTCTCCAGCTTGCTGCCGAACTTCGCCTTGGCGGCCTCCAGGAACTTCTTGTTCGCCGGGTTATCGAGGCTCGACAGGTACGACGCCGAAATGTAGATGCCCTCCGCATCGCCCCCCATGGTCTTGGCCGTGCCTTCGTCCACGGCCAGATTGCCGTACGGAATCTTGATGCCGGCCGCGCGCAGCTGCTTGGTCAACGTCACGTTGGGGGCACCGCCGGCGGTCGAAGTAATCAGCGCGTCAGGGTTGGCCGAGCGCAGCTTCGAGATCACCGCGGTCCAGTCCGAACCATCCATCGGCAGGTATTCCTCGCCAACCACGGTACCGCCCTTGCTCTGGATGTACTTGCGCGTGAATTCCAGCATGCCGCGGCCAAAGGCGTAGTCGCTGCCGATCAGGAAGAATTTCTTCGCGCCCTCCTTGCCCATGAACTGGTCGACCACCGGCGCCACCTGTTGCTCGGGCACCCAGGCGTTGACGAACATCCACGGCGAACACGAACGGCCCTCGTAGAAGGAGGTGTAGATCATCGGCACCTTGCCGCGATTGATGATCGGCAGGCCGGCGTTGCGCGCCGCGCTGGTCTCCATCGCAACGATCGCGTCGACCTTCTTCTGGAACACCAGGCTGTCGTAGGCGCGCTGGGCACCCTGCGCGCCCGAACCGTCGTCGGCGATCTCCAGCGCCAGCTTGCGGCCGAGCACGCCACCCTTGGCGTTGATTTCCTCCACCGCCAGCTCGGCGGCCTGCACCACCGAGGGCGCGACGACGCTGTTCGCGCCGCTCAGGCCCACCGGCACGCCGATCTTGATCGGGTCCGCCGCATGGGCGGTGGCGCCGAAAGCCAGGCTCAGGCTGGCGCTGAGCACGAGGTTGCGCATCTTCATCATGTTCGAGATTTCCCCTGGGTTTTCAGCGCTACCCGTCAGCGCTGGTCGTTGAGTTCAACGCCGAGCGACTCGGCGTAAAAGTCCGTGCGCCGGTCACGCAGCGGGTGATTGAAGCTGTTCCAGTTGCGGTCGCGGCGCGCGGCGGCCAGATCGACCTCGCCGATCAGGATCTCCTCGTCGCTGCCGCTGGCCGGACCCGACACGGGCCAGCCGGTGTGGCTCACGATCAGGCTATGGCCGAGAAAGGGCTGGCCGCGCTCCGTGCCAACCCGGTCGGCGCAGGCGATCACCATCGAATTGCTGTGGGCCGCGGCCATATGCAGGATGTTGGCCATCGGCGGCTTGCCGGGCTGCTGGCCGGGAATCGGCACCCAGTTGGTCGGCACGCATACCAGATCGGCGCCCTGCACCGCCGCGAGACGGAAGGTCTCCGGAAACCACCCGTCATAGCAGATCGCCACGCCAATGCGGCCATACGGCGTCGCAAACACCGGCACGCCAAGATCGCCACGCTCGAAGTACAGGTTCTCGTCGCCCCACAAATGCAGCTTGCGATAAACGCCGAGGGCGCCCGATGGACCGAGCACGACCGCGCTGTTGTATAGACGGTCACCATCGCGCTCGGTGATGCCGGCCACCAGGATCAAACCCCGCCGCGCGCATACCTCGGCCCAGGCCTGGCTGCTCGGACCATGCGGCACAGGCTCCGCCAGTTCGAAAGCCTCGGCGCGGGACTGGAATACATAGCCCGTGTTCGATAACTCCGGCAACACCACGATCCGCGCGCCAGCGTCGGCTGCCTTTTCGATCATGGCGATGCTGCGTTTCAGATTGCCCGCGACGTCGCCGAATACGGGATTGAATTGCAGGCAGGCGATCTTGAGTTTGCTGTCGTTGTTCGCTGTCATGATTTTCCTTTGCCTGCTGAAGGATGGAATCCGGACGCATGGCGATCCGCGCGTTCACTGAATGCGTGCATGAAGGGATTGCCTGTGTGGTGCGATGGGGCGCTGGTGCGCCGGGTCGAATGTCTGGAACGTTTCCCGAATTGCGTCACGCGCTCTTTATTGATGCGTTCGGAGGGGGCATCGACTGCGGTTCGAAAAAAGGGCGTATCGGGACAGACCGACGACGTGAATATTCCGGAAATCGATGGGCATTGCGGGCCAGGAGCAAGGGAGAGCCCAACGGGGGCTTCTCTAACAAGTATCGGTAGTACCTAAAAGCAATATGTGTGCCAATTGCGGTGTACGACGATTGGGGGGCTCGCGCCGTGCTCGGGGTTTGTGCATGGGTGGCGATGCACGAAGATGAGGCAGATCGGGGCCGATGCGGTGCGGTGCACGGAAACGATGCATTTGTCCGTGGTGGCGGATTGGTTTGGAGGCTTCGATTGCGTCCGTGAGCGATTTCCTGCGGTCAGAGGATGGCAACGGGACCGCGCAAGCGCGCGGCCACCGAGCCTTCAAATTTCGTCGATCGCAGTGGACGCGGCGGTATTCCCCTCCCGCCGCTCCAACGAAAACCGATCCCTCGTAGTCACGTAAAAACTCGCCCCGAACCGCCCCACCGGAAAATACCCCTGCAGCCTCACCCGCCACCGCTCGGTGTCGATCAACCCGTCCCGTGCATGCAGGCGCAGCACGCGGCCGATGAATATCTGCCGGCTCTCCGTTTCCAGCGTTTCCCATAGCCGGCATTCGAACGCGACCGGCGCTTCGGCGATGCGCGGGGGCGCCACCTGCGTGCTCGGCGCGGCGGTGAGCCCTACGTGCGCGAGTTCGCTGACGTCGGGCGGCAGGCGTTCGCCGCAGCGGTGCATTCGTTCGGCCATCGGCTCGTCGCACAGATGCACGACGAACTCCCCGGTGCGGACGATATTGGCGGCCGTGTCCTTCAGCGCGCCATCCGCCAGCCGGTTGACGCTGATCATCACGATGGGCGGTTCCTCGCCAAGCATATTGAACATCGAGAATGGCGCGGCGTTGGCGGTGCCGTCTT
Organism: Cupriavidus gilardii J11; assembly: GCF_007829435.1. GTDB lineage: Bacteria > Pseudomonadota > Gammaproteobacteria > Burkholderiales > Burkholderiaceae > Cupriavidus > Cupriavidus gilardii_D. Next base: position 88,519 of record NZ_VLJN01000005.1, read on the forward strand.
CCCCGAGCGTGGTGACGAGCGCGATCGGTCGCGGCACGATGAGGCTGGCCATCAGCTTGTAGCGCTGGTATTCGGTGATGGCGTCGAAATCGATTTCCATGTGGGGCCGCTTTGTCGTGATGGTACTGGGGGCTCTGGTGTTCCGTCTGGCGCGATTCAGCCGCGCAGGCCGAGCAGCTGGGCCAGGCTCTTCTCGCCCTGCATGCGCGAGGTTTCGATGCGCTGTTCCAGTTCGCGCAGATGGGCGTCCATCCGGGCGATCGCGCCGGCCGCATCGCGCTTTTCGATGCAATCGACAATGGCCGCGTGCTCGTCGTGCTCGCACGGCGCATGCCCCGGGGGCTCGTACAGGCCGACGATCAGCGAGCAGCGCGACACCAGTTCGGTCAGATAGCGTTGCAGCACCGGGTTGCGCGCCAGTGCCGCGATGCGCAGATGAAAACCGCTGGCCAGCCGTGCCCACGACGGTTGATCGAAGCGGTGCATCGCGTCGTGCTCGTCGGCCAGCTGGCGGCGCAGATCGCGCAGGTCGGCCGCGGTGACGCGCGCGACGGCCATTTCCACCAGCACGCGCTCGAGCGCGCGGCGCGCCTCGAAGATCTGCCCGGTTTCCTCGGGCGTGGGCTCGGCGATCACCGCGCCCTTGTTCGGGCGCAGCGCGACGATGCCGTCGTGCGCGAGCTTTTCCAGCACCCGCCGCACCACGGCGCGGCCGACGCCGAACAGCTGGCACAGCTCGGGCTCGGGCAGCTTGGTGCCGGGCGTCAGCCGGTGATTGAGCACACCATCGAAGATGGACTGGTAGATGCGGGTGTCGGCATCCGATGGCCGGCGGTCGGCGGCGTCGCCGCTGGCCGCGCTGGCGGCGGAAGCCACCCGCTTGCTGGCCGGCCTGGTTCGGATGGCGTTGGCGCCGGCCTTGGCACCGCGTCTGGCGGTGGCGCGGGCGGCGACTTTGTCGACGTTGGCGGACATGAATTGGGTCAACGATGAAAGGGTCATGATGTTAGCGCGTGGCTACTGCTTTCGTCGACACGCCCGCAATCGACGCGGGGCTGCCTGCGACTTCCATCGCATCGCAGATCGCGCCCGGCGTCGTCATCCAGATGTCGCCGGCGTCGCGATGCTGCGCGATATGGGTCAGCGCACGACGCAGATGGCGCAGGCGATGCGGCTGCCCCACCAGATAGGGATGCAGCGCGATGCCCATCACCAGCGGCTGCGGTCGCGTGGCGTGATTGGCTTGCGCCAGCATTTCGTCGAAGTGGTCGATGATCATGTCGGCGAACGCCGGCCCCTCCATCTGCCGGCCCACGATCATCGGGATGTCGTTGAGCTCCTGCGGATACGGAATCGACCAGAGCGCCCCCCCGCGCGTGGACATCAGCACGGGGCGGTCGTCGTGGCACCAGTTCAACGTATAGCGGTAGCCGGTTTCGCTGAGCAGGTCCGGCGTCAGGGCGCTTTCGGAGATCCACGGCGACAGCCATCCAGCGGGAGGCCGGCCGGCATGGGCCGCGATGCGCTCGCGGCAGTGCTGCAACAGCGCGCGCTCGCCGGCCTCTTCCAGATCGCCCTGACGTACCGCGTTGGTATGGCCGTGGCCGATCAATTCGTCGCCGCGCGCGAGAAAGGCCTCCGGCACCTCGGGGCAATGGTCGTACAGCGCGGTGTTCAGCAGCACGCCGGTTGGCATGCGCAGGTCGTCGAACAGTTCCAGGCAGCGCCAGACACCCACGCGGTTGCCATATTCGCGCCAGCTGTAGTTGAGCACGTCGGGCTGCGGCGACGCCGGCCCGATATTCGCGCCCAATCCTTCGCCGAATGCGAAATGCTCGATATTGAAGCCGAGGTAGACCGCGAGCCGTGCACCACCCGGCCAGCGGAAATCGTCGACGTCGGTGATGGGCCGGTAGGCAAAGCGCCCGTGCGCGCGGAGCGGCCCGAACATGGTTGCGGAACCTGCGGCGCGGCGCGTGATAGCGGCTTCGCTTGCCGCCACCAGCGGCGGCGGACTCGGATTGTGCGTCATCGACCTGTGCCTTTCCTTGGTTGGCGATCGCCTGCGGGCCGGGAATAGCGGTGCATGACGCCCCGTATTGGCCCATGGCGCACCGCACCCGTGCAGCACGCACCCGCTTCGATCGCATTCATGTGATTCGCCGAATCGTTCGCAAAATGCAGGCCATATCGTATGCATTCCGCTATCCCTTTCCGCATGGGAGTCTACGTCCGTAATGTCGACATGTGGCATGCGTCTTGCGAGCGCATCGCCGGTCCGTCGCTTCCATGACGCTTTCAATCCCGCTTTCCTAGCGATTGCACCGATCCGGAGAACTGCCATGTCCCGCCACCGCTTCGAACCCCGCCGCCGCACGCTGATGCTCGCCGCCGCCGCTGCCTGCGCGCTGCCCGCTGTTCCGGCGCTGGCCGCCGACACCGTCAAGATCGGCCTGATCACCGCGATGACGGGCCAATCCGCCCGCGCAGGAGAAGCGCTGACGCGCGGCATGACGATCGCGATCGACGAGGTCAATGCCAAGGGCGGCGTGCTGGGCGGTCGCAAGCTCGAACTGGTGCGCCGCGACGATGAGGGCAACCCCGCCAAGGGTGTGCTGGCCGCGCGCGAGCTGATCTACAAGGAGAAGGTTGCGGTGCTGTTCGGCGGCCTCGATACGCCGGTATCGATGGCCATCGTGCCGATCGCCAACCAGGAGAAGGTGCCCTTCATGGGACCGTGGGCCGCCGGCACGCCGATCACGCGCAACGGCGCGAATCCGAACTTCGTGTTCCGCGTCTCCGCCGTCGACGAACTGGTCGACAAGGCCATGATCCAGTACGCGCAGAAGACCTTCGGAGCAACCAGGCCGGGGCTGATCCTCGTCAACAACCCGTGGGGCGAGTCGAACGAGAAGGGCATCGTGGCGGCCCTGTCGGCCAAGGGCGCGAAGCCGGCCGGCATCGAGAAGTTCGAGGCCAACGACGTCGACGTGGTGCCGCAGCTCGGCCGGCTGAAGGCCGCCGGTGCCGACGTGCTGCTGATGGTCGGCAACGTCGGCCCGTCGGCGCAGGTGGTCAAGTCGCTCGACCGCATGGGATGGAAGGTGCCGGTGGTATCGCACTGGGGCCCGGCCGGCGGCCGCTTCACCGAGCTGGCGGGACCGAACGCGCGCAACGTGCACTTCGTGCAGACCTACAGCTTCTTCGGCACGCCGACCCCGGTGGGCACCCGCGTCGTCAATGCGCTGAAGGCCCGGTACAGCGACATCAAGGGCCCGGACGACATCACGCCCGCGGTCGGTGTCGCCAACGCCTACGACGCCACGCATCTGGCGGCGCTGGCGATCGAGCGCGCCGGTTCCACCAAGGGCGATGCCGTGCGCCAGGGCTTCTACAAGATCGACCGCTACGAGGGGCTGATCAAGACCTACGTGAAGCCGTTCACGCCGCAATCGCATGACGCGCTCAGCGAGAACGACTACGTGTGGGCGCAATTCATCGACAACCGCATCGTGCCGGTCGCCGACAGGCAGGTCGCGTCGAAGTAAGCCGGCCAGTTACCGCCGGGGCCAACGCTACGGCGTGGCGCCGGACATCGCCGCAATCGCGGCAGCACCACCGCAGAACCGATGGAAGGCGGACGGCGGCGGGCCATGGCGCCCGCATCCGCCGGCCGCCATCCGCGCGAGGATTACCTGATGTTATGGATTTCCGCTCTGATCAGCGGTCTTGGCCTGGGAAGCATGTACGGGCTGATGGCGCTGGGTTTTCACCTGACCTATGTGGTCAGCGCCACCGTCAACTTCGCCCAGGGCAGTTCGATGATGCTCGGCGCGGTACTGACGTACACCTTCGCGCAGACGCTGGGCTGGCCGATGGCGCCATCCGTGCTGCTCGCGCTGGCGCTGTGCGCGCTGTACGGGCTGGCGGTGGAGTTCGTCGCCGTGCGCCCGTTCGCGAGCCGCGGTTCGGATGCCTGGCTGATGGCCACGGTGGCGCTCGGCATCGTCCTCGATAACGTGGTGACGCTGACCTTCGGCACCGAACCGCGCAGCCTGCCGTCGCCGCTGGCGATGTCGTCGCTGCAGCTTGCCGACGGCCTTGGCGTCTATCCTCTGCAATTGGTGATCCCGGTGGTCGGGCTCGCTCTCGCCGGCGTGCTGCACTACGTGCTGCGCCGCTCGCGTTGGGGGCTGGCGATGCTGGCGGTGGTGCAGAACCGCGATGCCGCGCGGCTGATGGCGATTCCGATCCGCCGTACGGTGGCCGCCGCCTTCGCGGTGTCCACGCTGCTGGCCGGCGTGGCTGGCGTGCTGATCGCCCCGCTGTTCAATGTGCAGTCCGACATGGGCACCGTGTTCGGGCTGAAGGCGTTCGCGGTCGCGATCCTCGGCGGCCTGTCGAGCGCCTGGGGCGTGATGATCGCCGGGCTGATCTTCGGCGTGGCCGAAGCCGCGATCACCGCCTCGCTGGGTTCCAGCTATACGCAGATCATCACCTTCGCGCTGGTGATCGCGCTGCTGGCGTTGCGACCCGCGGGATTGTTCGGCCGCGCGGAGGTGCGCAAGGTATGAACACGAATCCACGCCCTACCCTGGTGGCCGGCCTCGGCACGCCGTTGCAACTGGCGACGCTGGCATCGGTGCTGATCGCCGCGGCGGCGGCCACCCTGCTGCTCAACGGCTATTTCGTGTTCGTGATCGCCGGCGTCGCGATGCTGGCGATCTGCGGCGTCGGGCTGAACCTGCTGATCGGACTGACCGGCCAGATCTCGTTCGGCCATGTCGGCTTCTACGCGATCGGCGCCTATAGCGTGGCCATCCTGACCGGACAGGCTGGGTGGAGCTTCTGGCCAGCCTGGCTCGCCGGCACGGTGATTGCCGCGCTGGCCGGCGCCTTGCTGGCGCTGCCGGCGCTGCGCGTGAAGGGACCGGGACTCGCGATGGTGACCATCGCCTTCGGCTTTATCGTCGAACATGGCGCCGTCGAATGGCGCGGGCTCACCGGCGGCCAGAACGGATTGATGGGCATCGCCCAGCCGTCGCTGCCCGGCATCGAAGGCGGCGAGCGCGCGCTGACGCTGATCGCGCTGGCGGTGCTGGCCGTCGCGTTGGCGGCCTACACGCGCATCTCGCGCGGAAGCTGGGGCGCGGCGATGCGCGCGGTGCGCGACAGCGAGACCGCCGCCGCGTCGATCGGCATCGAGCCCCTGCTCGTGCGAACCGTGGCCTTCGCGTTCTCGGCCGCGTTGGCGGGCCTGGCCGGTGGCCTGTTCGCGCCGCTGCAGGGTATGGTCACGCCCGGCATGTTCTCGTTCCTGCAATCGATCCTGTTCGTACTGGCGGTGATGATCGGCGGCGCCGGCACCGTGGCCGGGCCGCTGATCGGCGCGGTGGTGGTCGGCATGCTGCCGGAGGTACTGTCCAGTCTCGAAAACCTGCGGCTGCTGTGCTTCGGGCTGTTGCTGCTGGTGGTGCTGTGGGTCGCGCCGCAGGGGATTGTCGGGGTGGCCACGGGGCTGATGCGCAAGGTGCGAGGCCCTCGCATCGCCCCCACGGCTTCCGAGCCCGCCGACATCCCGTTGCCGGCATGCGAGCCGGGTTCGCGCCGGGCGTTGGTGGCCAACGGCCTCACGATGGTGTTCGGCGGCGTGCGCGCGGTCGATGCACTGTCGTTCACCGTGGCCGCCGGCGCGGTGACGAGCCTGATCGGACCGAATGGGGCCGGCAAGTCCACGGTATTGAACATGCTGTCGGGCTACTACCGCCCGCATGCCGGCGGGCGCCGGCTCGGCGATGCTCCGCTGCCCTCCCGCGGGGCCTGCCACAGCGCGCGGCATGGCATCGCGCGGACTTACCAGACCTCGCAACTGTTCGGCGGCATGAGCGCCGCGGATAACGTCGCGCTCGCATTGGGCGGCGGCCGGCTCGGCACGCTGTTAGGCACCGCGCGCTTCACCGCGCCGGCGGTTCGCGAGCAGGCCCGTGCGTTGCTGCGTGCCTGCGGCTATCGCGGCGATCCCGACGCCAGCGCCGCCGATCTGGCGCATGTCGATCGCAGGCTGGTGGAGATCGCCCGCGCGCTTGCCACGCGCCCGGCCGTGCTGCTGCTGGACGAGCCGGCCGCTGGCCTGTCACGCGAGGACAAGGCGACGCTGGGCACGCTGCTGCGGCGCATAGCGGACAGCGGCATCGCGGTCGGCCTGGTCGAGCACGACATGTCGCTGGTGATGGACGTATCCGACCGCATTGTCGTCATCGATGCCGGCCAGCGGCTGGCGGTGGGTACGCCGGGCGAAGTGCGGGCCGACCCCGCGGTGCGCCGCGCCTATCTGGGCGAGGCGGCGGTCGCCGGCCCCGAGCGGCGGCACCGCGACACCGCGGGCGCGGAACTGCTGGGCGTCAGCGCGCTGCGGGCTGGCTATGGCGCGGCGCCCGTGCTGCACGACGTCGCGCTGCAGGTTCGCGAAGGCGAGATGGTCGCCCTGCTCGGCGCCAATGGCGCCGGCAAATCGACGCTGATGCGCGCGCTATCCGGACTGCATCGTCCCGTTCAAGGCGGCATCACCTTCGATGGCGCGGATCTTGGCGGCATCGACGCGGCGCGCATCGCGGCGATGGGCATGGTGCTGGTGCCGGAGGGCCGTCAGGTCTTCGCCGAACTGTCCGTGCTCGACAACCTGAAGCTCGGCGCGTTTCCATCAGGGCGCCTTGCCCGCGGCGAGATGCAGCGCCGGATCGAGGCGATGTTCGCCCGCTTCCCCCGGCTGCGCGAGCGCCAGCACCAGCGCGCCGGCCTGCTGTCGGGCGGCGAGCAGCAGATGCTGGCGATCGCGCGCGGACTGATGTCGCGGCCGCGCATGCTGCTGCTCGACGAGCCATCGCTGGGCCTCGCTCCCAAGGTCATCGACGAACTGTTTGCCTCCCTCGACCAGCTGCGCGAGGCCTCCATCACGATCCTGCTGGTCGACCAGATGGCGGCACTCGCGCTGGCGCTGGCAGACCGGGCGTACGTGCTGGAGGAAGGCCGCGTGGTCGCCAGCGGGCGCGCCGACCTGCTGGCGCGCGATCCCGCGCTGGTGCAGGCGTATCTTGGCGGCGACGATGGCGCTGGCGCCGGGGCGGACGCCGGGGCGAGCGCCAATACCGTCACCGATATCGCCGCGCAGCGCGCCAACGCATGATGCAAGCGGACGCCCCTAACCCTTCCCGCCCCGCACGCTCCAGCACCGGCATGGTCACCAGCCCCCATGCGCTGGCGAGCGAGGCCGGGCTGGAGGTCTTGCGCGCCGGCGGCAATGCGATCGAGGCTGCCATCGCGATCGGCGCGACGCTGTCGGTAACCTACCCGCATTTCACGGGCCTGGGCGGCGATGCCTTCTGGATCATCGCTGATGCCGGCGGCAAGGTGCGCACGCTGTCCGGCATCGGACAGGCCGCCGCGGCTCCGCCCSCCTACGGCAACGGGATTCCCGCGAGGGGGCCCGCCGCGGCGCTGACCACCGCCGCCACGGTGGACACCTGGGACCGCGCCTACCAGGTCAGCCGGGACACGTGGGGCGGCACGACCTCATGGGATGCGCTGTTCCACCGCGCGATCGAATACGCGGACGCCGGTTTCCCCGTCACGCCATCGCAGCATTTCTGGCAGGGCTTCCGCGCGGGCCAATGGCGCGACTGGCCGGGCTTTTCGCGTGTGTTCCTGCCCGAAGGCCGTATTCCGGAGCCGGGCGAGCGCTTCCGCCAGCCGGAGTTGGCCGGCAGCCTGCGGCGGATCGCCGCGCATGGCGCGCGCGAGTTCTACGAAGGCGAGCTGGCCGAGCGCATCGCCAGGGGCCTGCGCGAGGCCGGCTCGCCGCTGACCGCGGCCGACCTCGCGGCCACGCGCGCGCGCGAGGAATCGCCACTGACAGTACGCTACCGCGACGGCGAACTGCTGAGCCTGCGGCCACCGACGCAGGGGGTCACCACGCTGCAGATCATGGGGATTCTCGACCGCTTCGATGTCGCCGCGGTGCCCGAGGGCAGCGCGGACTATTACCACCTGCTCGTGGAAGCCGTGAAGCAGGCGTTCATCGAGCGCGACCGTCATGTGGCCGACCCCGAGTTCGCGCGGGTGCCAGTGGACAGGATGTTGTCGGCCTCGCATCTCGATGCGCTGGCCGGCGCGATCCGCTCCGACCGCGCGCTGCCGTGGCCGCATGAATTCCGCACCGGCGATACGGTCTACCTGGGCGCGGTCGACAGCGAGGGCCGCTGTGCCAGCGTGCTGCAGACCATCTACTTCGACTGGGGCAGCGGCGTGGTGGCCGGCGACACCGGCATCCTGTGGCACAACCGGGGCGCTGCGTTTGCCACCGATCCGCGCCACCATAACGGTTTGCAGCCGGGCAAGCGGCCTTTCCATACGCTGAATCCGGGCGTCTATCTGCAGAACGGCCGGCCGCGGCTGCTGTATGGCACCCAGGGCGCCGACGGACAGCCGCAGACCCTGGCGGCGGTGCTGACGCGGATGATCGACCACGGCATGGACCCGCTGACGGCGCTGTCGCGCCCGCGCTTCCTGCTGGGCCGTACCTTCTCGGATGCACGCGACACACTGAAGCTCGAAGCCGACGCGGGCGATGCCGTGATGCAGGAACTGGCCGCGCGCGGCCACGAGATCAGCCCGATCCCGGCACAAAGCCCGCTGGCCGGCCATCCCGGCGCGATCCGCATCGGGGAGGACGGCATCATCGTCGGCGCGCACGATCCACGCAGCGACGGCATGGCGATGGGGTGCTAGGTCTGCACCCCTTAACCCTCTCCCCTGTGGGGAGAGGGGATGGCGCGTCGGTCGATGATGGGCCTCGCTACAGCACTTCGTCCCGCAGGTGATACCAGCGATACAACATCGCCTGCCCGATACGGCGAAACGGCGTCGCCCAGTGCCCAGGCAGAGGGGAATCATAGATCGGCAGCTGGAACGCATCGTCAGGCTTCCCGGCCACGCGTTGCGCCATGCGTCGGCCCGCGTGGGCGGAAAACGAGACGCCGTTGCCACCGTAGCCAAGCGCGTAGAACACCGACTGCGCCGGATCGGGTTGGACGATGCGCGGCATCATGTCGTGGCTGACATCCACCCATCCCCACCACGAGTACTCGACGTCGATGCCGCGCAGTGCCGGGAATTTGCGGCCAAGACCGTCGATCAACAGGCGGTAGTGCTTGTCGGCCTCGGCATCGGCGCCGGTGATGGCGCTGCGGCTGCCGATCTGCATGCGGCGGTCGGGCAGCAGCCGGTAGTAGAAGCGCAGTGTGCGGGTATCGGTGATGAAGGTGGTGGAACGAAAACCCGTGGCTTCGATCTCGGCATCGGTCAGCGGCCGCGTCACGATGGAGTTCGACAGCACCGGAAAACACCGGCCGCGCAACAGCGGCGTGAGCCCCGGCGCGGTGTAGGCGCCGGTCGCGATGGCCACCGCACGTGCACGCACCGTGCCGCCCGGCGTGCGTAGATGATGGACGCCCTGCCGCGTCTCCCAGCCGATCACCGGACTGGACGTGTGCACCCTTGCGCCGAGTTCGCGTGCCTTGCGCAGATAGCCGTAGGCGAGCTTCAGCGGATGCACGCCGATACCGTCCGGCTCCAGCAGCGCGCCGCAGGCATCGCGGTCGTCGCAGTAGCGCTCGCGCAGTTCGGCCTGCGTCAGCATCCGCGTGTCGTAGCCGAACACCTCGCGCATGACCCTGGCTTCATTGCGCAGGAAGGCGAGCTTCTTGGGCCGGTGCGCTGTATAGAGATGACCGCCGCCCTGCGCATCGCAGTCGATCTGCGACACCAGTTCGCTGAAGGTCTCGAAGCCGCTGCGGATTTCCGCGTCGAGCCGCCTGGCGGTGTCCAGTCCCCATCGCTCGATCCATTGCGAGCGATACAGGCGGCCGCTGGCATTCTGCCCCTGCCCGCCGTTGCGGCTGGTGCAGCCCCACGCGACCTGGTTCGCTTCCAGCACCGTCGCCTTGATGCCGTGTTCGCGGGCCAGGAACAGCGCGGTGGCAAGACCCGTGAAGCCCGAGCCGATCACCACCACGTCGGCGTCGGTATCGCTGGCGATCGGGCCGTCATCGGGCGGCGTATCCCCAGCGGTGGCCACCCAATACGTGGGCGCATAGGCGCGGCCGTGTCCGGGACCGGGGGACACCAGCGGGTCGTAGCGGGGGTCGTAGGGGTTCAGCGCCGGGCGGCTCGCCCCTTGCGCGGCCGTGCGGGACTGCGGGCCCGGCTCGGTCAGATAGAGAGGATTGGCGGACATGAATGGGTCGACGAGGATGACGTTGCTTGCCGATATGGSGAGCCGATCTAGCGCGCGGCCGGCATCGGCGGGCGCTGCTTGCGATAGGCGCATTTGATGTGGATGAGGCCGTCGCGGAAGGTGAACACGTCCACGCCATTGGCCTCGATACGGCGCCCTTCCCTGTCGGTGCCGGTGAAGGTCCATTCGGACAGGCCGCGGTCTGCCGCCACCAGGTGCCGGCCGTTGCGCCATTGCGCGTCCGGAACGTTGAGCCACGCCGCGGCAAAGGCCTCGCGCACGGCGGCATGCCCGACATGGCGCGTGCCCCAGGCTTCGTCGCCGGCGATGGTGTCGAAAATGCAGTCCTCCGTCATGAAGGACATCAGCGCATCGATATCGTGGCGATTCCAGGCATCGGCAAAGGCCTGCAGGGTGGCGACGGTGACGGTGGATTCGGACATGGTTCGCAATGAAGAATCGTGGAACGGTTGGTGATCGTGCTCACCAAGTTATGCGTTTTCGCCGGGGGCAGATAGAGCCAGCGCACGGACTTCGTTCGTGCCAGCCGCTCCGACGCGGCACCGCGCCAGTCCCGATGCGAGCGCATCGACCGGCAGCGCGCCGTGCAGGCCGATCGCGACCAGCGCGTTCCCCGCATACCCGGGCGGCAGTCGCCGCAAACTGCCTCGCCGGCCTGCGAACTGGAGTTCGACCATGGCATCGCCTCCGGCACGCAGGCATCCCTTGGCGCGCAGCACGCCGTCAGGCATTGCCTTCAGCCAGCGTCGCAGCGCGTCGACGTCGAACACCGCGTCGGCATCGTCGAACAGCCACGATTCGAACTGCCCGCCATGATCCGCCGGCTCGCATCGAGACGCCGCGGCATGGTCATGGGCGTGCGAGCCATGGCCCGCGCATCCAGCCGCGCGGCTTGCGCCATGATCGATGGCAGGCATGGCCAGCCCGGTCAACGCCGCCATCGGCACGTCGGCGTGGCGCGCGCGAAAGACCGGCGCCGCGCCCCCGCGACTGGGCAGCCAGCGCTCCAGCGCCTCGCATTCGCGCGCGGACAGCCCGTCGGTCTTGTTCAGGACCAGCAGATCCGCTGCGCGCAGTTGCCGCTCGATGGCATCGGTCAGGCGCGAATCGGCGGCCTGCGCCTGCACGCAGGTCGCATCCACCAGCACCACCACGCCGTCGAGCGTCAACAGCGGATCGACAAGCCCGACCTGTGCGATGCGCCACGGATCGGCCACCCCGCTGGCCTCGATCACGATCCAGTCGGGATGAGGATGCCGCGACGTGACACGCAGCAAGGCATCGGTGAGGTCGTCGCCGATCTGGCAGCACACGCAGCCGTTGGCCAGGCTGATGGTGTCGGCGTCGGCGCCGCGCACCAGCGCCGCATCGATGTTGATGCTGCCGAAGTCGTTGATCAGCACGGCGATGCGCAGGCCAGACGCGTCGCCGAGGATGCGGTTCAGCAAGGTGGTCTTGCCGGCGCCGAGGAAGCCGCCAATCACGGTCAGCGGTATGCGCGGCTGGGGCCGCGCGATGCGGGCCGGCGCCGTCATTGCCGCGGTGCCTCGAACACGCGTCCGCCCACCACGGTGCCCCACACTGGCACGTCCTTCAGCTCGGCTGGCGGCACCGTGGTGGGATCGTCGTCGAGCACGCAGAAGTCCGCGCGCTTGCGCACGGCGATGGAGCCGATCTCATGATCGAGCTTCAGCGTGAAGGCCGCGCCCAGCGTGATCGCGTGCAGGGCCTGCATCACGCTGATGCGTTCGGTCTCGCCAAGCACCACGCCGCTCGCGGTGGTGCGGTTGACCGCGCACCATGCGGTGAACAAGGGCCCGAGCGGCGTGATGGGGGCATCCGAGTGCACCGAGAACGGAACGCCGAGGCGCGCCGCGGTGCCGCATGCGTCCATGCGGCGCGCGCGGTCGGGGCCCATCGTCATGCCCAGGTGCGCATCGCCCCAGTAGAAGAGGTGGTTGGCGAACAGGTTCACGCACATGCCCAGCCGTGCCATGCGGGCGAACTGCGCTTCGTCGGCCATCTGGCAATGCTGCAGCGTATGGCGGTGGTCGACGCGCGGATGCCGCGCCAGCGCCTGCTCCACCGCGTCGAGCGCGAGGTCGGTGGCCTCATCGCCGTTGGTATGGATATGCAACTGGAAGCCGGCGGCGTGGAAGGTCTGCACCGCTTCGTGCACTGCATCGGGCGCCATCACCCAGATGCCGTTGGGCGCGCCGTTGAAATAGCCGGGCCAGCGCACGCGCGCGGTGAAACCCTGGATCGAACCATCCACCACCAGCTTCACCATGCCGGCATGCAGGCGGTCGTGATTGAACCGCATGGCGGCCCGCACGCGCGCCGGTCCTTCGTCGCCGCGCATGGCGTCGGGTGGGCGGAACGCCGGCACCAGCCGCAGGCCAAAGTCCTCGTCGGCGGTGATGCGCGCCATCGCCGCGACGCTCTCCTCCGACAGGTCGTTGACGAGATCGGTGGCGGTGGTCACCCCGGCCTGCGTGGCCACCTGCGCAAACATGCGCAGGCCCTGCTCGGACATGCCGACCTTGCGGAACAGGTTGCCGATCAAGCGGGTCACCGGGAACATCGCCGCGAATTCCTGCAGCTCGCCGGTGGGCTCCCCATCGGGAAAGCGCGCGATGCCCTCGATATCGGTGTCGCGATCGATGCCCGCGCGCGCCAGCGTGGCGCTGTTTACGTTCATAAGGTGCATGCTGGCGTGCATCACCACGATGGGCCGGGTGGTCGAGACGCGGTTCAGCTCGTGCACGCTCATGCGCGCGTCGCCGAAGAAGATCGGATCGAAGCCCCAGGCCAGCAGCGGCGCATCGGCCGCCACGCCAGCGCGCGCCATGTCGCGTTCCGCCTCGGCCAGCCGGCTCACCACCGCGTCGAAGCTGTCGAGCCCTTGCCACAGCGTGCCGTCGGGCCCCCGGCGGGGATAGAAGCCGACGTAGGGGAACTGCCACAGCCCCCCTTCCATGGCGTGCGAATGGCCTTCGATCAGCCCCGGCATCAACACCTTGGCGGCGAAGCGGTCGTCGACGCGGCAAGGACCCCAGGTTTCGACGTCGGCCGCATTGCCGACCGCGAGGATGCGGCCGTCGCGCACGGCGACGTGGGTGGCTTCCGGCTGGGCCGGATTCATGGTGAGGATCTTTCTGGCGACGAAGACGGTGGTGGACATGGGCATCGGATCGGAAAAGGTGGCGAGCGGAATGATCAGGCGGGCATGGCCAGCGGCGGCAGAACAGCGTCACCGCTGACGGTCACGCGATGGCAGCGCACCGCGTGCCCCGGCGCGACCTCGCGTAGCGGCGGGCATTCGGCGTGGCACAGCGGTTCGGCCACCGGGCAGCGGCCGGCGAAGCGGCAGCCCGGCGGCGGCGCGATGGGGCTGGGTGGATCGCCCATCAGGCGGATGCGCCTGGCCGCGCGCTCGCGCCCGCCGCGCACCGTCGGCACCGCGGAACTGAGTGCCACGCTGTAGGGGTGCAGCGGCCGAGAGAAGAACGCCTCGCGCGGCGCGCGCTCGACGATCTGGCCCAGGTACATCACGGCGATGTCGTCGCAGACGTACTCCACCACCGACATGTCGTGCGAGATGAACAGAAAGGCCAGCCCGCGCTCGCGCTGCAGGCGCCGCAACAGGTTCAGCATCTGCGCGCGGATGGCGATGTCGAGCGCGGACACCGGCTCGTCGCAGACGATCAGGTCCGGCTCGGTGGCCAGCGCGCGCGCGATATTGATGCGCTGCCGTTGGCCGCCGGAGAACTGGTGCGGAAACAGCTGGCGCTGTTCCGGACGCAAGCCGACCGCCTCGAACAGCTCGGCCACGCGCGCGTCGCGCCGCGAAGGCTCGCCGACGTCCATCAGGTCGAGCGGCGCGCGCACGATGTCGCCGGCGCGCTGGCGCGGATTGAGCGACGAATACGGGTCCTGGAACACCATCTGGATGCGGCGGCGCGCCTGGCGCAGCGTGTCGCCGCGCATCAGCGTGAGATCGCGCCCGGCGAGCCTTACCGTGCCGCCGGTAACGGGCGCGAGCCGCGCCACGGCCAGCGCCGTGGTGGACTTTCCCGAGCCGGATTCGCCGACCAACGCCAGCGTGCGTCCGCGCTCGATCGAGAAGGACAGGCCGTCGACGGCCCGCACCACCGGGGCTGGCCGGAACAGCCGGCCGCCGCGGCGCTTGAAATGGACTCGCAGGTCCTCGACTTCGAGCAGCTTCATGCGCAGGCTCCTTCTGGCGCGGGGAGGGTCGCGACGGCATCGGCTTCCAGGGCCCAGCATGCCGCGCGGTGGTCGTCGCCGACCTCGCGCAACGCGGGCACCTGTGTCCCGCATTGCGCCATCGCGCGCGGGCACCGGTCGCGGAAGGCACAGCCAGTGCCGAGCTCCCAGATCGACGGCACCACGCCGGGTATCTCGGGCAGCGGCGGGCGCGTGCGGCGGGCCTCGCCCTCCAGTTCAGGCAGGCAGGCGATCAGGCCCTGCGTGTAGGGATGCGCGGGCCGCTCCAGCACATCGCGGGTGGCGCCCTGCTCCACCACGCGGCCGCCGTACATCACCACCACGCGATCGGCCATCTCGGATACCGCGCCCATGTCGTGCGTGATCAGCACGATCGCGGTGCCTTCGCGGGCCTGCAGCTCACGCAGCAGATCGAAGATCTGCGCCTGCACCGTGACGTCGAGCGCCGTGGTGGGTTCGTCGGCGATCAGTATCGCCGGCCGGCATGCCAGCGCCATGGCGATCATCACGCGCTGCTTCATGCCGCCGGACATCTGGTGCGGATACTCGTCGATGCGGGCCTCGGGGGCCGGAATGCCGACGGCGCGCAGCAGTTCGATGGTCCGTGCGCGGGCGGCCTCGCGCGACAGCTTCAGGTGCAGCCGCAGCGATTCGACCAGCTGGCGGCCCACCGTCATCACCGGATTGAGCGACGTCATCGGTTCCTGGAAGATCATCGCGATGCGGTTGCCGCGGATCTCGCGCATGCGCTGCTCGGTGGCCTGCAGCAGCTCCTCGCCGGCAAAGCGCACGCTCCCGCCGGTAATGCGGCCCGGCGGTGACGGAATCAGCCGCATGGTGGCGAGCGAAGTCATGCTCTTGCCGCAGCCGGATTCGCCGACGATGCACAGCGTCTCGCCGGGGCGCACCTGGAAGCTGACGCCGTTGAGCACGCTCGCGGCGCCGCGCGAGGTGCGGAACTCCAGGCGCAAGTCCTTGACATCGAGCAGGGGTTCTCGGGCGTGAGTCATCATCGCTCCCTGAGGCGCGGGTTGAGCGCGTCGTTGAGGCCATCGCCGATCAGGCTGACCGACAGGACGCTGGCGAAGATCGCCAGTCCGGGAAACACCACCGCCCACCAGCAGGTCAGCAGATAGGGGCGCGCCGAGCCGATCATCAGGCCCCAGCTCATGCGGTTGGGGTCGCCCAGGCCCAGGAAGGACAGACCCGCCTCGAACAGGATGGCCGAGCCGATCGCCATCGTGGCCGACACCACCAGCGGCGGCAGTGCATTGGGCAGGATCACGCGCCAGACGATGCGCGCATTGCCGGCACCGATGGAGCGCTCGGCGCGCACGAAGTCCAGGTCGCGGAAGCGCATGAACTCGGCGCGGGCCAGCCGCGCGGTGGCGGTCCAGGTGGTCAGGCCGATCGCCAGCGAGATCGTCGTCAGAGAGGGCGAGAACAGCGTGACCAGCACCATGGCGAACAGCAGCGCGGGCAACACCTGAAAGAACTCCATCACCCGCGTCAGCGCCTCGTCCACCAGGCCGCCGTAGTAGCCGGCCAGCGCGCCGGCCGTCAGGCCGATGCATACCGACAGCAGCGCCGCCACCACGCCGACCGCGAGGCTGGCGCGGCCGCCGTAGATCAATCCGGTGAGCACGTCGCGGCCGAGCTGATCGGTGCCCAGCAGCGCATCGGCGTCCCCGGGTGCAGTCTGCGGCGCCGCCACGATGGCGAAGGGGTCGGCCTCGTACAGCACCGGGCCGAACAGCGCCACGAGCAGGATCAGCGACAGCAGCACGGTGCCCGCCACCGCCGCGCGGCTGCGCAGGAACATGCGCCACGCTTCGCGGGCCGGGCCTGGCGGTGCATGCGCCGCGGGTGTGGCGCCCGCGGCCGACGCGGCGGCAAGCTCGGCGGCAGCGGCCGGAACGCCCGGTTCCGCAAGGGAAGATGGCTGGCTCATGCGCGTATCCTCGGATCGATCAGACGGTAAAGCGCGTCGGTGATCTGGTTCATCACCACCACCACGACGGCGGAGAACAGCAGCACACCCAGCACGGTGGGATAGTCGCGGCGCAGGATGGAGTCGAAGGCCAGACGCCCCAGCCCTGGCCAGTTGAACACGGTCTCGACCAGGATCGCGCCGGCCACCACATTGCCGAACTGCAGGCCGAGCATCGTCACCACCGGTAGCAGCGCATTGCGCAGCGCGTGGCGATACAGCACGTGGCGCTCTGCAAGCCCCTTCGCGCGTGCCGTGCGGATATAGTCGGAGCCCAGCACATCGAGCATGCTCGCGCGCGACAACCGGCTGTACTGTGCGAGATAGACCAGGCTCAGCGTCAACGTGGGCAGCACCATGTGCCACGCCACATCGAGTACGCCGGCCAGGCCTTCGCCGTCCGACGTGACCGAGCGCATGTCGGAGATCGGCAGGATGGGCCAGATCGACGCGAACAGGATCACCAGCATCATGCCGCTCCAGAACACCGGCGCCGCATGTCCCATCATCGACAGCACGGTGATCGCCTGCGACAGCGCGCCATGCGGTTTGCGCGACGCCAGCACGCCCAGCGCGGTGCCGAGCAGGAAGGCGGTAACCACGGATGCCAGCACCAGCAGCAGCGTGGCTGGCACCCGTTCGGCGATCAGCCCGCTGACCGGCAGGTTGAAGAAGTACGAGAAGCCGAGGTCGCCGTGCAGCACCTTGCCGACGTAGGTGCCGAGCTGTACCCACAGCGGCTGGTCCAGGCCGTACTGCGTGCGCAGCTGGGCGCGAAGCTCCTCGCTGATGCCGCCCATCGACCCGGCGATGGTCTCGACCGGATCGCCAGGGGCGAGCCGTATCAGCAGGAAGTTCAGCACCACCACGGCGAGCACCAGCAGCGCTGCGTGGCACAACTTGCGCAGGAGCGCGAGTAGTTGGCTCATGGCGGCGCCCTACTTCATCCAGACGTCGTCGAACGGCGACGCCGGGCCCCAGATGGAGGCCGGCACGTTGACCACCCGCTTGTTCGCCACGGTGTGATACGGCGTGTTGTTGATATAGAAGATCGGCAGATCGTCGGTCACGATCTTCTGGAAGGTGGCGTAGTACGCCTTGCGCTTGGTGGTATCGAGCGTGCTGGCCGCGGTTTCCAGCAGTTCGTCGACCTTCGGGTTGCGGTAGGACTGTGTATTGGTCCACACCACCGGCTTGATGTTGGTCGACATATACGTCCGCGCCACGCCGATCACCGGATCGCCCCAGTTGAAGACGTTGTCCATCGTCAGGTCGAAGTCATGGGCCGCCATGCGCTTGGCCCACGACGCGAAGTCGGCCGACGCGCGCACCTGCACGTTGACGCCGACCTTCTTGAGCTGGGTGCGGATGTACTCGGCCACGTTCTTCTGCTGCTCGTCGGTGCCCGGCAGATAGTCGATGGTCAGCGTCATGCGCTCGCCGTTGCCGCCCTTCTTGTAGCCCGCTTCGTCCAGCAACTGCTCGGCGCGCTTCAGGTCGTAGGCGTAGCGGTGCAGATCGGGCGTGGCGTACGGACTGGTGGCCACGATGGGACCGTCCGCGATCTGCGAGAAGCCGCCATGCAGCGCCTTGACGATGAAGTTGCGGTCGATGGCATGGGCGATCGCATGGCGCACCCTGGCGTCGGACAGCGGCTTGCGTTCGAGATTGAAGGCCAGCCAGTTGATGGCGCCGATCCCCTCATAGCCGTTGCGGGTCAGCACCAGATTCGGATTGGCCTGCAGGCGGCGCAGATCGGTGGTCACCGACAGGAACGGCAGCATCTGGATATCGCCGCGTTCGATGCCCATGGCCAGCGCCTGCGAATCGGGGTTGATGGTGATGACGAGCTTGTTCAGGTAGGGCTTGCCCGGCAGGAAGAACTTGTCGAAGCGGTTCAGCACGATCCGTTGGCCAGGCACGAACTCGCCCAACCTGAACGGGCCCGATCCCACCACACCCGACGAGTTGGCCGGATGGGTGGTGATCTCGCGGCCGTCGCCATAGATGTGCTTTGGCAGGATCGGGCACAGCGCCGGCGACATCGCGAGCAGGATGGCCGGGTGCGGCCGGCTCATGCGCACGATGGCGGTGTGCGGATCGGGCGTCTCCACCTTCTCCACCGGGCCCAGCATGGTCTGGAACGGATGCTTGGCCTTGATCGTCATGATCGAGAACGCCACGTCCTCCGAGGTGATCGGCTTGCCGTCGTGGAACACCGCGTTGCGGCGCAGGTTCAGCGTCAGCGATTTGCCGTCCTCCGATACCTTCCACGATTCGGCCAGGTAGGGCTGCGGATTCCACTTGTCGTCGAAGCGCAGCGGGCTGGCGAACAGCTGCGTGGACGGCATCGCGGTGGCGAGACCCGATTGCACCGCCCCGTTCAGATGGCGCGGCGATTGGGTCGAGCCGAGCACCAGCGTGCCGCCCGTCTTGGGTGTTTCCGCGGCCGCGGCATGGCCGGCATAAGCAGCCGCGGTCACGGTGCAGGCCAGCAGCGTGGTGCGCAGCAGCGGCAGCACCGGGGCAAGTCGTTTCATGTCGTTTCTCCGGAACAGGTGGGGCTTGCGTGCAAGATACGAGAGCCGGGATACGGGCACGTAGAGCCAACCACGCGCGATCGATAGCGCCAGCGCGCACCACGATGAGTGCGCTCAGATCAGCAGCGTGGCGCCACCGATCGCAATCAGTGCAAGCTGCACCACGCGGGCGAAGACCGAGGACGGCAGGCGCGCAAACAGTGCCTCGCCGGCGAGCGCGCCGACGCAGAAGAACGGCAGCAGCAGCACGCTGTCGCGCACGGTTGTCATGCCGAGCTGGCCTTGCAGCAGCAGGCCGATCGAGGCGCCGATGAACAGCACCATGAAATAGGCGAGCAGGTTGGCGCGAACCGCGGTGTGCGGCTCGCCTTGACCGTTGAAGTAGTAGACGACCGGCGGGCCGCCGAGCCCACCGAGCGCGGTGAACACGCCGCTGACCATGCCCGCCAGCACGGTGGCGAAGCGTCCGCCGCGATGGCGCAGCTCGATGCCAAGCAGCGCGAGCAGGCCCATCGCCAGCACCGCCGCGCCGATCCAGCGCCGCAGCAGCGCCGGCTCCACGCGGTTGACGGCATGCAGCGCCAGCTGATGGCACAGCAGCGCAATGGCGGCCAGCGCGGCCACGCGGCGCCAATCCACGGTGCGCCAGGACTTCCCCAGGCCCTGCCATGCGGTCAGGCCATGCAGCAGCACGATCATGGCAGCCGACTGCGCGGGCGCGACGATGAGGCCGAACAGTGGAGCCATGATCATCGCCGCGCCGAAGCCGGTCAGCCCCTTGGCCAGGCCGGCCGCCGCCGTGATGCCCGCGAGCACGGCGAACGTGGGCAGGTCCATGTCAGCGTTCGTTTTCCGGCGCGCGCGCGATCGCGAAGTTGGCGAATCCCTGGCAGGTCGGCATCAGCTCCATGGTGTTGATATTGACGTGCGCGGGCCGCGCCAGCAGCCAGCTCACCGCCTCGGCGATATCCGCCGCGCTCAGCGCCTGCGTGCCGGCGTAGACCTGGGCCGCCCGCGCGGCGTCGCCATGAAAGCGCGTGACCGAGAATTCCGTGCCTGCGCACAGGCCCGGCTCGATCGACGTCACGCGGACGTTGCGGCCCACCAGATCGGCGCGCAGGTTCAGGCTGTACTGATGCACAAAGGCCTTGGTGCCGCCATAGACATTGCCGCCGGGATAGGGATAGGTGCCGGCCACCGAGCCGAGGTTGACGATCACGCCGTTGTCGCGCTCGACCATGCCGGGCAACACCGCGTGGGTGCAGTACAGCAGCCCCTTGATATTGGTGTCGATCATGGTCTCCCAGTCTTCCAGGCTGGCCTGGTAGGCGGGCGCCACGCCGAGCGCGAGGCCGGCGTTGTTGATCAGCGCATCGATCGGTCCGATCGTCTCGCCGATGTACGACACCGCGGCGAGCACCTCGTCCTTGTAGCGCACGTCGAGCGCGAGGGGATGCAGTCGCGACCCGCAGCGCGCCGCCAGCGCGGCCAGCTTGTCGGCGCGGCGCGCCGTCGCGACCACGGTATGGCCATCGCGGCAAAGACGTTCGGCGATCGCTTCGCCGAATCCGGCCGAAGCGCCGGTCACGAGCACGATCACGATGCGGCCTCCCCCGTCATGACAAACGGCGGCAGGGCGATGAAAACGGAAAACGCGGACAGGCTTGGCACGATGGACCTCGCTCCATGACGAACTGGTGCCATGTTGCCTGCGCCCACGTTGGCATGGTTAATGCCAGTCAGCGGTTTCGATCGTACCAGTCGAGGTTGCCATGCGCAGTTCCGTCGTCCATCAGTTGATGTGGCACCAGCTCTTTCCCGCACCGGCGCGCGAAGGTCCCACGCTGCAGAGCCAGTTGCGCACCCATCTGGTCAACGCGGTGCTCGACGGACGCCTGTCGGCCGGCATGCGGCTGCCTTCCAGCCGCGAACTGGCCGACATGCTGGGCATCTCGCGCAATACGGTGGTGCTGGCCTACGAGCGCCTCGCCGAGGACGGCTATCTGGAGAACCGACCCCGCAGCGGCTACTACGTCAGCCCTCGCTACACCGGGCCGGCCGTCGAGCCCCTGCCCCCGGACGGGGCGGACGTTCCCGCTTCGTCCAGCGCAGGCACCAGCAAAGTGCAATGGCAGGCGCGCATGCACGCGGTCGGCGACGTGGCCAGATGGCTGGACAAGCCGCGCGACTGGCAACGGTATCGCTATCCCTTCCTGTACGGACAGTTCGATCCCACGCTGTTCCCGATCGCCGACTGGCGCGAATGCAGCCGGCACGCGCTGGATGTGGGCGCGATACGCGGCTGGGCGCCCGACGCTATCGATCATGACGACCATTCGCTGGTCGATCAGTTGATTCGCCGCGTGCTGCCCCGGCGCGGCATCGCCGCCAAGCGCGACGAGATCCTGCTCACCGTCGGCGCCCAGCATGGGCTCTACCTGCTGGCCGAGCTGTTGATCCGTCCCGGCACGCCGGTGGCGGTGGAAGACCCCGGCTATATGGACGCCCGCAATATCCTCCTGCGGCGCGGCGCCACGCTGGCCGGATTGCCGGTGGATGCGCAGGGCGTGGTGCCGGACGAGGCGGTATTGCGCCACTGCCGCTACCTGTACTGCACGCCGAGCCATCAATGTCCCACCGGCGTGACGCTGACCACCGAGCGGCGGCTGGCGCTGCTGGCCTGGACGCGCCGCCACGACGGCGTGCTGATCGAAGACGACTACGACGCCGAAACGCAATACGCCGGCCAGCCGCTGCCCGCGATAAAGGCCATCGACCGCGACGAGCGCGTGATCTACGTCGGCAGCCTGTCCAAGACGCTCTCACCCGGCCTGCGCATCGGCTATGTGGTGGCGCCCGCGCCGGTCATCGCGCAACTTCGCGTGCTGCGGCGGCTGATGATTCGCCATCCCCCGGCGAACAACCAGCTGGCGGCCGCGCTGTTCATCGAGCATGGCCACTACGACCGGTTGATGCACCGGATGCGCGATACCCTGGCGCAACGCGCCACGGTGCTGTGCGACGCGGTGCGCCGGCATCTGCCGCAGATGGCCTTCGCGCCGCCGCCGGGAGGCTCGGCGCTGTGGGGCGCCCTGCCCGATCACGTCGACACCCGGCAGTTACGGCAGGCCGCCATGGCGCACGGCATCCTGATCGAATCGGGCGAGCCGTTCTTCCTTGCCGCCGCGCCGCCGCACCACCACGTGCGGCTGGGCTTCTCATCGATTCCGATCGAACGGATCGAGCCGGGCATCCGCGAACTGGCACGCCTGCTGCCGGCACGCCAGCGGCCGCGGATCGTCCATGCCGCCTGAGGTGCCTGGCCGCATGCCAGATCTGGACTCAGCGAAAGGTGCGACTGGCACCAGTCACTGGCAAAGAAGCTGCATGGCATGGCACTGCATGCCGGGTCCGATGTCATGTTGTGATGTCGGGTCCGGCAACCATCGCTCGTCATCGAGTCAACATCCATTGCCCTTCGCTGAGGAACCCGCATGAACCGCACTGTTGCACGCCTGCTGTCCGGTCTGGCCCTGCTGATGCCGATGCTTGCCGCGACCGGCGCCCACGCCGCAGACAAGGAAGTCACCATCGCCTATCAGGACATGATGGTGCCCTGGCGCTATGCGCAAAGCGTCGACGAGCTGGCAAAGGCCACGGGATACAAGGTCACGTACCGCAAGTTCGCGGGCGGCGGCGACGTGATCCGCGCGATGGCCTCCGGCAATGTGCAGATCGGCGAGGCCGGATCGAGCCCGGTCGCCTCCGGTCTCAGCCAGGGTCTGCCGATCCAGGTGTTCTGGATCCTGGACAATATCAACGATGCCGAAGCGCTGATCGCGCGCAAGGGCAGCGGCGTGACCAGCGTCGCGCAACTCAAGGGCAAGCGCCTGGGCGTGCCGTTCGTGTCGACCAGCCACTTCCATGCGCTGCTCGCGCTGAAGCAGGCGGGACTGTCCGACCGCGATGTCAAGGTGCTGAACATGCGGCCGCCCGAGATCGCAGCGGCGTGGGAGCGCGGCGACATCGACGCCGCCTTCGTGTGGAATCCGGTACTGGCCAAGCTGAAGGCCACTGGCACGCCGTTGACCAGCTCCGGCAAGATCGCCGCCGAGACCGGCCACGCAACCTTCGACGCGGTGGTGGTCAACCGCGACTGGGCGAAGAACCACGCCGGGTTCATGACGAGCCTGACCCGGCTGTTCGCCAAGTACGATGCCGACTATCGCGCCAACCCCAAGGCGTGGGACGGCAGCACCGACAAGGGCGCGGCGGTGGCGCGGATGTCCGGCGGCATCGCCGAGGAGGTGGCCGGCACGCTGGCGCTGTACCAGTTTCCCGACCTGGCGCAACAGGCGTCGACGCAATGGCTGGGCGGCGGTGCCAACAGCGGCGTGGCGAAATCGCTGGCCGCCACCGCCGCCTTCCTCAAGACGCAGAACACCATCCAGACCGTGCTGCCCGACTACTCGGCCGGCGTCACCGACGCCTGGGTCAAGGCCGCGGCGAAGTAAGCCCGACAGCCCCGCGCGGCGCCAAGGAGAACTATCCCATGCTGCAGATCGACAAGGTATCCGTCGAGTACCCCGGCTCGCGCCGCAAGAGCGAACCGCCCACGGTGGCGCTGCGGGACGTGTCGCTCGACATCGAGGCCGGTGAGTTCGTGGTGGCGCTCGGCGCGTCGGGCTGCGGCAAGACCACGCTGCTGAACGCCATCGCGGGCTTCCTGCCGCCCACGCGCGGCGAGATCCGGCTGGACGGCATCGACGTGCGGGGCCCGGGCCGCGAGCGCGGCGTCGTGTTCCAGAAGCATGCGCTGATGCCGTGGCTGACGGTGGTGGAGAACGTCGAGTTCGGCCTGCGCCTGCAAGGCGTGTCCCTGCACGAGCGGCGACCGCTGGCGATGGACTGCCTGCGCAAGGTCAACCTGTCGCAGGCCGCGCACCGTCCCGTCTACGAGCTGTCCGGCGGCATGCAGCAGCGCGTGGGCGTGGCCCGCGCCATTGCCATGTCGCCGCGCGTGATGCTGCTGGACGAGCCGCTCGGCGCGCTGGACGCCTTCACGCGCGAATCGATCCAGGAGCTGCTGCTGTCGCTGTGGCAGTCCGGCGAGCGCATGTTCTTCTTCATCACGCACGACGTCGAGGAGGCCCTGTTCCTGGCAACACGGCTGGTGGTGATGGCCCCGCATCCGGGCCGCATCGTGGCCGAGATGGCCCTGCCCTTCTCCGCGCGCTATGCCGAATGCGGCGATGCGCGCGGCGTCAAGGCGAGCCCCGACTTCATCGACATGCGCGAGCACGTGCTTGCGCTGGTCCATCGCGCATCTGCCGGAGAGCTGCAATGACATCGCCGCAAACCGTTCCCGCCCGGGTGGGCGATGCCACGCCACCCGCCGCCGCGCCGGTGCCGCCCGCGAAGGCCCCCATGACCGGCCGCGCCAGCCGCACACGCTACGTCGTTCCCGGCAGCGGCGACAGCTGGCGCATCAGCGCGGTGACCGTCATCGTGCTGCTGGCGGCATGGTGGCTGGTAACGCGGATGGGATGGATCGCGCCGCTCTTCCTGCCAACGCCGGGCGCGACGCTGGACGCCTTCGTGGCGGCCCTGCAAGGCCAGACCCAGGGCGACGTGCCGCTGTACGAGCATGTGCTGGTCAGCATGGCGCGCGTGCTCGGCGCCTTCGCCCTCGCGGTGATCACCGGCGCGCCGCTTGGCATCGCCATGGGCACGTCGCGGACCTTGCGCGGCATCGTCGATCCTTTGATCGAGTTCTACCGGCCGCTGCCGCCGCTGGCCTATCTGCCGCTGATCGTGATCTGGCTGGGCATCGACGAGAGTGCCAAGGTCACCCTGATCTACCTGGCCTGCCTCGCCCCCATGGCGATGGCCGCCAAGGCTGGCGTGCGGTCGGTGCCGCTCGAACAGATCAACGCGGCCTATTCGATGGGCGCGACCCGCTGGCAGGTGATCCGGCTGGTGGTGCTGCCAGCCGCCTTGCCCGAGGTGCTGACCGGCATGCGCATCGCCATCGGCTTCGGCTGGACCACGCTGGTGGCCGCGGAAATGGTCGCGGCGGCCAGCGGGCTGGGCCAGATGGTGCTCAATGCGTCGAACTTCCTGCGTACCGACGTGGTGATCATGGGCATCGTGCTGATCGGGCTGATGGCGTGCGCCTTCGACATGCTGATGCGCTGGCTGGAACGCGCCATGACGCCGTGGAAAGGCCGCATGTGAGCAAGGCGGCGCGATCGTCCCACTATCGCCGAATGCGGCCCGCGCGATGCGCGCTGCACACCGTCGCGCTGGCCTGGCGCGCAGAACGCCGGTTCAGCCGGCGCTTGCCTCCAGCCACGCCAGCTCGTCGTCATCGAAGCCGGCCTGCCGCCGCGCGGCCAGATTGAACGGCGGTCGCAGCTTCGGCGCCTTGTAGCGCTCCGCCAGTTCGGCGTAGGCCCCCACCGGCTCCAGTCCGCGCCGCTCGCACAGCCAGCGGTACCAGCGATTGCCGATCGCCACGTGGCCGACCTCGTCGCGCAGGATGATGTCGATGATCGCCGCCGCCTCGGCATCGCCGGCATCCGCGAGCCGCGTGCGTACCACCGGCGAGGCATCGAGACCACGTGCCTCCAGCGTGCGCGGCACCAGCGCCATGCGCGCCAGCACATCGCCGGCCGTCCGGTCGGCCATTTCCCACAGGCTGTTGTGTGCCGGGAAATCGCCATACGCGTGCCCCAGCCTGCCCAGGTGCGCCGCCAGCAGCGTGAAATGCAGCGCCTCCTCGTCCGCCACGCGAAGCCAGTCGCGGTAGAAAGCCGCCGGCATGTCAGCAAACCGCCACACCGCATCGAGCGCCAGGTTGATGGCATTGAATTCGATATGGGCCAGCGCGTGGATCAACACGGCGCGGCCGCTGGCCGATTGCAGGGAGCCCCGGCGCTCGACCTTTTGCGGCGGCACCAGCACCGGCCGATCAGGTCGGCCCGGCAGCGGGTCCAGCGCGTTCAGCGGCTGCGAGATGCCCAGCGCTTCGTCTCCCAGCGTATCGGCTTCGGCCCGCAGCGAACGGGCCAAGGCGGCCTTGCGGACCGGATCCGTCTCGCACAGCGCGGCGAGCGCGCGTTCGCGGATCGACCGGCCGTCCGGCGGACTCGGCGCGGTAACGGCGGGGGGACACGGGGCGGTCGCGGCAGCGAAATCGGGCATCGGCGTAAAATCGAGGTTTGCCGCCATTGTAGGGCCGGTGCGGTCGGGCGACGCCATCGGAGGCGCTCGATTCGGCGCCCGCATTCACCCTTTAAGCTGCGGCGGCCATCCCCATTTACAACGACATCCTGCAGGAGACCTCATGCCGCTCTACCAGCTCGGCGAACTGATCCCTTCGATCGACGCAGATGCCTATGTGGCGCCGGAAGCGACCATCATCGGCAACGTGACCTTGAAGGCGCGGGCCAGCGTCTGGCCGGGTGTGGTGATTCGCGGCGACAACGAGCCGATCGTGGTCGGCGAGTCGTCCAATGTGCAGGAAGGTTCCGTGCTGCATACGGACCCGGGTTGCCCGCTGACCATCGGCGACCGCGTGTCCATCGGTCACCAGGCCATGCTGCACGGCTGCACCGTGGGCGAAGGGTCGCTGATCGGCATCCAGGCGGTGGTGCTGAACCGTGCCGTGATCGGCAAGGAATGCCTGGTCGGAGCCGGCGCCGTGGTCACCGAAGGCAAGGTCTTCCCCGACCGTTCGCTGATTCTCGGGGCGCCGGCCAAGGTCGTGCGCGAACTGACGGATGCCGACGTGGCCAACCTGTATCGCAATGCGGAAACCTATGCCAAGCGGCAGGCGGTTTACAAGACGGATTTGAAACGCATCGACTGAAGGTTTTCCGGGGCGGGTGGCAGGCTGTGACTGCCTCTCCCCTGGCCCCTCTCCCGCACGCGGGAGAGGGGAAGAACTGGAAGTCGAATCAACCTGGATCATCGTGACAGACACCCTCACCTCCCTCGCGCCCCAGGGCGCCGACACGCTGCAAAAGTTCCTGTTCGACGCCGCCCCGGTGCGCGGCGAACTGGTACGCCTGCAAGCCACCTGGCAGGAGGCGCTGGAGCGCCATCACTACCCGGCACCGGTACGCCGCCTGCTGGGCGAGATGATGGCGGCGGCCGCGCTGCTGTCGGCCAATCTGAAGTTCAACGGCGCGCTGGTGATGCAGCTGCATGGCGATGGTCCGGTGCGCATGCTGGTGGTCGAATGCCTGTCCGACCTGTCGCTGCGCGGCACCGCCAAGCTGGCCGACGGTGTGAAACTGGACGACGATGCCACGCTGGCCGATATGGTCAACGTGCATGGCCAGGGACGGTTCGCCATCACGCTGGACCCGCACGACAAGCTGCCGGGCCAGCAGCCGTACCAGGGCATCGTGCCGCTGGCCGACGCGCACGGGCCGCTCGGTTCGATCAGCGCCGTGCTGGAGCATTACATGCACGCGTCGGAACAACTCGACACCCGGCTGTGGCTGGCGGCCGACGACCGCGTGGCGGCGGGCATGCTGCTGCAGAAGCTGCCGTCGTACGGCGGCACGCTGGAAGGCCAGCCGGACCGCCCGCCCGCGCAGGTCGGCGAGACCGGCGCGCCGCTGTCGGCCCACGGCCGCGCGCAGGACCTGGACACCTGGGACCGCGCCTGCCAGCTTGGCGGCACGCTGAAGACCGAGGAACTGCTCGCGGAAACGCCCGACACGCTGCTGCGCCGGCTGTTCTGGGAAGATCTGCAGGCGGCCGGCCTGCGGGTTTTCGAGCCGGGTACGCCGCGTTTCCGCTGCTCGTGCTCGCGCACCAAGGTCGCCAACATGCTGCAGTCGCTGGGGCAGGCCGAGATCGATGACATCGTTGCCGAGCGCGGGTCGGTGGAAATCCACTGCGATTTCTGTGGCCAGGAATACCGCTTCGATCCGGTCGATTGCGCCGGGCTGTTTGTCGAGGCGCATGTGGCGACGGGGGTGGGTGAAGGGGGGCATCGGCGGCACTAAGGGGTGTTTCCGCAGGATGGCTGGGCGGGGGACTGCCCTCTCCCCCGCACTACCCCCTATAAACTTTCCCCCCCGCCAGCATTCAAAGCCTTAAAGACTGCCTCATCGAGGGATCATCATGCACGCCCTGCCCGTTCCCGCCCGCCTTGTCGTGCTGGCGCTGCCGCTGCTGGCGGCGGCCTGTGCGGCGCCTTTGCCGCGCGACCTGAACGGTTCCCCGCCCACGGCGCGTCTGGCGCCCAATGCCGCGCCGGCGGCGCCGATGTCCGACGAGGAACGCAAGAAGCTGGATGCGCTGAACCGGCAGGTGCTGCGCGACCAGGAGGCCGCCATCGCGCGCGACCAGCAGGCACGTGCGTGGTCACGCGCGTACACATACAGCTATCCGTACTACGCGTATCCGAGCAGCTTCAGTTTCTTCTATGGGAGCGGCCGCCACGGCAGCCGTTGGGGCAGCGGCATCAGCTACGGATGGCCCGGCTATTGGGGCGGCTGGGGCGGTTATCCCTACTGGTGGTGATTCGGCGGGATGGCCGGCTCAGTGCCTGGCCGTGCCCCCCGCGGAATTGGGCGGCGGCGGCAGCGGCGGCGTTGCGCTGACCTTGGGCGCTGGCGCGACGAACTGGATGAACACCTCGCCGTCCTTGACCATGCCCAGTTCGTAGCGCGCACGCTCCTCGACGGCGCCAGTGCCGTCCTGCAGGTCGAGGACCTCCCCTTCCAGCTTGGCATTGCGCCGCTTCAGGGATTCGTTGCGCGCGGTCTGCTCCTGGACCTGCTTGTCGAGTTCCCATACCCGAAGCCAGCCGCCCTTACCCAGCCACAGCGGGTATTGGATGGCGAGCAGCACCACGAACAACAACAACGTAATCAGGCGCATGACGGCATGGGAACGAACGGCTTGGCAACTTCGCTTGCAATTTCACCGGCGGCGGGAGCATTGAGCGCAGCCCATCGCCGGTGACTTCGCCGGCGGCCTGCCGCACCAGGCGGCAGTCGCCGGCACGGGCTCAACGCAGATTGTAGAACGCGCTCTTGCCCGGGTAGCTGGCGATATCGCCCAGGTCTTCCTCGATGCGCAGCAGCTGGTTGTACTTGGCAATACGGTCCGAGCGCGACAGCGAGCCGGTCTTGATCTGCCCGGCGTTGGTGCCCACCGCGATATCGGCGATGGTGCTGTCCTCGGTTTCGCCCGAACGGTGCGAAATCACCGCGGTGTAGCCGGCGCGCTTGGCCATTTCGATGGCGGCAAAGGTCTCGGTCAGTGTGCCGATCTGGTTGATCTTGATCAGGATCGAGTTACCGATGCCCTTCTCGATGCCTTCCTTCAGGATCCTGGTGTTGGTGACGAACAGGTCGTCGCCCACCAGCTGCACGCGCTTGCCGAGCTTGTCGGTCAGCACCTTCCAGCCGTCCCAGTCACCCTCCGCCATGCCGTCCTCGATCGACACGATCGGGAACTTGTCGCACAGGTTGGCCAGGTAGTCGGCCCACTGCGTCGAATTGAGCGTCAGGCCCTCGCCTTCCAGGTGGTACAGGTCTTCGCCCTCGCGGAAGAACTCGCTGGAGGCGCAGTCCAGCGCCAGCAGCACGTCTTCGCCGGCGCGGTAGCCGGCCTTCTCGATCGCCTGCAGGATGGTGTTCAGGCATTCCTCGTTGGAGGCGAAGTTCGGCGCGAAGCCGCCCTCGTCGCCCACCGCCGTGCTCATGCCCTTGTCGGCCAGGATCTTCTTCAGCGCGTGGAACACCTCGGCGCCGCAGCGCAGCGCTTCACGGAAGCTGGTCTGCGACACCGGCATGATCATGAATTCCTGGATATCCAGGCTGTTGTTGGCATGCGCGCCGCCGTTGACGATATTCATCATCGGCACCGGCATCTGCATCGCGCCCGAGCCGCCGAAATAGCGGTACAGCGGCAGGCCCGCTTCCTCGGCGGCGGCCTTGGCCACGGCCATCGACACGGCCAGCATCGCATTGGCGCCCAGGCGGCTCTTGTTGTCGGTGCCGTCCAGGTCGATCAGCGTACGGTCGAGGAAGGCCTGCTCGGAGGCGTCCAGGCCCATGATGGCTTCGGAAATCTCGGTGTTGATATGCTCGACGGCCTTCAGCACGCCCTTGCCGAGATAGCGCGACTTGTCGCCGTCGCGCAGTTCGATCGCCTCGCGCGAACCGGTGGAGGCGCCCGACGGCACCGCCGCGCGGCCCATCACGCCGGATTCGAGCAGGACGTCGCACTCGACGGTCGGGTTGCCGCGCGAGTCGAGAACCTCGCGACCGATGATATCTACGATTGCACTCATGGATTCCTCTTGCTGTCTTGGGATGGCTTGAAATCGGATTGAGCTGGAGCGGGCGGTGCCCCGGCGGCAAGCCGCCCGTACGGCCGGCGTCTTCGCGCCGGCATCGTGGACCTTACACGCCTTCGACGACGAGCATGTTCATGCGCGCGGCATGCTCGCGCGCCTTGCGGGCGGCGAGATATGTCTCGCTGTCGTAGAACGCCTGGGCGGCCTCCACGCTGGCGAACTTCAGCATGACCACGCGGCTGGGCGCGTCGCCTTCCAGCGGCACCACGCGGCCGCCGCGTACCAGCACCTCGGCACCATGCTCCTGCATGGCCTTGGTGGACAGCACCTTGTACTGTTCGTATTGCTGGGCGTCCGTCACGTCGACGTAGGCGATGAGGTAGCCGGCGGCCATGCGTTGATCTCCAGTATGGTCTTGTCGTTGGTGAAATCGATGGGACCGATCCGATTTTCGGTCCCCGACGGTTGCCGCTCCGTCCGCCTGCCCACGCAGCCCGCGTGGACGGGGCAAACCGGCGCGGCCGGGCCGCGCATATGCGGCTTACGCGCAGGCGGGCCAGCCGAAGTTGTCTTCGAGGAAGCCGGCGCGCTTGACCAGCGCGTCCAGGTCCTTCAGCACCGACAGCAGTTCCTTCATGCGCGACAGCGGCACGGCGTTCGGGCCGTCCGACATGGCCTTGCTCGGGTCCGGATGCGTCTCCATGAACAGGCCCGCGACACCGACCGCCACGGCCGCACGGGCCAGCACCGGCACGAACTCACGCTGGCCGCCCGAGCTGGTGCCCTGCCCGCCCGGCAACTGCACCGAGTGGGTGGCGTCGAACACCACGGGCGCGCCGGTCTCGCGCATGATGGCGAGCGAGCGCATGTCCGACACCAGGTTGTTGTAGCCGAACGAGACACCCCGCTCGCAGGCCATGAAGCTGTCCTCGGGCAGGCCCGCCTCGCGCGCGGCGTCGCGGGCCTTGTCGATGACGTTCTTCATGTCGTGCGGCGCCAGGAACTGGCCCTTCTTGATATTGACCGGCTTGCCGCTCTGCGCGCAGGCGCGGATGAAATCGGTCTGCCGGCACAGAAAGGCCGGCGTCTGCAGCACGTCGACCACCGCGGCCACGGGCTTGATCTCATCGATCTCGTGGATGTCGGTCAGCACCGGCACGCCGATCTCGCGCTTGACGGTCGCCAGGATCTCCAGCCCCTTCTCCATGCCGAGCCCCCGGAAGGACTTGCCCGACGAACGGTTGGCCTTGTCGAACGAGGACTTGTAGATGAAGGGGATGCCCAGCGCGCTGGTGATTTCCTTCAGCTCGCCTGCGGTGTCGAGCGCCATCTGCTGCGACTCGATCACGCAGGGTCCGGCGATCAGGAAGAAGGGCCGGTCCAGACCGACGTCGAATCCACACAGTTTCATGTTGCTCTCCTGCGGCGGCGCGCGATCAGCCGCCCTTGCGCCGCTGCTGCGCGGCCAGTGCCGCTTCCACATAGGCCTTGAACAGCGGATGGCCCGCGCGCGGCGTCGACGTGAATTCCGGGTGGAACTGCACGCCCACGAACCACGGGTGCATGTCGGCCGGCAGTTCCATCATTTCAGGCAGGTTCTCGGTCGGCGTGCGCGCGGAGATCACCATGCCGGCCTGTTCCAGCTGCGGCACGTAATGATTGTTCACCTCATAGCGGTGGCGGTGGCGCTCGTTGACCTCGGCGCCGTAGATCTGCGCGGCCTTGGTATCGGCCTTGACCGGCACGCGCTGCGCGCCCAGGCGCATGGTGCCGCCCAGGTCGGAATCGGCCGAGCGCTGCTCGACCTTGCCGTCACGATCGACCCACTCGGTGATCAGCGCGACCACCGGATGTTCGGTCTCGAGGCTGAATTCGGTGGAATTCGCATCGCGCATGCCGGCGACATGGCGCGCAAATTCGATCACGGCCAGCTGCATGCCCAGGCAGATGCCCAGATACGGCACCTTGTTCTCGCGCGCGTACTGGATCGCGCGGATCTTGCCCTCGGTGCCGCGCTTGCCGAAGCCGCCGGGCACCAGGATGGCATCGAGCGGCTTCAGCACTTCGAGATGGCCCGACTCGAGTTCCTCGGAGTCGATGTACTCGATATTGACGCGCGTGGCGGTGTGCATGCCGGCGTGGCGCAGCGCCTCGATCAGCGACTTGTACGACTCCGTCAGGTCGACATACTTGCCGACCATGCCGATGGTCACCTCGTGCTCGGGGTTTTCCTGCGCGTTGACCAGCTTCTGCCACATCGACAGGTCGGCCGGCTTCGGATCCAGGCGCAGTTCCTCGCAAATCAGGCGATCCAGGCCCTGCTCGTTGAGCATCTGCGGAATCTTGTAGATGCTGTCGACATCCCATACCGAGATCACGGCCTCTTGCGGGATATTGGCGAACAGCGAAATCTTGGCGCGCTCGTCGTCGGGAATCGGCCGGTCGGCGCGGCACAGCAGCGCGGTCGGCGAAATGCCGATTTCGCGCAGCTTCTGCACCGAGTGCTGGGTCGGCTTGGTCTTCAGCTCGCCGGCGCTGGCGATGAATGGCACCAGCGTCAGGTGCACGAAGGCGGCATGGTTGCGCCCCATGCGCAGGCTCATCTGCCGCGCGGCTTCCAGGAACGGCAGCGACTCGATATCGCCGACCGTGCCGCCGATCTCGACCAGCGCCACGTCGGCCTTGCCTTCGTGCGACGCGGCCGCGCCCTTCTCGATGAACGCCTGGATCTCGTTGGTGATATGCGGAATCACCTGCACGGTCTTGCCCAGGTATTCCCCGCGGCGTTCCTTGCGGATCACCGACTCGTAGATCTGGCCCGTGGTGAAGTTGTTCGACTTGCGCATCTTGGCCGAGACGAAGCGTTCATAGTGGCCGAGATCGAGGTCGGTTTCCGCGCCGTCTTCCGTGACGAACACTTCGCCATGCTGGAAGGGGCTCATCGTGCCGGGATCGACGTTGATGTAGGGATCGAGTTTGAGGAGGGTGACTTTGAGACCGCGCGACTCGAGAATGGCCGCGAGCGAGGCGGCGGCGATGCCCTTGCCGAGGGAAGAGACGACGCCACCGGTGACGAAGACGAATTTGGTCATAAACCGAGCTTGCCGGGGAAATCGGGATTATACATGAGCGGGGGGCGGCGACGGATGCGAATTGGGGTGGCGGGAGGGGCGCTTAGGGGAGGAGTTTGGCGGTTGCTGCCCTCTCCCCCTACCGCATCGAATCAATCAACGAAACGATCTCCCACGCCGTCTCCAACGGCCGCTCCATCGGATAAAGATGCCCGCCCTCGACGAAGCGCAGCCGCTCGCCCACCAGGCGGCGGGTCGCCGCGAGACCCGCCTGCCGCACCTCGCGCGAATGCGTGCCGGCGATGAAGCCCACCGGGAACGGCGTGCCATGCGCCACCCGCCGGCCGAGGCTGGCGGGTAGCGTGCGGTAGATCCGGTATTCGACCTCGCGGTCGAAGCGCAGCCGGCGTTCGCCATCATTGCCGGTGGGCTCGGTGCCATGGATCACATAGTCGCGCAGCACGTCGTCATCCCAGACGGCGAAGCCGGGCTTGGACTTGAAATGCGCATGCGCGGTCTCGGCATCGGGCCAGTGGGTGCGCCGGCGCTTGGTGGCCGCGGCCGGGCTCGACTTTTCATCCACGCCCAGCCATTGCGCGGCACGCAATAGTCCGGCGCGCCAGCCACCGATCACGGGCGAATCGAGCATCACCACGCCGCGCACGTATTGGGGCTTGCGCAGCGCCGCCATCAAGGACAGGAAACCGCCCAATGAATGCCCTGCCAGCCAGACGGGCTCGCGATAATTCCGCTCAATTGAATGCACCAGCTGATGCACCAGGTGCGGCCACTCCCGCGTCACCGGATAGGCCGGATCATGGCCGTAGCGGTCTACCGCGCGGATCTCGAAGCGATCCTCCAGCGCACTGAAGAGCTTCCGGTATGTGGTGACCGGAAAGCCATTGGCGTGGGAAAAGTGCAGCACGTCGCGCATGGTGCCGGCCCCTCGCGGCGCTCAGCCCTCGCCGCGCGCCCGTTCGCGCCGCGCGCGCACCGGCTGGCCCCAGCGGTCGCCGTCGCCCGCCCTTGCCAGCGGAAATTCGGCGGGTGCGGCGGCGTCCCATTCGGGGTCGGCGATTTCGCCAAAGACCTGCCGCAGCCGTTGGCCCCAGGTGTCGCGGATCATGCGGAAGTACGCGTTGCGCTCGTCGATATTGACGAAGCGCGTCACGCGCAGCGTGTCGGTCTCATAGACCAGCAGATCGAGCGGCAGGCCCACCGAGATATTGGACTTCAACGTGGAGTCCATCGAGATCAACGCGCACTTGGCCGCCTCGTCCAGCGGCATCGCGGGATGAATCACGCGGTCGATGATGGGCTTGCCGTACTTCGCCTCGCCGATCTGGAAGTAGCAGTTCTCGGGCGTCGCCTCGACGAAGTTGCCGGCCGCATAGATCTGGAACAGACGGGGCCGCTCGGTGCCGATCTGCCCGCCGAAGATCAGGCTGACATTGAACTCGACGCCGGCATCGCGCAGTGCGTCGGCATCCCGCTTGTACACCTGCCGCACCGCATCGCCCACCACCGAGGCGGCTTCGAACATGTCGCGCGCGGTCCACAGCGAGCGCTTGTCGTCGCGGCCCTCGGCCAGGATCTGCCGCACCGACTGGCTGATGGCCAGATTGCCGGCTGTCAGCAGCACGGTCACGCGATCGCCGGGATCTTCGAACACGGTCAGCTTGCGCGCGGTGGAGATCGCGTCGACCCCCGCATTGGTGCGCGAATCCGACAGAAATACCAGGCCGGCATCGAGCCGCATGGCTACACAGTACGTCATGATCTTGTCTTGTCTTCGTTGGGTGCGGCCGGCGGGCCGTGGCCGCCGGCATTGTAGCGTCGCCGGCTGGCGCGGCACGGACCAAACGGTCACTCTATCGGCCCGGCGCCGCGCGCGTCAACGTGCGATTTGGCGCTGACTCCATGCGCGCCATTCAGGAGATGACTTCGATGACGATCTCGACCGACATGGTTTCGGTGCCGCCACCCTCGCGCACGCCGCGGATCGGCGCGGCCGAGCGGTAATCGCGCCCCACCGCGAGCCTGACATGACGTGCGTCGGTGAAGCACCCGTGCGTGACGTCGATGCTGCACCACAACTCACGGTCGGTGTCCACGCAGACATCGGCCCAGGCATGGCTGGCGAGATAGGTGGCGGCGGGGTCGTGGAAATAGCCGCTGACATACCGCGCCGGAATGCCGAAGGCACGGCATGCCGCCACCATGACCTGTGCCTGGTCCTGGCATACGCCCGCGCCCAGACCGAACGCCTCCGCGGCGCTGGTGCCGACGTCGGTGGTGTTGGGCTGGTAGCGCACGCGCTCGCCGATCGCCTGCGCCAGCGCCAGCAGCGCCGCCGTGCCATGGCCGGCCGCAAGGTAGGGCGCGGCGAACGACACCAGCGCCTCGGGCGCCGCGGTCAAAGGCGTGCTGGAGCGGAAATACAGCGGCGACACGCGCGCCTCGCCCTCGGGCGGAGCGTCGCCGAACAGTGGTTCGGATGCCGGCAACGGTCGCGGCTCCACCTCGCCGCTGGCGACGATGGTGATCGTGTCCGCGGGCCGCGCCAGCGTGAAGTGGTGGACGATATTGCCGAAGCCGTCGACCGCCTCCGACAGGTTGCCCGGCACCGACAGTTGCCAGCCCCGCACCTCCTGCAACGGTCCGGAGCGCGGCGCGAGGCGCAGTTCATGGACGCTGCGCACGACCGGCTCGGCATAGCGATAAACGGTGCGGTGGTGAATTCGGTATGTCACGATGGGTGAAGCGGTCGGCGCAGGGGCGCTCGGCCCTGGATGGTTACTGCCCTCTCCCCCGGCCCCTCTCCCGCGTTGCGGGAGAGGGGAGAAAGGGCGGGGCGCGAGGGCATCGTCAGGACGCCAGCGGCGGCACCAGGAAATCCCGGCTGATGCCGCTGCCCAGATCGCCGATGCGCTCCAGGAAGCTGGTCAGGTAGGCATGCAGGCCGACCGCGAAGATGTCGTCGATGCGCGCGTATTTGAGTTCGGCGTGCAGTTTACCAGCCTGACGCTCGGTCTCGGCCGATTGCTGGTTGCGAACCAGCGCGAGGATGGCGACGACCTCGTCCATGCTCGCCACCAGCGAACGTGGCATGTCCGGCCGCAGGATCAGCAGCTCGGCGACGCGTTCCGGCGTGATCACGGTGCGGTAGATCTTGCGGTAGACCTCGAAGCCGGACACCGAACGCAGCACCGCTGCCCAATGGTAGAAGTCGTTACCGACCGGCGCGGGCGTGCCGTCACCCACTCCGGCCGAGTGGAACTTGACGTCGAGGATCCGCGCGGTATTGTCGGCGCGCTCCAGAAAGGTGCCAAGCCGCATGAAATGGAACGCGTCGTCCTTCAACATGGTGCCGAACTGCACACCGCGCGCCAGATGGGAGCGGAACTTGACCCATTCGAAGAACTGCGGCGGGTCGTCGTGCAGCACGCCGTCCGCGATCATGCGCGGCACGTCCAGCCACGTGGTATTGAGCGTTTCCCACACCTCGGTGGTCAGCGAGCCCCGCACCGCCCGCGCGTTCTCGCGCGCGGCGCGAAGGCAGCTCATGATCGATGACGGGTTGCTCATGTCGCGCACCATGAAGTCGATCACATCGTCGCGCGACAGCAGGCCGTACTTGTGGTCGAACGCGCGGGTCAGTTCGGAGATGTCGAGCATCGCCCACCAGCCCTGCTCCGCCACTTCCAGCGATTGCGGCAGCAGCGAGGTCTGGTAGTTGACATCGAGCATGCGCGCGGTGTTTTCCGCGCGCTCGGTATAGCGCGCCATCCAGAACAGATGGTCGGCGGTGCGGCTCAACATGGTTCGGTCTCCCGGGGACTGCGCGGCATGGGCAAGAAACGCATGCCGATGATCGGCTTGTGCTGCGATGTTGTTGTCGATGTCGTTGTCGATGTCGATGTCGATGTCGTTGGCCAACACGGGCCCGGCGACGGATGCGCCCGCGGTCAGCGCTCCAGCACCCACGTGTCCTTGGTGCCGCCGCCCTGCGAGGAATTGACCACCAGCGAGCCTTCGCGCAATGCCACGCGCGTCAGGCCGCCGGGAACCATGCGCACCTCCTTGCCCGACAGCACGAAGGGCCGCAGGTCGATATGGCGCGGTGCGATGCCGGACTCGACGTAGGTGGGACAGGTCGACAGCGCCAGCGTCGGCTGCGCAATGTACTGGTGCGGTCGCGCCTTGACCACGTCGCGGAAGGCCTCGATTTCCGCCCGCGTGGCGGCGGGGCCGACCAGCATGCCGTAGCCGCCCGCGCCGTGCGTTTCCTTGACGACCAGTTCGTCCAGATGGTCCAGCACGTACCGCAGGTCGTCCGGCCGCCGGCACATGTATGTCGGCACATTGGACAGCAGCGGCTCCTCGCCGAGATAGAAGCGGATCATCTCGGGCACATAGGGGTAGATCGACTTGTCGTCGGCCACACCGGTGCCGATCGCATTGCATATCGTGACATTGCCGGCGCGGTACACCGACAGCAGCCCTGCGGCGCCCAGCGACGAATCCGGGCGGAATACCAGCGGATCGAGGAAGTCGTCATCGACGCGGCGGTAGATCACGTCGATGCGCTGCGGGCCCTGCGTGGTCCGCATATACAGGTGCTCGTCCTGCACGAACAGATCGCTGCCCTCCACCAGCTCCACGCCCATCTGCTGAGCCAGGAAGGCGTGCTCGAAATAGGCGGAGTTGTACATGCCGGGGGTCAGCACCACGACGGTGGGATCCGCGATGGCGGCGGGCGACACGCTGCGCAGCATGTCGAGCAGCAGGTCGGGATAGTGGGCCACCGGCGCCACCCGGTTGCGGGCGAACAGCTCGGGGAACAGCCGCATCATCATCTTGCGGTTCTCGAGCATGTAGGAGACGCCGGACGGTACGCGCAGGTTGTCCTCCAGCACATAGAACTCGCCCTCGCCCGCGCGCACCACGTCGATGCCGGCCACGTGCGCATAGATATCGCGCGGCACGTCGATGCCCAGCATCTCCGGACGGTACTGCGCGTTGTCGTAGACCTGCTCGGCGGGTATCACGCCGGCCCGGATGATGTCCTGGCCGTGGTAGATATCGTGGATGAAGCGGTTCAGCGCGGCCACGCGCTGGCGCAGTCCGAGTTCAAGGGTCTGCCACTCCGACGCGGGGAAAATGCGCGGAATCACGTCGAACGGAATGGTCCGCTCGGTGCCGCTATTGTTTTCGTCCTTGTCGCCGTACACGGCAAACGTGATCCCCACGCGCCGGAACACCAGATCGGCATCGGCGCGCTTGTTGGCCATGATGGCCTCCGACTGCCGCGACAGCCAGTCGGCGAAATGGCGGTAATGCGGCCGCACCTGCTCCTGCGACAGCGGCTGGCCTGCCCGGATGGCCGCGGGCGCCCCCTCCTGCCCATCCATCATCTCGTCGAAAAACCTCGCCGCCATGATCACCGTCCTCGCGTGTCGCGCGCCGGACCGCCCTTCCCATTCCGCCGGGCCGGGCCATGGCGCGCCGTTCTTGTCGTCTTCAAGCATACGTCGGGCCGGATCGCGCGCCAAAAATCGCGCCGGGCCCGCCCTACCTGTTGAAGCCTTGCATAAGCAAGATGTCTGCCAACCAAGGTGGCGACGGGCGCTGGCCGACAGTCAGACGCAGGTTTCGCGGTCCGGCGGCAGTTCGGCCAGGATGCGCTCCACCAGCGTTTCTGGAGACCCCCGGATATCGAGCACCAGCGCGTTGGTGGGTTCCTCCAGCGTATCCAGCTGGCTTTGCAGCAGGCGGGGATCGAAGAAGTGCCCGCTGCGACCGGACAGGCGCTGCCCGAGCACCTCGGCGTCGCCCTTCAGATAGACGAAACAGACGCCGCCATCGGCCGGGGTCAGCCGGTCGCGATAGCGCTGGCGCAAGGCCGAGCAGGTAAACACATGGGTGCGTCCCTCGGCGCGTGCGGCCTCGATGGCGGCGCGCATCGCGTCGAGCCACGGCCAGCGGTCCTCATCGGTCAGCGCGATGCCGGCGGCCATCTTGGCCTTGTTCGCGGCGCTGTGGAATTCGTCGGCATCGTGGAAGCCGCAATGCAGGCGCTCGGCCAGCATCGTGCCGATCGTGGTCTTGCCGCTGCCGGACACGCCCATCAGGATATAAATCATGTCTGCTCCATCGTTTGCGATCGGATGGTGGGTTCCATCCTTGTCGGTACAGGCCGGCGCAACGCGCCCGCGAAGGACACGGCCGAACCGGTCGCCCGTGCTGCCACCGGCAATCCACCTCGGTAACAAAACTATAGTGCGCGGGACGGCGCCGCCGGTTCCGCCGGCGCGTCCAGCTCTGACAGGTCGAGTGCGCTGCCGCCCAACTCGGCGCCGCGGGCATTGCGCCGGAACAGGCCGAACAGGCCGCGGCCCACGCTGAAATCGGCGAACGTATCCCTCGGCGCGCTGGCGGGCGGGCGCGCCGCCAGTTCGGCGACATCCCCCATCCAGGTCAGCGTGCCAGCCACGGCGTCCACACGAATGCGGTCGCCGTCGCGCACGCGTGCGAGCGGACCGCCGGCCAGCGCCTCCGGCCCCACGTGGATCACCGCGGGCACCTTGCCGGATGCGCCGGACATACGGCCATCCGTCACCAGCGCCACCCTGTGGCCGGCATCCTGCAAGGCGCCAAGCGCGGGCGTCAGTCGATGCAGCTCGGGCATCCCGTTGGCCATCGGTCCCTGGAAGCGCACCACCGCGACGACATCGCGGTCCAGTTCGCCACGCTCGAACGCCTGCTGCAGCGCCTGCTGCGAGTCGAACACCCGCGCGGGCGCCTCGACCACCCGATGCTCGGGCGCGACCGCCGACACCTTGATCACGCCGCGCCCCAGATTGCCCGACATCAGCCGCAGGCCGCCCTCGGCGGCGAAGGGCTGCGCGGCCGGTGCCAGCACGGCCGGGTCGCCGCTGGTGGACGCGCCCTCGCGCCAGCGCAACGCGCCATCGCTGAACACCGGCTCCCGGGTATAGCGGGCCAGGCCTCGGCCGGCCACCGTCCGCACATCCTCGTGCAACAGCCCGACATCAAGCAATTGCGCGATCACGAAGGCCACGCCACCGGCCGCATGGAAGTGATTGACGTCCGCCGCGCCGTTCGGATACACGCGGGCCAGCAGCGGCGTGATCCGCGACAGCCGGTCGAAGTCGTCCCAGTCGATCACGATGCCCGCCGCGCGGGCCATCGCCACCAGATGGATGGTGTGGTTGGTCGAGCCGCCGGTGGCAAGCAGGCCGACGATGCCGTTGACCACCGCGCGCTCGTCCACCACGTGGGCAATCGGCAGATAGTGGTCGCCGCGCGCCGACAGCGCCAGCGCCCGCTGCGCCGCCGCGACGGTCAACGCATCGCGCAGGCCGCTGTCCGGATGGACAAAGGCCGCGCCAGGCAGGTGCAGCCCCATGATTTCCATCAGCATCTGGTTGCTGTTGGCGGTGCCATAGAAGGTGCAGGTGCCGGCGCCGTGGTACGCCTGGCATTCGGCTTCGAGCAGCGCATCGCGGCCGACCTGGCCGGTGGCGTACAACTGTCGCACGCGCGCCTTCTCCTTGTTCGGCAGACCGCTGGCCATGGGACCGGCTGGCACGAACACCACCGGCAGATGACCGAACTGCAGCGCGCCCATCACCAGTCCGGGCACGATCTTGTCGCATACCCCGAGCATCACGGCGGCATCGAAGGTGTTGTGCGACAGCGCGACCGCCGTGGCCATGGCGATCGCATCCCGCGAGAACAGCGACAGCTCCATGCCCGGATTGCCCTGGGTAATGCCATCGCACATCGCCGGCACGCCGCCCGCCACCTGCGCCACGGCGCCGACCGCGCGTGCCGCCTCGCGGATCAGCGCGGGGTAACGCTCGTACGGCTGATGCGCGGACAGCATGTCGTTGTACGCGGTGACGATGCCGAGGTTGCGGGCATGCTCGACGCGCAGCTTCAGCTTGTCCTGCGCAGGCAATGCCGCGTAGCCATGCGCCAGATTGGCGCACGACAGGCCCTGCGAGGGCGCGAGTTCGGCCTGGGCCCGCTTGCAGCGAGCCAGATAGGCCGCACGGCTGTCACGGCTTCGCGCGACGATGCGTTCGGTGACGGCAAGGACTTCGGGATGAATGGCTGGCATGGAGTGGTCTGGCGCGGGATGCCGTGGGGGTCGACAGGTGCGATGTGTCCGCTGCGGTGCGGTGGGTGCGGCAGCGCACCGTCGCGCGAGCACCGTGGGCCTTCGTTAGTAGAATTTCTCCATTCTAACGGACAAGCGGCATGCTGCGGAAGCCGGCCGGCGCAGCAACTCCTCGGGAGCGTCGAGGGCGATGGCTCCCCGTGGCCGCATTGCTGGCCGTTTTTCCGGCTATTTCACCGTCCTTTCGGTGCCCTGCCACTCCTACGTCGGCCGATACCCATCGAGGATCTCAGGGTAATTCCCGACTGCGCACCAAAGCGCGAGGCCCGATCATGGCGGCCGCATTTCGTAGAATCTCTACATTCACGCCACCGCCCCGATCATGCGCGACCGCATCCTTGCCGTCTACGACTCCCTTCGCCCGGCCGAGCGCCGCCTCGCCGACTACGTGGCGCGCCATGGCGCCGCCGTCATCCGCCTGTCGATGCCGGAGCTGGCCCGACGTGCCGGCGTATCGCAACCGACTATCGCGCGCTTCTGCGCCGCGCTCGGCTACGATGGCTTTCGTGAGTTCAAGTTGCAATTCGCGCAGACCGTCGGCGGCGGCACGCCCTTCGTGCACCAGGATGTCGAGCCCTCGGACCAGCCGGCCGATATCGCCGGCAAGGTGTTCGACCGGACCATTGCCACACTGATGGCCGTGCGCAATGCGCTGTCGGCCGACCAGATCGAGCGCGCGATCCGGCTGCTCGCCCATGCCCGGCGGATCGAGTTCTACGGCTGCGGCAACTCCGGCATCGTGGCACTCGATATCCAGCACAAGTTCTTCCGGCTTGGCATACCTACCGTCGCCTATTCGGATTCCCATGTGTTCAGCATGTCGGCGGCGCTGCTCGGTCCGGGAGACGTCGCGGTGCTGGTGTCGAACAGCGGCCGGACCTGGGACATGCTGGCCGCCGCCACGCTCGCACGCGGCGCCGGTGCGAGCGTGCTGGCGCTGACCCACAGCGGCTCGCCGCTGGCGGCGCTGGCCGATGTCTGCGTGTTCTCGGATGTGGAGGAAGACAGCGAGGTGTACACGCCGATGACCTCGCGCATCTGCCATCTGGTGCTGGGCGACGTGCTGGCCGCAGGCGTGGCGCTGGGACGCGCCGACAGCGTGGCGGCGGGACTGCAGCGCGCGAAGGCGCATCTGCGCGAAAGGCGCATTGCGGGGGCGGAGCCTGCGCCTGTTGTTGGCAAACGACCTCGTGGGAAAGCGGGGCGGGATGTACGGCAGGGGTAGGCATGTTGTGCGTGGCGGGTTGCCACTGCCCTCTCCGCCCCCGTCACCAAGCCCCTCACCCCGGCGCCACCGGCGCCTCCCTCCAGTACCGCCGCTCACTCTGCCGATACGGCGTCACCGAAATCCTGCCATCCATGGCGACAATGCGCACCGCCCCGCTGTCGTCGCTGCGATAGCGCGCGCTGCCCAGCCTGCCATAGCGCGCCCAAACATCCGGATGCGGATGCCGGTAGCGATTGCGATAGCCCAGCTGGAACAGCGCCACCCTGGGGCGCACCGCGTCGAGCCATGCCTGCGTCGACGACGTGCGGCTGCCATGGTGCGGCACCACGAGTACATCGGCGCGCAGCGATTCGGGCCCTTGCCGGCGCAATAGCGCACGCTCGGCGTCGCGGTCGATATCGCCGGTCAGCAACACCACCGCCGACCCGGCCGTGACGCGCAGCACGCAGCTTCTCGTATTGCTGGCGATGGCGGGATTCCCT
Organism: Cupriavidus gilardii J11; assembly: GCF_007829435.1. Classification (GTDB taxonomy): domain Bacteria; phylum Pseudomonadota; class Gammaproteobacteria; order Burkholderiales; family Burkholderiaceae; genus Cupriavidus; species Cupriavidus gilardii_D. The sequence continues at coordinate 131,931 of NZ_VLJN01000005.1, forward strand.
GCCTCCGAAGGCAGAGGGTGGACGACGTCGAAGCGCACGCCATCCCATTCCCAGTCGATTCCGCTGGCGCATGGCCTTTGGGGCGGCGCGTCGATGCCAGCCGGCGCGCGCAGCAGCGGATGACCGGGCGGCACCGAAGCCAGCATCGTCCCCACCGGCACCGACGCCATCACATCGCGCGCGCCGCCCGCATGGTCCGAATCCTCATGGCTGATCACCAGGGCGTCGAGCCGGCCGATGCCCATGGCGCGCAGATAGGGCACCACCACGCGTTCGCCCGCGCTCGATATCGGCGCGGTCACCGGGCCATGGACGGGTCCCGCGTCGTACAGCAATTGATGGGAGCGCGTTTCCACCAGCACGGCCGTGCCCTGCCCGACATCGAGCGCGGTCACGCGAAGCGCGCCGTGAGGCAGCGGTTGCCGTCCGCTGGACAGCATTGGCAGCAGCAACAGCACGCCCGGCAAGTGCCAGCGCCAGCCGAAACGCCACGGGGCAAACAGGATCACCGTGCCGACCACACCCGTCATCCATGCGATGCCGCTCGGTCGAGCCGGCTGCCACACCGCCCAATCGGGCGCCGCGAGCCAGCCAAGCCATGCGACGAGCCATTCCAGCAAGCGGTGCGCGATCCCCAGCAGCGTGGATGCCGGCGCAGCCAGGAACGACCACGCCTGCCCTTGCGCGGCCAGCACCGCGAACAATGCGGCAACCAGCGCGGCCGGCGTGACGGCAAAGCTGACCAGCGGGATCGCGATCGCATTGGCCAGCGGCGACACCAGCGGAAGCTGCTGGAACAGCAGCGCCGTCGGCACCAGCAGGCCCACGGTGACCGCCCACTGCGTGCGCACCGCTTCGGCGCCATGGTTGACGAGCCTGCGCCATGCGTGACGCCAGACGCGGCCCTTCTTCACGCCGGGATCAGCCGCGTCTTCATGCTGCGGCCCGGACGACCCGAGGCTGCTCCCCGCCGCAACGCCGAAAATGGCCGCCACCGCACCGAACGACAGCCAGAAACCGGCCGACAGCGCCGCCCATGGATCGATTGCCAACGCGACTGCCGCGGCCCAGGCGAGCGCCAGCGAAGCCGGGGGCGTACGATGCCGCCACAGCGCCAGCGCGGCCACCGATACCATCGCCACCGTTCTCTGCGCGGGCACTTCCATGCCCGCCAGCAAGGCGTAGCCAAAGGCGGCGGTGAGCGCGACTGCGGCAGCGACCCGCGGCGTCGGGCACCACAACGGCAAGGGCCGGCGCAAGCGCTCGCCCAGGCCGAGCGAACGACGCCACAGCGCGCCGGCACAGGCGCCGGCGAGTCCGGCAATCATCGTGATATGCAGTCCGGAAATGCTGATCAGATGGCCAATGCCGGTGCGCGTGAAGATGCGCCAGTCCGCCGGCGCGATACCGCTCTGGTCGCCGATGGCCAGCGCCACCAGCACGCCGGCGAGCCGCGCATCGGCCGACATGGCACCGAGCATCCGCGCCCGGACGACGGCGCGCGCACGCGCGACCCGCACCGGCAAGGGCAACGGCACCGAAGCCGCCTCGGAGGCGGCGAGCACGCTGCCGGTCGCACCGATACCGCGCTGCATCAGCCAGTACTCGTAGTCGAAGCCATGGGGGTTGGCCAGGCCATGAGGTCGCTTCAGCCGTACGGTGACGGTGAACGATTGCCCTGGCTCCAGCGTGGGCGGAGGCTGCCCGGCATGGCGGCCGCGATCGACGAGGAACGGGA
>NZ_VLJN01000006.1:0-60167 GCF_007829435.1 Cupriavidus gilardii J11
CCTGCAGCGCGATCTGCACGATGCGCTGGCGCGGCAGCGCCTCGGGACGGGCGGTCCGCGGCGCCTGCGTGGCGCAGCCAGCCAGCAGTGCCAGCGCGGCGACCAGTTGTCCGGCGCGCATCAGGCGTGTTCGCATGGTGTTCCGATCGCGCATATCCGGCTTATCCAATAACTGTGGAAAATTGTGTGAGAAACGATGTGAATAACGCTGTGGAAATCCACTGCGCAACGCCATCGCGGCGATCGCTGCGCGCATCGGCGTGGGCCGCCGCGGTTTGCCGCCAGGGCGCGCTGCCCAAGGCAATACAACGGATTGCGGCGGGGTGCGGTCATGCCGCGATGGCGGAGCATCTCACGCGATCCGCTGCGGTGGATAAGCTGCGCGGACGTGGACAGAATGCGTGTCGATGCTGTGGATAACGTCGCCCGGCCGGTGCCCCTCGCTCGCCTGAAGGCGGCCGGTGGCACGGCGGGACGTTATGCATGCGGGCGAAGGCGCCCGGCATGGCAGGCTTACTGATTGACAGCGTCCTTGAACTTCTGGCCCGGCTTGAACTTCACGGTCTTGGCGGCCTCCACCTTGATTTCCTCGCCGGTGCGCGGGTTGCGCGCCATGCGTTCGCCGCGCTCGCCCTGGCTGAAGGTGCCGAAGCCGATCAAGCTCAGCGTTTCGCCCTTGGCGACGGCGTCCATGATGGCGTTGAGCGTTACGTTCAGGGCCTGCTCGGCCTTGGCCTTGGTCAGCCCATCCACGCCTGCGGCGATCGCGTCGATCAGTTCGGTTTTCGTCATGCTTCACTCCGTGTCGAGTTGAAAAAAACATACGCCGGCCCGGCGGCCGGAGAGGCCAGGCCGCCTGGGCAAAGGCGTTGCGGGTCACATCATACCGTGTCGGACTGGCCCCCCTTGGGTCTAGATTGTTACAGCATTGATCATTACCGATAGCGGAAGTCCGGAAAGGGCGCCCAGAAACTGGAATCGTGCGGGCCACGTAAGCCAGTGCAGGCGGTGCCTGGTGAGGTCGAAGGCGCGTATACCGCGCTCGTTCCCAGGCAGCCGTGGTGCGGGGCGGTATACGTGGCTGCAACGGCCGTATACGCCCTGTAACGGCCTGCTGCGCGTCCGACCGCCCCCGTATACCCCGATGGGCCAAAACGCCTCCAGGCGCTTCTGGCGCTTTCAACGGCATGCGCGGCGAACCGGCAACGCGGTTGCGCTCGCGGGAGTCGGCGGCATGCCTTGCCCGTATACCGCTGGGAGAGCCGCAAAGCCGGCAAGGGTGCGGAGGTATACGTGCCGAACGGTGGTCTCTGGGTTTAAATAGTTCTTTTGATGTATACGGATAGTAGTAGTAGGTAAACCCGGCCCGAATCTGTGGATAAGCAGGTATACGTCCGACGATTCAACGGTTTACGTATACGGCGAAGGTCGGGATGCAATGTTGGCGAAGGTGGATGACTCCACCTTTGGGAGGACAACCCATCCCGGTGGCCTAGGACTTGTTCCGTAGCCATCCCCATGCCGACCCCAGGCAGCCCACACCGAACTCGCGTGCTTATCCACAGAAACGGGCCGGGTTGTCCACAGCGAAGGTGGTGTACTGCCTGGTGCGAAGCGGTTTTCTTCCCTCTCCCCAGCCCCTCTCCCGCAAGGGGGAGAGGGAAGTCACCATTGCCAACCGCCTCGAATAGATCAGATTTGATAACGCCCCCGACCACACGCACACGCTGCGCGCCCCGGTGCGCGGGTATCATCGCCGGTCACGCCAAGAACGACACGGCGACAGCGGTGAATCAAATCCAGCGGTAAACAGGAAGGAATATGGCCGAACAATCCAAACGCAAGCAGGGCGGCAGCAAGGGCGCGGCGAAGGCCGGCACCAGCCGCAAGACCGCCAAGGACCGCATCGAGGTGCGCGAATCCGGCGTGCATGGCAAGGGCGTCTATGCGATCGCGCCGATTGCCGAGGGCGAACGGATCATTGAATACAAGGGCGAGCGGATCTCGTGGGAGACGGCGCTGGAGCGGCATCCGCACGATCCCAACGATCCGAATCACACCTTCTACTTCAGCCTCGAGGACGGCGACGTGCTCGACGCCAAGTACGGCGGCAACCGCTCGCGCTGGATCAACCATGCCTGCGATCCCAATTGCGAGGCGCGCGAGAAGAATGGCCGCGTGTTTATCCACGCGCTGCGAGACATCGAGGCGGGCGAGGAGCTGTTCTACGACTATGGCCTGGTGATCGACGGGCGCCAGACCAAGAAGCTGAAGAAGGAATTCGCCTGCTACTGCGGCAGCCCAAACTGCCGCGGCACCATGCTGGCGCCGAAGGGAAAGCGCTGAATAGGTGCGTTACCGTCGTCCCCGCGCATGCGGGGACACAGTGACTTAAAACGCATGGCTTTCGTTAAGCCGCTTGGGCCCCCGCCCTGGCGGGACAACAGGGTTCAGTCGTTATCGCTCTCCGAACCCGGGATCACGCCGTACCCGGTGCCTCGCACGGTACGCGGATCACGAACCGCATGGCCGGCCGGCCATCGGTGTCCGGGGCGGGCACGTCCTCGATGCTGATATTGCCGTGATGCAGGCTGATGATCTCGTGGACAATCGCGAGGCCAAGGCCCGCGCCGCCCGGCGGGGTTTCGGTGCTGCGGCCCGGCACGTGGTCGCCACGGAAGAAGCGCTTGAACACCTCCTCGCGGCGAGACGCCGGAATGCCGGGGCCGTTGTCCTCCACCATTACCACCGCCATGCCGCGATGGCCCATGGCCTCGCCGCCCGCGCGCACCGTGATGCGTCCGCCAGCGGGCACGTACTTGACGGCGTTGTCGATCAGGTTGCTCAACGCCTCTCGCATCAGCAGGCGATTGCCGCGCACCATTGAAGGCGCCGCGCCGGTAAAGGTTGGACCCGGCAGTGTCTCGAAGCCCAGGTCGATGCGGCGAGCCAGCGCCTGCGGCACCCATTCCGCTCCGGTTTCGAAGGCGAGCGTGGCCAGGTCGAAATGCTCGATCGGGCCGAGCCGTTCCAGCGACAGCCCCGGTTCGGCGCGCGCCAGTGACAACAACTGGTTCGACAGGCGCACTGCCCGATCGGCCGCGGATTGCAGCTCATGCAGCGCGTGCCGCGCCACTTCGGGCGTGTCGGCCTGCACCGCGCGGTCGGCGTGCAGCTTGACCGCGGTCAGCGGCGTGCGCAGCTGGTGCGCCGCGTCGGCGATGAACTTGCGCTGCGCATCCAGCGCGTCCCGCAGCCGCGCCAGCAGCGCATTGAGCGCACGGATCAGCGGCTCGACCTCGGCCGGTACCTGCGTTTCATCGAGCGAGGCCAGCGAGCGGGCGGTTTGCCGGTTCAGCTTGTCCGTCAGGATCTGCAGCGGCACCAGCTCCTCCTTCAGCACGTGCGACAGGATCAGGCTGCCCACCAGCAGCAGCAGGATCAGCGGCACCGATACCGACAGCAGGATCTCGTTGGCGGCGGTCTCGCGGCGATCGAGCAGCTCGGCCACTTCCACGACGATGGGGCCGCGCAGCGGTTGCGCGACGCCGGCCAGGTCGGCGGCGATCGGATCCAGGTAGACAGGCAGCCGCACCGCGCGCACCTGACGGCCACTGAACCATGCGTAGAACAGCCGAGCGTCGTGCAGCGTGGTCTGGCCGGTGCCATAGCCCAGCCACGTGTCCATGCCGCCGATCAGCCCGTCGGGGCCGTGGATGCGCCAATAGATGCGGTCGCTGCCTTCCGCCTCGACCAGCGTTTGCGCGATCTCGGGGATATCGTGCTCCAGCCGGGGGCCGGCGATGCGGATCTGCTGCGCGATGTTGTTGGCGACGCCGTATAGCGCGCGGTCGAATACCTGGGTGGTGTAGTGCGCCGCCAGCCAGTACGACAGCGAGCCGCTGGTCAGCACCAGCGCGAACAGCGGCGTGGCCAGCGCCCGCAGCAGGTGGATGCGCAGGCTTTGCGTCGACGCCGGCCGCACCGCCTGGGTGGCCGGCTGCGCCGGTCCGCGCGTGCCGAGGAAGGTCGCCCGAAGCCGTCGCACGGGGTCGGCGCTCGCGCTAGGACTGCGCGCGGCTTTGCAGCAGATAGCCGAAGCCGCGCACCGTCACGATCTCGACGTCGCTGTCTTCCAGCTTCTTGCGCACGCGGTGCACATAGACCTCGATCGCGGTATCGCCCACGGTGTCGCCACCATCGCCGGCTGGATGCGCGAAGGTGGCCAGATGGTCCTGCAACTGGGCCTTGCTGACCACGCGTCCCTGGCGCTGCAGCAGCAGTTCCAGCACCGCGAACTCGCGCGGGGACAGCTCCAGTGGCTTGCCGTCGAGGAACATGCGGCGGTCGTTACCGGACAGCCGCAGCCGGCCGAGCCGCACGTCGCGCTCGGGCGCCGCCTCGCCATGCTGGCTGCGACGCAGCAGCACGCGCACGCGCGCTTCCAGTTCGGGAAAGGCGAAGGGCTTGACCAGATAGTCGTCGGCGCCGGCGTTCAGGCCGGACAGCTTGTCATCCAGCTCGTCGCGCGCGGTGAGGATCAGGACCGGCGTGGTGCGGTTGCGGGCGCGGTAGCGCGCCAGCAGTGTCATGCCGTCGATACCGGGCAGCCCCAGGTCGAGAATCACCAGATCGTGCTGCTCGCGCAGCAGATGTTCGGCCGCGTACACGCCGTCGTGGACCACGCGCACCTGATGGCCGGCCTGGAACAAGCCGGCCTCGACGCCGCTTGCGATCTGGCGGTCGTCTTCAATCAACAGGATACGCATGGCGAAAGGATGAGAGTGGGCGGTTCAAACGGGCGGGGCCAACGATCGGGCGCATGGCCCGGATCTCCGGCTGCCGATTGTACCGCGCAGGACGGCATACTTCCTTTCGATTCCCTGACACATCTCCTCCCCTCTCCCGCCTGTGCGGGAGAGGGGCCGGGAGAGAGGGCGGTCACCGCCCACCAGTCTCGCTCACCGCCCCCCCAACGCCCCCGCCACTTCCTCGATGAAGTGCGCCAGATCGATATCGCGCTGGGTCAACCCGTTGGCGTCATGCGTCGACAGCGTGATATCGACGCGGTTGTAGACATTGAACCACTCGGGGTGGTGATTGACCTGCTCGGCGCGCAGCGCGATGCGGGTCATGAACGCGAAGGCCGCGTTGAAGTCGGCGAAGCGGAAGCCCTTGTGGATCGCGTCCCGGTCGGGCACGGCACTCCAGCCGGGCAGGGCCGCCAGCAGGCTGGCACGGGCTTCCTGGGAGAGGGGGGCAACTGGCGTCATGGTGGGCTCTCATCGAGGGGTTTGCTTCCCTCGCCCGCAAGCGGGAGAGGGGCAGGGGGAGAGGGCAGTCACAGCCCACTTCTTAACCGGCCATTGTTCCACAAAGCCGGGCATGCATCAGATGTCCGCACTGTCGCTCCAGCCGGAGCCGTCGCCCGCGTGCAGCACCCTGTCGCCCGCGTCCAGTTCGCCCGCGCCCAGCGTCGGTTCGGCGCGCAGCGCCTGGTACAGCGGCGCGAAGTCTGGGCGGGTGGCGTCGAACAGCTGCGCGAAGCTGTCGATGACGAAGTAGGTCTTCTGGAAGGTGTCGATGCGGTAGCGCGTTCGCATGATGCGGCGCACGTCGAAGCCGACACGGTTGGGGCTGGCCGAATCGAGGCTGTAGACCGACTCGCCCTGGCTCGACACGATGCCGGCGCCATAGATGCGCAGGCCTTTGTCGGTACGGATCAGGCCGAATTCGACGGTGTACCAGTACAGCCGCGCCAGCATGTCCAGCGCGCCCAGGCCCGCTGCCTTGAGGCCGCCCTTGCCATAGGCCTGCATATAGTCGGCGAACACCGGATCGATCAGCAGCGGCACGTGGCCGAACACATCGTGGAAGCAGTCCGGTTCCTGCAGGTAGTCGAGCTGTTCCGGCTTGCGCATCCACCAGCTTGCCGGAAACCGCCGGTTGGCCAGATGCTCGAAGAACACTTCGTCGGGCACCAGGCCCGGCACGGCGACGATCTGCCAGCCGGTGGCGCGCATCAGTTGTTCGTTGAGCCGCCCAAAGTCCGGCACCCGGTCGGCTTCCATGCCGAGCGTCTGCAGGCCGCGCAGGAACTCGTCGCACGCCCGGCCCTGCAGCATCGACGCCTGGCGGTGGTAGAGCTGCCGCCATACCGCGTGGTCGGTTTCGGTATAGCGGTGCAGCGGTTGTTCGATGGTGAAGTCGGGACGCAGCGACGGGTCGGACAGCAGGCCGGCCTCGAATTGTTCCTTCAGCTTGTCGGTCAGCGTGCCGGAGAAGGCCGGCGATGCGGCCGGGGCGGCGGTGTCGTCGGAGAAGGCGACGGTGTCCATGGCAAGGTTGTCCATCCGAAAGCTCCGTGGCGGTGGGCCATCGATCCGGCCGGTGCGCGAAAGCCGCGCCCTCCGGGATGCGATGCGGAATATCTGCACAGTTTATCGATGGGAACCTGCAATGGGCCCGCAAAAACGGCTTGGTTTCCGCCCATGATGCGAGTAATGTGCGTGAAACGTAAATATCTTGCGGGAAACGTGTATGTTGTCGTTGGACAGTTTCGACCTGGCCCTGCTGGCCGCCCTTCAGGCCGATGGCCGCGCCACCCACCAGCAACTGGCCGAGCAGGTGCACCTGTCGGCCAGCCAGGTCGGCCGTCGGCTTGCACGGCTGGAGGCCGAGGGTGTGATCACCGGCTACCGGGTGGCGTTGTCACCGCCGGCGCTGGGTTTGGGCGTGCTGGTCTTCACCAGTGTCAAGCTGGCCCACCATGGCGATACCGTGGTGGAGCGCTTCCGCGACGAGATCCTGCTGCTGGAGGAAGTGCAGGAATGCTATTCGGTGGCGGGGGAGGCCGATTACCTGTTGCGCATCGTGGTGCCCGATCTTCCCGCCTTGGCCGCCTTTACGATGCATAAGCTGATGCGCGTGCCCGGCGTGGAAAGCGTGCGCTCCAATATCGTGCTGACCGCGCTGAAGCGGGAAGGGGCGCTGCCGCTGTCGCACCTGCGGCCCTTGCGCTGACCGGGTCCGCATGTCAACCTCGCCACGTGGCGCGGTGCGCACCCGCTGTGCGCGGCACCCCCTTCCTCCAGCAAGCCGCGTGGCACGCGGCAATATGACATGAGAGACAGCATGCGCGCGCGGTCCGTGGCCATGGTCAACCGTCTGGTTCGTCGGGTGCGGTCGCTGCCGCTGCTACGCCCATTGCCGACCATCGCGGCCCTGTTGCTGGTCACGCTGGCCTTGCCGGCGCAGTCCGCCCGCATCGTCCAGGTGTCGCCGCAGGGCGAGGTGTCACGGGTGCGCCAGCTGACGATGCGGTTCGACGAGGCGATGGTGCCGCTGGGCGCGCCCCAGGCGCGGGCCCCGGCTACCCTGCGCTGCACCGGCGGACCGGCCGATGGCAGCGGACGATGGGTCGATCCTCGGCATTGGGTGTTCGATTTTTCGACGGACCTGCCACCGGGCATGCAATGCACGGTGACGATGGCGTCGGGACTGGCCAGCGTGGCGGGCAGGGCGTACGACGGTCCGGGCATCTACCGCTTTGGCACCGGCGGSCCCATCGTGGTGGCGAGCCGGCCGGCTGGCGGCGAGATCGACGAGGACCAGATCTTCGCGCTGCGCTTCAATGGCGCGGTCGACGCGTCTTCGCTGCGGCAGCATGCGTGGTGCGAGGCGCAAGGCCTCGGCGAACGGATTCCGGTGCGGCTGGTGGGCGGCGCCGATCGCGACGCGGTGCTGGCCGCGATCGGCTGGAAGCCGCCCGCCCGTGCCGGTGCCGCACGCGTGCCGCCCGAGGCAACCCAGCTCATTGCCTGCCAGCAACGGTTGCCGGCCGGGGCGCGCCTGCAGCTGGTGCTCGACGCCGGCATCGCGACGCCGTCCGGCATTGCCAGCCGCGAGGGCCGGCGCTTTGACTATCAGGTGCGGCAACCATTTACCGCCAGCTTCAGCTGCGAACGCGAGAACGCGCAGGCGCCGTGCACGCCGTTGCGGCCGCTGGTGCTCGAGTTCTCCGCGCCAATTCCGCGCACGGCGGCCGCCGCCGTGTCCTTGCGCACGCCGCGAGGCAACGTGGCCGCGCGGTTCGACGATGGGCTGTCGGCCGATGCTCCGGTGACCCGGTTGCGCTTCATGCCGCCGTTCGCCGGGAACACGTCGCTGATGCTGCAGCTGCCGCATGACCTGCGTGACGACAGCGGACGCGCGCTCGCCAATGCCGATCTGTTTCCGCTGCGCATTGCCACCGCCGCGATGCCGCCTCTGGTCAAGTTCGCCGCCGCGCCGTTCGGCGTGATCGAGCGCTTTGCCGAAACGCCCAAGGGCAAGGCGCCGGCCGATCACCCGCCATTGCTGCCGGTGACGCTGCGCCATGTCGAGAACGAACTGGCCGCGCTGGGCCTGCGCGTGGAGGCTGGCAGCGTAAGCCGGCTGCGGGTCGATGACGATGGCGCGGTGCTGCGCTGGTTCAGCCTGGTTCGCCGCATGCAGGAGGCGCGCTACAGTCGCGCGGAGCTCGATGCCATCCTGGCGGGGAAGTCGCCGTCATCGGTCCGGGTGCCGCCACGGGCGGAACAGGTCGATACGCGCTCGGTGTCGCTGCTGGCCGATGCGCCGGGCGTGCGCCGGTTGTCGGTGCCCAGGCCGGTGACGGACGGCGGCAACAACGACGGCGGAGCCCCTTCCGCAGCCACGCGGCCGTTCGAGGTGATCGGCATTCCGTTGCCGGAGCCGGGCTTTCATGTGGTCGAGATCGCGTCGCCCGATCTTGGCGCCGCGCTGCTTGGCCGGCAGACGCCGATGTATGTGCGCACCGCCGCGCTGGTGACCAATCTGGGCGTGCATCTGAAGGTGGGCCGCGACAATGCGCTGGTCTGGGTCACCACGCTGGATGGCGGCAAGCCGGTGGCCGATGCCGCGGTCGCAGTGCGCGACTGCAGCGGCCGGCTGCTGGCGCAGGGCCGCACCGATGCGCAAGGCGTGGCGCGCTTCGCCGCGCTTGCCAGTCCCGCGCCGGAGGAAGACTACGCCAGCGCGGCCGGGCGCTATTGCGAGGACACGGGCCTGTCCGGCTACTTCGTCAGCGCGCGCATTCCCGCTGGCCATGCGCAGGCACGCGGACAGGCCGACATGGCGTTCGCGATGTCGGACTGGAACCGCGGCATCGAGAGCTGGCGCTTCCATGTGCCCACCGATAGCACCGCCGCGCCCACGGTGCGCGCGCATACGGTGTTCGACCGCACGCTGCTGCGCGCGGGCGAGACCGTGTCGATGAAGCATTTCCTGCGGGTCGAGACCTCCGCCGGCTTTGCCCTGCCAGGCGCCGATCGACCGCTGCCCGACAAGCTGGTGATCCGTCATGAAGGCAGCGGCCAAGCCTATGAAGAGCCGCTGGCGTGGCGTTCGACCACGAGCGGTGGCAGCAGCGCCGACAGCCGCTTCGTGCTGCCGCCGCAGGCCAGGCTGGGCCGCTATACGGTGCAATTGCAGGACCGTCGCCAGCGCGCCATCGACGGCGGCGCATTCCGTGTGGAGTCGTTCCGCGTGCCGGTGCTGGCGGGGACCGTGCGGGCGCCAACTGCCGCCAGCGCGCTGATCGCGCCCAGGTCGCTGCCGCTGTCGTTCGAGGTGCATTACGTCGCGGGAGGCGGCGCGGCCGGATTGCCGGTGCAGGTTTCGGCCTTGCTGCGGGAACGTTCGCCGGACTTCGCCGGCTATGACGGCTACGTGTTTGCCCCGCCGCGCCCGGTGCCGACGGCCGAGGGGGCGGCACAGGTCGACGATAGCGGCGACGAGGAACAGGGCGAAGGCGATGCCAGCGCGGCCGGCCAGACGCTGATCGCCGACAAGCGCGCCGTCATGCTCGATGGCAACGGCGGCGGCAAGCTGACGCTGGAGTCCCTGCCGGAGCTTCCGGGTCCGCGCGAACTGCTGGTCGAGGCCGCCTTTGCCGATCCCAACGGCGAGATCCAGACACTGCGACAGACGCTGCCGTTGTGGCCCGCAGCGGTGGCGGTCGGCATACGCGCCGACGACTGGGCCTCGGTGCGCCAGCGTGCCGCGATCCAGGCCGTGACGCTCGATACCGGCGGCAAGCCGCGCGCTGGCGTGCCGGTCGAAATTCATGCGCGCGCGCGCATTGTCACGTCGGCGCGCAAACGCGTGGTGGGAGGCTTCTATCGCTACGACAACCGTACCGAGGTCCGTGAGTTGGGCAAGGTGTGCGACGGGCGCAGCGACGCGCAGGGCGTGATGCGTTGCGAGGTGTCGCTACAGCAGAGCGGCGAAGTCGAGCTGGTGGCGCGCGCGCGCGACGACGCGCAACGCGTGGCAGAAGCGGCCACCAGCGTATGGGTGACCGGCCAGGGCGAACTGTGGTTCGGTGGCGAGAATCACGACCGCATCGATCTGCTGCCGGAGCAGCGCGCGTATGCGCCCGGCCAGACCGCGCGCTTCCAGGTGCGGATGCCGTTCCGGCAGGCCACGGCTCTGGTAGCGATCGAGCGCGAGGGCATCCTGGAAACGCAGATGGTGACGCTCGGCGGCAAGGACCCGACCGTCAGCGTGCGGGTGAAGCCGGAGTGGGGACCGAATGTCTATGTGTCGGTGCTGGCGTTGCGTGGGCGCCTGCACGATGTGCCCTGGTATTCGTTCTTTACGTGGGGCTGGCGCGAACCGGTGCAATGGTGGCGTACCTTCCGCAGCGAGGGCCGCGACTATGTCGCGCCGACGCCGTTGGTCGATCTGTCCAAGCCGGCGTTCAGGCTGGGCGTGGCGGAAATCCGCGTGGGCAACGATGCGCACCGGCTCGATGTCAAGGTTGCCACCGACCGCACGAGCTATCCGGTGCGCGGCCGCGCCACCGTGACGGTCCAGGCCACCTTGCCGGATGGCAAGCCGGCCGCGCACGGCGAGGTCGCGCTGGCGGCGGTGGACGAGGCGCTGCTCGAACTGATGCCCAACACGAGCTGGAACCTGCTCGACGCGATGCTTCAGCGTCGCGGCTACGGTGTGCAGACCGCCACCGCACAGCTGGAGATCGTCGGCCGCCGTCACTATGGGCGCAAGGCGGTGCCGGAGGGCGGCGGCGGCGGTCGCAGTCCCACACGCGAGCTGTTCGACACGCTGCTGTTGTGGAATCCGCGCGTGCAGCTGGACGGCGCGGGCAAGGCCACCATCACCGTGCCGTTGAACGATTCGCTGACGCGCTTTCGCATCGTCGCGGTGGCGGACTATGGCGTGGGCCGCTTCGGCACCGGCAGCGCCACCATCGCGACGACACAGGATCTGCAACTGATTTCGGGATTGCCGCCGCTGGTGCGCGAGAACGACCGCTATCGTGCCATGGTCACGCTGCGCAATACCACCGCGCACGCGATGACCGTGGAAGCGACGGCACGCGGCACGGGCCCGGACGGCGTGGCTGCCGCCTTGCCGGCGCAGACGGTGTCGCTGCCGCCCGGGCAGGCCCGCGAGATCGCATGGGACGTGACCGCACCGGTGCTGCGCCAGGGCGACGGCGACAGCATCGAATGGGAACTGGCCGCGACCGAGAAGGGTGGCGGCGCCGCCGACCGCATCCGTATCGCGCAGCGCCTGGACGCGGCCGTGCCGATGACCGTACAGCAGGGCACGCTGGCGCAACTGGGTCCCGCGCTGTCGCTGCCGGTGCAGGCGCCCGACGGCGCGCTGCGCGATATCGCCGGCGTGGCGCGCGGCGGCGTGCAGGTGGCGCTGCAACCGTCGCTGGCCAGTGGTCTGCCGGGCGTGCGCGAATGGTTCCTGCGCTATCCCTATACCTGCCTCGAGCAGCGCGCGTCGAAGGCCGTCGGCATGGGCGACGGCGGCGCATGGCAAGCGCTGATGGCCCAATTGCCGTCGTACCTGGACGACGATGGACTGGTGGCGTATTTCCCGCTGCAGGGGGACGCCACGCGTGCCGCCGGCAGCGAGGTGCTGACCGCCTATCTGCTCGCGCTTGCCGACGAGGCCGCGCGGGCCGGCTTGCCGATGGCCCTGCTGGCGGCCTTCGTGCCGGACACCGAGGCCGGAATCGATGAGCGCTTCGGCGACGAACTTGCCGATGGCCCTGCCGCAGCAGGCGCGCGAGCGGATGCAGCGCGGCCTGATCGCCTTCGTCGAGGGCCGGCTGCAACGCGATGCCTGGGCGCCCACGCAGGACCTGGAGGTGCGCAAGCTCGCCGCGCTCGAAGCGCTGTCTCGCCTGGGGCTGGCGCAGCCGCGCATGCTGGACACGATCCAGATCCGTCCGGCGCAGTGGCCCACCTCCGCGTTGATCGACTGGACGTGGCTGCTGTCCCGCCTGTCCGGCTTGCCGCAGCGCGAAGCGCGCCTGGACGAGGCGCAAAGGCTGCTGCGCGCCCGGCTCGACCTGCAGGGAGCGCGGCTGGGGTTTTCGACCGAGCGCGACGACCGCTGGTGGTGGCTGATGGCTGGCGGCGATGCCAATGCGGCGCGGTTGCTGTCCCTCGCGCTGGACCTGCCGGCATGGAAGGACGAGGCGCCGCGGCTCGCGACGGGCCTGATCGGCCGCCAGCGCGGCGGCGCGTGGGAGGCCACCAACGCCAATGCGCTTGGCGTGCTGGCGGTGCGCCGCTTCGCCGGCATGTTCGAGCGCGAAGCCGTTGGCGGCAGCACGCATGTGGCGCTGGACGGCGGGCCATCGCGCGACGTCGCATGGCAACCGGCCGCGAGCCCGGGCGTACGCGAGGTCATGCTGCCGTGGCCATCGTCGCCGCGGGCGAGCGGCACGCTGCAACTGCGGCACGACGGAGCGGGACGACCGTGGGCCACGGTGCGGGCGCTGGCCGCGGTGCCGCTCGCCCAGCCGCAGGCGGCCGGCTATCGCATTCGCCGCATCGTGACGCCGGTGCATCAGGCCGTGGCGGGGCGCTGGTCGCGCGGCGATATCCAGCGTGTGCGCCTGGAGATCGATGCGCAGGCCGACATGACGTGGGTGGTGGTCAGCGATCCGGTGCCTGCGGGCGCCACCATCCTGGGCAGCGGTCTTGGCCGCGATTCGGAAATCGCCACCCGGGGCGAACGCCGCCCAGCCGACGCGCGCGTGCACCCGGCCTTCAGCGAGCGGCTGCCGCAGGCCTATCGCGAGTACTACGCGCATCTTCCCAAGGGTCTTGCCGCCATCGAGTACACGGTGCGTCTGAACAATGCGGGCGACTTCGCGTTGCCGCCGACGCGCGTGGAGGCGATGTACGCGCCGGAGGTGTTCGGCACCGCGCCGAATACGCGCCTCACCGTGGGGGCCAGGCCATGAGCGCATTACCGGGATCGGCGCAGGCCTGGGCGATGCCGGCGCGCACGCGGGAATGGTGGATCGCGGGCGCCTTCGCCGGCGGCATGTATGGCGTGCTGCTGCTGAACGCCGCGCTGGAACTGCCCGCCGGCACGCCGCTGGCCGGCCGCATCGGCTGGCAACCGGCGTGGAAGGCGGCGATGGCGCTATTGCTCGCGCGGGCCGCGTGGTTTCACCCGCTGCGCGGGGAGAGGCGCTGGCTGGTGGCTGGACTCTTGTGCTCGGCGCTGGGCGACCTGCTGCTGGCGCTGCCGTGGCTGCCGTTCTCGTTCTCGGCGGGATTGAGCGCCTTCCTGATGGCGCGTCTGGCGTATCTGGCGGTGCTGTTGCCCCTGGCGGGCGATGCGCGTCCTCATCGGTTGGTGGCGTGCGGTGTCGTGATGGGGGCAGTGGGCGCGCTGCTCGGCCGCTTCTGGCCCAATCTCGGTGGCATGGCGTGGCCCGTCGCCCTGTATGCCGGGGCGCTTGGCGCGATGGCCTGCGCCGCGCTGCTCGCGCGGCTGCCGACGCCGATGGTCGCGCTGGGTGCGCTGTGCCTGTGCGTGTCGGATGGCCTGATCGGAACGGCGCGCTTCCTGTCGCCGTTCGACCGCTACGAGCTTTGCATCTGGTGGACCTACGCCGCCGCACAGGTGCTGCTGGTCGGCGGCATCGTGGCGGGGCGCAGGCCATGAGCCGCATGCCGCCGAGCCGTCGCCGGGCGTGGCGATGCAGGGCCTGCGCCGCGTTCGCGATCGTCGCGATGCTGGCCACGGCACCGGCCGCCGTGCATGCCGAGGCGTTGCCCAGCTTCGCGCAGGTGCGGTCGCAATGGCGCAGCGCCGATGTGGTGGTGCGCGACCGTCATGGCGAGCCGGTGGGTTCGATACGTACCGATTTCCACGCGCGGCGCGGCGACTGGGTGACGCTTGCGGAGGTGTCGCCGGCCGTGCGAACCGCCCTCGTGCTGTCGGAAGACCGGCGCTTCCATGCGCATAGCGGCGTGGACTGGCAGGCCGTGGCTGCCGCTGCCTGGGCGAATCTCTGGAACACCCGCACGCGCGGGGCGTCGACGCTGACGATGCAGCTCGCCGGCCTGCTGGACGACTCGCTGCGACGCGGGCCGCAGGGACGCAGCGCCACGCAGAAGCTGGGGCAGGCGTGGCGGGCCAGCCGGCTCGAACAGCGCTGGAGCAAGAGCGAGATCCTGGAGGCGTATCTGAACCTGGTTCCGCTGCGCGGCGAACTGATCGGCCTGTCCGCGCTGTCGCGCGCGCTGTTCGGCAAGCTGCCGAGCGGCCTGGACGCGCGCGAGGCGGCGCTGGCCGTGGCGCTGGTGCGCGCCCCGAACGCAGAACCAGCGCGCGTGGCGCGGCGCGCCTGCCAGATTCTGCGCGAGATGTCGCTGCCGCAGCGCTGCGAGGGTCTGGAAGGATTCACGCAACTGGCACTGGCGCGCGCCAACGAGCCGTTCGACGCCCCGGACCGCCCGGCGCGGCATGCGCAGTTGGCCCCGCACCTGTCCCGGCTGCTGGTCGCGCGCGAAAAGGCCCTCGATGCCCGCGCGCTGCCCGCGGAAATCGTGTCGACGCTCGATGCCGACGTGCAGCGGATCGCGCTCGCGAGTCTGGACCGCCATCTGCGGGAACTCGCCGGCCGGCACGCCGAGGACGGCGCGGTGGTCGTGCTCGACAACGCCAGCGGCGACGTGCTGGCCTATGTCGGGTCATCGGGAGCGCTGTCCGCGGCGGCGCAGGTGGACCACGCGGCGGCCCCGAGGCAGGCCGGCTCCACGCTGAAGCCGTTCCTGTACGCGCTGGCGCTGCAGGAGAGGCGGTTGACCGCGGCATCGCTGCTGGACGACCGTCCCGTCAACCTGCCTACCGGCGGCGGGCTGTATATTCCGCGCAATTACGATGGCCGCTATGCCGGCTGGGTCAGCATGCGGACCGCGCTGGCAGCGTCGCTCAACGTGCCGGCGGTGCGTACGCTGGTGATGGTCAGTCCGCACCGCTTCCACCGCCAACTGGTGGCGCTGGGCCTGCCGCTGACCGAGGCGGGCGATTACTACGGCTACAGTCTTGCGCTGGGCAGCGCGGATGTCAGCCTGCTGACGCTTGCCAACGCCTATCGCGCGCTCGCCAACGGCGGACGCCATGCCGGCGTCCGGATGCGGATGGACGAGCCGCCGCGCAAGCCGGTGGCGCGCATCGATGCCGCCGCGGCGTATGTCATCGCCGACGTGTTGTCGGACCGCCATGCGCGCGCGCGGACCTTCGGGCTCGACAGCCCCCTGACCACGCGCTTCTGGACCGCGGTGAAAACCGGCACCAGCAAGGACATGCGCGATAACTGGTGCGTCGGCTGGTCGCAGCGCTATACCGTGGGCGTCTGGGTGGGCAACGCCGCTGGCGCCAGCATGCGCGACGTATCGGGCGTATCCGGTGCGGCACCGGTGTGGCACGAGGTGATGGAGCATCTTCACCGCACGCGGCCCAGCCGGCCACCCGCGCGGCCGCCGGGGGTCGACAGGGTGCCGGTGCGCTTCGAGGGCGTGGCCGAGCCGGCGCGCGAAGAGGTCTTCATCGCCGGCACGGCGCAGCGGGTGGTGCGATCGGTCGGCGGCACGGCGGGAACCGGCCCGGGGGCACACGGCACTGCCACTGTGGCCAGCATCGCGAGTCCGGCCGACGGGACCGTGTTCGCGCTCGATCCCGACATCCCGCCCGCCGCGCAGCGGGTATGGCTTCACGCACGCGCGGCCGACGGCGCCACGGCGCGCCAGGTCGCATGGCGACTCGACGGCAAGCCGCTGGGCCGCGGCGGCAAGCTGGGATGGCTGCCGTGGCCGGGCCGGCATCGCCTGGAACTGGTCGATCGCGGCGGCGCGGTGATCGACTCGGTGTCCATCGAGGTGCGGGGCGCCGATGTGCGGCGAGCCCGCGTCGGCGCGCTGCACCGCAGCGGCATCCGCGGCGGCGACCAGGGCCGCGACCCCGTTCATCCGCGCCCGCCGGCCACACGCGGATAATCCACCCATTCGTCATCATCCATCCGGGAGCGAACGCCTTGCCGACCGATCCGCCTGATTCAGCCCATTCGCCGACCCGTACGCCCGCCACGATGGCCGTGCTCGATGCCGCCCGGACCGCTGCGCGCCTGCCGTACCGCGAGCTTGCCAGCGCTATCGAGGCCATGCTGGCCGAACTGCGGGAGGGCACCGCCATGGCGCCGCCGCGCATGGCGCTGCCCGTAGGGGACGCGGCCGGCGGAGCGGGGACGCTGCTGGTGATGCCGGCGCGCAACGCGGCGCTCGTCATGACCAAGAACATCACGGTTCATCCCGCCAACCCGGCGTGCGGGTTGCCGGCCATCCTCGGCGAAGTGGTGGTCGCCGATGCGCATACCGGCGAGCGGCTGGCGCTGCTCGATGGTCCCACCGTCACGGGCCGCCTGTCCGGACGCGTATCGCTGCTGGCGGCGCAGCGCTTCGCCCCGTGTCCGGACGGGGAACTGCTGATCGGCGGGCCTGCCGCTGCGGCGCGTGTGGCTGTACTCGCGGACCCGGTCCAAGGCCGAAGCGCTGGCCGAACATGCGCGCCGCCTGGGGTTGCAGGCGGACGTCATCGATGCGGTCGCGGATGTGCTGCCGCGCGTGTCTATGGTGGTCACGGTCACGTCGAGCCGGATGCCGGTATTGCCCGATCTCGATCGGGGCGGGTGGACGGACCGGCATTTCGTGGCGGCCGTGGGCGCATTCCGGCCCGATATGTGCGAGCTGCCGCCCGCGCTGTGCCGGCAGGCGGCCACGCGACAGCGCCTGCTCGCCGACACACTGTTCGGCATCGAGGACGAGGCGGGCGATCTGCTGCAGGCCGGCATCGACTGGGCCACCGTGCAGCCATTCGAGACGGCCATCCTGCAGGCGGACGCCATCCGCGCGCGCAGCGGCAGCCCGGTGGTGTTCAAGAGCGTCGGCTATGCGCTGTGGGATCTGGCCGCGTGCGTGCTAGCCAGCGGGCAGTCGGCGGCGCCGGACACCGGGCGGGCACTGTCACATTCTTGATACAGCGGCCGCTTGCGCCTGATCGTGCGCAACACGTCATCCCTCCTCAACTGCGGCCATCCGGCACCGATCTCGCAGTCATGTCTGACGGGGTTATTGCGGTAAACCCTGTGACTAGTGGTGTTCCTCTACAAAATGTTGCGCCGTTGAAACGCGCAGCGCTTCGGTGGCGGGATAATGCGTGCCTTGCCGTTGCAAACCCGAAGGAGAGAGAGACATGGCACATAAGAGCAAGATGCTGATTGCCGCTGCTGCGATGGCGATGGCTGGCGCCGCGCACGCGCAAAGCGCGGGCAGCACCATCATCTCGACGGGGTGGTTCCGCGTCATGCCGAACAGCTCCGCAGATCCGCTGACCATCGACAGCGTGGGCGGCAGGCCGGTGGGGACTACCCGGCCGAATACCGGCGCGGACATCAAGAGCGCCGATACGCTGGGTGTGGCGCTGACCTATTTCGTCACCGACAATATCTCCACCGAATTCGTCGCCGGCGTGCCGCCGAAGCACGATGTCGAGGGCGATCGCGGCTATGCCGCCTATGGCAAGCTTGGCACCGTTCGCCAGTGGAGCCCTGCCGTGCTGGTGAAGTACCACTTCATGGATGCCAAGTCGCGCTTCCGCCCGTACATCGGCATCGGCGCCAACTACACGTGGTTCAGCGACGAAACCATCACCAACCAGACCTTCGTGCGCCGCGAGTTCGGACCGAACGCCACCATGACCGCCAGCGCGAAGCCGTCCTGGAACCCGGTGTTCAATGTCGGCGCCAACTACGCGATCAACGACCGCTGGTATCTGGGCCTGTCGGTGTCGTACCTGCCGCTGGAGACCACCGCCACATTCGTCACGCGCAACAGCGCGATGGGCGGCGCGACGGTGGTGTCGCATACCAAGATCAAGATCGATCCGTGGGTCACTTTCCTCAACGTGGGGTACAGGTTCTGATGGCGGGTTGACGCTGCCCTCTCCCCCCSCCCCTCTCCCGCAGGCGGGAGAGGGGAGCACACGTCAGCGGTTGAAACCCCAGTGGTTTTCGCCCCTCTCCCGCTCGCGGGAGAGGGGCGGGGGAGGGGGCAGTGCCCGCGCCCCTCTCAGCCGCCAATAATCACCCCTTCACCGCATACCCCGCCGCCTCGATCGCCGAGCGCACCGCCTGCGTGTCCGCCCGCGACTCCACACTCACCGATTGCGCCCCGATGTCGGCCGACACCGTGGCAGCCGGGTCCACCTGCTGAACCGCACGCGTGATCGCCCCCACGCAGTGGTTGCAGGACATGCCTTCCACCTTGAATTGCATCATCTTCGCTCTCCTGGCTTGAGCGCCACGGCGGTTTGCCGCCATGGCCGGATTGGGATGGCTGCATTGTGAACCTTCCCATGGTGGGAAACGCAAGCGCGGAATCGTTATCACGCGGCCCGCTCTGCTTGCGAACAGGACCCTTGACCTTCCCAACATGGTAAGGTTCATGATGCAGTGACCGGCCATGCCCGTTCACTTATCGATGCCATGTCAGCTCCCGCTTCTTCCCTGTCCTCCGTTCCATCCCACGGCGATGCCGCCGCATCCGAATGGCGCCTGCCCATCGAGGGCATGACGTGCGCCTCGTGCGTGCGGCGCGTAGAGAACGCGCTGGCCAAGGTGCCGGGCGTGCTCGGCGTGTCGGTCAATCTGGCCACCGAGGAGGCCACCGTGCAGGCCGACAGCGCCGCGGTGTTGCCCGCTGCGGCCGAGGCAGTGACCGCCGCCGGCTATGCGGTACCGCGCCAGGAAATCGAACTGTCGGTACACGACATGACCTGTGCCTCGTGCGTGACGCGGGTGGAGAAGGCGCTACGTGCGGTGCCCGGGGTGGTGGACGCGCAGGTGAACCTCGCCACCGAGCGCGCGCACGTTGCCACGCTGGGCGCCCCCGATGCCGACGCATTGATCGCGGCGGTGTCCCGTGCCGGCTATGCGGCGCAGCCGGTCACCGAGGCCGAGGCACCGGGTCCGGCAATCGGTCGGGACTTCTGGTCGGGCCCGTGGGGCGTCGCGGTGCCCGCGGCGCTGTCACTGCCGCTGGTCGTGCCAATGGTGCTCGGCTGGCTCGGCGTCGACTGGATGATGCCAGCCGTATGGCAATGGCTGCTCGCCACGCCGGTGCAGTTCATCTTTGGCTGGCGTTTCTACCGCGCGGGCTGGAAGGCGCTACGTGCCGGCGCGGGCAATATGGACCTGCTGGTCGCGCTCGGCACGTCGGCCGCCTACGGACTGTCGCTGTGGCAGATGTGGCAGATGTGGCACTCCGGGGGCATGGGCCAGGGCGGCGCGCACGGACATGCCGGCGTGCATCTGTACTTCGAGAGCGCAGCGGTGGTGATCACGCTGGTGCGCCTTGGCAAGTGGCTGGAGTACCGCGCGAAGCGGCAAACGGCCGATGCGATCCGCGCGTTGGCGGCACTGCGGCCCGACAGCGCCCGGGTGCGGCGCGGCGGCACCGAGACGGTGGTGCCGCTGGCGCAGGTCAGGGTTGGCGATGATGTGGTGGTGCTGCCCGGCGAGCGGATTCCGGTCGACGCACAGGTGCTCGAGGGCGACAGCCATGCCGACGAATCGATGCTGACGGGCGAGAGCCTGCCGGTGCCCAAGCATGCGGGCGACCGCGTGACCGGCGGTTCGATCAATGGCGAGGGCCGCCTGATCGTCCGTACCGCGGCGATCGGCGCACAGACCGTGCTGGCGCGCATCATCCGCATGGTTGAGCACGCGCAGGCGGCGAAGGCGCCGATCCAGCGCCTGGTGGACCGTGTCAGCGCGGTATTCGTGCCGGTGGTGCTGCTGATCGCGCTGGCCACGCTGCTGGGCTGGGGACTGGCCGCCGGCGACTGGCAGGCCGCGCTGCTGAACGCGGTGGCCGTGATGGTGATCGCCTGCCCTTGCGCGCTCGGGCTGGCCACGCCCACCGCCATCATCGCCGGCACCGGAGCCGGCGCGCGCGCGGGCATCCTGATCAAGGACGCGGAGGCGCTGGAAGTCGCGCATCGCGTCAACGTGGTGGCGTTCGACAAGACCGGCACGCTGACGGTGGGCCAGCCTGAAATGGTCGCGCTGCTGTGCGCCGACGCGGACGGGGACCGGGCGCTGGCCACGCTGGCGGCGCTGCAGTCCGGCAGCGAACATCCGCTGGCTCGCGCGGTGCTGCGGGCCGCTCAGGCGCGCGGCATCGATGCGCCACCGGCCGCCGAGGTGCGCGCCTTGCCTGGTCGCGGCATTGCCGGTCGCGTCGACGGCGTCAGCTGGTCGCTCGGCAGCGAGCGGCTGCGCGCGGAACTGCAGGCGGCGCTGGATGGCGCGGCCTCGTCGCTGGCCGGGGAGGCCTCCCGTTTGCAGCAGGAGGGACGCACGGTATCGTGGCTGATCGACACCGACGCGCGGCGCGTGGCGGCGTTGGTGGCGTTCGGCGATGCCATCAAGCCGGGCGCCCGCGAAGCGGTGGCGAGACTGCATGCGGCGGGCGTGCGGACCGTGATGCTGTCGGGCGACAGCCAGGGCGCCGCGGCGCGTGTGGCGGCCGATGTCGGCATCGACGATGTGCAGGCCGAGGTGCTGCCCGACGACAAGGCCGCGCGCGTGGCGGCGCTCAGGCGCGACGGGGCGGTGGTGGCGATGGTCGGCGACGGCATCAACGATGCCCCGGCGCTGGCGGCCGCCGACGTCGGCATTGCGATGTCGACAGGCACCGACGTGGCGATGCACGCGGCCGGCATCACGCTGATGCGTGGCGATCCGTCGCTGGTGGCCGATGCGCTGGCGGTATCGCGCCGCACCGTGCGCAAGATCCGGCAGAACCTGTTCTGGGCGTTCGCCTACAACGTGGTGGGCATTCCGCTGGCCGCGCTCGGCCTGTTGAGTCCGGTGTTCGCCGGCGCGGCGATGGCGTTCTCCAGCGTCAGCGTTGTGACGAACGCGCTGCTGTTGCGGCGCTGGCGGCCCGAAGGCCGCATCGGGGAGGCATCATGAATATCGGCGAAGCGGCGCGCGCTTCGGGCGTGTCCGCCAAGATGATCCGGCACTACGAATCGATCGGCCTGTTGCCGGCACCGCCGCGCAGCGAAGGCGGCTATCGGCGCTACGACGCGCGGGCCGTGCACACCTTGCGCTTCGTGCGGCGCGCCCGTAATCTGGGATTCTCGCTCGACGAGATCCGCGAGCTGCTGCAGTTGTGGGGCGATCGCGGCCGCGCCAGCGCGGATGTGAAGGCGCTGACCCTGCGGCACGTGGCCGACCTCGAAACGCGTATTGCGGAGCTGCAGGCCATGCGCGACACGCTGCGCTCGCTCGCCGACGCATGCAGCGGGGACCGGCGCCCTGACTGTCCGATCCTGGCGGATTTCGCCGATTTCCCGCTGGACCGGCCGGACGACGCCGCGGACCCCGGCGGGGATCACCCGCAGCCGCACGGCAGGCCGGCCTGCCATCCCTAGCCAACGCCCGCGCACAAGCGGGCGGGGCCCCGTCGTATCGCAGCAAGGAGGAAGTGACCGCATGGATGCATCCCCGCCCGCCGCCATTCCCGCCGCCACCATGGCTGCCATGCCGGGCGCGGAGAGCCGCCAGCGCATGCGCGACGGCACCGAATTGCTGGTACGCACCTGGCTGCCCGACCCCGCGCGGTGGCCCGATCCGCGCGGCACGCTGCTGCTGGTACACGGCATGTCGGAACACAGCGGCCGCTATCTTCATGTCATCGGACAGTTGTGCGACCTTGGCCTGCGCGTGCGGGCGTTTGACCTGCGCGGCCACGGCAGGAGCGGCGGCGCGCGCATGGTGGCGCCGCGCCCCGATTGCTTTCATGAGGATCTGGTCGAGATCTACGACGCCACGGTGCAGCAGTGGCCCGAATTGCCGATCGTGTTCGGCCACAGCCTGGGCGGGCTCGTGGCGGCCCGGTTGGCCACCGCCCGTACCCGGCCCATCCGCGCGCTGGTGCTGTCGTCGCCCGCACTCGGGCTGCATCTGCCGGCGGCCGGCATGGCGCTGCACCGCGTGCTGCTGACGCTCGCGCCCGACCTGCGCGTGCCGAGCCCGGTGCGTCCGGCCGACCTGTCGCACGATGCCAATGAGGTGGCGCGCTACCGCGCCGATCCGCTGGTGCAGCGCACGGTCACCGCCGGCCTGCTGCAAAGCGTGATCGACGGCATCGCACGGGTCCAGGAGGATGCGCCACTGCTGGAAGCCCCCACGCTGCTGATCGCCGCCAGCGCCGACCGCGTGGTCGACCCCGCCGGCAGCCGCCGCTTCTGCGACAATGCGCCGAGCGACCTGTGCGAGAGCGCCTGGATCGACGGCGCCTTCCACGAGGTATTCCACGAGACCCAGACGCTGCGTGTGCAAGCCTTCGACGCATTGACGGGCTGGCTGCGCGGCCATCTCGAACCGGCGGGCGGCCCGGCGAGCGCATAGCGCCCGGCGCAACCGCGACATCACGACACGATCGCATCGAACGCGACGAGAACAAAGGCCATGGAGACATACGACTACATCATCGTCGGCGGCGGCACCGCCGGCTGCGTGCTGGCCAACCGGCTGACGCAGGACGCCGACGTCAGCGTGCTGCTGCTGGAGGCGGGCGGCAAGGACGACTACCACTGGATCCATATCCCGGTCGGCTACCTGTACTGCATCGGCAACCCGCGTACCGACTGGATGTACCGCACCGTCGCGGAGGCGGGGCTGAACGGCCGCTCGCTGATCTACCCGCGCGGACGCGTGCTGGGCGGCTGCTCGTCGATCAACGGCATGATCTACATGCGCGGCCAGCGCGAGGACTACGACGAGTGGGCGCGGCTGACTGGCGATGATGGCTGGCGCTGGGACAATGTGCTGCCGCTGTTCAAGCGCAGCGAGGACCATCATCGCGGCGCGAACGAATTCCATGGCGCCGGCGGCGAATGGCGCGTCGAGCCGCAGCGGCTGCGCTGGGACATCCTGGAACGCTTCATCGAAGCGGCCGAGCAGGCCGGCATTCCACGCACCGACGACTTCAATCGTGGCGACAACTTCGGCGTGGGCTACTTCGAGGTCAACCAGCGGCGCGGCATCCGCTGGAATACGTCCAAGGCCTTCCTGCGGCGTGCCTCGGAACGCCCGAACCTGACCATCGTTACCGGCGCCCAGGTCAGCGAACTCACCTTCGAAGGCAGGCGTTGCACCGGCCTGCGCTATGTCGGCGGCGGACAGTCGCACACGGCAGGCGCGCGCCGCGAGGTGATCCTTGCCGCCGGCGCCATCAACTCCCCGCAGTTGCTGGAACTGTCCGGCATCGGCCGGCCGGACCGGCTGCGCGCGCTGGGCATTCCGGTCCGGCAGGCGCTGCCGGGGGTCGGGGAGAACCTGCAGGACCATCTGCAGCTGCGGATGATCGTCAAGGTCGATGGCGTCCGCACGCTCAACACGCGCGCCAGCAGCTGGTGGGGCAAGCTTGGCATCGGCCTGCAATACGCGTGGAACCAGAGCGGGCCGATGAGCATGGCGCCATCGCAGCTCGGCGCATTTGCGAAGTCCGACGAGGGCCAGAGCCGGCCCAATGTCGAATACCACGTGCAGCCGCTGTCGCTGGACAAGTTCGGTGAACCGCTGCACACGTTCAATGCCTTCACCGCCAGCGTGTGCAATCTGCGCCCGACGTCGCGGGGCAGCGTGCATATCGACAGCGCGGATTTCCGCCAGCCTCCCGTGATCGCGCCTAACTACTTATCCACCGATGAGGACCGCAAGGTCGCCGCAGATTCGCTGCGGTTGACACGCCGCATCGTAGCGTCGCCCGCGCTGGCGCCGTACCGGCCGGTGGAATGGCTGCCGGGGCCTGATGTGGACAGCGACGAAGCGCTGGCCCGCGCCGCCGGCGATATCGGCACCACGATTTTTCATCCGGTGGGCACCTGCAGGATGGGGCGCGCCGACGACCCGGCCGCGGTGGTCGACCAGCGGCTGCGGGTGATCGGCATCGAGGGCCTGCGCGTGGTCGACGCATCGGTGATGCCGGTGATCACGTCGGGCAATACCAATTCGCCGACCATCATGATCGCTGAACGCGCCAGCGACATGATTCGCGAGGACTGGCGCACCGGCGCCCGCGCCAGCGCGCCGCGCAACGTGGACGTTGCCACGGTTCACGCCTGAGCCCCGGCGATGCCAGGTGCGCGCGCCTGGCATCGTGCCGTCATTCGCGAGTCATTGCACTGAAACAGCGCGTCGCTGCGTTCGGCTTCCCGCGCTCCATGTATTGCGGCTAGTGCAAACCCGGATGTTTTGCGACGCAGCAGATGCCCACAATAGACGCCTGATCGTCGTGATGTAGCGCTCACATCGCGACCTCGGCGCGAATATCCCGTCGGTGCTCCATCCGGTGCCGATGCGCGACACAAGAACAACGCAAAACATAAATGACGGCCGCCACGGCGACAGCGTGGATGGTCGCGGTTCCAAGCCATGGACGGCCGGCCAGAAGCCGCTGTCGTTCACAAGAAAACGGGCAGGAGACATGAACCAGCAGGAAACCATCCTGGAGACGCGCAACCTCACCAAGGAGTTCAAGGGGTTTACCGCGGTCAGTGACGTCAATCTGCAGGTGAGGCGCGGTTCCATCCATGCGCTGATCGGGCCCAATGGCGCGGGCAAGACCACCTGTTTCAATCTGCTGACGAAATTCCTGGTGCCGACCACCGGCACCATCCTGTTCAACGGCATCGATATCACCGGCGAAAAGCCGGCGCAGATCGCCCGGCGCGGCGTGATTCGCTCGTTCCAGATTTCCGCGGTGTTCCCGCACCTGACGGTAATGGAGAACGTGCGCATCGGCCTGCAGCGCCAGCTTGGCACCGCCTTCCATTTCTGGCGCAGCGAACGGTCGCTGGCGGTATTGAACGATCGCGCGATGGCCCTGCTGGAGCAGGTGGGGCTGACCGAGTTCGCCGATACCGTCACCGTCAATCTTCCCTATGGCCGCAAGCGCGCACTGGAGATCGCCACCACGCTGGCGATGGAGCCCGAGCTGATGCTGCTGGATGAACCGACGCAGGGCATGGGCCACGAGGACGTGGAGCGCGTGACGCAGCTGATCAAGAAGGTATCGGCCGGCCGCACCATCCTGATGGTCGAACACAACATGAACGTGGTGTCGTCGATCGCGGACAAGATCACCGTGCTGCAGCGGGGCGCGATTCTCGCCGAGGGGCCGTACGACGTGGTGTCGAAGGACCCGCGCGTGATGGAAGCGTATATGGGCACCGCCGATGCGGAGCTGCAGGGCGCGCACTGACCGGAGCGAAGACATGACGACTGCACACACGCCCGCTCTCGAAATCCGCGACCTGCACGCCTGGTACGGCGAATCGCACATCCTGCACGGCGTCGACCTGACCGTGAACCGCGGCGAAGTGGTGACACTGCTCGGACGCAACGGCGCCGGGCGCACCACCACGCTGCGCGCGATCATGGGACTGAGCGGCACGCGCAAGGGCTCGATCAAGGTCAACGGCCACGAGACCATCGACTTGCCCACGCACAAGATCGCGCATTACGGCATCGGCTACTGCCCCGAGGAGCGCGGCATCTTCTCCAGCCTGTCGTGCGAGGAAAACCTGCTGCTGCCACCGCAGCTGAAGGGCGCCGCCGGCAACGGCGCGGGCATGAGCGAGCAGGAAATCTACGAGATGTTCCCCAATCTGGCGGAGCGCCGCCAGAGCCAGGGCACGCGGCTGTCCGGCGGCGAACAGCAGATGCTGGCGGTCGGCCGCATCCTGCGCACAGGCGCCAACCTGCTGCTGCTCGACGAGATTTCGGAAGGCCTGGCGCCCGTGATCGTGCAGGCGCTGGCCCGCATGATCCTGATGCTGAAAAAGAAGGGCTATACGGTGGTGATGGTGGAGCAGAACTTCCGCTTCGCCGCGCCGCTGGCCGATCGCTTCTATGTGATGGAACACGGCACGATCGTGGAGCGCTTCGGCGCCGACGAACTGCAGGCGAAGATGCCGGTGCTGCACGAACTGCTTGGGGTCTGACCCGACGGGTCACAGGCATGGTGGTAGGAACGGGCGGCCGCCGCGCTGCCCCAATCAAAGGAGACACTCGAATGAAAATGAATCGGCTGGCAGCCGCGATGGCGGCCTTGGTGACGGGCATGGCGGCCGGCGCGGCGAACGCGCAGGTTTCGGGCGATACGGTCAAGATCGGCTTCATCACCGACATGTCGAGCCTGTATGCGGACATCGACGGCAAGGCGGGCGTGGAAGCGGTAAAGATGGCGATCGAGGACGCGGGCGGCAAGGTGCTGGGCAAGCCGATCGAACTGCTGTCGGCGGACCACCAGAACAAGGCCGACATCGCCGCGTCGAAAGCACGCGAGTGGATGGACCAGAATGGCCTCGACATGCTGCTGGGCGGCACCAATTCGGGCACCGCGCTGGCGATGAACAAGGTCGCGCAGGAAAAGAAGAAGGTCTACATCAATATCGGCGCCGGCACCGCGCGCCTGACCAACGAGGAATGCTCGCCGTACACCGTGCACTACGCGTATGACACCGTGGCGCTGGCCAAGGGCACCGGCAGCGCGGTGGTGAAGCAGGGCGGCAAGTCGTGGTTCTTCCTGACCGCCGACTATGCGTTCGGCCACTCGCTGGAGAACGATACGTCGGCGGTGGTGAAGGCCAATGGCGGCACGGTGGTGGGCTCGGTGCGCCATCCGCTGTCGGCCTCCGACTTCTCGTCGTTCCTGCTGCAGGCGCAATCGTCGAAGGCGCAGATCCTGGGCCTGGCCAACGCCGGCGGCGACACCATCAACTCGATCAAGGCGGCCAAGGAATTCGGCATCACCAAGACGATGAAGATCGCCGGCCTGCTGATGTTCATCAACGACGTGCACAGTCTCGGCCTGCGCAATACCGAAGGGCTGTTGATGACCGACAGCTGGTACTGGGACATGAACGACGAGACCCGCAAGTTCGCCAACCGCTTCTTCGCCAAGAACAAGAAGATGCCGAGCAGCCTGCAGGCCGCCGACTATTCCGCGGTGCGCACCTATCTGAAGGCGGTGGAGACGGCCAAGACCGATGATCCCGACAAGGTGATGGCCGAGCTGAAGAAGATGAAGATCGACGACTTCTACACCAAGGCGTATATCCGCGCCGACGGCCGGGCCATCCACGACATGTACCTGATGCAGGTCAAGAGCCCGAACGAGTCGAAGAAGCCCTGGGACTATCTGAAGATCGTCGCCACGATTCCGGGCGACCAGGCGTTCACCACGCCGGCGGAATCGAAGTGCGCGCTGTTGAAGAAGTAAGCGAGGATGGCCCGGCCGCGTGACGCGCGGTCGTGGTCGCGATGAACGATCGGCGCCGCGCGCGCGATCCCGGCTGCAGCCTTCGTGCCGCCCGGGACGCGCGGCGGCGCCGCTTAGCCGACGCCTGCGATGGACATCTTCGGTATTCCCTTGCCCGCGATGTTGTCACAGCTCCTGCTGGGGCTGGTCAACGGGGCCTTCTATGCGATGTTGAGCCTTGGCCTTGCGGTCATCTTCGGGCTGCTCAACGTCATCAATTTCGCGCATGGCGCGCTGTTCATGCTTGGCGCGGTGCTCGCGTGGATGGGCATGGAGTACGCGGGGCTCAACTACTGGGTCATGCTGCTGCTCGCGCCGCTGGTGGTGGGCTTGCTCGGCGTGGTGATCGAGAAGACCATGCTGCGCTGGATCTACAAGCTCGACCACATCTACGGCCTGCTGCTGACGCTGGGCATCACGCTGGTGATCGAGGGCGTGTTCCGCTCCATCTACGGCGTGTCGGGSCTGCCGTACTCGACGCCTGAGCTGCTGTCCGGCGCCACCGACCTCGGCTTCATGATCCTGCCGAACTATCGCGCCTGGGTGGTGGTGGCCTCGCTGCTGGTCTGCATTGCCACCTGGTACATCATCGAGAAGACCAAGCTCGGCGCGTACCTGCGCGCCGGCACCGAGAACCCCAAGCTGGTGGAAGCATTCGGCGTCAACGTGCCGCTGATGGTCACGCTGACCTACGGCTTCGGCGTCGCGCTGGCGGCCTTCGCCGGCGTGCTGGCCGCGCCGGTGATCCAGATCTCGCCGCTGATGGGCCAGAACCTGATCATCGTCGTGTTTGCCGTGGTGGTGATCGGCGGCATGGGATCGATCATGGGGTCGATCGTCACGGGTCTGGGGCTCGGCGTCATCGAGGGCCTGACCAAGGTGTTCTATCCGGAAGCGTCGTCCACCGTGGTGTTCCTGATCATGGTGATCGTGCTGCTGCTGCGCCCGGCCGGGCTGTTCGGGAGGGAAAAGTAATGGACGGACAAAGCGCTGCAATGCGATCGGACGCGCTCAACCAGGGGCAAAGCGTGCGAAGGAAGTTGCCTTATCTGCTGTACGGCCTGCTGCTGCTGGCCCTTGCGCTGGCGCCGGTGATGGGCGCCTATCCGGTGTTCGTGCTGAAGGTGCTGTGCTTTGCGCTGTTCGCCTGTGCGTTCAACCTGCTGATCGGCTACACCGGCCTGCTGTCGTTCGGCCACGCGGCCTTCTTCGGCGGGGCAGGCTATGTGGCCGGCCATGCGATGAAGGTGTGGGGCGTGACGCCGGAGGTCGGCCTGCTGCTGGGCACCGGTGCGGGCGCATTGATCGGTTATGTGGTGGGCGCGCTGGCCATCCGGCGCCAGGGCATCTATTTCTCGATGATCACGCTGGCGCTCGCGCAGATGCTGTTCTTCCTGTGCCTGCAGGCGCCGTTCACCGGTGGCGAGGACGGGCTGCAGGGCATCCCGCGCGGCAAGCTGTTCGGCGTGCTGTCGCTGTCGGATGACATGACGCTGTACTACGTGGCGCTGGTGATCCTGGTCGCCGCCTTCGCGCTGATCGTGCGCACTGTGCATTCACCATTTGGCCAGATCCTGAAGGCCATCAAGGAGAACGAGCCGCGCGCGATCTCGCTGGGCTATGACACCGATCGCTTCAAGCTGATGGCCTTCGTGCTGTCGGCCGCGCTGTCCGGGCTGGCCGGTGCGATCAAGGCGCTGGTGCTGGGCTTCGAGACGCTGACCGACGTGCACTGGTCGATGTCCGGCACGGTGATCCTGATGACGCTGGTGGGCGGCCTTGGCACGCTGTCGGGCCCGCTGGTCGGTGCCTTCGTCATCGTCGCGCTGGAGAACAAGCTGGGCGATATCGGCAGCTTCCTGGCCTCGGTCACTGGCGTCGACTGGTTCAACTCGCTCGGCGAGTCGGTGACGATGGTCACCGGCGTGATCTTCGTGATCTGCGTGCTGACGTTCCGGCGCGGCATCATGGGCGAGCTGCTGGCGCTGGCGAATCGGGGCAAGCGGTAGGGTGTTGGGGCCGGGGTTGGGTTGGGCAGTCCCCGCATACCACCCCGCCCAGGGAGTGCCCAATCCCTTACATGCCCGATTTTGGGGCTAGGGTTTTTTCTAGCTTGTTCCCCACGCACCGCTTCGTTACATTGGAGCCACGGTTTTCGCAGGTTAAATGGAGGCGGAAGCGAGGAGACGACAGGCGCGCACCCACGATGAGCATTCCGTGCGGGAAGCAGCGTTATATAAGGGAAGGGCGTTGACGGGTGATCCTCGGCAACGCCCTTTTTCATTGCCCGCCGTCATTCGCGGTGCACCCGTGCTCCCGCGCCCGCGCAGCCGCGTGCGACAATGCCGGCCTTTCGCACCTGCGCCATGCCGACACCGTCCTCTTCCGGCCAGTCTCCGGCCCTTTCCACCGATTTGTCCAATTCCCGCGCCGTACCCCTTGCCGCCCCGTTGATCCGGCAGGCCACCGCCGCCGACGCCGCCCGGCTGGCCGACTGGCTCGATGCCGGCAGGCCACTGCCTGCGCTGGCCGCCCGGGAACGCCGCGCGATGCTGGAAGCGCTGCTGGCGCGGCCCGAATCGGGACCCTGCATCGTCGCCGAACTGGCGCCCGACCTGGAGTCGCCATCGCAAGGCACGGTGCAGGGCCTGCTTACGGTCCACCTGACGCCCCGGCTCGACTTGGCCGGACTGGCCGCCTTTGCCGCCGAGTGGTGGTGCTTGCGGCCCGGGCTCGAAAGTGGTGCAATGCTCGCCTTTTGCGCCGACTGGCTGGTGGACTGGTGCCGCGCGCATGGTGTCCGCCACCTGGTGTGGAGCCCGGACGTTGCCGCGCAGGCGTCGTCGTGGGCCGCGCGGATGAGGCCCGTGGCGGGCGGTCTGCCGCACCTGGACCTGAAGCCCGCCGCCAAAGAGTTGGGCTGACATTCACCGGGCTGACATTCGATCGACGAGAAGGCGGCGAGGCCGTGCCCCTCCATCGCACCGGCGCGCCGTCCTGCGGCACGCTGCGTCACGCGTTCTCCTTCGCTTCCCTTCCATTCCATTCTCTTCCTTCGCCAGTTCCCCGCAGCATTTCCCGATATGGAATTTCTCTTCCTGTTTGCCGCCGCCTTCCTGGCCGGCCTGATCGACGCTGTTGCCGGCGGCGGGGGCCTGATCCAGGTTCCGGCGTTGTTCTCCGCGTACCCCAACCATCCGCCGGCCACGCTGATCGGCACCACCAAGGTCGCGTCGTTTGCCGGTACCTTCAACGCGGCGCTGCGCTATGGTCGTACGGTGCGGATCTATTGGAGCGCGACGGCGCCGGCCGTGGTGGCGGCATTCGCCTGCTCGATGGCCGGTGCCTATGCGCTGACGCTGGTGCCCGCCGAGCCGCTGCGCAAGCTGCTGCCTTTCGTGCTGGGTGTGCTGCTAATCTACACGCTGGCCAGGAAGGACCTGGGCACGGAGCATGCGCCCACGCTAAGCGGCAGCGCCGAACGCTGGGTGGCGCTGCTGGGCGGCGGCGCGATCGGTTTCTACGACGGCATCTTCGGGCCCGGCACTGGCAGCTTCCTGATGATCCTGTTCGTGAGGGTGTTCGGTTACGACTTCCTGCATGCGGCGGCGTCCACCAAGCTGGTCAATCTCTCGACCAATCTGGCGGCGATGCTGCTGCTGGCGTCGAAGGGACATATCTGGTGGCAGCTCGGCCTGGTGATGGCGGTGGGCAACGTGCTGGGCAGCCAGGTCGGCAGCCGTCTCGCGCTCAAGCACGGCAGCCGCTTCGTGCGCAAGGTCTTCCTGGTGGTGGTCACCGCGCTGATCGCCAAGACCGCGTGGGATGCCTTCGTGCGCTAGCCATCGGGCCATGTTGCGATGCGGGTTAATCCTGCCTTTGCCGCGGAAAGCGCTGTGTTAGACTCGATTCGCATTCCCGACCGAGCGGTCGGGGAATAGCGCAACGGGCCGCATCGGCAGTGCTCGACACAGGCCCGCCCGCGGTCGCACCGTCTTGCGAGAGGGCGGCGCGCGCGTTCCATACGAAGAGACGACGGGTGCGCGCCGGCGCGACGGGTGCCGGACACCGCGCCAGCCGCAGAAGAAGGAGACACAATGACTTTCAAGCGCGCCAGCATGCTGGCCCTGGCCGTAGCCTGCCTCGGCGCCGGCGCGGCGCATGCGCAGATCAAGATCGGCGTGACGGTTTCGGCCACGGGTCCGGCCGCATCGCTGGGCATTCCCGAGCGCAACACCTTCAGCCTGCTGCCCAAGGAAATCGCCGGCAAGAAGGTCGAATACATCGTGCTGGACGACGCGTCCGACAGCACCACCGCCGTCAAGAACACGCGCAAGCTGATCAGCGAAGACAAGGTGGACGCCATCGTCGGCTCCACCGTGACGCCGAACTCGCTGGCCATGATCGACGTGGTCGCCGAGAACGAGACGCCGATGATCAGCATGGCCGCGTCCGCGCGCATCATCGAGCCGATGGACGCCAAGCGCGCGTGGGTCTTCAAGACGCCGCAGAACGACTCGCACATGGCTACCGCGATCTCGGAGCACATGGGCAACAACAACGTGAAGACGGTGGCGTTCATCGGCTTCGCGGATGCCTATGGCGAGAGCTGGGCGCAGGAATTCGCCAAGGTCGCCGAGCTGCGCAAGATCAGGATGGTCACCACCGAACGCTTCGCGCGTACCGATACCTCGGTGACCGGGCAGGTGCTGAAGATGATGGCCACCAATCCGGACGCGGTGCTGATCGCCGGCTCGGGCACGCCTGCCGCGCTGCCGGCCAAGGCGCTGAAGGAGCGCGGCTACAAGGGCAAGATCTACCAGACGCACGGCGTGGCCAATCCCGACTTCCTGCGCGTCTGCGGCAAGGACTGCGAAGGCACGCTGCTGCCGGCCGGTCCGCTGCTGGTCGCCGAGCAGTTGCCGGCCAGCAACCCGGTGAAGAAGCCGGCGATGGCCTACAAGACGGCCTATGAAAAGGCCTACGGTGGCCAGGTGTCGACCTTTGGCGGTCACGCCTGGGATGCCGGCCTGCTGCTGGAGCGCGCGATTCCGGAGGCGCTGAAGAAAGGCCAGCCCGGCACGCGCGAATTCCGCAAGGCGCTGCGCGACGCGCTGGAGCAGACCAGGGAGCTGCCGGTGTCGCACGGCATCATGACGATGAGCCCGACCGACCATCTGGGCCTGGACCAGCGCGCGCGCGTGATGGTGCAGATTTCGGATGGGAAGTGGAAGCTGCTGACCAAGTAGGTCGGCAGCGGCGGGCGCGGGAGGGCGCATGGGATTTGCCATGCGCCTTTCTTTGTTTTTGGAGGGGGCAGTCACAGCTGGCGAAGCCCCCGCGGCGCAAGTCATCCATACCCTAGGGAAGACGCCGATTTCCCCAATCCGTAACAACTTTACTATTGCGTAATTCCGGGAACGGCAAAGCCTGCGCGCCCGACCCTTCCATCCGACTGCAAGCCTGTCCGCTCCTCACGCAGCAGGCAGGGACTTACACGGGGAGACAATGGACCTCTCGATCGCGGCCATTCTGGCCCAGGACGGGATCACCTCGGGCGCGGTGTACGCGCTGCTGGCGCTGGCGCTGGTACTGGTGTTCTCGGTGACGCGCGTCATCTTCATTCCGCAGGGAGAGTTCGTTGCCTACGGCGCGCTGACGCTGGCGGTGATGCAGAACGGCCAGGCGCCGCAGACCTCGTGGCTGCTGCTGGCGATGGGAGTGCTGACCTTCCTGTATGACGGCGTCGCCGTGCTGCGCAACGCCGAACTGCGCCGCGACGCCGGCAAGCGCGTCGCGATCCTGGCCGGCAAGTACCTGCTGTTTCCGCTCGCGGTCCATCTGCTGGCGACCACCTATGGCGCGCAGCCGTTGCCGATGCTGGCGCAGATCGCGCTGACGCTGCTGATCGTGGTGCCGATGGGCCCGATGCTGTATCGCCTCGCCTACCAACCCCTCGCCGAAGCCAGCACGCTGGTGCTGCTGATCGTTTCCGTCGGCGTCCATTTCGCGCTGGTCGGCCTCGGGCTCGTGATGTTCGGCGCCGAGGGCTCGCGCACCACGGCATTCTCCGACGCACGCTTCGACATGGGCGCGCTGACGATATCGGGCCAGAGCCTGTGGGTCATCGGCGTGTCCGGGCTGCTGATCGCCGCGCTGTACTTCTATTTCGACCGGACGCTGACCGGCAAGGCGCTGCGCGCCACCGCGGTGAACCGGCTCGGCGCGCGGCTGGTCGGCATCGGCACCACGCAGGCGGGACGGTTGTCGTTCACGCTGGCGGCCGCGATGGGCGCGCTGTCGGGCATCCTGATCGCGCCGCTGACCACGGTCTACTACGAGTCCGGCTTCCTGATCGGCCTGAAGGGCTTCGTCGGCGCCATCGTCGGCGGCCTGGCCAGCTATCCGGTCGCCGCGGCCGGCGCGCTGCTGGTGGGGCTGCTGGAATCGTATTCGTCGTTCTGGGCGAGCGCGTTCAAGGAGGTCATCGTCTTCACGCTGATCATCCCCGTGCTGCTATGGCGCTCCCTCACCAGCAAACACGTGGAAGACGAGGAATGATGCAACGCGAAGCGACGACGGAAGCCGGACGCACGGCGACCACGGGAGGCCTGTCGATGGCGAAGAACCGGCTGCTGCTGGGTGTCTTCGTGCTGGTGCTCGCGCTGATGCCGGTGCTGCCCACGCCGGAGTTCTGGATCACGCTGGGCAACTATATCGGCCTGTACAGCATCGTCGCGATCGGACTGGTGCTGCTGACCGGCGTTGGCGGCATGACTTCGTTCGGGCAGGCCGCCTTCGTGGGCCTGGGCGCCTACAGCACCGCGTATCTCACCACGCAATACGGCTTGTCGCCGTGGTTCGGCCTGCTCGTTGGCCTGGTCATCACGATGGGCTCGGCCTATGTCATCGGCCTGATCACCATGCGGATGTCGGGGCACTACCTGCCGCTGGCGACGATCGCGTGGGGCCTGTCGCTGTTCTTCCTGTTCGGCAACCTGGAATTCCTCGGCAAGTACGACGGCATCAACGGCATCCCGGTGCTGTCGCTGCTCGGCATCGAGCTGCAATCGGGCCGGGCGATGTTCTACCTGATCTGGGCCGTCGTGCTGCTGGCCGTGGTGGCGATGCATAACCTGCTCGACTCGCGTCCCGGGCGCGCCATGCGCGCGCTGAAGGGCGGTGGCGTGATGGCCGAGGCGATGGGCGTCGATACCGGCTGGATGAAGGTCGTGGTGTTCGTGATCGCGGCGGTGCTGGCCTGCCTGTCCGGCTTCCTGTATGCGCACCTGCAGCGCGCGGTGAACCCGACGCCGTTCGGCCTGAACTACGGCATCGAATACCTGTTCATGGCGGTGGTCGGCGGCGTGGGGCATGTATGGGGCGCGGTGCTGGGCGCGGGCCTGCTCACCGTCCTGAAGGACATGCTGCAGGGCCTGCTGCCCAGGCTGCTGGGCGCGAGCGGCAACTTCGAGATCATCGTGTTCGGCGTGCTGCTGGTGCTGCTGCTGCAATACGCGCGCGACGGACTCTGGCCTTTCGTGCGCAAGCTGTTTCCGAGCGGCCCGTCGGTGCGCGCGCCGGACACCGCGCCGCCGCTGCCGGTGCGGCAGAAGCCCCAGGC
The DNA here is from genome assembly GCF_007829435.1 of Cupriavidus gilardii J11. GTDB lineage: Bacteria > Pseudomonadota > Gammaproteobacteria > Burkholderiales > Burkholderiaceae > Cupriavidus > Cupriavidus gilardii_D. Next base: position 35,371 of record NZ_VLJN01000006.1, read on the forward strand.
AGGCGAGCTGATCCTCGACGTGCGGGCGGCACGCAAGGAGTTCGGTGGGCTGGTGGCCGTCAACGATGTCAGCTTCGAGGTGCGCGCCGGCGAGATCGTCGGCCTGATCGGGCCGAACGGCGCGGGCAAGTCGACCACCTTCAATCTGGTCACTGGCGTGCTGCCGCTGACGCGTGGCGAGATCCGCTACCGCGGCGAAGCCATCTCCAACCTGCCATCGCGCGAGATCGTCAAGCGTGGCATCGGCCGTACCTTCCAGCATGTGCACCTGCTGCCGACCATGACGGTGCTCGAGAACGTCGCCATCGGCGCCCACCTGCGTGGCGATTACCGCGCGCAGGGCGGGGTATCAGCCGCGATGCTAAGGATGAATCGCGGCGAGGAGGCCAAGCTGCTCAACGAAGCGCGCCGGCAGCTCGAACGCGTTGGGCTCGCCGATTGCATGTACATGGAAGCCGGCAGCCTGGCGCTTGGCCAGCAGCGCATTCTCGAGATCGCCCGCGCGCTGTGCTGCGACCCGGCCCTGCTGCTGCTCGACGAACCGGCCGCCGGCCTACGCTACAAGGAAAAGCAGGCGCTGGCCGAGCTGCTGCGCAAGCTGAAGGCGGAAGGCATGAGCGTGCTGCTGGTCGAGCACGACATGGACTTCGTGATGAACCTGACCGACCGCCTGGTGGTGATGGAATTCGGCACGCGCATCGCCGAGGGCGTGCCCGAGGACGTACAGAAGAATCCCGCTGTGCTGGAAGCCTATCTGGGCGGCGTCGAATAGGAGAGGGCATGAGCGCGATTCTCGAGGTCAAGGACCTGCATGTCCGCTATGGCAAGGTGGAGGCGGTGCACGGCGCCAGCCTGTCGGTGGACGCCGGCAAGATCGTCACCGTGATCGGCCCCAATGGCGCCGGCAAGTCCACCATGCTCAACGCCATCATGGGCGCGCTGCCGGCCAGCGGATCGGCAAGCGGCACGGTATCGTACCTGGGCCACGAGATGGCGGGTGTGCCGGTCGAGGGCCGGGTTGCGCGCGGCATGTGCCTCGTACCGGAAAAGCGCGAGCTGTTCGGTTCGATGAGCGTCGAGGACAACCTGCGGCTCGGCGCGTTCCGGCGCAAGCGCGCCGGCGAACGCAACTATCTGGACCAGATGGACGTGGTCTACGACCTGTTCCCGCGCCTGAAGGAACGCGCACGCCAGGACGCCGGCACGCTGTCCGGCGGCGAGCGCCAGATGCTGGCGGTCGGACGCGCGTTGATGGCCAAGCCGCAACTGCTGATGCTGGACGAACCGAGCCTGGGCCTCGCGCCGCTGATCGTGCGCGAGATATTTCACATCATCAACGACCTGCGCAAGACCGGGGTGGCCACGCTGCTGATCGAGCAGAACGCGCGCGCCGCGTTGCAGGTGGCCGACTACGCCTATGTGATCGAAACCGGCGATATCGCGATGGCCGGCCCGGCCGCCGAACTTGCGGCCGATCCACGCGTCATCGAGACCTACCTGGGCCTCGCCAAACGCGCCGCATAACCCCAGGCGGTGATTCCCGCTCTCGGTTGTCTCCCGTCTCCCGCAAGGCGGGAGACGGGAGTATCAGCAACACTATATCGCCAACGAATTACATCCGGCGGTCCCGATAGCCGTCCATTCGTCGCGAGAATTATCCCCCACGCATCCTCGCCACGTCCGCATCCCCAGTCGCCATCTCCAGCAACCACTCCCGAAACCGGTTCAGCGCCGGATGATCCCGCCGCTCCCGCGGCGTGCAGAGATAGTAGCCACGACTGAGCCGGATCGGCAGATCGAACGGCACCACCACACCCCCCGATGCGATCTCGTCCCTGACCAGGCACCGCTGCAACACCGCGATGCCCATGTCCGCCTTTACCGCCTGCACGATGATCGAAACCTGGTCGAACCCCGTCGCCAGCCCCGGCGCAGCGTTGGGTACGCCCGCCGCCTGCAGCCAGTGTTGCCAATTGGCCGGGGCGGCGTTGTGAAACAGCAGCGGCTCGTCCATCAACTCGGCCGGCTCCCGCCAGCGCCCCGCCGCATGCCGCTGCCGTGCCCGCTCGGGATGACATATCGGCACCACCTCGCTACCGATCACGTAGTCCGTGCGCAGGGCCGGCCAACTGCCCACGGTGCCCGCAAGCAACGCGGCGTCCGGCTGTGGACCCGAGAAATCCTCGTCCCGGCGATAGGGCACGAAGTCCAGCCGGATGTCGGGATGCCGCCGATGGAATTCCGGCAGCCGTGGCACCAGCCATACGCTGGCAAGCGTTGGTACCGCCGATAGGGTCAAATGATGCCGACGGTCCCTGGCAAGCAGCGCCGCGCTGGCGCTTTCGATCGCGGCCAGCGGTTCGGCCACTGCATCGATCAGCGTGCGGCCGGCGGCTGTCAGCACGAGCCGGTGCGCATTGCGTTGAACCAGCGGCTGTCCGAAATGCGCCTCCAGCCGTGCGATGGCCCGGCTGATGGCGCCCTGCGTCACGCAAAGCTCCTGCGCGGCCCGGGTGAAGCTGCCAAGACGCGCCGCCGCCGCGAACGCGTGCAACTCGGACATCGATGGCGAACGCAGACGCATGTGGCGGCCTTGAGGATGAACTTTGGTAATGGAAGCGTGCAATATAGTCGTTTGTGCGGCGTGGGTAAACGGCTGACACTTGTGTGTCACTTAGTGGCGAACCACAAGCCATTCCAAGAGCATTTACGAGCCATTTCAAGGAGAAACACGTGTCCGGGTCCACTTTCACGCGTCGTCACTTCATGCTGTCCTGCGCCGTTGCCGCCGCATCGCTGTCGGCCGGCGGGGCCGCCATCGCGCAATCCAATTATCCGACGCGGCCGATCCGTCTGATCGTGCCGTTCGCGGCGGGAGGCTCGACCGACCTGTCGGCCCGTCTGGTCGCGGAGTTCGCGGGCCGCGAGCTGGGCCAGAGCATCGTCGTCGAGAACAAGGGCGGTGCCGGCGGTTCGCTGGGCATGGGTGAAGTCGCGCGCGCCACGCCCGATGGCTACACGATCGGCATGGCCACCGTCAGCACGCACGGCTCCAATCCGGCCGTATATCCCAAGCTGAGCTACGACCCGATCAAGGATTTCGCGCCGGTCACGAACGTGGTGGCGATCCCCAGCGTGTTTGCGGTGCACCCCAGCGTGCCGGCGAAGACGATGAAGGAATTTATCGCACTGGCCAAGGCCAATCCCGGCAAGTACAGCTTCGCGTCGCCCGGCGCGGGCTCCCTGGGCCACGTGAATATCGAGAACTTCATGATGCTCGCCGGTATCGATCTGCTGCATGTGCCGTACAAGGGTGCCGGCCTGGCGCTAAACGACGCGGTGGCGGGTCAGGTCAATGCGATCACCGACAATCTCTCTTCCACGCTTCCGCATGTAAAGGGCGGCCGCCTGCGGGCGCTGGCGGTGCTCGGCGCGCAGCGTTCGTCGCAGCTTCCCGACGTGCCGACCTATGCCGAACTCGGCTTCAAGGATATGGGCGAGGGTGGCTGGTTCGGCATCGTTGCGCCCGCCGGCACGCCGCCGGCCGTCGTTAGCAAACTGAACCGGGCAATCCACAAGGCCATGCAGAACCCCGAATTCAAGCGCAAGGTCGAGGAGTCGGGTGGCACGCTGGTGCCGACCACGCCGGAACAGTTCACGGCGCAGATCCAGCAAGCCATGGCGCGCTATTCTCGCGTCGCCAAGGCCGCGCAGATCAGCATGAACTAAGCGGGACAGATATGACGCAATCGTTCGAGCCGTTTGTCTGCCGGCTGCCGGAAGGTGAACCGCTGCCACTGGTATGCGATTCGCCGCATAGCGGCACCCGATATCCGGCGGACTTCGGCGCCGCCGTGCCGGCCGCGCGCCTGCGCGGCGGCGAGGATACCCATGTGGAGGCGTTGTGGCAGGCCGTGCCGTCGGTCGGCGGCACGCTGGTCGCCGCCAACTTCCCACGGGTCTATATCGATCCAAACCGTACGCTGGACGACCTGGACCCGGAGCTGCTCGATGGTCCCTGGCCGGAGCCGCTGGCCCCCGGCGAGAAGACCCGGCTCGGCTTCGGCCTGATATGGCGCAATATCGATGCCGCAACGCCGATCTACGACCGGCGCCTGTCGGTGGCCGAAGTGCGCAACCGCATCGAGCGCTATTACCGGCCCTACCACGCTGCGCTGGCGCAAGCGGTGGAGTCGAGCTACCAGCGCTTCGGCAGCGTATGGCATCTGAATCTCCATTCGATGCCGAACAACGCCTATGAGAGACTGAAGAAGGTCAGTCCGCATCCACTCGCGGACTTTGTGCTGGGCGATCGTGACGGCACCACCTGCGATCCTGAGTTTGTCGGGCTGATCGAGAACGGCCTGCGGGAGATGGGCTACACCGTTGCACGCAACGATCCCTACAAGGGGGTGCAGCTGATCGCGCAGATCGGACGGCCCGCGGAACGCCGCCACAGCCTGCAGATCGAGATCCGCCGCCCGCTGTATATGGACGAAGTGACGCGCGAGCGCAACGAAGGCTTCCATAAGGTGCAGAGCAACATGGGCAAGTTGCTGGAACGTATCGCCGCCTATTTGCGCACGAAGGTATAAACACTTCAGGGTCGGCCAAAGGAAAGGCTGGACAGCGATGTCCAGCCTTTTTTGTTTCACGTGGAACACAGCGGGTGCCCCGGAATCATAATGTTTCACGTGGAACAGATCTGTGCCGGTGTGGGCTCCGGTGGAGCCGGTATAATTCCGCATCCCGTATTTCCCTCATTCCGCCTCCAGGAGGAGGTTCCCCATGCTTTACCCGAAAGAATTCGACGTGATTGTCGTCGGCGGTGGCCATGCCGGCACCGAGGCGGCACTTGCCGCGGCCCGCATGGGCTGCCAGACGCTGCTGTTGACCCATAGCATCGAGACGCTGGGCCAGATGAGCTGCAATCCGTCGATCGGTGGTATCGGCAAGGGGCATCTGGTCAAGGAGGTCGATGCACTGGGTGGGGCGATGGCCGCTGCCACCGACGAGGCAGGCATCCAATTCCGTATCCTGAATTCCAGCAAGGGGCCGGCAGTGCGGGCGACGCGTGCCCAGGCGGACCGGGTGCTGTACCGGAAGGCGATCCGTACCCGGCTGGAAAACCAGCCGAACCTGATGCTGTTCCAGCAGGCCGTGGACGATCTGATGGTGGAGGGTGACCGCGTGGTGGGCGCCGTGACGCAGGTCGGCATCCGTTTCCGTGCCCGCGCGGTCGTGCTGACCGCCGGCACCTTCCTGGACGGCAAGATCCACGTTGGCCTGGACAACTACACCGGTGGCAGGGCAGGGGACCCGGCGGCCGTCACGCTGTCGGCACGCCTGAAGGAACTGCAATTGCCGCAGGGGCGCCTGAAGACCGGCACGCCGCCGCGGATCGACGGCCGAACCATCGATTTCACGGCGATGGAGGAGCAACCCGGCGATCTCGATCCGGTGCCAGTGTTCTCGTTCCTGGGTCGTCCCGAACAGCACCCGCAGCAGCTGCCGTGCTGGATCACGCATACGAACCAGCGTACCCACGACATCATCCGTGGCGGCCTGGACCGCTCGCCGATGTACACCGGCGTGATCGAAGGTGTGGGGCCCCGCTACTGTCCAAGCATCGAGGACAAGATCCACCGCTTTGCCAGCAAGGAAAGCCATCAGATTTTTCTGGAACCGGAAGGGCTGACGACCAACGAGTTCTATCCGAACGGCATCTCGACCAGTCTGCCTTTCGATGTCCAGCTGGATCTGGTGCACTCGATCCGCGGTCTGGAAAACGCGCACATCCTGCGCCCCGGCTACGCAATCGAGTACGACTACTTCGACCCGCGCGCACTGAAGACGTCGCTGGAAAGCAAGGCCATCTCGGGGCTGTTCTTTGCCGGACAGATCAACGGCACCACCGGGTACGAAGAGGCTGCGGCGCAAGGGCTGCTGGCGGGCATCAACGCCGGCCGGTTTGCCCAGCAGCGCGAAGCGTGGGCTCCGCGCCGCGATCAGGCCTATCTCGGCGTGCTGGTCGACGACCTGATCACCCGTGGCGTTACGGAGCCGTACCGGATGTTCACCAGCCGGGCCGAGTTCCGCCTGAGCCTGCGCGAGGACAATGCCGACATGCGGCTGACCGAAATCGGCCGCGAGTTGGGCGTCGTCGACGATATCCGGTGGGACGCCTTCAACCGCAAGCGTGACGCTGTTTCACGTGAAACAGAGCGGCTGAAGAGCGTCTGGATCAACCCGAATCTGCTGCCGCCAGAGGACGCTGTGCCGTTGCTGGGCAAGGCAATTGAACGCGAGTACAGCCTGGCCGACCTGCTGCGCCGTCCCGGCGTCAGCTACGAAGCGCTGATGGCATTGCAAGGCGGCCGTCACGCCCCGGCCGGACCCCTTCACGACGACATGCTCCAGGCCGCTCAGATTCGCGAGCAGATCGAGATCGGCATCAAGTACCACGGCTACATCACGCGCCAGGCTGCGGAGGTCGGCAAGCTCGAAGCCAACGAATCGATGCGGTTACCCACGGATATCGACTACGCCGACGTTCGCGGCCTTGGCTTCGAGGTTAGCCAGAAACTGAACCAGCATCGCCCGGAGACGCTGGGGCAGGCATCGCGTATCTCCGGCGTAACCCCGGCCGCCATCTCGCTGCTGCTCGTGCACCTGAAAAAGAAGGGCCTCGGACGCGGCAAGCCGGCGTCGGGCGAGGGCGCCGGACTGGACGAGGCCGCCTGAGTGGGCGGCGCGCGACAACCCTACATCGACCCGGCGCAGCAAAAGCGCCGGCTCGAAGCCGGCCTTGGCGCACTGGGCCTGGCGCTCGACCCGGCACAGGTCGACACGCTGTTGTCGTACCTGGCGCTGCTGGCGAAGTGGAACGCCACGTACAACCTAACGGCGATCCGTAACGCCGACGAGATGCTGACCCACCACCTGCTCGATTCACTGGCCGCAGTGCCGGCGCTGGCGGAATCGGCGCGGTCGCTCTCGGTGCCCGAAGCGGCACGGGGCAGGGTGCTCGACGTCGGCTCCGGCGGCGGCATGCCGGGGCTTCCGCTGGCCATCGCATGCCCTGATGTCCACGTGCTGATGGTGGACATCGTGCAAAAGAAGACCGCCTTTCTGACCCAGTGCCGGGCACAGCTTCGGCTACCCAACGCAGCCGCGCATTGGGGCGCAGTCGAAAAGCTGGACGATCCGAACGGCTTCGCCGTCATCACGTCACGGGCCTTTGCCGAACTGACGGATTTCGTTGCGCTGGCAGGGCATCTGCTCGCACCCGGCGGCAAGCTTATCGCCATGAAGGGGGTCTATCCCCACGCCGAGCTGGACCGCATGGAAGCCGCCGGACAGATGGCCAGGTGGCAGGTCGAAGCGGTTCCCAGGCTGCAAGTCCCCGGGCTGGAAGCGGAGCGACACCTGGTGGTGTTGTCCCGCCGCGACAACGGGGCAGCGGTGCAAGGCCGCCCCGTCCAATGAACACAAGCGAGGAGCTGCATAAACCCATGGCAAAGGTATTCGTGATCGCGAACCAGAAGGGCGGTGTCGGCAAGACCACCACCACGGTGAACCTCGCCGCCGGGCTGGCCGCGCAGGGGCAGCGCGTGCTGCTGGTCGATCTCGATCCGCAGGGCAATGCGTCGATGGGGTCCGGCATCGACAAGCAGGGCCTGGAGCGCAGCGTCTATCAGGTGCTGGTCGGCTTCGCCACCATCCGCGATGCGCGCCAGCACTCGGAATCGGGCAAGTACGATGTGCTGCCGGCGAACCGCGAGCTGGCCGGCGCGGAAGTCGAGCTAGTGGACCTCGACCAGCGCGAGCGGCGCCTGCGCCAGGCATTGGCCGAAGTGCAGGACGAATACGACTTCGTGCTGATCGATTGTCCGCCGTCGCTGTCTCTGCTGACGCTCAATGGCCTGTGCGCCGCCCATGGTGTGATCGTGCCGATGCAGTGCGAGTATTTCGCGCTGGAGGGCCTGTCCGATCTGGTCAACACCATCAAGCAGGTGCACGCCAATCTCAACAAGGATCTGAAGGTCATTGGCCTGCTCCGTGTGATGTTTGATCCGCGTGTGACGCTCCAGCAGCAGGTCTCGGCACAACTGGAAGCGCATTTCGGCGACAAGGTGTTCAAGACCCTGATTCCACGCAATGTCCGGTTGGCGGAAGCGCCGTCCTACGGCATGCCAGGCGTTTCGTTCGACCCCGCCTCGAAGGGCGCGAAGGCCTATCTGGATTTCGGCGCGGAGATGATCGCGCGCGTCAAACAACTGGGCCAGGCCGCCTGAGTGCCGTGTCCCGCTTGCTAGCAAGGAACCATCATGAGTAGCGCGAAGAAAAAAGGCCTGGGCCGCGGACTGGAAGCCCTGTTGGGCGGGCCTGCCGAGATCGTCGAGGCCGCACGCCAGGAGGGCGCCCCGACGGTACTGAGCCTTGACCAGCTGCAGCCCGGCAAGTACCAGCCGCGTACCCGCATGGATGAAGGCGCGCTGCAGGAACTGGCCGCAAGCATTCGGGCGCAGGGGCTGATGCAGCCGATTCTCGTGCGGCGTGTGGCCGACGCCGACCGCTACGAGATCATTGCCGGCGAGCGTCGTTTCAGGGCCTCCAAGCTGGCGGGCCTGGACAAGGTGCCGGTGCTGATCAAGGAGGTCGCCGACGAGGCAGCCGCGGCGATGGCGCTGATCGAGAACATCCAGCGCGAAGACCTCAACCCGCTGGAAGAAGCCCAGGGCATCATGCGCCTGATCCGCGAGTTCGATTTCACGCACGAGCAGGCCGCCGAAGCGGTGGGGCGTTCGCGCAGCGCCGTGTCGAACCTGCTGCGCCTGCTGAATCTGGCGCAGCCGGTACAGACGATGCTGATGGCGGGCGATCTCGACATGGGCCACGCCCGCGCCCTGCTCGCCGTCGACGGCGCGCACCAGATCACGCTGGCGAACCAGATTGTCAACAAGCGCCTGTCGGTCCGTGAAACCGAAAAGCTCGTCACGGCCACACTGAAGCCGTTCGACCTCAAGTCGCTGAAGCAAAAGAGCGGCCCCGGCGCCCGCGACGTGGCACGCCTCGAAGAGGAACTGTCCGACGCACTGGGCATGCCGGTACAGATCAAACTTGGCGCCCGAGGCAAGGGGCAACTGACCATCCACTTCAGCAGCAACGATGCCCTGGACGGGGTCCTCGCGCGCCTGCGGGAACCGGCCGGCAGCCAGGCCGCGTAAGCCGGCAATGGCGCAATACGATTACGTCACAGGTCATTGCGGCGCAATATCCCGCCAAGCATGATGCAAGCAAGATAGCAAGAGTTGTTGCGTGTTACGTTGCAAGCCAACTGTAAGCACATTGACTCCCAAGCCGCATTCCCCGTAGAATCGTGCGGTTTGAATTCTGGTCGGGAACCGAAAGTTCCGGGCCGGGAACGAGGCGGCAATAGTGTCGAAGCTGGTGCCGAAAGCGGTAGTGACGGAACCCAAGCAGCATCGCCCGGCATCGCCCAATCAGGCTGGTGGGCGGGACGACTGGCACGACTTCCCTGACGAAAGCGGCGAACCGATCGAAGCCCTGTCGCACGACGCCGCGGTCTCGCTGTTTGGCGAGAAGGCGTTGCGGCCGTCGCGCATGACGCCGGGCAAGGTGGTGCTGGCCCAGGTGGCGGTCACCGTGCTGTCGGCGTTGGCTTGGGCGCTGTTCGCGCCGCAGCCGGCGCCGTACGGTTGGTCGGCGTGGTTCGGCGGTGCGGTGTGCTTCATCCCCAGCGCGTTCTTCGCATTCCGGCTGTGGCTGGCGCGAGACCGTGCTTCGGTGGGTGGCCTGGTGCTGGGCGAGGCGATCAAGGTGTTTGCCACCGTCGCGCTATTTGTCCTGGTGGTCGTGCTGTACCGCGATCTGCGCTGGGTGCCGATGCTTGTCACGTTCCTGCTGGCTTTGAAGACGTATTGGGTGGCGCTGGCAATCCGCTAGTGTGGCGAGCCCCGCCGCCCATGGGCCGACCCGTGCGGAATGCCGGCCGGCCCGCCCCGATCGACGTCGTTGCGCACCCATATGGTGCGCGGTGACCCGGATCGAAGAACAACAGCAAGCTTGCACCGCGGTGACCGGCAGTTCTGCCGAAGGTGGCGCAAGAAGCGTACCGAGTGCCCGCGATGGCGGGTGCCGAATAACAGGTTTCGCAATATACGGTTCGTTTCGACATGGCAACTGCTCAAGGCGCTGAAAACGCGCTCACCCCATCCGGCTATATCGCCGAACACTTGCAAAACCTGAATTCGATCGGCGGCAAGCAGGGCTCCGTCGTCGACTTCAGCGTGATCAACTACGACACCGTGATCTGGTCGGTACTGTGCGGCGCCATCGCCGTGCTGTTCCTGTTCCTGGCCGCGCGTCGCGTCACGGCCGGTGTGCCGGGCCGGTTTCAGGCCTTTGTCGAGATGATCGTCGAGATGGTCGACGACCAGGCCAAGGGCATCATTCATGGCGACCGTTCGTGGATCGCTCCGCTGGCGCTGATGGTGTTCTGCTGGATTACCATGATGAACGCCATCGACCTGATCCCGGTTGACTGGGTCCATGGCCTGAATCTGCTGCTCGGCATCTTCGGCGTGCACCTCCCCCACCACAAGGCGGTGGCCACTGCCGACCTGAACGGCACGCTGGGCATGTCGTTCGCCGTGCTGTTGCTGATGATCTACTACAGCTTCAAGATCAAGGGTGCGGGCGGCTTCGCGCACGAGCTGCTGTCGGCGCCGTTCGGTGCCAAGTGGTATCTGGCGCCGTTCAACCTGGTCCTGAACATCATCGAATTCCTGGCCAAGGCGGTGTCGCTCGGCATGCGGTTGTTCGGCAACATGTACGCCGGCGAACTGGTGTTCCTGCTGATCGCGCTGCTGGGCTCGATGTGGACCTTCGGTGCGGACCTTTCCGCGCTGGGCTTCGTTGGCCACGTGCTTGCGGGCGCCGTCTGGGCCATCTTCCACATCCTGATCGTGCTGCTGCAGGCCTTCATCTTCATGATGCTGACGCTGGTGTACCTCGGCCAGGCACACGACAAGCACTGATTTTCGGTTTTAGTTTTTGGTTTTTTTGGTTCTAAGTCTCTATCAATTAAAGGAGTCGTCATGCAAGAGTTTCTCGCCAACATCCAGGGTCTGACCGCTATCGGTATCGGCATCATCATCGGTCTGGGCGCTATCGGTGCCTGCCTGGGTATTGCGCTGATGGGTGGCAAGTACATCGAAGCCTGCGCACGTCAGCCCGAGCTGATGAACCCGCTGCAGACCAAGATGTTCCTGCTGGCCGGCCTGATCGACGCGGCCTTCCTGATCGGTGTCGGCGTGGCCATGCTGTTCGCGTTCGCCAACCCGCTGCTGGCCGTCATTCAGTAAATCTTTTCGGTCTGCATGATGCTGACGGGCGGCGCAGGCCACTAGCCTGGCCGCCTTTGCGCATTTATCTGTAGTTTGTTTACCGAAAGGAACACACCATGAATCTGAACGCAACGTTCTTTGCGCAGATGGTCGTGTTCTTCATCCTGTGGTGGGTTGTTGCCAAATTCATTTGGCCGCCGCTGGTGAAGGCGCTCGACGAACGCGCGAAGAAGATCGCCGATGGTCTCGCCGCTGCCGAAAAGGGCAAGGCGGAACTCGAACTCGCCAACAAGCGCGTGGATGCCGCCCTGGCCGAAGCACGCACGGAAGGCGCGCAACGCGTGGCCGAAGCCGAGAAGCGTGCCCAGCTGGTCGCGGAAGAGATCAAGCAGAACGCCCAGGCCGAGGCCGCCCGCATCATCGCGCAGGCCAAGGCGGAAGCCGAACAGCAGGTCACCAAGGCGCGCGAGCAATTGCGTGACCAGGTCGCCGTGCTGGCCGTCAAGGGTGCAGAGCAGATCCTCAAGCGTGAAGTGAATGCGCAGGTCCACGCCGACCTGCTCAACCAACTTAAGGCCGAGCTCTAATCATGGCAGAAACCGCAACCATTGCCCGTCCCTACGCTGAGGCGCTGTTCCGCGTCGCCAGCGAATCGAGTGCAGGCAATCTGGGTGCATGGTCCGAGCTGGTGTCGGAAATGGGGCAGGTCGCCGCCAACCCCGAGATGGTGGCGTTGGCCCACGATCCAAACGTTCCCGGCGACAAGCTGGCCGAACTGTTCCTGTCGGTGCTGAAGTCGCCCGTCAACGACGAGGCGCGCCGCTTCGTGCAGCTGCTGGTCGACAACGACCGGCTGACCGTGCTGCCGGAGATCGCCGAACAGTTCCATGCGCTCAAGAACGCCCGCGAAGGGTCGGCCGATGTCGAGATCACCAGCGCCTTCCCGCTCGAAGGCAACACGCTCTCCGAGCTGGTTGCCGCGCTCGAACGCAAGTTCGGCCGCAAGCTGGTGCCGACCGTGACGGTCGACTCGTCGCTGATCGGCGGCGTGCGCGTCAAGGTGGGCGACGAAGTGCTCGACACCTCGGTGCGCGCCCGCCTGGCCGCCATGCAAGCCTCGCTGACCGCCTGACCCGCGGCTGGCCGACGGATTGAAGAATTAGGAGCATTGTGATGCAACTGAACCCCTCAGAAATCAGCGAGCTGATCAAGTCCCGCATCTCGGGTCTTGGCGCCGAAGCTGAAGTGCGCAATACCGGCACGGTGATCTCCGTGACCGATGGCATCTGCCGCGTGCACGGCCTGTCCGGCGTGATGCAGGGCGAGATGCTGGAATTCCCCGGCAACACCTTCGGCCTCGCGCTGAACCTCGAGCGCGACTCCGTCGGTGCCGTGGTGCTGGGCGACTACGAACACATCTCGGAAGGCGACCAGGTCAAGTGCACCGGCCGCATTCTGGAAGTGCCGGTCGGCAAGGAACTGCTGGGCCGCGTGGTCAACACGCTGGGCCAGCCGATCGACGGCAAGGGCCCGATCAACGCCAAGCAAACCGACGTGATCGAGAAGGTCGCGCCGGGCGTGATCGCGCGCCAGTCGGTGAGCCAGCCGCTGCAGACCGGCCTGAAGTCCATCGACGCGATGGTGCCGATCGGCCGTGGCCAGCGTGAGCTGATCATTGGCGACCGCCAGACCGGCAAGACCGCCGTCGCGGTCGACGCGATCATCAACCAGAAGGGCAAGGGCGTCTATTGCGTCTACGTCGCGATCGGCCAGAAGGCTTCGACGATCGCCAACGTGGTGCGCAAGCTGGAAGAAACCGGCGCGATGGAATACACCATCGTGGTCGCCGCCGCCGCTTCGGATTCGGCCGCCATGCAATACCTGGCCGCCTACGCCGGCTGCACGATGGGCGAGTACTTCCGCGATCGCGGCGAAGACGCGCTGATCGTTTACGACGATCTGACCAAGCAGGCCTGGGCCTACCGTCAGGTGTCCCTGCTGCTGCGCCGTCCGCCGGGCCGCGAAGCCTACCCGGGCGACGTGTTCTACCTGCACTCGCGCCTGCTCGAGCGTGCCGCGCGTGTCAACGCCGACTACGTCGAAAAGTTCACCAACGGTGAGGTAAAGGGCCAGACCGGTTCGCTGACCGCGCTGCCCGTGATCGAAACGCAGGCCGGCGACGTGTCGGCGTTCGTTCCGACCAACGTGATCTCGATTACCGACGGCCAGATCTTCCTGGAAACCGACCTGTTCAACGCCGGTATCCGTCCCGCGATCAACGCCGGTATCTCGGTGTCGCGCGTCGGTGGCGCCGCCCAGACCAAGGTCGTCAAGAAGCTGTCCGGCGGTATCCGTACCGACCTGGCGCAGTACCGCGAGCTGGCCGCGTTCGCGCAGTTCGCCTCCGACCTGGACGACGCGACCCGTCGCCAGCTGGAGCGTGGCCGTCGCGTGACCGAACTGCTGAAGCAGCCGCAATACCTGCCGCTGCAGGTGTGGCAGCTGGCCGCTTCGCTGTACGCCGCGAACAACGGCTTCCTGGACGACGTGGACGTCAAGGACATCCTGCCGTTCGAGAAGGGCCTGCACGACCATCTGCGCACCAAGTACGCGGACCTCGTCGGCCGTATCGAAGACACCAAGGATCTGTCGAAGGACGACGAAGCCGCGCTGCGCGCCGCGATCGAGGATTTCAAGAAGTCCGCCGCGTTCTAACCGCGTAATTCCATGACACCGTCGCCCTGCCCGCTAGCCGGGCGGGGCGCGGCACGACTGGAGAGGAAGATATGGCCGGAACGAAAGAGATTCGAACCAAGATCAAGAGCGTGCAAAACACGCGCAAGATCACCAAGGCGATGGAGATGGTCGCCGCATCCAAGATGCGCAAGGCGCAGGAGCGGATGCGGGCGGCTCGTCCCTACGCCGAGAAGGTGCGCAATATTGCCGCGCACCTGGCCGCGGCCAATCCCGAGTTCAAGCACCCGTTCATGCAGCAGCGCGACGTCAAGCGCGCCGGCCTGATCGTGGTGACGACCGACAAGGGTCTGTGCGGCGGCCTGAATACCAACGTGCTGCGCGCCGTCACCAACGAGCTGCGCTCGCTGCAGAACCGCGGCGTTGACGTGCAGGCCACCGCGATCGGCACCAAGGGCATGCAGTTCCTTGGCCGTATCGGCGCCAAGGTGGTGTCGCACGTGGTGCATCTCGGCGACACGCCTCATCTGGAAAAGCTGATCGGTGCGATCAAGGTCCAGCTCGATGCCTTCACCAATGGCGAAGTCGACGCCGTGTACCTGGCGTACACGAAGTTCGTCAACACCATGAAGCAGGAGCCGATGGTCGAGCAGCTGCTGCCCTTGTCGGCTGACCGCATGGCGCAGACCGAAGAGGAAAAGCGTGCTTACTCGTGGGACTACATCTACGAGCCCGACGCCCAGACGGTAGTGGAAGAACTGCTGGTCCGCTACGTCGAAGCGCTGGTGTACCAGGCCGTGGCCGAGAACATGGCGTCCGAGCAGTCGGCGCGCATGGTGGCCATGAAGGCGGCGTCCGACAACGCCAAGAACGTGATTGCTGAACTGCAGCTGGACTACAACAAGACCCGGCAGGCAGCGATCACCAAGGAACTGTCGGAAATCGTCAGCGGTGCGGCGGCGGTCTAAGGCGTCAAGAATTCAAGCTATCGGAGATACGAAATGAGTATCGGAAATATTGTGCAGTGTATTGGCGCCGTGGTGGACATCGAGTTCCCCCGCGACGCGCTGCCGAAGGTGTACGACGCGCTGGTGCTGGAGCAAGGCAACGAAGCGTCGTTCGCCGAGCAGGGCCTGACCTTCGAAGTGCAGCAGCAGCTGGGTGACGGCGTGGTCCGCACCATTGCGCTGGGCTCGTCGGACGGCCTGCGCCGCGGCATGACCGTGAAGAATACCGGCGCGCCGATTTCGGTGCCCGTGGGCCACGGCACGCTGGGCCGCATCATGGACGTGCTGGGTCGCCCCATCGACGAAGCCGGCCCGATCGCTGCCGACGAAGTGCGCGCCATTCACCAGAAGGCGCCGCAGTTCGATGAGCTGTCGCCTTCGGTCGACCTGCTCGAAACCGGCATCAAGGTGATCGACCTGGTCTGCCCGTTCGCCAAGGGCGGCAAGGTTGGCCTGTTCGGCGGTGCCGGCGTGGGCAAGACCGTCAACATGATGGAGCTGATCAACAACATCGCCAAGCAGCACAGCGGCCTGTCGGTGTTCGCCGGCGTGGGCGAGCGTACCCGTGAAGGGAACGACTTCTACCACGAAATGAAGGACTCGAACGTGCTCGACAAGGTGGCCATGGTGTTCGGCCAGATGAACGAGCCGCCGGGCAACCGTCTGCGCGTGGCGCTGACCGGCCTGACCATGGCCGAGCGCTTCCGCGACGAAGGCCGCGACATCCTGTTCTTCGTCGACAACATCTACCGCTACACGCTGGCCGGTACCGAAGTGTCGGCACTGCTGGGCCGTATGCCTTCGGCCGTGGGCTACCAGCCGACGCTGGCCGAGGAAATGGGCAAGCTGCAGGAGCGCATCACCTCGACCAAGACCGGCTCGATCACGTCGATCCAGGCCGTGTACGTCCCGGCGGATGACTTGACCGACCCGTCGCCGGCCACGACCTTCCTGCACCTGGACTCGACCGTGGTGCTGTCGCGTGACATCGCCGCGCTGGGTATCTACCCCGCCGTGGACCCGCTCGACTCGACCTCGCGTCAGCTGGATCCGCAGATCGTCGGTACCGAGCACTACGAAGTGGCTCGCCGCGTGCAGCAGACGCTGCAGCGCTACAAGGAACTGCGCGACATCATCGCGATTCTGGGCATGGACGAACTGTCGCCGGAAGACAAGCTGGCCGTGGCGCGCGCCCGGAAGATCCAGCGTTTCCTGTCGCAGCCGTTCCACGTCGCGGAAGTGTTCACCGGCTCGCCGGGCAAGTACGTGCCGCTGAAGGAAACCATCCGTGGTTTCAAGATGCTGGTCGACGGCGAATGCGATCACCTGCCGGAGCAGGCGTTCTACATGGTGGGCACGATCGACGAAGCGTTCGAGAAGGCCAAGAAGCTCCAGTAAGCCTCGCACCCTTGCGGCGSCACGCTGATTCAGCGTGCCGCCGTGCCAAGCGAAGCGACTGGACAAAGGAATCCACATGGCAACCATTCTTGTAGACGTCGTCAGCGCGGAAGCCTCGATCTTCTCCGGCCAGGCCAGGTTCGTGGCTCTGCCCGGAGAGTCGGGCGAGCTCGGCATCCTGCCCGGCCACACGCCGCTGATCACGCGCATCCAGCCGGGTGCGGTGCGGATCGAGAAGGAAGACGGCAGCGAGGAGTTTGTCTTCGTCGCCGGCGGCATTCTCGAAGTCCAGCCCAAGCACGTGACGGTGCTGGCCGATACGGCCATCCGTGGTGGCGATCTCGACGAAGCCAAGGCGCAGGAAGCCAAGCGTGCGGCCGAGGAGGCGCTGCAGAATCAGAGCAGCGATCTCGATCTGGCGCGCGCCCAGAGCGAACTGGCGATGGCCGCCGCACAGCTGGCCGCTATCGCCCGCCTGCGTCGGAAGAAGTAAATCGGGAGTTGTCGCGGCCCGGCAACGCGCCGCGACGCTCGACCGTTGCTTTTTCGTCAGGGCAACAAAAAAAAGGCGGCCGCAAGGCTGCCTTTTTTTGCCGCCGCGTCTATGCTTCGAGCTTGAATCGCAACGCGATCAAAAAGACAAAAAAAAAGCGCGCGGGCCGGGGAGGCGCCGCGCGGACGGGAAAATCCCTTCGAGGGGTCAATTCGAAGGAACGGGTTCACCGGGTTGCCGCAGTGCTTCACCGGTCAAAAACTAAATGCCGGGGGTCGGACTGTCGACCACACTGCGCACCCAAAATCTATACGTCGAACCGGGTTATCGACGTATAGATAAAAATCGAGATTCAAAAAAGACTGCCGGGCTTTCTTCAATGCGCCGTGGCTCTGGGGCCCGCGCGCCATCGCGAAGCGGCGATGTGTCAAAGCATTGTGGGGGAAAGTCCCCGCAATGGCAGTAACAAAGTGTATCGGTTTGAAAGTACTTGCAAGCCGAATCGCGACGAATTCGCCCAGATAGCCACCTATTGCGGCCGCTATGTGGTCGCCGCACGCTTTCCACGTTTTGGTGCACGCACTGTCCGGCTGTTGACGCCGACGTAGGGCGGCTGTTTTTGCGGGCTGCGCGGCGCCGCCCGTGGTTCGCCGACGCGCAGGGCGCTACACTCGCATTCATTTCCAGCTCCACGCTCAGCGCCCCTGCCATGGCCATCGATCCCGATCTGCTTGCCTATTACCGCGACCTTGCGGCTCGCTATGCCGGCTTGCCAGTGCCGTCGGACGCAGTCGGGCGCCGCGAGCGGTTCAGCGAAATCGCGGCGCTATCCCGCGAGCAAGATCCCGCCGAGCTCGAGATATCGCCACTGACGCTGGCCCTTGAGGGCCGCACGTTGCACGCCCGGATGTTCCGGCCGGTTGGCGTGGAGCGTCCCCGAGCGCTGGTTTACTTCCACGGCGGCGGCTGGGTAGTCGGCTCACACGACACGCATCATGGCGTGGCGGCACAACTGGCGCGCGATAGCGGACTCGCTGTCATCAGTGTCGACTACCGGCTGGCTCCGGAACATCCGTATCCCGCACCCTGCGACGATGCGCACGACGCGGTGCGCTGGGTTGCAGTCCAGCGCGAGGCATTGGGATTATCGCTGGAGGCACTCGTGGTCGCAGGCGATAGCGCGGGCGCGCACCTGGCCGCCCAGGCCGCGACACAGGCGAATGGCACGTCGCCTGGACTGGTGGCGGCGCAGTTGTTGATTTATCCCGCCATCCTTCCGGCGCTCGCCAGTGAAAGCTATCGCGCATTCGCCGAGGGGCCGGGGCTCACGCGCGATGAGATGACCTGGTATTGGACGCAGTTCATCGGCGCGGATGCGGTGGCGCGAGGCGCGACGGTGGATGACCCACGCATCAATCTGCTGCGCAGCGATCCATCCGCCGTGCCGCCGACCAGCGTCGTACTGGTGGCGGCGCATGATGTCTTGCGCGACGATGGGCTGGCCTATGCGGACCACCTGGTGCGATGGGGCGCGGCCGTGGTGACCATCGAAGCGTCCGGCATGACGCACGGCTTCGCACGGCTGCAGCCGCATGCGCCCCGTGCGCGCGAGTGGATGCGGCGCGCCACCGCCGCGCTGGTGGAGCTCATCGAGGACAGCGCGGCCACGGCCATGTAGCGGTCGCCGGGGCAGCCTTCGCGTGACGGCGCGGTGCCCCCATCCCGTAGAATGGCGGGCTGACGAGGACCACTATGACCGCACTGCAGAACGATACCTTCCTGCGCGCCTTGCGCCGGCAGCCCACCGATTACACGCCGCTGTGGCTCATGCGCCAGGCGGGACGCTATCTTCCCGAATACAACGCCACCCGCGCCCGCGCAGGCAGCTTTCTGGGCCTCGCCAAGAATCCGGCCTTCGCGACCGAGGTGACGCTGCAGCCGCTGGACCGCTATCCGCTCGATGCGGCCATTCTGTTCTCCGACATCCTGACCGTTCCTGACGCGATGGGCCTGGGACTGTCCTTTGCGCAGGGGGAAGGGCCGCGCTTTGCTCGTCCGTTGCGCACGGAGGCCGATGTCGCGAAGCTCGCCGTGCCCGACATGGGAGCGCTGCAATATGTGTTCGACGCGGTGGCCGAGATCCGCCGGGCGCTGGTGCAGGATGGCCGCCAGCGCGTGCCGCTGATCGGTTTCTCGGGCAGTCCGTGGACGCTTGCCTGCTATATGGTCGAAGGGGGCGGCTCCGAGGACTTCCGCACCGTCAAGGCGATGATGTACGGCCGCCCCGACCTGATGCATCGCATCCTCGATATCAACGCGCAGGCCGTGGCGGCCTATCTGAATGCCCAGGCGGAAGCCGGCGCGCAGGCGCTGATGGTGTTCGACACCTGGGGCGGCGCGCTGGCCGATAGCCTGTACCAGCAATTCTCGCTGCACTACATGCGGCAGGTCGTGAGCCGCCTGACGCGCCAGCGCCATGGCGAATCGATTCCGGTGATCGTCTTCACCAAGGGTGGGGGGTTGTGGCTTGAAGGGCTGGCCGACACCGGCGCGGACGCAATCGGGCTGGACTGGACCGTGAACCTCGCCGCGGCCCGCCGGCGCACGGGCGGTCGCGTCGCGCTGCAGGGCAACCTCGACCCGACCGTGCTGTTCGCAGGTGAAGACGCCATCCGCCAACAGGCCAGGCGCGTACTGGACGACTATGCGGCTGCCGGCGGCAGCGACGGCCATGTGTTCAACCTCGGTCATGGCATCTCGCAGTTCACGCCGCCGGAAAGCGTTTCGATCCTGGTGGACGAAGTCCATGGCCATAGCCGCCGCCTTAGGGCCGAAGTTGCATGAGTCCGTCTTCGCGATAGAGCGGTACGCGCCGCCCGCACCGTTCCCTGTTAAGGCGCACGTGACCCCCCGGACACGCCATGGGGGTGCAGGCGGCGGTGGTTTGCCCCCTTTCGGTGGAAAAATCGCCTGTCAAGGCTTGACTTATGCACACGATTGGGTTTTCCGCACTGCATGACGGGGTTATTCCGAAACCCGATCGGGTGACGACGTAAACCGTTGTTTTTTATGGGATATTCGGCGCGGGGTCAGACGCCGGCGCGGCGTGCGGCGCTCACGGCGACACGCATGACGGGAAAACGGCGCGGACTTTTCAACAAAGTTATCCACAGCCCCTGTGGGGAGCGGGTAAAACTGGTCAACTATCATCGACTTAGCCTGACATTTGAAGTTTTACTTTAACTTTCATGCCACGTGTGGGGCGCTCGTCTCCGAACCGGTGGTGACGAAGCGACCACTGTCGGATTCAGCGCAAAATGAACCGCGTGCGCGACCCGTGACACGGCCGGGCGTGCCGTCGGTGGCGCGCGGGGCACTGGCCCCGGTCGGATGCCGGGGCGCATTGCGGTGACCATGTCCTTCGACTCCGTGCCGCCGGCCGCCGCCCGCGTCGTCCAAGTGGCCCTCGATACACCAGCGGACGATCGATTCGACTACCTCGGCAGCGAGGCGATGCAAGCCGGCGATGTTGTCGTGGTGCCGTTCGGGAATCGCCAACTGAGCGGCGTGGTCGTGGGCCATACCCAGGAGTCCGCGGTACCGCCGGAACGGTTGCGTGCGGTATCCCAGCACCTCGATTGGCTGTCGCCGCTCGGCGCCGACTGGCGGTCGCTCACCGGGTTCGCCGCGGCTTATTACCACCGACGCCTGGGTGAAGTGATGTTGCCGGCGCTACCGCCAGGGTTGCGCGATCCGCGCGCATGGAGCGCCCTCGTGAACCGCGTGCGGACGCAGCGGTATCGGGTACGCGCAGAGCATGCCGACACGCTGCTGGCTGCGGTGCCGCCGCGCGCGCGCACGGTAAAGGCCCTGGCGCAAGCGCTGGCGGACGGGGCGAGCGGCGGGGCATGGCTTCATACGGACGCCGCGCGCGAACTGTGCGCCGCAGCGCCAGCGCGGCTGGCCGAATGGGTCGAGGCCGGTTGGGTCGAAGCCGAAACGGTGGACCGGCTGCTGTTACCTGCCAGTCCGGCAGATATCGAAGCTGCGGTGGGCACCGCGCCGCGGCTGCATGCCGAGCAGCGCGACGCGGTGGAAGCCATCGCCTCGGCCGACGGCTTCGCGCCATTCCTGCTGCATGGTGTCACGGGCAGCGGCAAGACCGAGGTGTACCTGCATGCCATTGCGGTGACGCTGGCAAGGCGGCCCGATGCGCAGGTCCTGATGCTGGTGCCGGAAATCAATCTGACGCCGCAACTGCAGGCGCGTATCGCCTCGCGTTTTCCCGGCGCGCCGCTGGCGCTGCTGCACAGCGGCATGGCGGACCAGGAACGCACGCTGCATTGGCTGGCCGCCCATCGCGGGGAGGCCCGTATCGTGCTCGGGACCCGGCTGGCGATCATGGCGTCGCTGCCGGGGCTGGCGCTGATCGTCGTCGACGAGGAACACGACACGTCGTACAAGCAGCAGGAGGGCCTGCGCTATTCGGCCCGCGATCTGGCCGTCTGGCGTGCCAAGCAGCTCGGCATTCCAGTGGTGCTCGGCTCGGCGACGCCTTCCATGGAGTCGTGGTGGCGCGCGGAGCAGGGCGCATATCGCAAGCTCGTGCTACGGGAGCGGGCGCAGGCGGACGCGACCCTGCCAACCGTCCGGCTGATCGATCTGAACCACGAAAGGCAGCGACAGCGACCGCTGCACGAGGGACTGTCCGCGCCGCTGCTGCAGGCCATCGAGACCCGGCTCGCGCGAGGGGAGCAGAGCCTGCTGTTCTTGAACCGCCGTGGCTACGCCCCGGTTATCGCCTGCGACAGCTGTGGCTGGCTGTCGGGATGTCCGCGCTGTTCGGCCTACATGGTGCTGCACCGGCCGGAACGCTGCCTGCGTTGCCATCACTGCGGGCTGGAAGCGCGGGTGCCGCACCATTGCCCGGATTGCGGCAATGTCGATATCGCGCCGCTGGGGCGCGGCACCCAACGTATCGAGGAGGCATTGGCCGCGCGCTTTCCCCAGGCGCGCATCGCGCGGATCGACGCCGATTCGACGCGCCGCAAGGGCAGCGCGCAGACCATGTTCGACGAGGTCCATGCCGGCAAGGTCGATATCCTGGTTGGCACCCAGATGGTTGCAAAGGGCCACGATTTCCAGCGCGTCACACTGGTGGGCATCGTGCATCCCGACGCGGCCATGTTCAGTCACGACTTTCGCGCCGCGGAGCATTTGTTCGCATCGCTGATGCAGGTCGCCGGTCGGGCCGGCCGGGCCGGGCTGGCAGGGGAGGTGCTGATCCAGACCCGCTATGCGGATGCGCCGACGCTGCAGGCGTTGACGCGGCACGATTTCAACGGATTTGCGGCCTCGCAATTGCGCGAGCGCCGCCAGGCCGGCCTGCCGCCGTTCGTACATCAGGTGCTGCTGACCGCCGAACACGGCCAACTGGAGCGGGCCATGGCATTCCTGACCGCCGCCCGGCAACAGGCCGACGGCATGCCGCTCGCGGCCGAGGTGCAACTTCACGATCCGGTGCCGATGTCGATGGTCCGGATCGCCAATCGGGAGCGCGCGCAGATGCTGGTCGAATCGGGCTCACGCGCGGCGTTGCAACGGTTTGTCGGTCAGTGGGTGCAGACTTTCACAGCCGCCGCCGCGACCGCCAGGGGGGTGCGGTGGCAACTTGAGATCGACCCGTTGCGGATCTGAATTGACGTCACGCCGGTGCCAAGGGGGCGTCGGTTGGTGCAACTTCGCCCTGAAGCGGTGGGTGCCGGGTTGCACGTCAGGGTAAACACGTGGGTTGCACATGGTTGCACCTATCGATTCTTCGGGAGTATGATCGCCGCCAACGCGACCGCCGCCATCCGGCGGGCGGTCGGCGACCGCATTTGCTACGGAGAATCTCGATGGCCACCACCACCCTTGGCGTCAAGCTGGACGACGCCGCGCGCGACCGTTTGAAGCGAGCCGCGCAGTCGATCGACCGCACGCCGCACTGGCTGATCAAGCAGGCCATCTTTTCGTATCTGGAGCAGATCGAACGCGGTCACTCGCCGCATGACGCCGGCCACGGCGCGGCCGACGCCGACGGCGCGGACGCGCTGGACACCGTTGCGGCCGACGGCGTGCCCCAGCCTTTCCTTGAATTCGCACAAAGCATCCAGCCTCAATCGGTGCTGCGCGCGGCCATCACGTCCGCCTATCGCCGTCCGGAGACCGACTGCGTGCCGGTGCTGCTGGAGCAGGCGCGCCTGCCGCAGCAGCAGGCACAGGCCGCGCTGAAGATGGCGCGCGAGCTCGCGGCGCGGTTGCGGGAGCAAAAGGTCGGCAGTGGCCGCGAAGGGCTGGTGCAGGGCCTGATCCAGGAGTTCTCGCTGTCGTCGCAGGAAGGCGTGGCGCTGATGTGCCTGGCCGAGGCATTGCTGCGTATTCCGGACAAGGCCACGCGCGACGCGCTGATCCGCGACAAGATCAGCGGCGCGAACTGGCAATCGCATCTGGGCCAGAGCCCGTCGCTGTTCGTCAATGCCGCCACCTGGGGCCTGCTGCTGACCGGGAAGCTGGTGTCCACGCACAACGAGGCCGGGCTGACCACGGCGCTGACCCGCATCATCGGCAAGGGCGGCGAACCGCTGATCCGCAAGGGCGTCGATATGGCGATGCGCCTGATGGGCGAGCAGTTCGTCACCGGCGAGACGATTTCCGAGGCGCTGGCCAACGCGCGCAAGTACGAGGCACAGGGCTTCCGCTATTCGTACGACATGCTGGGCGAGGCGGCGATGACCGATGCCGACGCGCAGCGGTATCTTGCCTCGTATGAACAGGCCATCCACGCGATCGGCCAGGCGTCGCGCGGCCGTGGCATCTACGAGGGTCCCGGCATCTCGATCAAGCTGTCGGCCCTGCATCCGCGCTACAGCCGCGCCCAGCACGAGCGCGTGTTGGGTGAACTGTATGGCCGACTGAAGGCGCTGACACTGCTGGCGCGGCAGTACGACATCGGCATCAACATCGATGCCGAAGAGGCCGATCGCCTCGAAATCTCGCTGGACCTGCTGGAACGCCTGTGCTTCGAACCCGAACTGGCCGGGTGGAACGGCATCGGCTTCGTCGTGCAGGGCTACCAGAAGCGCTGCCCGTTCGTGATCGACTATCTGATTGATCTGGCGCGGCGCAGCCGGCATCGCCTGATGATCCGTCTCGTCAAGGGCGCTTACTGGGACACTGAAATCAAGCGCGCCCAGGTCGACGGCCTGGAGGGTTACCCGGTCTACACCCGCAAGGTCTATACCGACGTGTCGTACCTGGCCTGCGCCCGCAAGCTGCTGTCGGTCCCTGACGCGATCTATCCGCAGTTCGCCACCCACAACGCGCACACGCTGGCCGCCATCTACCAGATCGCCGGCCACAACTACTATCCGGGGCAGTACGAGTTCCAATGCCTGCACGGCATGGGCGAGCCGCTGTACGACCAGGTGGTCGGTTCGGTCGCCGACGGCAAGCTGAACCGCCCTTGCCGCATCTACGCGCCTGTCGGCACCCATGAGACGCTGCTGGCGTATCTGGTACGCCGGCTGCTGGAAAACGGCGCGAACACGTCGTTCGTCAACCGCATCGCCGACGACAATATCTCGCTGGACGAACTGGTGGCTGACCCGGTCGCGCAGGTCGAACGGATGCACAAGGAGGAGGGGGCGCTGGGCCTGCCCCATCCCCGCATCCCGATGCCGCGCGCGCTGTACGGCAAGACCCGCGTCAACTCCGCTGGCATCGATCTGTCCAACGAACATCGTCTGGCCTCGCTGTCGTCGGCGCTGCTGCATGGCACCAGCGAACGGCTGG
>NZ_VLJN01000006.1:60190-99753 GCF_007829435.1 Cupriavidus gilardii J11
GAGCCGGTGCGCAACCCGGCCGATCATCGCGATGTGGTGGGCCAGGTCACCGAGGCCAGCGAGGCGGATGTCGAGGCCGCGTTGCAGGCCGCGGTCAATGCCGCGCCGATCTGGCAGGCGACGCCCCCCGAGGCGCGCGCGGGCGCGCTGGAGCGGGCCGCCGATCTGATGGAAGCGCAGATGCAGCCGCTGATGGGCGTCATCATGCGCGAGGCCGGCAAGACCTTCTCCAATGCCATCGCGGAAGTGCGCGAGGCGGTGGACTTCCTGCGCTACTACGCGGTGCAGGTTCGCCAGCGTTTCGACAACGACAGCCACCGTCCGCTGGGACCGGTGGTCTGCATCAGCCCGTGGAACTTCCCGCTGGCGATCTTCACCGGACAGGTGGCCGCGGCGCTCGCCGCCGGCAACACCGTGCTCGCCAAGCCGGCCGAGCAGACGCCGCTGATCGCGGCGCAAGCGGTGCGACTGCTGCGCGAGGCCGGCGTGCCGGCCGGCGCGGTGCAGTTGCTGCCCGGCCGCGGTGAAACGGTCGGCGCGGCGCTGGTGGGCGACGCCCGCGTCAAGGGCGTGATGTTTACGGGCTCCACCGAGGTCGCGCGCATCCTGCAACGCAATCTCGCCGGCCGTCTTGACGCGGCGGGTCGCCCGGTGCCGCTGATCGCGGAAACCGGGGGCCAGAACGCGATGATCGTGGACTCGTCGGCCCTGGCCGAGCAGGTGGTCGCCGACGTGGTCACGTCCGCCTTCGACTCGGCCGGCCAGCGTTGTTCCGCGCTGCGGGTGCTGTGCCTGCAGGAGGACGTGGCCGACCGCGTGCTCGAAATGCTCAAGGGCGCGATGGCGGAACTCGCGATGGGCAATCCCGACCGCCTGTCGACCGACGTCGGACCGGTGATCGACGAGGAGGCGCGCGCCAATATCGTCCGGCATATCGACGCCATGCGCGCCAAGGGTCGACGGGTGCACCAGAGCGACGCCGACGCGGCGCAGTCGGCCGCATGCCGCCATGGTACCTTTGTGCCGCCCACGCTGATCGAACTGGATAGCCTTGGCGAGCTGCAGCGCGAGGTGTTCGGCCCGGTGCTGCACGTCGTGCGCTACGCGCGCGCCGACCTCGACGCGCTGCTCGATGACATCAACGGCACCGGCTATGGGCTCACCCTCGGCGTGCACACCCGCATCGACGAGACGATCGAACATATCGTCAACCGTGCCCATGTCGGCAACCTGTACGTGAACCGCAATATCGTCGGCGCGGTGGTGGGCGTGCAGCCCTTCGGCGGCGAAGGGCTGTCCGGCACGGGCCCGAAAGCCGGCGGGCCGCTGTACCTGCATCGACTGCTGTCGGTGTGCCCGCAGGACGCGGTGCTCGACACGGTGCGTAACGAGGACGTGAACGGCCGCCCCGAACTGGATGCCACGGCCCGCAAGCTGGCGCTCGCCGCGTTTGATGCCTATCGTCAATGGGCGCCGGCCGTGCCGGGCTTGCCGCAATGGTGCGAACGCTTCGCCGCCGCCTCGCCGGCCGGCCTGATCGCCACGCTGCCCGGCCCCACCGGCGAGCGCAACACCTACCGCCTGCTGCCTCGTGAAGCCGTGCTGTGCCTGGCGCAGAGCGAGGCCGACCTGGCCATGCAGCTGGCCGCCGTGCTGGCGGTCGGCGGCACCGCCGTGTGGCAGCGTGGCGAACTCGCCGACGCCTTGCATGCGCGCTTGCCGAAGGCAGTACAATCGCGCGTCCGCCTGGTGGCCGACTGGAGCGCCGCCGACGTGGCATTCGATTCGGTGCTGCACCATGGCGATTCGGACCAGCTGCGCGCCGTCTGCGAGCTGGTGGCGCAACGGCCCGGGCCAATCGTCGGCGTGCAGGGCCTGAGCCACGGCGACGGGGGCATCGCGCTGGAACGCCTGGTGATGGAGCGCTCGCTGTCGGTCAATACCGCCGCGGCGGGCGGCAATGCGAGCCTGATGACGATCGGCTGACCGGGCATCCTGGTCGGACGTTTCAAACGGCGCGGGCGGCGTGGCGATCCCACCCGCCGGCGCCAGCAAGAAAGCGAGGACCGCCGGTGGCGGCCAAACGCTTCCCACGATGACGTGAACTGGCCTACAGGCCACCAAGGAGAAAGGATGAACTCGACCTTCCGCAAGACGGCGCTGACCGTCGCCATGACTTTCGCCGGCTTGACCGCGGCATCCGCCGCCTTCGCGCAAGCGCAGGAGATCAAGCTGGGCTTCGCCGCCCCCATGACCGGCGGGCAGGCGCAGTACGGCAAGGACATGCAGAACGGCGTGGTGCTGGCGATCGAGGAGATGAACGCCACCAAGCCGAAGATCGGCGGCAAGGAGGTCAAGTTCGTGCTGCTGTCGGAGGACGACCAGGCCGACCCGAAGACCGGCTCGGTGGTCGCGCAGAAGCTGGTCGACAACGGCATCCAGGGCATGCTGGGCCATTTCAACTCCGGCACCAGCATCCCGGCGTCGATGGTCTACAACCGCGCCGGCATCGCGCAGATCGCCATGGCGACAGCGCCGGAATACACGCGTCAGGGCTTCAAGACGACGTTCCGGATGATGACCTCCGATACCCAGCAGGGCTCGGTGATCGGCGCCTTCGTGGTCAAGAAGCTGGGCGCGAAGAACATCGCCATCGTGGACGACCGCACGGCCTACGGCCAGGGTCTGGCCGACGAGTTCGAGAAGGCCGCGAAGGCAGCAGGCGGCAAGATCGTGCGTCGCGAGTTCACCAACGACAAGGCGGTGGACTTCAAGGCCGTGCTGACCAACATCAAGCGCAGCAACCCGGACGTGATCTTCTTCGGCGGCGCCGAGACCCAATCGGCGCCGATGGCCAAGCAGATGAAGGAGCTGGGACTGAAGGCGCCGCTCGTGTCCGGCGAAATGTCCAAGACCGACAACTTCCTGAAGCTGGCGGGGGCCGCGGCGGAGGGCACCGTGGTGTCGCTGGCGGGCCTGCCGCTGGAGCAGATGCCGGGCGGCAATGCCTACGCGCAGCGCTACGAGAAGCGCTTTGGCAGCAAGGTCCAGACCTACTCGCCGTACGCCTACGACGGCGCCACCGCGCTGATGACGGCGATGATCAAGGCTGGCTCCGCCGATCCGGCGCGCTATCTGCCGGTACTGGCGGCGACCAACATGCCGGCTGTCACGACCAAGACGCTGGCCTACGATGCCCGTGGCGACCTGAAGGATGGTGGCATCACCGTCTACAAGGTGGTAAACGGCAAGTGGACCGTGCTGGAGACGGTCGGCGGCAAGTAATACGCCGCTGTGCTGCCGCCGGTCACCGGTCGATGACCGCCCGTCCCCGACGGGCGGTTTTTCTTTTTAGCGGCCAACCTGGCGGATTTCACGCGCTGGCGCGCCCATCCGGGCCGTTGGGCCTGCCGCGTACAGCCGCCTCCGGGTACGGCGCCGCCGAATCCCGCTACACTCCCGCCCCAAGCAGCCGACAACCATCGTTCAGGCCCAATTCAAGTCTTGCCAAGGAGCAGTTCCGTGTCCGCGCAGCCGAACCACTTTGAACACGCCATCGAGCTGGCATCGCAGGAGCGCTACGACGAAGCGCTGGCGATCCTCGATGCGCTCGCGCGGCAGCGCCCCGAGATCATCGACTACGAAGCGCTGCGTGCCCAGCTGCTGTTCGACAAGGGCGATCCCGACCGGGCCTTCGCGGCGCTGGACGCCGCGCTGGCACGCCTGCCCGACCTGCCGCTGCATCCCGCGCACCGCTGGTCGTCGCGCGGCTTGCTCGCGCATCGCTACGGCATGCTGCTGATGAGCAGCGGCCGCGTCGCCGACGCGCTGCCGTGGCTGGAGGAGGCGGCGCGGCGCAACGGACTGGCGACCGGCGAATGGACCGCGCGTTTCCACGTCGGGCTGGCCCACTACCGGCTGGGCGACGTCGCCGCGGCTGTGCCTGGCGCGCATTGGCCTGGACAACCCCGATCTGCTTGAAATGTCGGAGGCGCAGGGCGACGCGCTGGCTGCCCAACAGGCCGAAATCGTGCTGGCCGAGCAGCCGGACCATCCGCACGCCCGGCGCATCCGTGCACCGCTGCGCTGGCGGGCCGGCGACCAGGCCGGTGCGCGCGACGATCTGCAGGCGTATCAGCGCCAGGTGCCGGACCCGCGGGTCCAGGTGCGGGAACTGGAATGGCGCCGGGAGGCCGGCGAAACCGAGCCCTGGAAGGGGTTCGCGTTCACCACCGGGGCGACGGACGCGCATGGCTACTATCTCGCCGGTCTCGCGCTGCACGAGTTCATCGAGCGCGAGCCCGCCTCCGCGGCTGCGCTACGGCCGCAGGTCAGGCTGGCGTGGCAAACCGGGCTCGCCCGCTTCGAACAGTACTTCGCCACCGGCGAGGGCGGCTACGACGATGCCGACCCGCATGTGTACTCGCTGCTCTGCGACCGGCTGGCCCGCGAACTGGTCGAGCCGGCCGAGCGGGATGAGCGGATCGCATTGCACCAGCGAGGTATTGCCGTCAGCGATTTCCTCGACCATTGGATCGACCTGCTCGATTGCCATGACGAGGCCGGCCAACCGCAACAGGTTGTACAGGTGGCGGGCGACGTGCTCAACCGCTATCCGCTCGAACGGCATGCGGGCCAGATCGCATGGGTCTTCAGCCGGCTGATCGACGCCTGGCGCAAGATCGGCGGCACCGAAGCGATGACCGCCGCGCGGGCGGCCATCGCCCATATGGACGCGCGGCTGGATGCGCTGCCGGTCGAGGAGCGCAGCGAGGCGGCGCATCCGATGGCGCACGCACGCAGCCACTTCGCGACGTTGCTGGGCGCCAGCGCGCCGGCGATGGAGCCACGCGAACGCGCCCTGGCGCTGGACGAGATTGAAGCGCTGCAGCAACGCGCGCTGCAGATCGAGGACGCCACGCTGTACGCGGCATTTGGGCACATCTGGCGCGGGCTGGGTGAGAACGACCGCGCGCTCGCGCTGTTCGAACGAGCCATCTCGCTGTCAGAAGGCGATCCCGCAGACCAGGCACCACTATGGGCGCAGCGCGCGGCGATCCGGCTCGACAATGGCGAGCATGCGCGGGCGCTCGCCGATTATGACGCCGCGTTCGCCGTTCGCGATGAGTGGGAGCCGCAAGTCTGGCTGCAGGCGGCGCAAGCCGCGCTTGGGATGTCACGGCGCGAAACCGCGCTCGGCCACTTCCGTCGGGCACGCGAGCAGGGCGCCGGCCAAGGGCGCGCGCGTGCGCTCTACCAGACGGTCGAGCGTGCCCTGAAAGCGACTCGACCGGCCTGGAAGCTTTGGGGCGTGTGACCGCGGCATCGCGAACAACCATCCGCTGTCCGATTGAGCTTGGATGGCGTCCCACGCACACGTGAATCCGATGGCGGCGAATTCGTGCACGATCGCTTGAATTCGACAGCAAATCTCGTGCCTTGTCGGACAAAAACCGACACGGGCCGTCATGGTGATCCGTTAGGATGTCACCCATGAATGGATTGAGCCAACTTTTCCCCACCTGGCCGCTCGCGCCCGGTGGGCTCTTCTGGGTCGGCCTCGCGCTTGTCGGGGCCGGCCTTGCCGGCGAGATATGCCGGATGTACCTGCGCCTGCCCCGGCCAGTCGGCTACGCCGTCATCGGCTTGCTCGCCGGCACCCTGGGCCGTCCGATCGTCGATGAGACGATGATCAACCAGACCCGCATCCTGATCGACATGGCGCTGGCTTTTGCGCTGTTCGAACTCGGGCACCGGTTGTCGCTGGGCTGGTTGCGCGCCAACCGCTGGTTGCTGTTTACCAGTGCGTCCGAAAGTCTGCTGACCTGGGGACTGGTGACCGCCACCTTGCAATGGATCGGCATGAGTCCCACCGTCGCGATCCTGGCGGGCGGTATCGCGGTCAGCACCTCGCCCACCATCGTCCTGCAGCTGAAAAACGAACTGCGCGCCGACGGGCAGGTCACTGAGCGGCTGTTGGCACTGACGGCGCTGAACAGCATCTACGCCGCCGTTATCGTGCAACTCGCGACCGGCTGGCTGCATTCCGAATACGGCAACCTTGGCGCCGCGCTGCTGCACCCGCTGTATCTGCTGGTGGGTTCCTGCGCGCTTGCCTGGGTGGTCGGCAAGGTCAGCCACGCGATCTATGCGCGTACGGCATCCGACGACCCCTACAGCTTTCTGATGCTGGTCGGCATCGTGCTGTTCACACTGGCCCTGACGCGCGTGCTCAAGCTGTCCATGCCACTGACCCTGCTGCTGGCCGGTGTGGTGTTCAAGCATCAGGACGACCAGCCCCGGGTGTGGCCGGCTCACTTCGGCAGCGCAGGTGCATTGCTGATCATGGTGATGGTGGTGTCCCTCGGGCTGCCGCTCACCGTGCAAGACTGGGCGATGGGGGGCGTGGCGGCGATCGTGCTGGTGCTGATGCGCCGCATCGCAAAACTTGGCGGCGTGGTATCGCTGGGCTCGTTCTCCGGCTTGAGCGTTCGCCAATGCGTGGCGCTCGGTGTGGCACTGGCGCCGATGTCCGGGCTGGCGTACCTTCTGATGACGGACGTGGCGAGGCTCTATCCCGGAACCGGGGCCATGCTCAATGCCATCGTGCTGTGCGCGCTCGCCATCGAACAAATCGCGGCTCCCGTGCTCACCGCGTGGGCACTTCGCTATGCCGGTGAAGTCAGAGGCAATGAAGGAGGGCGCTGATGTCGCTGGAACCGTTCAAAGAATCCGAAGCGCTGACCTTCGGCGTCGAGCTGGAAATGCAGCTCGTCAACCGTCACGACTATGATCTGGCCCCGTTCGCGCCCGACCTGCTGCGCCTGCTCAAGGGCGCCAAGCATGCGGGGGACATCAAGCCGGAAATCAGTCCGTCGATGATCGAGATCAGTACTGGCATTTGCCATGACTATGCGCAGGCGGTGGCCGAGCTGACCGAAATGCGGGATCTGATGGTCGAAGCGTCGCGTGCCTTGAACCTGGGCATCTGCGGCGGCGGTACGCATCCGTTCCAGCAATGGGCCGACCGGACGATCTCCGATTCGCCCCGCTATCAGTACATCTCGGAGTTGTACGGCTATCTGGCCAAGCAGTTCACCGTGTTCGGGCAGCACGTGCATATCGGCTGCCCCAGTGCCGACGAATCGCTGTTCCTGCTGCATGCCATCGGCCGCTATGTGCCGCACTTCATCGCACTCGCCGCGTCGTCGCCCTATGTACAGGCCGTCGACACCGGCTTCGCGTCGGCGCGGCTCAATTCCGTGGCGGCATTCCCGATGAGCGGCCGTGCACCCTTCGTGCTGACGTGGGACGGTTTTGCCGCCTACTTCGAGAAGATGCGCAAGACCGGGGTGATCGAAAGCATGAAGGACTTTTATTGGGATATCCGTCCCAAGCCGGAGTTCGGCACGATCGAGGTCCGCGTCATGGACACCCCGATCACCGTGGCACGGGCTTGCGATATCGCCGCCTATATACAGGCGCTGGCGCGGTATCTGTTGCTGTCGCGTCCGTTCATGCCGAACGAAGACGACTATCTGGTCTACACCTTCAACCGGTTTCAGGCTTGCCGCTTCGGGCTGGACGGTGAATATGTCCATCCGAACGAGCTGACCCGGATGCCGATCGCGGAGCATATCCTGTCGATCTGCGATGTGCTGGTGCCGCATGCGGAGGCATTGGGCTCACTTGAGGCGCTTGCCAATATCCGCATGCTCGCGGCCAGCCGGACGGGCGATGCCGAGTGGGCACGCCAAGTGAATGCCGACGCGCGCAGCCTGCGTGAAACGGTGCGGCAAAGCTGTGAGAAGTGGGCGGCGTAGCCGATAGCCTCGCGGACCGGATCCCCAGCCGCCCTTGCCATGGTGCTAGTCACCGAAGACATCGCAAAGTTGCTGCGCATGGACCAGCCGGCATGCCCAAAAGTGGAGCGTCTCGGAGGTGGCGCATTCGATCTGCGCGGTCACACTGGGCGGCAGTTCACCGAAGCGCTCGGTAAGTTGCGCGGCCACCAGACGGGCCTCGCCCTCGCGTCGGCCCTCGCGTATTCCGTCACGCAAACCCTCCAGCCAGCCCTCGCGCAACCCCTCTTCGCGAAACTCGGCCATCCAGCGCTCAATCGTCGATTCAAACGACATGCTTACCTCCAAACAGAGCCTTACAGTTGCCAAGGACGGACCGTCAGGATCCGTCCGCTGGTGATGCGGTTAGCGTTCAAAGACGTCGGCAAGGTGTTGGGCATGCAGCAGCCGACAGGCCCACAACTCGATCTGCTCTGACGGGGCGGCCTGGATGCGTGCCAATATCGTGTCCGGCACGTTGCCAAACCGCTGAGTCAACTGCATGACGAGCAACCTCGCTTCGCCTTCTTGTTGGCCTTCCAGTTTCCCTTCGAGTTTTCCTTCCAGTTTTCCTTCAAGTTTTCCTTTCAGTATTCCCAGCTGTTCTCCCTCCTGTCGTCCTATCAATACCCCCTCGCGGAGGCCCGTGTCGTGCCCTTCACGGAGTCCTTCCTGCAGGCCTGCCTCACGGTACTCCGCCTTCCAGCGTTCAAAGACTGTTTCCAGCGACATCCTTGCCTCCATGAGATCGTTTGCGTCGAAAAGTTGAAGTTGGCCCCGGCCTGCTCTTGAGCCTACTGCAGCCAGCCAGCGAGTGAAAGTCTTCGCAAGTTCCGGCATGTCCGCAAGCCGGCGCCGGAGCCAGTCGACCACGTCCAGCATGGCGTTGCGATCGGGCGGACGCTCGAAGCGGAATACGGCGGCGACGAGATTGTCGAGTTCCGCCAGTTCGCTGTCGTCGTATCGGCTGGCATCGATCAACAGGTATTCGAAGCGCGGCTGGTAGCGTGACAGGTCATCGGGCAGCCGGGGCGTCAGCTCCGCGATATCGGTGTGGGCGGTCCAGCCCTCATCGCCGTTGTACATGACGATGGGAAGCACCGGTGGGAACTGTCCATTGGGTAGCAGATTGCCCCCACGGGCGAGATCCATCTTCAGCAGCGTGACGTAGTTCAGTACGCGCATCGCCATATGGCGATCGACGGTGCTCTGGAACTCGATCAGGATGTACAGATAGACCCAATCTCCGCCGACCTGCATCCGCCATACGACATCGCTGGCGCGCTGTCGCATGTCGTCGGTCACGTAGCTGCTCGGAATGCGTTCGAGCGTGGCGAAATCATGGGCCTTCAACCAGTCGCCGGGCACGAAGCCGCGTAACAGGTCACTGACGACTTCCGGGCAGGAGAACAGCAGCTTGTAGCAGGTATCGTGGTGTTGGGACATAAAAGGGCGTCGCGCTGGCAATGGCGGCAAGCATGCCGCGACCGTTGCGAGCCCTTTGCGCAAAGCGGGACAAGCTTGCGCATTTCGTGCGCCCCGTGCCGTGCTGACGTACGGGACAATTCCCGGTCAAACGACGCGGGAGTAGCGCGCCGTGGAACCGGGAATCGTGCCGGCGTTGATGCGGACCACGGTCTGCGCCGATGCCGGTGGCACTCCGCGCTCGTGGCGCAGATAGCGATCGAATGGCATGGCGACGCGCCGCACCAGCAGCCGGCCAAGCGCCGTCACATCGATCCGGTCATCGCCGATTCGCGCCAGGCCCTGTTGTGCCAACGCGCGCAATTCGGTCAGTTCTTCCGCGAAGCGCGAGGAGAAATCGATGCCGTGCCGCGACTCGATCGAGGCAATGTCCAATGTGCCGTTGCACATCAATGCGCCGATGATCTCGCGCCGCAGCTGGTCGTCGGCGTCGCTGACATGCCCGCGCAGCACGGGCAGGCGGCCCGCATCGATCGCGCCGTAATACTCGTCGAGCGTGCGGGCGTTCTGAATGTAGCGGCCGGCGACCGCGCCGATGGCCGATACGCCGAAGCCCAGCTGGTCATAACCGGCGTGAGTCGCATAGCCCTGGAAGTTTCGCTGCAATTTTCCCTGTCGCTGGGCTTGGGCGAGCGCATCGTCCGGCAACGCGAAATGGTCCATGCCGATATAGACGTAGCCCGCCGCCGACAGGCGTTCGATCGCTGACACCAGGATGTCGAGCTTCTCGCCGGCGGACGGCAGCGCGGCTTCATCGATGCGCCGCTGGGGCTTGAATACGTGTGGCAGGTGGGCGTAGCTGTAGACCGACAGCCGATCGGGGCGCATGTCGATCACGCGGTCGATGGTGGCGGCGAAACGCGCGGTGGTCTGGTGGGGCAGGCCGTAGATCAGGTCCATGCCGATCGATGCGAAGCCGAGGCGGCGTGCCGCGTCAACCACCCGCTGCGTGTCCTGCACCGGTTGTACCCGGTGGATGGCGGCTTGCACCTGCGGATCGAAGTCCTGTACCCCAAGGCTGACGCGATTGAAGCCCAGTTCCGCCAGCAGCGTCATGCGGTCGTCGTCGACGCGTCGCGGATCGATTTCGATCGAATGCTCGCCGTCGGGCCGCAAGTCGAACTGCCGGTGCAAGGCAGCCATGACGGCGCGCATTTCCCCCGCATCGAGAAAGGTCGGTGTGCCCCCGCCCCAGTGGGATTGCAGTACCGGCCGCCGCTCGCCCAGGCGCGCGGCAACCAGTGCCATCTCGCGCGCCAGATAGCGGACGTAGCGGGCGCTACGGCCATGGTCGCGCGTGATGATCTTGTTGCAGCCGCAGTAGTAGCAGATGTTCTCGCAGAACGGGATATGCAGATAGAGCGACAGCGGTGCATCGGCCCCCGCCGCACGGCAGTCGTCCAGCGCGCCGAGATAAGCGGCGTGGTCGAATCCGCTGTCAAAGCGGTCCGCGGTCGGGTAAGAGGTGTAGCGCGGTCCGTTGATATCGATGCGTTCCGCGAGCGCGCGGAAATCCGCGAGATCGTGGCGCTGCGGGGCGGTGTTTGCCATGGGCGGCCTTCGGCAGATGAACAGTTCCGAGGCCATCGTAGCGCCGCCGCGTGCCGGCCGGATTGACGGACGTCAAGTCCGGTGCAGCGATGCGCGTCCTGGCCGGGCACCGCGCCGCTACACGCGGGGCAGCACCATCCTGGCGCGCAGTCCGCCTTCCGGTAAATTGGCCAGTGACAATTCCCCGCCATGGCGCGCCACGATGTCGGCCGCAATCGACAGGCCCATGCCCACGCCGCCGGTGGCGCGGCTGCGCGACGACTCAAGCCGGTAGAACGGCTCCAGCACACGCGTCAACTCGTCGGTGGGGATGCCCGGGCCGTCGTCGCACACATCGATCACGACCTTGTCGGCTGTGTCATTCAGCACGATATGCGCGCCGCCACCGTAGCGGTGGGCGTTCTCGACCAGGTTGATCAGCGCGCGGCGCAGTTCGGCCGGATACGCGGCCATCGGCGCGACATGACCCGTGACATCGACGTTCTGTCCCAGTTCGTTGGCATCGTCGACCACTGCCTGCACGAGCGCCTGCAGGTCGACCCGCTGCCGGGGACCGATGGCGCCTTCGCGCTCGCGCAGGAAGCCGAGGGTGGCGTCGATGAGCGCATTCATTTCGGCGAGGTCCTGGTGCAGGCGCTGGCGCAATGGACCGTCGTCCAGTGCCTCGATGCGCAGTCCCATGCGAGTCAGCGGCGTGCGCAGGTCGTGGGACACCGCGGCGAGAAAGCGGCCCTGCTGCGCGAGCTGGGCCTGGATGCGCTGCTGCATGCGGTTGAAGGCGTCGGCTGCCTCGCGCGCCTCTACCGGGCCGGAGCCAGGATCGAGCGGCGCGGCATGGACGTCCTGCGCAAGCTCCCGCGCGCTGCGCGCCAGATCCTGTACCGGCCGGGCCAGCAGACGGGCACCGGCCCACGCAGCGGCCAGCATCGCCGCGATCTGCAGCAGAAACCCCAATTGCCTCGGGCCGAGCGGACCGGGCGGGGGCGGTGCGGCGGCGCGCGGGTGGTCGGCGATGGCGGCCTGGGGCGACGGCGCGCCAACGGCCGCATGCGGGGCGAAGCGCCTGTGGTCCGGATGCGGGAACACCGTTTCCATCACGATGAAGCCCAGCACGTGTACCACCAGCATGATCGACGCCATCACGCCGAACAGCCGGGAAAACATCGTGTCGTGCCGCCGCGCCATGGCGTCAGCCCTCGACGCGAGCGGTTAGCACGTAACCTTCGCCGCGCACGGTGCGGATGAGCGTCGGGTGGCGCGGATCATCGCGCAGCTTCTGGCGCAGCCGCGACACCAGCAGATCGATACTGCGGTCGAACACGTCCAGCTCGCGGCCGCGGGCCTGCTGTATCAACTGCTCGCGGTCCAGCACCTGATTGGGATGGTCGAGGAAGGTCAGCAACAGGCGGAATTCCGCGTTGGACAGCGGCACCACGGTGTCTTCATGGTCGATCAGCTGGCGCAGCACGGTGTGAAGCCGCCAGCCGGCGAAGCGCACTTCCACCGCCGGTCCGGCGGCGCCGTGGCCCGGCGCCTGCGGTTGCCGCGTGCCGGCACGGCTGCGGCGCAGCACCGTGTGGATGCGCGCGACCAGCTCTCGCATCTCGAACGGCTTGGTGACATAGTCGTCCGCACCGACCTCGAGCCCCACCACGCGATCGGCCAGTTCGGCGCGCGCGGTGAGCATGATGACCGGGATGTCGCCCTGCTCGCGCAATTCGCGGCACAGCATCAGCCCGTTCTCGCCGGGCAGGGACAGATCGAGGATAACGAGGTCATAGGTCGATGCGGCCAGCGCGTCGCGCATTGCCACGCCGCCTTCGACACCGTCGGCGCGCATGCCGAAGCCGGCCAGGTAGTCGGCCAGCATGGCACGGATCTGCGCGTCGTCGTCGACGATCAGCAGGCGGGTGGCGGCCTGCTCGGAGGGGCCGCCGGCGGCCTGTGTGGAAGAGGGGATGGCGCGGGATGAGGCGTTCATGAATCGGAGCGGCTTGGCGCCGGCAAGCGGATGCCGGCCGGCTTGCACTGTACCAGCCGGTGCCGAACGGTCCTTACCGACTTGGTATCGGTTCTGTTACACGGTCCTGATCGATGCCCTCAGCCTGCCGGCACCTTCGCCGTACCCCCTCCGAGCAGCGCCTTCAGGCCAGCGAGCCGGTCTTTCGGGCTCATCGCGGGGGTCTCGTCCTTCGGCGCCGGCGCCTCCTCCAGCTTCATCTCGGCGATGAAGCGCGAGGGCTCGCAGGAGTAGGTATCGCGGGCGCGCTTGCGCTTCTTGCACCAGCTGATATGCAGGCTGCGCTGCGCACGGGTGATGCCGACGTACATCAGCCGACGCTCCTCTTCGATCTTCTCGTCGGTGAGATCGTCGTCTTCGCGGCAATGGGGCAGGATGCCTTCCTCGACGCCAACCAGGAACACGTGCGGATACTCGAGTCCCTTCGATGCATGCAAGGTGGAAAGCCGCACCGCGTCCGGATCTTCCTCGCGCCCTTCCAGCATGCTCATCAGCGCGACCGTCTGGGTCAGCTCCAGCAGGTTCTTGCCTTCGTCGCCGAAGCCGTCGGCGGTGTCGTAGCCCGTGGCCTCGCCTTCGCCGGCCGATTCCGGTTTGGTGCCCTTGCGCTTGAGCCAGTCGAGGAACTCCAGCGTATTGGTCCACTTGGCCTGCGCCTGCCGCTCGTCGAAGGTGTCGTACAGATAGGCCTCGTAGTGAATGCCTTCCATCAGGTCGTCGAGGACCTCGCTGGCGGGGTCCCGCGCGGCGCGGTCCGCCAGGCGCACCATCGATTCGCAGAACACGCGCAGCGGTTCCAGCTGGCGCGGCTGCAGCTTCGCTTCGATGCCGCCCATCATCGCGGCCTCGAACAGCGACACCTTGGCCTGCCCGGCGAAGGTGCCCAGCACCTCGAGCGTGGCATTGCCGATGCCGCGGCGCGGCGTGGTGACGGCGCGGATGAAGGCAGGATCGTCGTCCGGATTGGCGATCAGCCGCAGATAGGCGCACAGGTCCTTGATCTCTGCCTTGTCGAAAAAGCTTTGGCCGCCCGACAGTACATAGGGAATGCGTTCGCGCCGCAGGATCTGTTCGAACAGCCGCGCCTGATGGTTGCCGCGATAGAGAATGGCGTAGTCGCGAAATTGCGCCCGCCGCTCGAACTTGTGCGCCGACAGCCGGAACACCACCGACTCGGCCTCGTGCTCCTCGTCGTTCGCCGGCGTCACGGTGATCGGGTCCCCCATGCCGTGCTCGCTCCACAGCGTCTTGTCGAACAGCTTGGGGTTGTTGGCGATCACCGAGTTGGCCGCCTGCAGGATGCGTACCGTCGAGCGGTAGTTCTGTTCGAGCTTGATGACCTTCAGGTTCGGGAAATCGGTCTGCAGCAGGCGCAGATTGTCCAGCGTGGCGCCGCGCCAGCCGTAGATCGCCTGGTCGTCGTCACCCACTGCCGTGAAGGCCGGTGCCCGCAGATGCGAGCCGCCGGCCAGCAGCTTCAGCAACTGGTACTGGCACGCGTTGGTGTCCTGGTACTCGTCGACCAGGAAGTAGCGCAGCCGGTTCTGCCATTTGAGCCGCACCGCCTCGTCGCGCGCGAACAGCAGCGCGGGCAGGCGGATCAGGTCGTCGAAGTCCACCGCCTGATAGGCCGACAGCGTGGCGACGTAGTTGCGGTAGACCAGCGCGGCCTGATGCTGGTCCGCGTCGGCGGCCTCGGCGATCGCCGTTTCCGGGTCAACCATGCCGTTCTTCCACAGCGAGATCGTGCTCTGCACGCTGCGGATCAGCTTCTTGTCGGTGGTGGCGAGCTGCTCCTGGATCAGGCCGAAGCAATCGTCCGCGTCCATGATCGAGAACTGCGGCTTCAGCCCGAGATGTTCAGCCTCGGCGCGCAGGATCTGCACGCCGAGCGAGTGAAAGGTACACACGGTGAGCTGCTTGAGCGGGATGCGCTTGCCGTCGCGGGTCTTGCCGTCCATCAGCTTGGCGATGCGCTCCTGCATCTCCTTGGCGGCCTTGTTGGTGAAGGTCACCGCGGCGATATGGCGTGGCTCGAAGCCCTTGTCCTCGATCAGATGCGCGATTTTCTGCGTGATCACCCGGGTCTTGCCTGAGCCGGCGCCGGCCAACACCAGGCAGGGGCCGTCCAGGTAGCGGACGGCTTCTGATTGGGCGGGATTGAGTCCGTGGGTCATGAGGCGGGATGGCGAGTCGTGAAGCGGCGGCGCGCCGCGTGCCGGCCATGTGCGGCGGCCGGCGCGTACCTGTTGCAGGCGGAGCCGACGATGCTAACACGGGCCAGTGGCCGTGCCTGTCGCATGCCGTTGACAGCGGCAGGGCCGGCGGTTAGAGTCGCGCCATCCGCACGGGAGAGCGCGCGTTCATTCGCGCCGCCGAAGGGGAATCACCCGCAAACTCTCAGGCACCATGGACCGGGCGGATCGGCATGCAGTATGCACACGATGTATGCCGTACTCTGGAGAGCGGCACCCGTCATTCATATGATCGATGCATGGCGAGCGTGCCCACCGAAGGGGCGCACGACGGAACCGAACGTGTACGTCGTAATCTCTCAGGTATCGAGGACAGAGGGGTCATCCGTCGCGACGGGTTCGCCAGCGGCCACGCAGGCCGCCGAGCCGCGCGACGGATGACCCCTTTTTGTTGCGCGCCGCGCGCGCCCCGAACCACGCTCCGAGGACATCCATGACGCTTCAGGCCACGCCCCTCAATGCCATCCACCGCGCGCTCGGCGCCCGCATGGTCGATTTCGGCGGCTGGGACATGCCGGTCAATTACGGCTCGCAGATCGAGGAACATCACGCGGTTCGCACCGATGCCGGCATGTTCGACGTGTCGCACATGTGCGTGGTGGATCTGCAGGGCGCCAATGTGCGCGCCTTCCTTCGCGGCCTGCTGGCCAATAACGTCGACAAGCTGCAAACCCCTGGCAAGGCACTGTACTCGTGCATGCTGAACGAGCGCGGCGGCGTGATCGACGACCTGATCGTCTATTTCTTTGCCGAGGATCGCTTCCGGCTGGTCGTCAACGCCAGCACCGCCTTGGGCGACATCGAGTGGATCCGTGAGCGCAACTCGGCCACTGGCAGCGACGTGACCATCACGCCGCGCCGGGGCGACAACGTGCCCGACGGCGTCGCGCCGCTGGCGATCGTCGCGGTGCAGGGTCCCAACGCGCGCGCCAAGGTGTGGGCGACGTTTCCGTCCACGCAAGCGAGCGAGCAGCTCAAGCCCTTCAATGCGGTCACCGTCGACGACCCGCTGGTGGGCGAAATCATGGTGGCCCGTACCGGCTATACCGGCGAGGACGGCTTCGAGCTGGTGGTGCCCGCCGAGAGCGTGGCCGGCGTCTGGGAGAAGCTGCACGCCGCCGGCGTGCGTCCCGCCGGCCTTGGCGCGCGGGACACGCTGCGACTGGAAGCCGGCATGAACCTGTACGGCCAGGACATGGATATCCACACCTCGCCGCTGGATGCCGGCCTTGGCTGGACGGTGGATCTGCAGAGCGAACGCGACTTCACCGGCAAGGCGGCGCTGCAGTCCAGCGGCCAGCGCTGGCAGTTCGCCGGCCTGATCCTGCGCGACAAGGGCGGCGTACTGCGCGCGCACCAGAAGGTCCTGACGGCCGCGGGAGATGGCGAGATCACCTCCGGAACGTTCAGCCCGACGCTGTCCCAATCGATTGCCTTTGCCCGCCTGCCCAAGGACGTCGCGCCGGGCAGCGACGTGCAGGTCGAGATCCGCGACCGCAAACTGGCGGCCACTGTGGTTAAACTGCCGTTTGTGCGCAATGGCAAGGCACTCGTGAGCTGACGCGGCTCGCATCCACAACGGTCGAATCGAAACCCGCCTTCCCACCATCGGCTGTGCCATGGGCAGGCGGCACACAAAAGAATCCCAAGAATCTGAATCCGGAGAATCTCGATGAATTTTCCCGCTGACCTCAAGTAC
Source organism: Cupriavidus gilardii J11 (assembly GCF_007829435.1). Classification (GTDB taxonomy): domain Bacteria; phylum Pseudomonadota; class Gammaproteobacteria; order Burkholderiales; family Burkholderiaceae; genus Cupriavidus; species Cupriavidus gilardii_D. The sequence goes on from NZ_VLJN01000006.1 coordinate 77,042, forward strand.
ACCGAGTCGCACGAATGGGTGCGGGTCGAAGCCGACGGCACGCTGACCATCGGCATTACCGACCACGCGCAGGACGCACTCGGCGACATCGTCTTCCTCGAGTTGCCGGAAGTGGGCCGCGCGGTCGGCGCCGGCGACGCGCTGGCGGTGGTCGAATCGGTCAAGGCCGCTTCGGACATCTACGCGCCGGTGGCCGGCGAGGTAATCGCCGTCAACGACGCCGCCGCCGCGGCGCCGGAGAGCGTCAACGCCAATGCCTTCGATGCCTGGCTGTTCAAGCTCAAGCCGGCCAACGCCGACGACGTCAACGGCCTGATGACGGTCGACGCCTACAAGGCCAGCGTCGGCGCGTAACGCGCCCGGCGCCCACGCCGCCGCGGCGCCGGTCCCTGGCTGACCACCACGGACTGGCCCCGCCTTCCACGAGCCACTTGCCATGAACGCCCCTTTGCCCATGAACGCCGCACAATCCGCCCGCCTGTCGCTGGCCGAACTCGAGGCGCGCGACGCCTTTTCCCATCGCCATATCGGCCCCGACGCGGCCGAACAGCAGCACATGCTGAAGGTGCTTGGCTACGAGAGCCGCGCCGCGCTGATGGATGCCATCATCCCGGCCGCTATCCGCCGGCGCGACGGCATGCCGCTTGGCGAATTCACCGAGCCGCTGACCGAGGAGGCGGCGCTGGCCAAGCTGCGCGGCATCGCCAGCAAGAACCAGGTGTTCAAGAGCTTCATCGGGCAGGGCTACTACAACACGCTGACGCCCAACGTCATCCTTCGCAATATCTTCGAGAACCCGGCCTGGTACACCGCCTATACCCCGTACCAGCCGGAAATCTCGCAGGGCCGGCTCGAAGCGATGCTGAACTTCCAGCAGATGATCATCGACCTGACCGGCCTCGATATCGCCAATGCCTCGATGCTGGACGAAGGCACGGCCGCGGCCGAGGCGATGACGCTGCTGCAACGCGTCAACAAGCACGCGTCGAACACGTTCTACATCGCCGACGACGTGCTGCCGCAAACCATTGAAGTGGTGCGCACGCGCGCGCTGCCGCTGGGCATCGAAGTGCAGGTGGGCCCCGCCGTTGACGCGGCCAAGGCGCATGCCTTCGGCGTGCTGCTGCAGTACCCGGGCGTCAACGGCGACGTGGCCGACTACCGGGCCATCGCCGACGCGGTGCATGCGTCGGGCGGTCTGGTGGTGGCCGCGGCGGACCTGCTGGCGCTGACCGTGCTGGCCGCCCCAGGCGAATGGGGTGCCGACGTGGCCGTGGGGAATTCGCAGCGCTTCGGCGTGCCGCTGGGCTTTGGCGGCCCGCACGCCGGCTATATGGCGGTCAAGGACGCCTATAAGCGCTCGATGCCGGGGCGCCTGGTCGGCGTGACGGTCGACGCGCAGGGCAATCCCGCCTACCGCCTGGCGCTGCAAACCCGCGAACAGCACATCCGTCGTGAAAAGGCCACCTCGAACATCTGCACGGCGCAGGTGCTGCTGGCCGTGATGGCATCGATGTACGCGGTCTACCATGGACCGCAGGGCCTGAAGCGCATTGCACAGCGCGTACATCGCCTGACCGCCACGCTGGCAGCCGGCCTGCAGACGCTGGGCTTCGCCCGCCTCAACGAAACGTTCTTCGACACGCTGACGTTGGAAACCGGCGCCGCCACCGAGGCGATTCACGCCGCCGCCGCCGCGCGCCGCATCAATCTGCGCCGCGCCGGTGCTACCCGTGTTGGCATCTCGCTGGACGAGACCACCACGCGCGCCGATGTGATCGCGCTGTGGGAGATCTTCGCGCAGGGCAACACCGTGCCCGACTTCGACGCGCTCGAAGCGGCCGCGGACGACGGCTATCCGGCGGAACTGGCGCGCCAGAGCGCGTACCTGACGCATCCGGTCTTCAACACGCATCACGCCGAGCATGAAATGCTGCGCTATCTGCGCATGCTGGCCGACAAGGATCTGGCGCTGGACCGCACCATGATCCCGCTGGGCTCGTGCACGATGAAGCTGAACTCGACCGCCGAGATGATCCCCGTCACCTGGCCGGAGTTCTCCAGCATCCATCCGTTCGCGCCGGCGGAGCAGACGGTCGGCTATCGCGAGATGATCGGCCAGCTCGAAGCCATGCTGTGCGCGGCCACCGGCTATGCGGCCGTCAGCCTGCAGCCCAACGCCGGCTCGCAGGGCGAATACGCCGGGCTGCAGATCATCCATGCCTATCACGCCAGCCGTGGCGAGGCGCACCGCAATATCTGCCTGATTCCGTCGTCGGCGCACGGCACCAATCCGGCTTCGGCGCAGATGGCGGGCATGCAGGTGGTGGTGGTCGGCTGCGACGAGGAGGGCAACGTTGACCTCGCCGATCTGGAGAAGAAGGCGGAGCAGCACAGCAAGAACCTGGCCGCGATCATGATCACCTACCCGTCCACGCACGGCGTGTTCGAGGAAGGCGTGCAGCGCATCTGCGAGATCGTCCATCGTCATGGCGGACAGGTCTATGTCGACGGCGCCAACATGAACGCGATGGTCGGCACCGCGGCGCCCGGCCAGTTCGGCGGCGACGTGTCGCACCTGAACCTGCACAAGACCTTCTGCATTCCGCACGGCGGTGGCGGCCCGGGCGTTGGCCCGGTGGCGGTGGGCGCGCATCTCGCGCAGTTCCTGCCGAACCATGACAGCACCGGCTACCGACGCGCGGACAACGGTATCGGCGCAATCTCGGCGGCGCCGTACGGTTCGGCCAGCATCCTGCCCATCTCGTGGATGTATATCGCGATGATGGGCACGCGCGGCCTGACCGCGGCCACCGAGAATGCGATTCTCGCCGCCAACTACGTGGCCAAGCGGCTGTCGGACCACTACCCGGTCCTGTACACCGGCGGCAACGGCCATATCGCGCACGAATGCATCCTGGACCTGCGGCCCCTGCAGAAGACCACGGGCATCAGCAATGAAGACGTGGCCAAGCGGCTGATGGACTACGGCTTCCACGCGCCGACCATGAGCTTCCCGGTGCCGGGCACGCTGATGATCGAGCCGACCGAAAGCGAGGCGCTGCACGAGCTGGACCGCTTCATCGACGCGATGATCGCCATCCGCAAGGAGATCGCACGCGTCGAGGACGGCAGCTACGACCGCGAGGACAACCCGCTGAAGAACGCGCCGCATACCGCCGCGGTGGTCACCGCCGACGAGTGGAACCACAAGTACACCCGTGAGGAAGCGGCCTATCCGGTCGCGTCGCTGCGGACGCAGAAGTACTGGCCGCCGGTCGGTCGTGCCGACAATGTCTACGGCGATCGCAATTTGTTCTGCTCCTGTGTGCCGATGAGCGCCTACGAGGACTGAACGGAGGGTGCCCCGCGCGCACCGGTGCATGACCCGCTGGGCCTTGTGGCACGCGGGTTTTCGCCAACGGTGCGCTGGCGGCTCCACTCGGGCACGCGCCTTGCCTCCGACATGATGTTCCGGGCCGGTGGACCGGCGGAAGTCTCGTCGTCAAGAGGAGGTGTGTCTATGTGGAGCCTGAGCGCCCCGTGGTGGGAGTTGATGGTCCGTGCGCTGATTATCTATTTCGCGCTGCTGCTGATGTTGCGCATGGGGGGCAAACGGCAGATCGGGCAGATGACCCCCTTCGACCTGATCCTGCTGCTGATCCTGTCGGAGGGCGTGCAGAACGCCATGATCGCCGGCGATGAGTCGGTGTCGGGCGGATTGATCGTCGCCGCCACGCTGATCGGCGTCAATGCGCTGGTGAGCTGGGTCAACTGGCGCAGTCGCAAGCTCGAATATGCGCTGGAAGGCCGGCCGCAAATGCTGATCCGCGACGGCAAGGTGTTCCAGGACATCATGCACGAAGCCCGCATCAGCAGCGACGACCTGATGAAGGTGTTGCGGCGTGAAGGCTGCAACAGCCTGGACGACGTCCACATCGCGATCCTGGAGAACGACGGCTCGATCAGCGTGCTGAAGTACAAGGAAATGCCAGACAAACCGCCCGGCCCCGGCGTATCGCTGTGGCTGCGGCCCGAAGACGACAAGCCGGTCTAGCGAGCTAGCGGGGCCGGCGCCAGGACACCAAGGTGGCTGTCAGCGTATTCGACCTGTTCAAGGTAGGCATCGGCCCATCGAGCTCGCACACGGTCGGCCCGATGCGCGCCGCAGGCATGTTCGCCCACGGCCTGGAGCGCGATGGCCTGCTGCCGCGCGTAGCCAGCGTGCGGATCGAGCTGTACGGCTCGCTCGGCGCGACCGGCAAGGGCCACGGTACCGACAAGGGCGTGATCCTCGGTTTGCTCGGCGAGGCCCCCGACACTATCGATCCCGACACCATCGATGACAAGCTCGCCCGGATCCGCGCCGCGCGCACGCTGACGCTGCTCGGCAAGCACCCGGTGCCGTTCGTCGAGAAGGAGCACATCGCCTTCTACCGGCGCGAGGCGCTGGCCGAACATCCCAACGGCATGAAATTCCATGCATTCGACGCCGACGGCCAGCCGTTGCGCGAAGGGCGCTATCTGTCCGTGGGCGGCGGCTTCGTCGTCACGGCCGGCGCCGCCAACACGCAGGTGCTGGCGGCGGACCGTCAGTTGCCGCACCCATTCCGCAGTGGACGCGCGATGCTGGATATGGCGCGCGCCGAAGGCAAGTCGATTGCGCGCCTGATGCTCGAAAACGAATGCGCGTGGCGCAGCGAGGCCGAGGTGCGGGCCGGGCTGCTGCATATCTGGAGCGTGATGCAGTCGTGCGTGGCGCGCGGCTGCCGTACCGACGGCGAACTGCCGGGGCCGTTCAAGGTCAAGCGGCGCGCGCCGGAGCTGTATCGCAATCTGACCGAAAGGGCGGAGCGAACGCTGTCCGACCCCTTGTCGGTGATGGACTGGGTCAATCTCTATGCGATCGCGGTCAACGAGGAGAACGCGGCCGGTGGCCGCGTCGTGACGGCGCCGACCAATGGCGCGGCCGGCATCATCCCCGCCGTGCTGCACTACTATGACCGCTTCGTGCCGGGGGCCAACGAACAGGGTGTGATCGACTTCCTGCTGACGGCCGGTGCCATCGGGCTGCTGTACAAGCTCAACGCGTCGATCTCCGGCGCCGAAGTCGGGTGCCAGGGCGAGGTCGGCGTGGCGTGCTCGATGGCCGCGGGCGCGCTGGCGGCCGTGCTGGGCGGCACGCCGGAACAGGTCGAGAATGCGGCCGAGATCGGCATGGAGCACAACCTGGGGCTGACCTGCGATCCCGTCGGCGGTCTGGTGCAGATTCCCTGTATCGAGCGCAACGCGATGGCTTCGGTCAAGGCGGTCAATGCCGCACGGATGGCGCTGCGCGGCGATGGCAACCACTATGTGTCGCTCGATTCGGTCATCAAGACCATGCGAGAGACCGGCGCGGACATGAAAACAAAGTACAAGGAAACGGCTCGCGGCGGGCTGGCGGTGAATATCGTGGAGTGCTAGCGGTGTTGGGATTTTTATCCCCGTCGTCACTCACCCATTCCAGACAAAAAAGCCCACGGCATGCCGTGGGCTTTTTTTGTCGCGACGCCAGCGGTATCGCTGAGCCGACTTACTTCGACGCGTTGACCATGTAGTCGACCGCGGCCATCACATCGGCGTCAGCGCCCGCATAGCCGCCCTTCGGAGGCATCACGCCCTTGCCCTTGATCGCGGAGGCGTGCAGCGCGTCCATGCCCTGTTGCAGGCGCGGCGCCCACGCAGCCTTGTCGCCCACCTTCGGCGCACCGGCGACGCCGGCGGCGTGGCAGGCGGCGCAGACCTGGTCGTAGACGCGCTTGCCGGTTTCCGCCGACGCCCCGGCGGGGGCGGCGGCCTGGGTTTGCGCCGGGGCATCGGCCGCAGGAGCCGCGGCCGTGGGAGCGGCCGGCGCGGGAGCGGCCGGTTCCTGCAGCTTGCCGCCGGCCGAGTTGACCAGGTGAACCATCGCAAGCGCCAGTTCGTGATCGGCCACGTCGTCGGGCGAGGTGCCGGCACGCGGCGGCATCGCCCCCTTGCCGTTCAGCACCGACTTCAGCAGTCCGTCGAAGCCCTGGCCCAGACGCGCGGTCCAGTCACCGGGGGTGCCAAACTTCGGCGCACCAGCCGCGCCCGTGGCGTGGCACGCCGCGCAAACGTTCTTGTAGATCTCTTCACCGGACTTATACACACGCGGGGCGTTCGCATCACGCAATTCGAGCGACGCGACCGGCTTGATGCGGTCGTTGGTGGCTTCGACCGTGGCGGTCGAGCCCGCGCCTTCAGGGGCCCCATGTCCAACGAAACTCACCAGCAGGATGATGACCACGATCGGCACCAGGAAGGCGGCGATCACAACCGCGATCAGTTGCTTGGGGGTCTTGATGGGAGACTCGTGTTCTTTGTGGACGTCGCTCATGCTGGACTCTCGTTTTGCAGGAAACCCGTGCCGCTCGCGGTCGGCATGCCTTATTGGGGACAACACCGGGGACCAGCCCGAGGCAGGCTGGCCGTCTCATGCACGCCCGGGGTTCCGGTCCGGCGGCGTGACGCCCTACCGCCTCTCCCTGCCTCGCGAGTGAACGCGACGCGGCCCCGATTTTGTGCAAATAACGGGCGATTATAGCGTCAAAGACCTGCCGAATGGAGCGTAAAGCGCCTGCCGGAGCGTCCCCGATCTGTCCGCGGATACGCAGAACATGGACGCCCGCCCGCAAACACGGTATCCTATGCGACTTTCCGGCAGCGGCATTCGCTGGTTGCCTTCCGCGCGGTCTCCCAACCGCCGCATGTGATGCGCCCGTAGCTCAATGGATAGAGTACTGCCCTCCGAAGGCAGGGGTTGCTGGTTCGATCCCAGCCGGGCGCGCCATTAAAATCAAGGGCTTACCCAAGCTCCAGCCGCGATTTGTGGTGTTTCCGGATTTGTTGCTGCATTTTTGCTGCAGTCCTGCTGCAAATATCAGACGTCTGAGGAGCTATACCCTGTTCCCCATGTTCAAGGAACAGAGATGGCATCCATCATCCCACGCGGTCCGTATCAATTCCAGGCCCAGGTTCGCCGCAAGGGCTACCCCACGCAGATTAAGACGTTCGAGTCCTTCCAGGAGGCCCAAAAGTGGGCTGATAAGGTCGAGGCCGAGATGACGCTCGGCACCTTCATCGACCGGTCCGTTCTCGAACGCACGACCTTTGGCGACCTGCTCGAGCGGTATGCCAGGGAGGAGACGCCGAAGAAGCGCGGCGCGGAAACCGAACTGGTGCGCCTCCGCGCGCTGCAGAAGCACCCCCTTGCGGCCCGGCCACTCTCCAAGCTGCGAAAAGTCGACTTCGCAACCTATCGCGACGAGCGGTCGAAGACGTGCTGCGACGAAACGGTCCGGCGCGAACTCGTTATCATCTCGGCCGTTTTCACGACCGCCCGGGAACTCTGGGAACTGCCGGTCGGAAATCCGCTTGCCGGTGTCAAATGGCCAGACAAGGGAGACCATCGCGAGCGGCGCCTCGAAGGCGATGAGGAAGCCCGACTGCTGGAAGCGGCCAGCAGTAGCCGCACGCCAGCATTGCGACTCTGCATCATCCTGGCGATTGAAACCGGGATGCGCTCCGGCGAGATGGTCAATCTGCGCTGGGAACAGATTGACCTCGAGAAACACATCATCCGGCTCGACATGACGAAAAACGGTGATGCGCGGACAGTGCCGCTGTCGGAGCGCGCAGAAGCGGCAATTCGCGAGCTTTCCCCGCAGGCATCTGGGCGTCTGACGACTTTCTACGACGCTCGCGGATTGCGAAAGGCATTCAAGCTGGCCTGCGAGCGCGCTGGCATTAATGGATTGCGTCCTCACGACCTGCGGCACGAAGCCGCGTCACAACTGGCACCGCGGATGCAGACCGCGACGCTGGCCAAGGTTCTCGGCTGGAGAACTCTGCAGATGGCCATGCGATATTACAACCCGACTGACGACGAACTGGTGCATGCGGTGCGAAGGCCAGCCGCCAGGGCGGACCGTGACGGGGACATCGCGGTCGCCGGTTAAAGCCCCCCGGCGTATCCCGAGACTTGGATAGAAGACCGGGCGTCGAGCATGACGCCCGGTCGTGAGTTAAAGATTACCTGGGCGATATTGCCTCTTCTCGCTATCCGACCGGCCAGAGTCAGAGGTCGACCATGCCGCGGCCAAGCGGAACGGTCGGCACATCACTGCAACGGGCCGCCAAGCCCAACCATACACTTACGCAAACGCTCCAACCTTTCGGAACACGGTGCCAGCCGTGCCGCCATCTGCATGGCTCCCGAGGTGCTTCGGTCGTATCGCACCAACGGTCAAACCCTACTCAGTTAGTCTCCCCCTCTCTGCCATCAACCCGCGCGGTGCCACCCGGCACGGTACGGAGAGAGGTTCCCACGTTAGTTATTGGGTATGCGCGCGTCAGTACGTTCGAGCAGACGCTCGACCTGCAGCGGGATGCGCTCAATGCTGCTGGCTCAGTTAGCATTTACGAAGACAAGGCTAGCGGCAAATCTGCTGACCGTCCCGAGCTTCAGCACTGCCTGAAGGCGCTGCGAGAGGGCGACACGCTGGTCGTCTGGAGGCTGGACCGGCTGGGGCGCAATCTCCAAGACCTGATTCGCATTGTCAATGAGCTCGAAGGGCGAGGCATCAAGTTCAGGTCGCTGAAGGAGTCCATCGATACCACCGGGCCGGCGGGCAAGCTCGTATTTCATATGTTTGCGGCGCTCGCGGAATTCGAGCGTGAACTCATCCGGGAACGTACGCTGGCAGGTCTAGAGGCTGCTCGTGCGCGAGGGAAAAAGGGTGGGCGGCCGGAGTCGCTCGATGCAAAACAGCAGCAGGCGGTACTGGCAATGATGTCCAGTCGGGTCATGTCGATTGCCGAGATTGCGCGGCAATTCAACGTGTCCCGTTCCACCCTGTACAACATCCAGGCAGCCAACCGGCCGAGGGCCAATCCCGGTTCGATTTCTACCTTGCTAGATAAGTGAGGTATTTCAAGTGTCTTTCTTTCCTGATAATTCCTATTATCAGGAAAGAAGACTTATTCGCAAAAAGCGATTAATGTTCGGATAGCGAAATTTAATTTGATGGTTGAGCTGGCATCCTGATAGGGTAGCACGCTCATGCGTTGCGCTTTCTTGGAGGCTTTCTCGCTAGCGCGCCTGCGTCGGCTGATGGCAAGGAAGGTTTTCGAATTCGAAATTCAAGAAGGGGCGCAAATGAAACGGCTGAGTCTGATAGAAGAAATGCGCAAGCGCACAGAGAACGTTCCGTCGACCTCTGAGATTTCTATTGTTCCGTCGAATGAGGGAGTGGGTGAGCGATGGTTCCCCAGGACTGGTGTGGGCGCTTCGGCAGCCTGGGCGACTGCTCTCGCGCGTATTAATGTCCTAGAAGAAGCCCTGCATAGAGCTCATGTCGAAATCGGCTATGAGGCAATGCACCAAGAAGGGCGCGGACTCAAGGGCATGAAGCGCAAGTTGACGCAGGCATGGAACAGAATCGGCTGGCTGGAAGGAAAGCTGCGAGAACACGGCTTGAGCGTGCCCGGCTCTGGAACCTAACAGTGCTGATGCCGACGTCACATGAACGTACCGTCACCTTCGCCCATCACCTTCGACAATCTAACGCCGACGTTGTTTGTGGACTTTGACGGCACGCTCCATCGCGGCCAGGGATTCATTGATGAAGAGAGTGGCGAGATAGTGCTCGACACCGGGAATACCCCGTTCGAATTTGCTCCGCTGCTTGCAAGCCTGCTTGAACCATATCCCCAGGTGGAAATCGTTCTCACCACCTCCTGGCTGTACAAGCTGCCTTTTGAACAGGTTATGTCGCACCTGCCGCCGCCGCTTTCAATGCGCGTCGTGGGTTCGACTCGTGGCTACAAGGCGCGGTTTGGCTATCTGCAGGATGATTCGGCACGTACGTACATCATTCGTTCGTACGTGTTCGACAAGCACCTAAAGAACTGGCTTGCCCTTGACGACTCCGTTTACGGGAGCTACTCCTTGAGCACCGACTTCCTGCCGCTCGAGCCGCATCTGGTGTTGCTCGATGCTCAGCAAGGTATTGGTAGCCCGGACGCTCAAGAACGTATTATCCAGTGGCTGCGGACAGTGCATGCTCCCGGCAATGAATGACCAGAGGTTCTCTGGAGGAATGGCTATGCCCTCGGGCAACAAAATTGACATCGACATCGCGCTGCGAAAAATCCACGAATTGTCGATGTCGGATGGGGACGTGGGGCGCGAATATTGGCAGTCGATTGGGCGACTCTTGCGCCGAGCAGTTGGCATTGAGGCTGGAAGCACAGCAGAATCACACATCAACTCGAGAGGGCAAACCACCGTACCTGTCGAAATTCGAAGAGCGTTGAACTGGAAGCCGGGGACGCGACTGAACTGGGTCATCTTGTCGGACGGATGCGTTTCAGTGAGTGAGAAAGCATAGGGGGCTACGAAGTTGCCGACGAGAATGTTTGCGATGGAGCTTCAGGAAGCGATTTGGATGCCGATATAGCAGTCTTACGAATTTTTCGTCGCAACTTCGGAGTTCGCAGGTCAAATGGCAATCTCTTCTCAGGAACAACGTCGCGCAGTCTGCTTTTATGTAGCTGGACGCGCTGTCGTCCACGCGCTCGCAGGCGCTCATGTTTATCGCGTAGCTGTGGCTCCGATGAATAGCCCCAACTGGACGTATGAGCCGCGCAAAGGCTCCGCGTTGACGGGGTTCGATGGGTACTGTGAAGCGTCGGATGTGCCCGAGATTCACATGAATGTTCGGTGGGACGACCAGGCGGGACGTTTCGTTGGTTACCGTGAGGGATTCGAGACCACCATTGAAAACCGCCGTTCTACCTTCAATCTGTTGAAGCCCGAATTTGGAACGTCTGAATCAGCGCCTCCGGCGGAGCAATACCTTGAGGCATGGCGGGAACTTGCGCGCGCGCACGTCGCCGCCCGATGGGCAGGTCCGATGGCTCAATTGATTCACGTACGGGGTCAATTTGACGAGCAGGATGCCCGTGACGACCGCGAATTCGAGCACGATATTTCGGTCGCGGACGGCATATTCCAACTGCTGCCGGAAGAGGACCTGTCCCATATCCTGCGCACCACGGAGACTTCTCTGCGCGAGCCCGCAGTATGGCAACAGGTGAATACGCTCGCCGATGCTCTTGGTCGGATGGGCGAAGTGGGCCGCGGACTTAATGACTATCTGCCCGAGCCTCGAGCGGATTGGATGCAAGGCCTGGCTCCTGAAGGAGAGGTCGCAGGCCTGCCTGCTCGCCGGTAAATTGCCGACTCGCGTATGAGCGTCGCCCGCGGTAGCACGTGGGTGTCTCCTGGGAGGCGCTTTCAGCCGTATGCGGGTGCGAGTGTCCAACCTTGGACACTTATCAAGAGTGGACCACGTGACCCATATGCTCGCTACCAGGGAGACCGACTCATGAAGGTTCGACGGCAGCACCGTTTTCAGCGGCATTTCGCGTCACCGGACGCGCTGCAGTCGATTAACTTGCTCGCGCGAGCTATTGCCGCCGACCTTCCGCTGGCCCGAAAGCTCCTGCGGATGCGCAATGCGCATGTGGGCGCGGCCGTAAAAGCTACGATTCGGCAGCGGCGTGACGAGGAAGCAGTTTTGTCGAGGTAGCCACTAGTGTCCTATTAGGACGCAAGTAGCGAGACGTTGACGCAGCGGCTGACCGCAGTGGAATTGCTCTACTTGCCGACTCCGAAAGGCTGGACGCGACGAGCGGCGACTTGCTCAGTCTTGGTCGGGCGGCCACGGCGACGCGGCATGTGCATCGGCTCCTGCGCAGCAGGTTCCTCCGGGGCCGTGAGTTGTTTTGCCAGCCAAGCTTCAACATCCGTCGGACGGAATCGCAGCAATCGACCGAGCTTGATGCAAGCAGGCAAATCGCCGCCGTTGGAATGGCGGTTATAGATTGTTTGCTCGGCAAGGCCGAGTGCGGCCGCAAGGGCTTTGGGAGTGAGAAGTTGTTCCACAGGGTCACATGGCTATTTCAGGCAGTCACATGACTGCGATGAGTATAGCTGTGACCTACCCGCATCTTCGTGCAACTACTGTGCTGTCGAAGCGTGCTGCAATTTTGCTGCACTCGCTGCAGTAAGTTGCGGTAAAATGCAGCAACTCAGGGTAAGGTAAGTCCTTGATTTTGCTGGGTCGAACCAGCAACCATACCCTTGCGCAACGCCCTCCGAAGGCAGGGGTTGCTGGTTCGATCCCAGCCGGGCGCGCCAAATCTCAATAGCAGCAAATCTCAATAGCAGCAAGGCGACAGCCGCAAGCCACGCGAAAACCCGAGGCCCGCAAGTTGCGCTCGCCATCGGCTTCGGATCACGCCTCTCCAACCCCGCACAATAGCCGTCGCAAATAAAAAAGCCCCGACCATCCGGCGGGGCTTCTCATCGCGGTCCGAAGGTGGCCCGGGTCAGATTCCCTGCCCACCCGACACCTCGATCCGCTGCGCATTGACCCAGCGGTTGCTCTCCGACAGCAGGCTGGCGATCATCGGCCCGATATCGTCCGGCACGCCAGCGCGCCCAAGCGCGGTCATCTCGGCGAACAGCTTGTTGATCTCCGGGTTGTCGCGCACGGCGCCACCGCCGAAATCGGTTTCGATCGCGCCCGGTGCGACGGTATTGACGGCGATACCGCGCCCGCCGAGTTCCTTGGCCAGGTAGCGCGTCAGCACTTCGACCGCGCCCTTTACTGCCGCATAGGCCGCATAGCCGGGGAACGACACGCGGGTCAGGCCGCTGGACAGGTTGACGATGCGCCCGCCGTCGGCGATCAGCGGCAGCAGTGCCTGCGTCAGGAAATAGACTCCCTTGAAGTGCACGTTGACCAGGCCGTCGAACTGGGCTTCGGTGGTGTCGCCGATCAGCGCATAGTCGCCGTGGCCGGCGTTGTTGACGAGATGATCGAAGGTGTCGCGCTGCCAGGTGTCGCGCAGCGCGGCGCGCAGCCGGTCGGCAAACCCTGCGAAGCCGGCCACGTCGCCGGTGTCCAGCTGCAGCGCCCGGGCCTTCCGGCCCATCGCTTCGATCTCGGCGACGACGGCGTTCGCCTCCTCGGCGCGGCGCTGATAGGTCACGACGACGTCCCCGCCGCTGCGGGCGATGCTGATGGCGGTGGCACGGCCCAGGCCGCGGCTGGCACCGGTGACGATGGCGATCTTGGTCATGATGCGAACTCCTTTGTTCGGTTGGTGGTGCTTCGAATTATTGGAGTTGCCCAACCGATAGTCCTTGTCGATTCCTCGGCTTTCCTTGCCTGAATCCACGAATCGGCTGGCGGGGGGACGTAGGGAGCGGCTACGCTGTCAGCATGAACACCGACCTGCTCGAAGCCGTCCGCCGGTACACCGACGCCTACGCCGACACTGCGGGCCTTGCCCAAACGCCCGTGCCGGGTTTGATCACGATCCGGGCGACCTCGCCCAGCGGGCTGCTGTATACCATCCCGCGGCCGCTGGTTTGCCTGGTCCTTCAGGGCACCAAGCTGGTCACCATCGGCTCGCAGACATTTACCTTCGAGGCGGGCGACTCGATGCTGATCACGGCCGACGTGCCCACGACCAGCCAGGTCACGCGGGCAAGCCCCGAAGCGCCCTACCTGTCGCTGGTGCTGGACCTGGATCCCGCGGTCATCGCGGATCTGGCGATGCAGATCGGGACCTCGTCGGCGCCGGGCGGCGTGGCGGTACGGTCCGAGCCGACCGATGCGGAGGTGGCGGACGCCGCCCTACGGTTGATGCGCTTGCTGGACCGGCCGGAAGCGGTGCCGGTGCTCCATGCCCAGCGCGTGCGCGAGCTTCACTACTGGCTGCTGATGGGCCGGCACGGCGCGGCGATCCGCGAACTGGGCTGGCCCGAAGGGAATGCGCGTCGCGTGGCGCGGGCGGTGGCGGTGCTGCGGGAGGAATTCACCAAACCGTTGCCGATGGAGCGGCTTGCCGCGGTCGCCGGCATGAGTCCGTCCTCGTTCTATCAACACTTCCGGGCCGTCACGTCGCTGTCGCCTTTGCAGTTCCAGAAGCAATTGCGGTTGATCGAGGCGCGACGGTTGATGCTGGCGGACGGCATGACGGCCAGTCACGCGGCCTTTGCCGTCGGTTACGAGAGCGTGCCGCAGTTCACGCGGGAGTACCGGCGTATGTTCGGAGTTCCGCCAGCAAGGGATGTACAGGGTGTCCGTGACGCGGTGGCGGCCGGCGGCGAAATGGCCTGAGTGCGGATTGTGGGCTGCGTGCCCGTCCATTGGCGCCACGGCCGAACCCTCGACAGGCGCGGTACCGCATTTCCGGTCTTCTTGACATCACACCCCCCATCCTGTTATTAATAATGATTATTATTTACACCTAAACCCGCTTCTGCGTGCCGTTCAGCCTCCGCAACGGGCAGAAGCCAGTGGACTAGCCCAACGGGCCACATCATGCGTACGCCGGGTTGCCTTCTCCCTTCGACCATCGAGTCGCTGTACAGCGACCATCATCTATGGCTGAAGGGCTGGCTGCATCGGCGGCTGGGCAGTGCCGAGCAGGCCGGCGATCTGGCGCACGACACCTTTGTGCGTCTGCTCAATAGCGACCGCGTGCCGGCAACGCTGGACGAACCAAGGGCGTACCTGACCACGGTCGCGCAGCGGCTGGTGTCGAACCACTGGCGGCGCGAGAAGCTGGAGCGGGCCTATCTCGAAGCGCTGGCGCAGCGTCCCCGCGACGCCGAGCTGTCGCCGGAGGCGAGGGCGATCCTGCTGGAGACGCTTTTCGAACTGGATTGCCTGCTGGACGGACTACCGGTAATCGTCCGGGAAGCGTTCCTGCTGTCGCAGCTGGACGGCCAGACGCATGCGCAGGTCGCCGACGCGCTTGGCATCTCGATCCCGACGGTGAAGCGCTATATCGTCAAGGCGCTGCAACGTTGCTACTTCGCCGACCTTTCCTTTGTGGGATGACCGATCTTGGCCTCCTCCTGGTACGAAGCGACCCCTGATGCGGCCAACATCCCGCCACAGGTGGCAGAGCGGGCGCTGGAGTGGCTGCTGGAATTGCAGGGCGACACGGCGTCGCCCGAGACGGTAGAGGCCTGGAGGCGCTGGCGGGCCGAACATCCCGACCATGAGCGCGCCTGGCAGCGCATCGAGTCGGTCAAGGGCCGGCTGGAGCCGCTGGCTTCGCCGGAGACTGCCGACATCGCCCGCGCCGCGCTGGCGTCGCCGGTTGCCAGGCCGCGGCGTCGGGCCATCAAGACGCTCGCGGTGCTTGTCTTCGCCGGCGGCGCCGCGTGGAGCGCCAATCCGTATTCGCCATGGCGGCAGTGGTCCGCCGACTATCGCACTGCCGTGGGCGAGCGTCGCGCGTTGACATTGTCGGACGGCACGCGCCTGTGGTTGAACACGGACAGCGCGGTGGACATCCGCTTCGATGCCGACCAACGGCGCGTGAAACTGGTGGCCGGCGAGATCCTGGTCGAGACCGCGAAGGATCCAAACGCCGTGCCACGCCCCTTCCTGGTGGAAACCAACGACGGTACCGCCCATGCGCGAGGTACGCGTTACGCGGTGCGCCAGCGGGACGGCGATACCGAGGTCAGCGTGTTCGACGGCGCGGTGGAGATTCGTCCGCGCAGAGGCGCAGGCGAGCCGCTTCTGCTGCGCGCCGGCTATCGCGCCAGCTATACCAGCCAGGCGGTGACCGCGCCTGTGCGCCTGGAAAGCTCCGGCGCCAGCTGGGCCGAGGGCTTTATCGTCGCCCGCAGCATGCGGCTGGATGACTTCATCGCGGAGCTGGGCCGATACAGCGAGGATTCGCTGTCGTGCGATCCGCGGTTGGCGGCCATCCGGTTGTCGGGTTCCTTCCCGCTCGACGATGTCGGCAAGGTGCTGGACGCGCTGGAAACGACGCTGGACGTGCGGACCGAGACGACCACGCGCCTGTGGGGCAAGCGCGAGACGCGCATCGTTCCGAAGCGAGGAGAGGCGTCGCTGTAGCGGGCCGTCACAGGACCGCGCAAAAAAAATCTGCCCGAAGCTGATCCGTTTTGATTTTTCGCGGGTCATGGAAGGTGAGCGTTCATTCCTTCCATAAGACAGGTCAGATCATGGGTCACGTCCCGGCGCCGAAGCGCCAGCCACATTCGATATTCCAACGAACCCTGCTGGCGCGCGTGGCGCGCCACATCGCATGCGGCGCCATTGCCGCCGCGCCTTTCGCCGCGTTGCCGGTCGTCGCGCATGCGCAGGCGCCGTCCCAGGCCGCCAGCCGGTCCTACGACATTCCGGCCGGTACGCTGGAAGACGCGCTGAGCCGCTTCGGGCGCGACGCCGGCATCATGCTGTCGTTCAAGCCGGAGGTGACCGCCGGTCGACGCAGCGGCGGCCTGAAGGGCAGCTACACGGCCCGCGGCGGCCTGGATGCGCTGCTGGCCAATACCGGCCTGACGGCGGTGCAGCAGTCCAACGGCACCTACGTGGTCAATGCCGCGCCCGCACCGGCCCCGGCAGACGGCGTGGCGACGTTGCCAACCGCGACGGTCACGGCTTCCAATGACAGCCGGCTGCCGGAGGCCTATGCCGGTGGCCAGGTCGCGCGCGGCGGAGGCCTCGGCATTCTTGGTACGGCCGACGCGATGGACGTACCGTTCAGCACCACCAACTACACTGCCGAAATGCTGGAAAACACCCAGGCCCGTTCGCTGGGCGACGTGGTGGTCAGCGAGGCGTCGGTCCGCACGCTGACTTCCACCGGCGGTTTCGGCGAGGAGTTCCAGATCCGCGGTTTCTCCGTGTCGAGCGGCGATGTCGGGCTGAACGGCCTGTACGGACTCGCCTCGGCCAGCCGGATGCCGGCCGCGATCATGGAGCGCGTCGAGGTGCTGAAGGGCCCCGGCACGCTGATGTATGGCATCGGCCCGAACGGCAGCATTGGCGGCGCCATCAATGTGGTGACCAAGCGCGCCGGCGATGAGCCGCTGAACCGGATCACCACGAGCTACGAAAGCAAGTCGGTGCTCGGCGTGCACGCGGATGTCGGCCGCCGCTTCGGCGAGAACAAGGAGTGGGGAGTCCGCGTCAACGGCGTGTACCGCAATGGCGATACCACCATCGACAACGGCAAGCAGGAACAGACCACCGGCGCGCTGGCGCTCGACTATCGCGGCCGCAAGCTGCGCTGGTCGCTCGATACCTACTCGCAGCACGAGGGCATCGATGAATTCCGGCCGCAGATCGGCTTCCAGTCGTCGGTACGGTCGATCCCGTCCGCGCCCTCGGGCCATCGCAACTTTTATCCCGGTACGCAGCTGAACCTGCACGACACCGCCGTGATGACGCGGCTCGAATACGACTTCCTGCCCAACCTGACGGTGTGGGGCGCCGCGGGCTATCGCGACGGATCGTCGTATCAGAGCTTCCCGTCAGGCCCGGTCGATGCGCTGGGCAATTTCACGGTGAGGAACGCGTGGTACGACGCGTACAGCAAGACCCGGACGGCCGAGGTGGGCGGCCGGTTCAGCTTCTCCACCGGAAGCGTCGGCCATACCATCACGGCGACCGCGACGCGGCTGAACCAGGAACAGGGCAATTTCTACGCGACGTCGGCGACCACGGCGCCGTCCAACATCTATCATCCCGCGCCGCTGCCGCAGATGACCACGGCCCGCGGCGACGCGACGCGCGCATCGGAAACCGAACTGACCAGCTTCGCGCTGACCGACACGCTGTCGTTCGCCAACGACCGCGTGTTGATCACCGGTGGCCTGCGCCATCAACGCGTGGCGCTGGACAACTACAACACCAGCACCGGGGCGCTGACCTCGAACTACGACGAGAGCGCGGTATCGCCGCTGGCGGGCATCGTGATCAAGCCGGTCTCCAACGTGTCGCTGTACGGCAACTTCACCGCGGGCCTGACGCGAGGCGGCGTGGCGCCGGCCGGGACCGCGAACGCGGGCGAAGTGTTCGCGCCGTACAAGTCCAAGCAATACGAAGCGGGCGTCAAGGTGGACTGGAGCCGCCGTGTGACCACCACCGTGTCGGTGTTCCAGATCGAGCGGCCGAGCGCGTTTACCGACCCCGCCACCAACCTTTACAGCTTCGACGGCGAGCAGCGTAACCGTGGCCTGGAGCTGTCCGCGTATGGCGAGCCGATCGACGGCCTTCGGCTGATGGCCAGCGCCACGTTCTATGACCCGGAGCTGACGCGAACGGCGGGCGGCGTGAACGATGGCAATACGGCCAACGGCGTGCCCAAGCGCAGCTTCAACGTGGGGGTCGACTGGGATACCCCGTGGGTCGATGGCCTGAGCCTGAACGGCCGCATGATCAACAGCTCCTCGGTCTACTTCAATCCGACCAACACGCTCAGCGTCCCCGGCTATACCCGGTTCGATGTCGGCGCCCGCTATCGCACCAAGGTCATGGGTAAGTCCGTGGTGCTGCGCGCCAACGTGCTGAACGTGTTCAACCGCGACTACTGGCTGCTAAGCGGCACCTATGTCACGGTGGCGGCCCCGCGCACGCTGCTGCTGTCCGCTCAATTCGACTTCTGAGGTCCATACCATGACTGGCAAAACCTTCGCATTGGCCTTCGCCCTGTCGGTACTTGGCGGCGCGGCACAGGCGCATCAGATCTGGATCGAACCATCGTCTGGCCAGGAGGCCCGCATTCGCTTCGGCGAGTTCGGCGAGAACCTGCGCGAAACGTCGCCCGGCGCGCTGGACACACTCGGCGTCGCCAGCGCCACGCTGGTCACCGGCAATGGCGAGAAGACCGCCGAGGCCAGCAAGACGAGGGACGGCTTCGTGCTGCCGTTCAAGGTCGCGCCGGGCGAGTCGGTGGTCGCAGAGGCCGCGCGCTATCCGCTCTACAAGTTCAAGCGGGACGGTAAGGAACTGACGGGCTGGTACCTGCCGGCGGCCCGCCTGGTGACCGACTTCACGCCGCAGGCGCCGAAGCTGGCGCTGGACCTGGTGCCGGCCGGCAAGCCCGGTGAGTTCCAGCTGTTCTATCGCGGCAAGCCATTGCCGAAGACCAAGGTCTCGCTGGTCACGCAGTCGGGCTGGAGCAAGGAGAAGCAGACCGATGAGCAGGGCAAGGTTGTGTTCGACATGCCGTGGAAGGGGCTGTATGTCGCCGAGGCGAGCCACAAGGAAACCAAGGGCGGCGAGCGTCCGGGTGCCGCCGGGCCGGAACGCTATGACGGCATCGACTACGTGACCACGGCGGCCTACGTGAAGGCCGACGGCGCCGAACCCATTCCGGCAATTGCGGCTCCGGTCGCCGGCGGCAAGTAAGAGTCAAGGCGCGTGGATCGCATTCACCGGCTCGGCGCGCTGATGTCGCGCATCGTCGCCGCCATTGCCGGCGGCTATGCGCTGGCCGCGCTCGTCAGCGTCGCGGCGCTTGCCCTTCCGATCAGCAGGCCGCAGGCCGTGCTGACCGGCATGCTGGCGAGCTTTGCCGTCTATGCAGGCGCCGTGGTGTGGGTGTTCGCGGTGCGCAGCGCCGCCCGCGCCTGGACCGGCCTGCTGGTTGCGGCTGCGCCGCTGTTGTTGGCCGCCTGGTACGCGGGCGCTTTGGGAAGTTCGTCATGAGAAGCGCCAACACCAGCGCCAACACCAGCGCCACCACCATCGGCCTCCCCGCGGCGAAGCCCCGCGGCATCCGGCAGAGCATGTCCGACCTGCACACGTGGGCGGGACTGCTCGCCGGGTGGCTGCTCTATGCGATGTTCCTCACCGGAACGGTCAGCTATTTCAAGGACGAGCTATCGCAGTGGATGCGCCCGGAACTGGCGCATCAGCTCGCGGTGCCGGATCCCGCGGTCGTGGCACAACGCATCACCGACACGCTTGCCGTCGAGGCGGCCGGCAGCCCGCAATGGAGCATGCAGCTGCCGACCGATCGCATCAATGTGGTCAGCGCGTTCTGGCGCACGCCGGGCGCCGCCGGGGAGCGGCAATCCTTCAGGCAGGCCGCCTTCGACCCGGTCACGGGACAGGAAGTGGCATCGCGCGAGACCCACGGTGGCGAGTTCTTCTATCGCTTCCACTTCCAGTTCCACTACATGCCGGTGCTGTGGGGCCGGTGGATCGCCGGCGTTTGCGCGATGTTCATGCTGGTGGCCATCGTCAGCGGCGTCATCACCCACAAGAAGATCTTCGTCGACTTTTTTACCTTTCGTTGGGGTAAGGGGCAGCGCTCCTGGCTCGATGCGCACAATGCGCTGTCGGTGTTCGGCCTGCCTTTCCACCTGATGATCACCTATACCGGGCTGGTCACGCTGATGGCGATGTATATGCCCTGGGGCGAGCAGGCGGCATTCAGGACCCAGGCAGAACGGCAACAGATGCGCGCCGAACTGAGCGCCTTCCTGCCGCCGGGCAAGGCCACCGGCGACAGGGTCCCGCTTGCGCCGATCGACGCCATGGTGGGGCAGGCGCAGGCCCGTTGGGGCGAACACAATGTCAGCCGCGTCACCATCACGCAGCCCGGCGACGCCGCCGCCCGCGTCGTGGTCACGCGCGGCGAGGCGTCGCGCGTGTCGATGAGTCCGCAGTACATGCTGTTCGAAGGCACCAGCGGCAAGCTGCTCGAGGTCAGGGACAGCGTGGGACCGGCCGCGGAGACGCGGGGCGTCATGTATGCGCTGCATCTGGGACGTTTCAGCGATCTGCAATTGCGCTGGCTGTATTTCATCGTGAGCCTGGCCGGCACGGCGATGGTCGGTACCGGGCTTGTGATGTGGACCGTGAAGCGGCGCCAGAAGCTGGGGCAGCCCGGGCAGCGCCACGTCGGTTTCTATCTGGTGGAGCGGCTCAATATCGCCGCGATCGCCGGATTGTCCGTGGCGATGACCACGATGTTGTGGGCGAACCGCCTGCTGCCGTCCGGCATGGAACGGCGAGGCGACTGGGAAGTCCATCTGTTCTTCATCGCATGGGCGCTCACGCTGGCGTATGCGGTCGCGCGGCCGGCGAAGGAGGCGTGGATCGGACTGTTGTGGCTGGCCGCGAGCATGCTGGCACTGCTGCCCGCGCTGAACGCCGTGACCACCGATCGGCCCCTATGGCGCAGCGTGAGCGACGGCGACTGGGTCTTCGTTGGCTTCGATCTGATGATGTGGGCGTTGGCCGGGGTGCATGCCGTCCTCGCGCTGCGCAGCGCGCGCCATCGCCCGCGGGCCACGCCGGCCCGCAAGGCACCTTCCGCCATGACGGCCCCCACGCTGCACGAGGATCGTCCATGACCCAGCTGCTGACGCTGTCGATCTGCATCGTCGCCTTCGGCGCGCTGGCGCTTGCCACCGGGCGCCAACAGGAAGCCCTGTTCGGCCGGCTGTTGCGTACCCCAACCACGTGGGCGCTGAGAACGGCGGGTTGGGGCGCGCTTGCCCTGGCACTATGGCTGGTGGTCGCCCGGCTCGGATGGGGGCTCGGGCTCGTCTATTTCAGCGGGCAGACCAGCGTTGCGGCGGGTTTGGTCTATCTGGCGCTGATCGTTCGTGGGCGGCGCCGGGCGGCGCGCTAGGTTGCGGCGCTGGGCGGACCCAACGGCATGGAGCCACGATCCCCCAGGTGTCATGCGTCGCATTTTAGGTATCAGCCCACCACCGACCGCGATTGAGCAGCCCCTGTGCCCTGTCCTATTGGCACGGTCGCGATTGCCGCCTGGAAGGAGACGCTGCGACGCTGAACCAGCCCGCGCTGGGGTACGATCCGGATCACAGCTATCCGGAAACCTTTTCCCGCCTTGCGGGCCCTAGCAGCATGGACCCCAGCCACATCACACCGTCCACGGTCGCGCCGCACGAATACGTCATCACCGCCATCCGCGCGCAGGGCGCGGGCGGGCAGAACGTCAACAAGGTGTCGAACGCGGTGCATCTGCGCTTCGATATCCGGGCGTCGTCGCTTCCCGAAGACCACAAGGAGCGCCTGCTTGGCCTGCACGATCACCGCATCACCCGCGACGGCGTGATCGTGATCAAGGCGCAGCAGCATCGCAGCCTCGAACTGAATCGCGAAGAGGCGGTGCGTCGCCTGCAGGAGCTGGTCGATAGCGTGGCCGAGGCGCCGCGCGAGCGGCGGCCGACGCGGCCGACCTACGCGTCCCGGCTGCGGCGGCTCCAAGGCAAGAGCCAGCGCAGCCAGATCAAGGCGTTGCGGCGCTCGCTCCCGGAATAGCGGCGCTCGTAGTGCCGTGCCCGCGTGGCAGAAATTGACGGATCGTTGTCCGACAGACAGCCATCGCCGTCCTTAAGCTGGCCGCCATCGTCCTGCAAGGAGGCCCGATGGACCAGTCCCTCTCCGCGCCGGCTGCCCGGCGCTCCCCGCTTTACCATGCGCGCGTGCTGGCGGTCTGCCAGGCGCTCTATACCGCCGCGATATCGGTGGACCTGACGCTGACCGGCCTGGTGGGCTACACACTGGCGCCCGACAAGGCGCTGGCGACATTGCCGTTCGCGCTGATTACCGTGGCGGCCGCGCTTACCGCGGTGCCCGTGCCTTTCCTGATCGAGCGCCTTGGGCGACGCCTGGCCTTTTGCCTGGGCGGGCTGGCCTGTGCCGGGGGCGGCATGGTGTCCGTGCTGGCGATCGCCCGGCACGATTTCGTGCTGTTCTGCGTGGGCACCGCATTGGTCGGGGTGTTCCAGGCCTTCTCGCGCTTCTACCGGCTGG
>NZ_VLJN01000006.1:99779-122114 GCF_007829435.1 Cupriavidus gilardii J11
CTGCCGCTGCTGCCGTTCGCCGGGGCCTATGCGGCGGTGACCGTGTTCGGCCTGCTGACCATCGCGCTGCTGGCACTGGCCTATCGGGAGCCGGCGCGGGCGCTTGCGCAGCGTGCCGCGCACGAGGCCGCGCCGCCCCGTCCGCTCCGCCAGATCGCCCGTCAGCCGGTGTTCATGGCCGCGTTTGCCAACAACGGCATCGGCAACGCCGTCATGATGTTCGTGATGACCGCCACGCCGATCGCGGCCGTCGCGTGCAACCACACGATCCGCCAGGGTGCGCAGATCATCGAATGGCATCTGGTCGGCATGTACGCGCCGTCCTTCGTCTCCGGCTGGCTGCTGCAGCGCTTTGGCAATCCCGCGATGCTGATCGCCGGCATCGCGCTGTCCGCGCTCGCCAGCGTCATTGCATTGGCCTCGACTTCGCTGACGGCCTTCTACGTGGCGCTGCTCTGCCTGGGCGTGGGCTGGAATTTCATGTTTGTCGGCGGCACCACGCTGCTCACCGCGAGTTATCGCGACAGCGAACGCGCGCGTACCCAGGCCGTCGCGGAATTCGCCACGGCGGCGCTGACGGCGATCGCCACGCTGGCCGCGGGACAGGTGCTGCACCACTTCGGCTGGCAGGGCGTCAATGTGGCGGCGCTGCCCGCGCTGGCGCTGGCGCTCGCGATCACGTTGTATTGGTCCCGAGGGGGCCGGCGCGAGGCGCCGGTATGATGGCGCGGTTTCCCGGCCTGTTCCCGACCATGACGCGCCTGCCCGATGCTCCAGCCCCCGCGACGCCGGTACCCGCAACGGCGAGTGCCGGACCACCGCGCACCCGCGTGGTACTGATCGTCGCGCCCGATCCGTCGCAGGAGCTGGACGTGTCCGGCCCCACCGCCGTGTTCGGCCAGGCGAACCGTCTGTGCGGGCTCGCTACGCCGCCGTATGCCATTCGCGTCGCCAGCGTCAGCGACGATGGGATCGTCCGCACCGAGAGTGGCCTGAGGCTGCTGGCCGATGCGCCGTACCACCGCATCGGCGAGGCGCTGCCCGGGCCGATCGACACCCTGCTGCTCGCGGGTGGGGCGGGACATCGTCGCGCCGCCGAGGATGGAGCGCTGATCCAATGGCTGCGGGAACAGGCGCCCCGCGTCCGGCGCATCGGCGCGGTCTGCACCGGTGCCTTCGTCCTTGCCGGCACCGGCCTGCTCGACGATTGCCGGGCCACCACGCACTGGCGGCATGCCCGGCAACTGGCGCAGCGGCATCCGCGTGTGCACGTCGATGCGGACCCGATCTGGATTCAGGCCGGACGTTTCTATACGTCGGCCGGCGTGACGGCGGGAATGGATCTGTCGCTGGCGCTGGTCGAGGACGATCTCGGCCATGCGGTGTCGCTGGCCGTCGCGCGGGAACTTGTGCTGTTCCTGCGCCGGCCCGGCAATCAGGCCCAGTTTTCCACGTCGCTGCAGGCGCAGGCGGCGCAGGCGCCGGCACTGCGCGACCTGCAGGCATGGATGGCCGACCATCTGCATGCCGATCTGTCGGTGGAAGCGCTGGCCGAGCGGATGGCCATGAGCCCGCGCAATTTCGCGCGGGTATTCTCGCGGGAGGTGGGACAGACGCCGGCGCGCTACGTGGAGGCGCTGCGGCTGGAAGCGGCGCGGCGCCTGCTCGAACAGAGCGCGCGCCGGCTCGATGCGGTGGCGTGGCAGACGGGGTTCGGCAACGCCGACGGCATGCGGCGTGCCTTCCTGCGCCATTTGGGGATCACCCCGGATCGCTATCGCGCCGCGTTTCGCGCGCAACGCGTCGGGGCCATGGCGCCCGAAGCGGACAGCCGGACCGTCAGCGGCGAGGCATGACGGCGAACAGCGCCAGCCACGACCTGCCGCCGGCGATGCCCATCGCGCGCATGTTCTGCGGCAGGCTCTCGCTTTCGATGCCGCCCAGTCGGCGAAGCGCCGCCACCATCGGCGACGGCGTGCCCATCAGGCGCGCGGCGCCCGCATCGGCGCGGTATTCGCGATGGCGCGAGAACGCGGCCACGATCAGGCTGGCCAGCACGCCGAACACGATTTCGCAGACGATGACCGTGACGATATAGCCGATACCGGGGCCGCTGGATTCCTCATCGTTCTTGCGCAGCATCGAGTCGACGAAGTAGCCGACCACGCGTGCCAGGAATATGACGAAGGTGTTCACCACGCCCTGGATCAGCGTCAGCGTCACCATATCGCCATTGGCCACGTGCGCGATCTCATGCGCCAGCACCGCCTCGACCTCTTCATGCGACATGCTTTGCAGCAGGCCGGTCGATACGGCCACCAGCGAGCTGTTCTTGGTCGCGCCGGTGGCAAAGGCGTTCGGTTCGCCTTCGTAGATGGCCACCTCGGGCATCGGCAGGCCGGCGCGCTGCGCCAGCTTTTCCACCGTCTGCATCAGCCACAGTTCGGTACTGGTGCTGGGATGGGTGATGACCTGCGCGCCGGTCGACCATTTGGCGATGGTCTTGGACATCAGCAGCGAGATGAAGGCGCCGCCAAAACCCATCAGCGCGGCGAACGCCAGCAGCATGCCGAGATTGAGGCCGTTGGCGGTAAGGAAGCGGTTCACGCCGAGCAGGCTCGCGGTGATGCTCAGCACGATCATGACGGCGAGGTTGGTCGCCAGGAACAGCAGGATGCGTTTCATATCGGTTCGTGAAGACGAAGAAAAGACAACGGGAAAGGACGTGCGGCGTCGCCGCGCGCCGACGGCCCGGACAGGACGTCGGGGTCGACAGACAGAAGCAGGAATGCGGGTGATCAGCCGCGCGGTGGGCGCGGCTGTAGCGGAAGGTCGGGGTCGGGCAGTGCCAGCGCGGCGTAGGCCGGCGGCGTGCCCCTCGATCGCGTGGGGGCGAGATGCGGTGCGCTGGGGGCGAGCAGCTGCTCGGCGAGGTCCGCGCCGCTTGGGGCCGTTTCGGCCGCCTCGGCCAGCGCGGCTGGCGTACCGGCGCCTTGCGGGTCGGGACAGTCGTCCACGGCCGCGGCGAACCACAACATCGCGTGGCTCTCCTGCACCGCTTCGGGCGCGCGCGCGGCGTCCCCCGCCCAGCCTTGCAGGGGCAGCAGGGCGACCAGCAGTGGCAGCAGCCACAG
Source organism: Cupriavidus gilardii J11 (assembly GCF_007829435.1). Lineage (GTDB taxonomy): Bacteria > Pseudomonadota > Gammaproteobacteria > Burkholderiales > Burkholderiaceae > Cupriavidus > Cupriavidus gilardii_D. The sequence continues at coordinate 102,914 of NZ_VLJN01000006.1, forward strand.
GCGCAGGAATCGCAGCACGGGATCGGAGCGGAGCACAGGTATGTTTCGATCGGGGCGCGGTGGCGGAATCGCCCAGCTTGGACACGCCCGATAGCGAACGATTCTACAGGATGCGCCCGCGACGCAGCAGGGCCGCTTGCAACCGTCAGGCATGCACTACACTGCGCTTGAAAGCGATGCGATTGCTACCAGCTATCCAGTATGAGAATTGGTGAACTTGCCCGCCGCAGCGGCTGCGACGTCGACACGATCCGCTACTACGAGCGCGAGGGGCTGCTGGACGCGCCCCAGCGCGAGGACAACGGCTATCGTCGCTATGGCGGCGCGCATCTGGTGCAGCTCAATTTCGTGCGCCACTGCCGCTCGCTCGGCATGAGCCTGTCGGACGTGCGCCGCCTGCGCGACTTCGAGCGAAACCCCGGCGCGGCCTGCGATGACATCAACGCGCTGCTTGACCGGCAGATCGAACAGATCCATGCACAGCGGCTGGCGCTGGAGACGCTCGAACAGCAATTACGGGCGTTGCGGCACACCTGTGACCACGCGCACCGGGCCAGCGAATGCGGCATCCTGCAGAACCTGCAGCAGGCAGCTTGTGGCGGGGCGTGCGAGTGTCATCGGGATGGGGAAGGGGAGGGGCTGCGGGGGAGAGGGCAGTCAAAGCCAACCGCCCCATAGCAATTTCCGCCCGCTGTGCTAGCATTCCCCGAACTGCGGCGTTTCAGTCGCCCCGGCCCAAGTGGCCGCTCCGTTCCACATTCCCTTCGGTTTCCAACGCATGCCCGTTCGCCGCGCCGCTTCGCCGCTGTCCACCCGCCGCCTGTCGCGGCTGGCCGGCATGCGCGCGTCTGGCGCGGCGGTCGTTGCGATGACGACCGGGGTCATGTTCCATCCGGCCATTTCCCCGCGCCGGATCATGGCCCCGCTTGATCCCGCCCGGTTCCCAGCCTAGCCGATCACCGATCGCGGGCCGCCGGACCGGGCCCCCGCACACATTCCTTCCGGCTCTACTTCCCGCGCTGCGCCATGGCGCGGTCCGTCCGGATTTGGTCATTTCCGATTTTTCGTCCCGTCCGCGATCCGCGAGTGCCGGGGCGTATGCATCCGTCAAGGAGAAGCGCATGAACACCACCAGCGAATTGCAGCAAACCATCTATCTGACCGAACTCGACGTCACGCGCCTTGAGCGGCTTGCCGGCCGGGGTGCCGGGGCCGCCATGGCGGAAATGCTCGAGGACCTGTTGGCGCGCGCGGCGATCGTGCCGCCGCAGTCGGTGCCGCGCGACGTCGTCACCATGAATTCGGTGGTGTCGTGCGCGCTGGAAGGCGATCCGGCGCCACGCCGGTGGACGCTGGTGTACCCGGACAGCGCCGACTTCGAGGCGGGCCGCATTTCGGTGTTCTCGCCGGTGGGCCAGGCGCTGCTGGGCGCGCGCGCCGGGCAGACCGTCAGCTACCGGCTGCCGGACGGCCGCGAACAGGCCATCACCGTGGTGGAACTGGCGTTCCAGCCGGAGGCCAATGGCCAATACACGCTCTGAACCTCGGCAAGGGGCTGCCGGTGCCGTGATTCCATGGGCGCCGGCACCGCCCGCTGATTCCACCGCGCCGTCGTTTCACGGCGCACAACTCACCGTTCGTCGCAGCCCTATTTGTCGACCGCGGTGTCGCGACTAACCTTCAACCCGTGCTCGCATGGCGGCAGAGAACGCCGGCAGCAGAAGTTGCAGCAGACAACTACAGAACGATCAGTTGAAGGAGTCCCAAATGTCCAGCAGCCGTATCTTCGGCGGCGTGGTTGCGGCCGCCGTCGTCATGTCTTCCGCTTCGGCGCTCGCCGCCCCTGCCGTCCACACCAAGGTGGGCAAGTTCGACGTCTATGCCGACGCCGCGCGCGTCGGCAAGCCGTTCAACACGTTCACGGATGGCGCCCGCCAAGGCAAATTCGATCCGTACACCGACGGCGCCAAGATGGGCACGTTCGACGTCTATACCGACGGCGCACGCGGCGGCCAGATCGCGGCCAGCTCGGTGGACAACTCGCGCGCAGGCGACGGCACGCTGTACGGCTATCGCGTCTGACCTTCGTTTTCTCTCCCACCTGCCCGGTTACTCTCCCTGACCTCCTTCTCTCTCGCGCCGGGCGGGTGATTTTTATTCCGGTCTGCCGCTAAAGCTGCCGCGCCGCGAAGGTGTCGCAGCGGCGCAGATCGCCGGACTCCAGCCCGCGCCGCAGCCAGCGCACACGTTGCTCGCTGCTGCCATGGGTAAAGGCGTCCGGCACCACATGGCCCTGCGTCTGCCGTTGCAGACGGTCGTCACCGATGGCCGCCGCGGCGTTCAGCCCCTCCTCGATGTCGCCGGGTTCCAGCAGCTGCTGGTTGGCGCGCTGCGCCGTGGCGGCCCATACGCCGGCAAAGCAGTCAGCCTGCAGTTCCATTCGCACCGACAGCTGGTTGGCCTGCGCTTCGCCCATCTGGCGCCGTGCGCCGTCGACCTTGTCGGCGATGCCAAGCAGGTTCTGCACATGGTGGCCGACCTCGTGCGCGATCACGTAGGCCTGCGCGAAATCGCCGGCGGCGCCAAAACGTTCGCGCAGATCATCGTAGAACGACAGGTCGATATAGACGCGCTGGTCCGCGGGGCAGTAGAACGGCCCCATCGCGGCCTGTCCCATGCCGCACGCCGTTTGCGTCGCGCCGCTGAACAGTACGAGGGTCGGGGGAGCGTAGCGGGCGCTCAGTTGCGTCTCGAATACCTGTGACCAGGTACGCTCGGTATTGCCCAGGACCCGGCGCACGAACACGGTCCGTTCATCGTTGGCGGGCGCCTGTGCCTGTTGGGCGCCGGGCGCCGGTCCCTGCAATTGCGATGCACCCTGCAGGATCAGCATCGGGTCGATGCCGAAGAAATAGGAGGCGGCGAGGGCGATCACCACGGTACCGATGCCGATGGTGGTGCGGCCGCCGAAGCCGCCGCCGCGCCGGTCTTCGACATGTTGGCTTTCGGCTTCGTCGTCAAGGCGCATGCTGGCTCCGCTGGAATGGAAAACGCGGCGCGCGGGCGCCCGACGACGGTCGGGGCCCGGCCGCGAAGCGGCGTCCAGTATAGCAATGCCGATCGACGTCGACCGGTGGCTTGCGCGAGTCCAGCAACCGGGCTACCGGCTCATGCGCCGACGGCCTGCTGCACAACGTCGGCGGGCGCGGTCCCGGCGCCGCTTCGGACGGACATTGGCTTTGCCGTCCCGGCGATCTCCGCCACGCGCAGCAGATTGGTGGTGCCGCCCTGGCCGAAGGGCATGCCGGCGGCGATGGTGATCTGGTCCCCGGGCACGGCGAAGCCCTCGGCCAGCGCGGCGCCGGTGGCCGCGTCCACCATCTCGTCCACGCTGCGCACATCGGGGCTGACCGTGGAATGCACGCCCCAGGCCATCGCCAGCCGGCGGGCGATGGCCAGGTGCGGCGTAATGCTGAGGATCGGCGCACGTGGCCGCTCGCGCGCGGCCCGCAGGGCGGTCGCGCCCGACGACGTGTAGGCCACCGTCGCGGCGGCGCCGATGATCTGCGTGACCTCGCGCAGCGCGGCGCAGATGGCGTCCTGCCGCGTCGACAGCGGCGTCTCGTGCTGCGCATCGAGCAGATTGCGATAGAGCGGGTCGCGTTCGACCTCGGTGACGATGCGGTCCATCATCGCCACGGCTCCGACGGGATGGCGGCCATTGGCCGATTCCGCGGACAGCATCACCGCGTCGGCGCCGTCGTAGATCGCGCTGGCCACATCCGATGCCTCGGCCCGCGTGGGCACGGGCGAATCGATCATCGATTCGAGCATCTGCGTGGCGATCACCACTGGCTTGCCCAGCTGCCGGCATACCCGCAGGATGCGCTTCTGCACCCCCGGCACGCGTTCGGGCGGCAATTCCACGCCGAGGTCGCCGCGCGCCACCATCACGGCGTCGGACACGCGCACGATCTCTTCGAGCTGCTGCAGCGCGGCGGGCTTCTCGATCTTCGACAGCACGCTGGCCCGCGTGCCGATCAGTTCGCGTGCCGCGACGATGTCGGCGGGCCGCTGCACGAACGACAGCGCGATCCAGTCGACGTCGAGCGACAGCGCGAAGTCCAGGTCGCGGCGGTCCTTGGCGGTCAGCGCGGGAATCGGCACCACCGCATCGGGTACGTTGACCCCCTTGCGGTCCGACAGCGTGCCATGGTTCACCGCGCGCGTGACGATGCTGCCCCGGCTCACCGATTCGATATGCAACCGCACCTTGCCGTCGTCGATCAGCAGCGATTGCCCCGGAGCGGCGACCTCGAACAGCTCGGGGTGCGGCAGATGCACGCGACGGCCGTCGCCCGGCGTGGGATCGCTGTCGAGCACGAAACGATCCCCTGCCGCGAGCGCGACCTTTCCCGCGGCAAAGGTGCCGATGCGAAGCTTGGGACCCTGCAGGTCGGCCAGCACCGCGATGGGCCGCTTCACTTCAGCTTCGACGCGACGCACGGCCTCGTGGCGTTGCCGGTGATCGTCGTGTGTGCCGTGGCTGAAGTTCAGTCGAAACACGTCCGCACCGGCTTCGAACAATTGCCGGATGGTGGCGATGTCGCTGCTGGCGGGTCCGAGCGTGGCGACGATCTTGGCCTTGCGCTGGCGTCTCATGATGTCCCTCTCCTTCGATGGCTACGCGACCAGGATGGCGCGGAAGTCGTTGACGTTGGTGCGGGTCGGGCCGGTGACGATCAGGTCGCCGAGCGCCGAGAAGAAGCCGTAGCCGTCGTTGTTGTCCAGATGCCGGCGCGCGGCAAGGTTCGCGGCGTCGGCGCGCGCCAGCGTGTCGGGCGCGAGAAGGGCGCCGGCGTTGTCTTCCGATCCGTCGATGCCATCGGTATCGGCCGCCAGGGCATGGACGGCGGCCAGCCCGTCGAGGGCCAACGCAAGCGCCAGCAGGAATTCGGCGTTGCGGCCGCCGCGGCCATTGCCACGCACCGTCACCGTGGTTTCGCCGCCGGACAGCAGCACGCAGGGCTTGCGCCATGGCTGGTCGCGGCGCGCAATTTGCCGCGCCACCGCCGCATGGACCAGCGCGACATCGCGTGCCTCGCCCTCGATGCAGTCGGACAGGATATGCGCGTCGACGCCCAGCGCCCGCGCGCGGGCCGCCGCGGCTTCGAGCGCTTGCTGCGCAGTGGCCAGCATCACACTGCGATGGCCGGCGAAGCGGGAGTCGCCCGGCTTCGGCGTTTCACCGGCACCGCTTTCCAGATGGGCGCGCACCGCTGGCGGCACCGCGATGCCGTACTTTTCTATCACGGCCAGCGCATCCGCGCAGGTGGTGGCGTCCGGCAGTGTCGGCCCACTGGCGATCAGCGCCGGATCGTCGCCGGGAATATCGGAAATCAGCAGCGTTTCGACGCGCGCCGGCATGCAGCGCAGCGCGAGCCGCCCGCCCTTGAGCGCCGACAGATGCTTGCGCACGCAATTCATCTCCGCGATATTCGCGCCGCTGCGCAACAGCGCGCGATTGACCGCTTGCTTGTCGGACAGCGAAAGCCCCGGCGCTGGCGCGGCCAGCAGCGACGAGCCGCCGCCAGAGACCAGGCACAGCACCAGATCGTCGGGGCCCAATCCCTGCACCATCTGCACCATGCGCGCCGCCGCATGCTGTCCCGCTTCGTCCGGCACGGGGTGCGCGGCCTCCACCACCTCGATGCGGCGACATGGCGCGCCGTGGCCGTAGCGCGTCACCACCAGCCCGCTCAACCGGTCCGGCGCGCCGGACCAGTGCGCCTCCACGGACTGCGCCATCGCCGCGGCTGCCTTGCCGGCTCCGATCACCACGGTACGTCCGCGTGGCGGCGCGGGCAGCTGCGGCGGCAGGCAGTGCGCCGGGCTGACCGCCGCCACCGCCGTGTCGAACAGGTCGCGCAGCAGCGCGCGCGGATCGGCGATGCCGCACGCGCGCCGCGGCGTCAGCAGGGCGGAGGCTTCGGTCAGCATGCGGTCTCCACTCACTTGGCGATGGTGTGGTTGGACATGATTTCGATCGCCCGGCACAGCGCCGAATGGTCCTGCTTGCCGAGGCCGTTGGCGGCGCAGGCGTTGAACAGCTCCTGCGCGGTGGCAGTGTTGGGCAGCGATACGCCAAGCGCCTTTGCGCCTTGCAGCGCCAGGTTCAGGTCCTTCTGGTGCAGCTCGATGCGAAAGCCCGGATCAAAGGTACGTTTGACCATCCGTTCTCCATGCACCTCGAGAATGCGCGACGACGCGAAGCCGCCCATCAGCGCCTGCCGGACCTTGGCCGGATCCGCGCCGGCCTTCGACGCGAACAGCAGCGCTTCGGCCACGGCCTGGATGTTCAGCGCCACGATGATCTGATTGGCCACCTTGGTGGTCTGGCCGTCGCCATTGCCGCCCACCAGCGTGATGTTCTTGCCCATCCGCTCGAACAGCGGCTTCACTTCCTCGAAGGCCTCGCCGGGGCCGCCGACCATGATCGTCAGCGTGCCCGCCTTGGCGCCCACTTCGCCGCCCGACACCGGCGCATCGAGATAGGCCGCGCCGAGCTTGTTGATGCGCGCGGCGAAGTCCTTGGTCGCGATTGGGGAGATCGAGCTCATGTCGACCACGATCTTGCTGTGCGACGCCTCCTTGCCGGCCGCCTTCAGCGCGGCGGCCACGCCCTTGTCGGCGAACAGCACGCTCTCCACGTGGGGCGTGTCGGGGACCATGATGATGATGATGTCGGCGCGCTTGGCGACTTCCTCGGCGCTGGTGCAGACGGTCACGCCGGCATCGACGAGTGCCTGCGGCGCGGGGTTGACGTCATGCACGAACAGGGTGTGCCCGGCGGCTCGAAGATGGCCGGCCATGGGGGTGCCCATGATGCCCAGGCCGATAAAGCCGACGTTGCGTTGGGTTGTCATGTGAGTCTCCTTTTGCGTTGATGTGTTGTTTGGTGTTGGGATGGCGGGGGAGAGCGCAGTCACAGCGATCAATTCACCCACCTCACCGCACGGCGAACGCCTCCCGCCACGAAAGCCCCGCCTCCGTCCCCGCGCGAGGCTTGTACTCGCAACCAATCCACCCCGCATAGCCAATCTCGTCGAGCCACCGGAACAGGAAGCCATAGTTCAGCTCGCCCGTACCGGGCTCGTTGCGCCCGGGGTTGTCAGCCAGTTGCACATGCCGGATGCGCGGCAGCCGCGCGCGCAACGTGGCCGCGATTTCGCCTTCCATGCGTTGCATGTGGTAGATGTCGTACTGCAGGTACAGATTGGGCGCGTTGACCTGTTCGATCAGCTCCATCGCCTGCGCCGTGCGCGACAGGAAGAAGCCCGGAATGTCGAAGGTATTGATCGGCTCGATCAGCAGGTCGATGCGCTCCTCGGCGAGCGCCTGTGCGGCGAAGCGCAGGTTCTCGACCAGCGTTTCATGGGCCTGCTCGCGGCGCACGCCGGCCGGCACGATGCCCGCCAGGCAATTGAGCTGCGACACGCCCAACACCTTGGCGTACTGGATGGCTTCCCCCACGCCGTCGCGAAACTCACCGACGCGGTCGGGATGGCAGGCGATGCCGCGTTCGCCCGCGTCCCACTTTCCCGCGGGCAGGTTGTGCAGCACCAGATCGAGCTGAAAGCGATTGAGACGGTCGGCGATCTGGTCGGCATGGAAAGCGTAGGGAAACAGGAACTCGACGCCGCGAAAGCCGGCGCGCGCGGCGGCTTCGAAGCGGTCCAGGAAACCGACCTCGTTGAACAACATGGTCAGGTTGGCAGCCAGTTTTGGCATGAAGGTCTCCGTGTGGTCAGGGATCGTTGTTGCTGGCGGGCCGTTCAGGCGGTGGTCGCGGTCTCCGCCTCTTCGGCGAGGATCGCCTCGTCGGCCTCTTCGATATCCTCGATCGGCTCGAACTCGTTGATGTTGTCGATCTCCGTGCCCATCGCGATATTGGTCACGCGCTCCAGGATCACCTCCACCACCACCGGCACCGAGTGCTTCCCCATCAGCGCGCGCGCCTGCTCGAAGGCCGGCGCGATGTCCTGCGGCTTGAACACGCGGATCGCCTTGCAGCCCAGTCCTTCCACCACCTTCACGTGGTCGACGCCATAGCCGTCCAGTTCCGGCGCATTGATGTTGTCGAACGCGAGCTGCACGCAGTAATCCATGTCGAAATTGCGCTGCGCCTGCCGGATCAGGCCGAGATAGGAGTTGTTCACCAGCACATGGATGTACGGCACCTTGAACTGCGCCGCGACGGCCAGTTCCTCGATCATGAACTGGAAGTCGTAGTCGCCGGAGATCGCCACCACATCGGAGGCGGGCGAGGCCACCTTGACGCCGATCGCGGCAGGGATGGTCCAGCCCAGTGGCCCGGCCTGGCCACAGTTGATCCAGTGGCGCGGCCGGTTGACCGCCAGGAACTGCGCCGCCGCGATCTGCGACAGCCCGATGGTTGTGACATACCGGACGTCGCGCGGGAAGTACTGGTTCATCTCGCGATAGACGCGCTGGGGCTTGACCGGAACGTTGTCGAAGTCGCTCTTGCGCTGCATGGTGCGCCGGCGCTTCTGCACCTCGGCTACCCAGGCCTTGCGATCGGGCAGCCTGCCGGCCTGCTTCATTTCGCGCGCCACCGCGACGAACTGTTCCAGCGCCAGCCGCGCGTCGGACACGATGCCCAGGTCCGGGCCGAACACACGGCCGATCTGCGTGGGCTCGATGTCCACGTGCACGAACTTGCGTCCCTTGGTGTAGACATCGATGCTGCCGGTATGGCGGTTGGCCCAGCGGTTGCCGATGCCCAGCACGAAATCGGAGGCCAGCAGGTTGGCGTTGCCATAGCGATGCGCGGTCTGCAGTCCGACCATGCCGGCCTGCAGGCGGTGATCGTCGGGCAGCACGCCCCAGCCCATCAGTGTCGGCACCACCGGCACGTCCACCAGTTCGGCGAATTCGACCAGCAGGTCCGCCGCGTCGGCATTGATCACGCCGCCGCCGCACACGATCAGCGGCCGGGCCGCCGCGTTCAGCATGTCGATCGCCTTCTCGATCTGCGCGCGCGACGCCGCCGGCTTATACGGCTGCATCGGCTGGTAGGTGTCGGGATCGAACTCGATTTCCGCCACCTGCACGTCGAACGGCAGGTCGATCAGTACCGGACCTGGCCTGCCCGAGCGCATCAGGTGGAACGCCTGCTGGAAGACCTGCGGCACCAGCGCGGGTTCGCGCACCGTTACCGCCCACTTGGTCACAGGCTTGGCGATCGACTCGATATCGACGGCCTGGAAGTCTTCCTTGTACAGCCGTGCGCGCGGTGCCTGGCCGGTGATGCAGAGGATCGGGATGGAGTCCGCCCAGGCCGAGTACAGGCCGGTGATCATGTCGGTGCCCGCCGGCCCCGAGGTGCCGATGCAGACGCCGATATTGCCGGCCTCGGCGCGTGTGTAGCCTTCGGCCATGTGCGAGGCGCCTTCGACGTGCCGCGCCAGATAGTGCTCGATCGAACCGGCGCGGCGCAGCGCCGAGTACAGCGGGTTGATCGCCGCGCCCGGCACGCCGAACGCCACGCTGATGCCTTCCCTTTCCAGCACGGCCACGGCCGCATCGACTGCTCGCATCTTGGGCATGTCCTGTCTCCCGAGGAATGAAGTCTGTTGGCATCGATGCTATTCCCGCACCCGAAGGCAGATAAAGGGAGGCCCAATCAGTTGATTCCATACCGGGAGTTTGGAATGATGGCGGTGACCACGCCGGCAATGCGCGCCAAGCGCCTCACCAAAGTCGGCGGGAGGAGACAGCCATGGACAAGTTCAAGCAGATCGAGGCCTTTATCGCCGTGGTGGAGCAGGGCAGCATGGCCGCCGCGGCGCTGACGCAGGGCGTTACGCCCGTGATGATCGGGCGGCGTATCAACGCGCTGGAGGCGCGCGTGGGCGTGAAGCTGCTGCACCGTTCCACGCGCCGCATCGCGGTGACGGAGCAGGGCGCGGTGTTCATGGAGCAATGCAAGAAGGCGCTGGCCGATCTGGATCGCGCAGAAATGCTGATCGCCGAAGGACGGCACAAGGCCACCGGGCATCTGGTGGTGTCGGCACCGGCCGCGTTTGGCCGCAAGCATGTGGCGCCGCACGCGCCGGCGTTCGTCGCCGCCAATCCCGAAGTGCAGATCTCGTTCAACCTGACCGATCGTGTGGTCGATCTGGTCCGCGAGGGCTACGATGTCGGCATCCGCATCGGCGGCGCCATCGATCCGAACTTCGTCGCGATCAAGCTGGCCACCAACAAGCGCGTGGTGTGCGGCACGCCGGCCTACTTCGCGCGGCACGGCGTGCCCCGCACGCTGGACGATCTGGAGCGCCACAATTGCCTCGCCTTCAATCTGCAGGGCGGCCAGCAGCGTGGCTGGTATTTCCAGCACAACGGCAAGACGGTGACGGTGCGCGTGAGCGGCAATCTGGATTGCAACGACGGCGAACTGCTGCACCGCTGGACCGGCGAGGGGCTGGGGCTGGGCTGGCGCTCGACGTGGGAAATCCTGCCGCAGCTCGAAAGCGGGGAGCTGATCACGGTGCTGGACGAATACGCGCTGCCCGATTACGACATTCTCGCCGTGTACCCGCAGCAGCGCCCCGTGCCGGCGAAGATACGCTTCTTTATCGAGCACCTGAAGGCGGCGTACAGTCAGCCGGGATATTGGACCGCACGCGCCGTGCAGGCGTAGCCCTACGCGAGGCGTGCCGGGCAACGGCAACGAAGAGTGGACTGGAGATGGCAATGGCAGCGTGGCTGGCCGATGCGGTGGTGCTGGTGCATCTGCTGTTCGTCGCCTTCGTCGTCGCGGGCGGCGTGCTGCTGTGGCGCTGGCCGCGCGTGGCGTGGGTGCATCTGCCGGCCGCGCTGTGGGGCGTGACGGTCGAATGGACCGGCTGGATCTGTCCGTTGACGCCGCTGGAGAACCGGCTGCGGCATGCCGCCGGGGAGCAGGGCTACGAAGGCGGATTCGTCGAACGATATCTGCTGCCGCTGCTGTACCCGGAGGCGCTGACGCGCGATACGCAGCTTGTGCTGGGCGCCGCCGTGCTGGTGATCAACGTGGCCTGCTACGCGCTGTGGTGGTGTCGGCGATCCGGTCGCGCTAGGCCAGCAGCGCGGTGACCAGGTCCTTGGGCGTGGCGGCCGGAAGGTCGTCGAAATGCAGCGCGCTTTCGACATGGTCCAGATGGCCGACCATCAGCGCCACCGCGCGTTCGGTATCGCCCGCGCGCGCCGCTTCGATGAATTCGCGATGTTCGTCCGACGAGCACGCGGCATCGCGGCGCGACTGATACAGCATGGTGATCACAGCGCTGCGCATCGACAGCTCCTGCAGCATCTCGGTGAGCACCTTGTTGCCGACCACCTCGGCCAGCAGGATATGGAAGTCGCTGAGCAGGCGCGTGCGAAGCTGGGCGTCGTTGCCGGTCAGCGCCTTGCGTTCGGCGGCAAGATGCTTGTCGATGCGCTTGAAGTCCGCCGCCTTGGCGCGGGCGACGAACTCGCGCGCCAGCGCCGCCTCCAGGATGCGCCGCACCGCGAACACCTCCCGCGCTTCCTCCGCGCTCGGCTTGGACACGAACGCGCCTTTGTCGGGCACGATCTGGATCACCTTGTCCTTGGACAGCATCAGCAGCGCCGCGCGCACCTTGGTGCGGCTGRCCCGGTAGACCGCCGCCAGCGCTTCCTCCCGCAGCTTGGTGCCGGGCGGCAGCCGGTGCGAGACGATGGSCGCGACGATGTCGTCGGCGATCGCCTCGGCGGTCATGGCGGGATCGATGTGTTCGGGCATTGGCGCGGCGCGGGCTGGGCGATGACGGAATGTCCGAATTCTAACGTCCGCGCTCGCATTGCCTGACCTTGCAGGCCAATAAAGTGCATATATTTTTTGTATGCAATTTTTGAATTCACTGTGCTACCATGGCTTGCAACGATGCCGGCCACGCGCCGGCGCGCCGGTTTTGCCCTCGCCATCCGGCGCCGGCGCAGGCTACAGTCGAGCATCGACAGTCCGCGATCGCGCCGCCGCGCTTCGCCTCGCAGGAGACTCACGCATGGCTGCATCCGCCACCGCTTCACCGTCCGCGCTGCCTTTCGCTTCGCCATCGCCTCCGCTTGCCGCCGGGACGCACGGCGACCCCGCCACCGTGGGCGAACGCATCATGGCCTGGGCGGACGCGCTGGCCGTCCATACCGAGCAGCCCGGCATGCTGACCCGTACGTATCTGACCGAAGCGCATCACGGCGCCGCGGCGCAGTTGCGCGCATGGATGGAAGCGGCCGGCATGACGGTGCGCCGCGATGCCGCCGGCAACGTCATCGGACGCTACGAGGGCACCGAGCCCGACGCCCCCGTGCTGTTGACCGGCTCGCACTTCGATACCGTGCGGGACGCCGGCCGTTACGACGGCAATCTCGGCGTGATCCTGCCGATCGCCTGCGTGGCAGAGTGGAACCGGCAGGGCAGGCGCTTTCCCTTCGCCATCGAAGTGGTCGGCTTCGCGGAGGAGGAGGGGGTGCGCTTCAAGGCGACCCTGCTGGGCAGCCGCGCCATTGCCGGCACTTTCGATCGCAACGTGCTGGACAACGTCGACGACTCCGGCGTGACGATGCGCGAGGCAATGCGCGCTGCCGGCTTCGATGCGGCCGGCCTCGATGCGGCCGCGTTTCCCCGCGAGCGCGTGCTGGCCTTCGTCGAGGTTCATATCGAGCAGGGACCGGTGCTGCTGAACGAGGGACTGCCGGTCGGCGTGGTCACGGCAATCTCTGGAGCCACCCGCTTCATCGTGGAACTGGAGGGGCTGGCCGGACACGCCGGCACCGTCCCGATGGACATGCGCCGCGACGCCGCGATGGCGGGCGCCGAGATCGGCCTGTTCATCGAGCGGCGCTGCAGCGGCACGCCGGGACTGGTCGGCACGGTCGGCCAGTTCAACGTGCCCAACGGCGCCACCAATGTGGTGCCCGGGCGCGCGGTGTTCTCGATCGACATCCGTGCCGGCGACGACGCGGTCCGCCAGGCCGCGGTGGCCGATGTATTGGCCGAACTGGAACGCGTATGCGCGCGCCGGCAGGTGCGGGCACAGGTGCGCAAGACCCACGAGGCGGCCAGCGTGCCGTGCGCGCCGTGGCTGCAGCGGCAATGGGCCGAAGCGATCGCGCGGCAGGGCGTGCCGGTGCGGCTTCTGCCGTCCGGAGCCGGCCATGACGCGATGGCGATCGCCGCCATCGCCGATGTGGCGATGCTCTTCGTGCGTTGCGGAAACGGCGGCATCAGCCACCATCCCACCGAGACCATGACCACGGCGGACGCCGCCATCGCGGCGGCGGTCTTCCGCGATTTCGTCGAGCATTTTCACGTCGGCGAATCGCCCTGAACGCGCTCTGAACGCGCTCCGGACCCGCTACCAAAGCCCGAAGCCGGAATCACCATCGAAATACACGACGAGACACAGTCGCCATGACCGCACGAGACCCGATGAATCCCCACCAGACCACGCTGACCCGCTATATCGACAGCCATCGCGCCGACCAGGAGGCCTTTCTCGCCGAGCTGGTCAAGGTGCCGTCCGACAACCCGCCCGGAGATTGCGACGCCCATGGCCGCCGCGCCCGGGCGTTGCTGGAGGGCCTGGGCTTCGAGGTTGAAGCGCACAAGGTACCCGACGAACTGGTCAAGGCCGCCGGCATGATCAGCGCCACCAATCTGATCGTGCGCAAACGCTTCGGCAATGGCGGCCCCACCATCGCGCTGAACGCGCATGGCGACGTGGTGCCGCCGGGCCTGGGCTGGACCAAGGATCCGTACGGCGGCGAAATCGCGGACAGCGAGCATGGACCGGTGATGTACGGCCGCGGCGTGGCGGTGTCGAAGTCGGACTTCGCCACTTACACCTATGCGCTGCTGGCGCTGATGGACGCCGAGCGGCAGGGCGCGAGGCTCAACGGCACGGTGGAGCTGCAATTCACCTACGACGAGGAGACCGGTGGCGACATCGGCCCGAAGTTCCTGCTCGACCAGGGACTGTCCAGGCCCGACTACGCGATCTCGGCCGGTTTCTCTTACGGCATCACGTCGGCGCACAACGGCTGCCTGCACGTCGAGGTCACGGTCAAGGGCAAGCAGGGCCATGCCGCCATGCCACACACCGGCATCGATGCGATCGAAGCGGCCACCCACATCCTGCAGGCGGTCTACGGGCTGCGCGCCGAACTGGCCAAGCGCAAGTCCAGGGTGCCCGGCATCGACCACGCGACCCTGAATGTCGGCCTCATCAAGGGCGGCATCAATACCAACGTGGTGCCCGACCTGGTCACCTTCCGCATCGACCGCCGCATGATTCCTGAAGAGCTCGGCTTCGATGCCGAAGGCGAGATCCGTGCGGTGGTGGAGCAGGCGGCCAAGGACCGTCCCGGCATCGAGGTGAAGGTAGAGCGCATCATCCTCGCCGAGCCTCTGTCTGAGCTGCCGGGCGTCGACAAGCTGATCGGCGCGCTGAAGTCGCGCGCCGAGGAAGTGTTCGGCGTCGACATTCCGGTGCACGGCGTGCCGCTGTACACGGACGCCCGGCACTACACCAGCCGCGGCATTCCAACCGTGCTGTACGGGGCCGGTCCGCGCACGCTGATGGAGGCACGCGGCCATAACTCGGACGAGAACCTCCGGCTGAACGACCTGAACCGTGCCACCAAGGTGGTGGCGATGGCGCTGGCGGATTTGATGGGGTGAGTTGGGGGGCTGTTGCTTCCCTTGTTGCTTCCCTCTCCCCCGCCCCTCTCCCGCCTTGCGGGAGAGGGGAGAAAACCGGCAGTGTTTCAAACGCTGTGCCCTTCTCCCAACGCCCGCTGCATCAGCGCAGTGTCGATCCACTGCCTGTGCTTGAAGCCGACGGCCTCGAGTCTGCCGATCATGCGAAAGCCCATGCGGGCATGCAGCGCAATCGATCCGTCGCCCTCGCCACCACTGGGACACGCAATCACCGCCACCATCTGCCGCCACGGCCCACGCTCGCAGCGCGCCACCAGTTCGCGCAGCAGCACGCCGCCGATGCCGCGGCCACGGAATCGGTTGTCCAGGTAGATCGAATCCTCCACGGTGAAGCGGTACGCGCTGCGGGTGCGGTAGGCGCCGGCATACGCGTAGCCGGCCACCACCGTCGCGCCATCTACCTCCAGTTCGGCCACCAGGTACGGCAGGCCCTTGGCCAGCACGGCGGCGCGGCGCTCGCGCATCTCGGCAAGCGTGGGCGGCGTCTCCTCGAAGGAAGCGCGTCCGTGCCGGACATGGTGCGCATAGATGGCGTGAATCGCGGGTACATCATGGTCGGTGGAATCCCGAACGGTGGGCGTGGGGCGGGCCGTGGAGGCCGGGGTGGTATTCATGGTTCGATGATCGGTAAGGATCGCTGCTTGTATAGTCCGGTCTGTCCACTGTTTCCAGACGACCGACCATGATCACCATTTACCACAATCCACGTTGTTCGAAGTCCCGCGAAACGCTCGCGCTGGTCCAGGCCGCCGCCGGCCGGCTCGGCGAGCCGGTGGAGATCGTGGAGTACCTGAAGACGCCGCCGACCCTGGCCACGCTCAAGCAGCTGCACGCCATCCTCGGTGTCCCGGTCAGGCAGATGATCCGCGACAACGAGGCGATCTACGTGGAGCTGGGCCTGGCGGATGCCGGCCTCAGCGATGCGGAATTGCTCGCCGCCGTGGCCGATCATCCGATCCTGCTGCAGCGTCCCATCGTGGTCCGCGACGGCCGCGCCGCTATCGGCCGGCCTCCGGAAGCGGTGGCCGCCATTCTCGACTGAACCGGAAGGCCAAAATGAAGCCGGCCTCCGCGAGGAGGCCGGCCGGCGCTTGGAGGCAGCGTTGCTTCAGGCGGGTCGTTTGCTAGACACCCAGCCAGTGCATGGCCTCCTGGCCGAAAGCGATGGCGGCCAGCACGATCAGCAGCAGTACCAGCACCGCGGTACTGATGTAGACGGTGGCCTTCGCGATCTCCGCTTCGTCATCGGCGGGCCGCAGGCGCGCATGGGTGCGCGTGCGAGGCCCATGCAGGCGCTGGGCCAGATCGCGCCAGTGAAGGTCGTGGTGAATTCGCATGATCGAAACCTCCTCGACAGGAACGCGCGCCTCGCGCGTCCAGCCGCACCGTCGGGAACGGGATGGGCGCGCCATGCGATGGCCAGCCCGCCGCCGGTGCGCACGGCGCGGCGTCGGCAACGACCATGCACGTATTCAGTATAGGCGATGCTGCACATGCCGGCGGCATCGCCGGCACTTCGGGGGCGTGCGCTGCGTTGTCGCGGCCGTCCCGTGCGGAACGCCGCGTAACCGGCCGTTCAGGCGTCGCGTGGCCCAGGAGCGGCCGGTTCAGGCTCAGCCGCGGCGGACGCGCCGGCGCTACCCTGCTGATTCACGCCCAATGACGCAAGTGTGCGCTCGCGTTCCCGCAGGGCCGCCAGCATGTTGCAGAACAGCGCCCCCTGTTCCATCGCATCGTCCAGCGCCACGTGCGTATGGGGCAGCGGATCCTTCCATGCATCGGGCAGCGCGGGTTTGACGGTACGGCGGTAAGGCAGCCCCGTCAGCGCGAAGCCAAGCGTCTTGATGTCGAGCGCGGCCCATCCGAACGGGGAGCGGCCGGCGAAACGCATCATGTACCAGAACATCCACGTGAAATCGAAGCCGGCCGGAAACGCCACGAACACCGGCTTGCCGGGCAGGCTTTCGACCCATTCGACATAGCGCACCATCGCTTCCTCCGGCCGCTGGAGATCGCGCCGGCACGCCTCCCACGCCTGCGGCTCGGTTTCCCACCATTTCATCTGGACGGGATGGCCGACGGCACCGGGCAGCGTTTCGAGATTGGCGGAAAAGGTGCCGATCACCGTCTTGTCGGCCAGCATGGCGACCGAGGCGAACGACAGCATCGAATGCGGGCCGGGGATCGGGCCGTCGGCCTCGACATCGGTGCTGACATAGATTTCCGGGCGCTTGTCGGGGGCTTGCTGTTTTGCCATGGGAAGCGGCGGGGTCAGGCCGGGTTATCGACCAGATGGTCGGCGACGAAGGGATTGCTGCGGCGTTCCTGGCCGAAGGTCGAGGCGGGTCCGTGGCCGGGCACGAAGGTGACATCGTCGCCCAGCGGCCACAGCTTGGTGCGGATGGCGCGGATAAGATCGCCATGGTTGCCGCGCGGAAAGTCGGTCCGCCCGATCGAGCCGGCGAACAGCACGTCGCCAACGATGGCCAGCCGGTGGCGACGCGAGAAGAACACCACGTGTCCGGGCGTGTGGCCGGGGCAGTGATAGACCTCCAGCGTTTCGTCGCCGAACGTTACCGTATCGCCGTCGTGCAGCCAGCGATCCGGCTCGAACGCCTCGGCGTGGCCGAAGCCGAAGCGCTGGGTCTGGTCCGGCAGCTGGTCGATCCAGAAACGTTCGTCCGGATGCGGGCCCTCGATGGCCACGCCCAGTTCGCGCGATAGCGCCGCGGCGCCGGCGCAATGGTCCAGATGTCCATGCGTTAACAGGATCTTGTCGACCGTCACGCCGGCCTCCGTGATCGCCGCGTGGATCCGGTCCAGGTCACCGCCGGGATCGCAAACCGCCGCCCGGCCGGTGCCTTCGTCGATCAGCAGCGAGCAGTTTTGCTGGAATGGGGTGACGGGAATCAGCAGGACTTTCATGGAATCGATGCGGTGCACAGTCATGGAAACGCGGGTGGTGCGGGCATTGTAGCGTCCATGCCGTAACGGCTCCGTTTCCGCCCGGATCGCGGCCGCCCGGCCGGAAAATGTGATTCTTCCGTCCGGGCCGTTGCATCCGCGCCAATCCCGCCAGCCCTTGTCTCGCGGTGCATTGCGCGCAATTGCCACCCGTAGACAGACAATTCGTAACAAAATCACCAAAGATGCGGGCCAAGTACGGTGTTAGACTCGCGCGATGCATTGGTTGACCTCTTCCCTTCTCCGCGCCCGCCGGGCCGCGGCCTACGGCGCGCATGCCATTTGCGCGCTAAGCCTCGCCGCCTGTGCCGTCACGCCCTCGGGCGATGAAGCCGACGGCGTCGATGCCGCTTCCGCCGCCACGCCATCGGCGCACGCGGTGACATCCGGCAAGG
Source organism: Cupriavidus gilardii J11 (assembly GCF_007829435.1). GTDB lineage: Bacteria > Pseudomonadota > Gammaproteobacteria > Burkholderiales > Burkholderiaceae > Cupriavidus > Cupriavidus gilardii_D. The sequence goes on from NZ_VLJN01000006.1 coordinate 121,076, forward strand.
CCGCGAGGACCGAAAAGGAACGCAAAAAGGCCGAACCTGCCCCGGCCGCCGCCCAGGCCGCACCGGATACGGCACCGGCAGTCACAGGCTCGTGGAACCTGTTCGGCTGGGGCGACGACGGCGACAAGCGCGACGAATCGCGCAACCCGCTCGAGGGCCTGCGTGCCGACATCGGTACGTTCGAGGAGCGCGGTACCGCCTCCTGGTATGGCAAGCAGTTCCATGGCCGCAAGACCGCCAATGGGGAGCGCTTCGACATGGGCGCCATGACCGCCGCTCATCCGTCGCTGCCGCTCGACAGCTGGGTGCTGGTGCGCAACCTCCGCAACGACAAGGTGGCCGTGCTGCGGATCAACGACCGCGGTCCCTATCACGGCAACCGCGTGCTCGACGTGTCGTACAGCGCCGCCAAGCGCCTGGGCTTCGCGACCCGAGGCCATACGCAGGTGGAGATTCGCCGGCTGTCCCGCACCGAACTTGCGGCGCTGGGCCCGCTGCGCGAGCCGGGCGTCGATAGCGGTGCCACCGATGGCGGCGGCGACGGCGTGTCGTCCGCCGAGCTGGCCGCCGCGGAAGGCGGCAAGACCAAGCGCCAGGTCAAGGCGCGCAAGGTCTCCGCCAAGCGCAAGGCGCGCTGACGATTCCACCTCGCGGGAACGTGTTGGGGCTGCGGATGGTTGCAATCACCGCCGTTCCGGACGCCCCGATCCCCATGCCCGGCTTAATCCTGCGCGCGCCGCTGCAGTGCCAGTGCGTACAACGCGGCCGTGTCGGCGCCCGTGATGGCGGCGCCCAGTTTGGCGGCGCGCTTGGCCGGCAACTCCTGCAGCAGCAGATCGAGCACCCGCACGGCCTGCGGATCGACAGCGCCGGCGTCCGCGTTGCCCGCCTTTCCCGCGCCTTCCACCACCAGCACGAATTCCCCCTTCTCGCGGGCCGGGTCGGCCTTCAGCCAGTCCGGCCCAGCCGTCACGGTCATCGTTTCGGCTTGCTCGAACAGCTTGGTCAGCTCGCGCCCGACCAGCATTCGCCTCGACGG
>NZ_VLJN01000007.1 GCF_007829435.1 Cupriavidus gilardii J11
CCCTATCGGGGAAGCGGCAGTCGAAGCATTCCTCGCCGACCGGCGGCATTCCCGACCTCGTTACAGCGCCATGCTGAAAAGACTTTCTGGCTGCGGCCGGGACGTCTTTTGAGCAAGCGTTCCTTCGCCTGTCTCAGGCATCGACCAACCCTCCTCACGGAGCATCCCATGAAAAATCTAAGTGCGATTGTAGGAAGCTGGACGCCCGATCAATGGGACGCTCTGGTTCGGGAATATCTGCCCGCAAATTTTCTGACCGACGCCTTTTGGCGAGGACAGCCGGGGCCCTGTCCGATCTGCCGTGGTGGAACGGATCGCTTCACCTACGACAACAAGCGCGGTCGCGGTGATTGGATCTGCCGCAAATGCAATGACGGAAGTCCCAAAGCGGGCGACGGCCTCGAGCTGGTACGGTGCGTCACCGGCATGTCGTACCCGGAATTGATGCGGGACCTGGCTGGTGGAAAGGCTGAGTCGCTGCCGCGCCTGTCACCGCACCAAGCCCGCCGAATCAAGGCTGATGATCCTGGTGCCAAGATGCGACGCATCCTCAGACAGTGGGAAGAAGGCGCCCAACTTTCAGCAGGCGACCATGCAATGCGATATCTCGCTGCACGCGTGCCCGGCTTACGGGCCCCGCGACCGCAGAACCTCCGGCTCTCGGTGCAGGACTACTGGTACCGGAGCACAGGTTCAAAGCAGCTGTTGAAAATCGGTCGATATCCGACCATCCTGGCTGGCTTCATGCTGCCGGACGGGCGGCTTGCGACGGTGCACCGTACCTCGCTCGATCCCGTGCTGCCTGCAAAAGCGACGATCGTATCCAGCGACGGCGAAATCCTGCCGGCGAAGCGCAACGATGTATCCGCGCTGCCACTCGCCGGCGGGGCTGTTCGGCTCATGCAGCCTCGTGGCGGAGAAATTGGGGTGGCGGAAGGCCTCGAGAATGCCTACGCAGCGTACATGCTGTTCCGCATCCCCGCGTGGAACTGCCTGAACCGGGTACTGCTACGACAGTTCGTCGTGCCCGACGGGTTGGGTATCCACACCGTCCACATCTTCGCCGACTTCGACACGGTTGATCCGATAACGGGGAAATCGCCCGGCATGGCCGACGCGCTGGCGTTGGACAAGCGCTTGCGCACAGAGGGATTCAAGACAGTCATCCATCGTCCAAAGGTCCGCGGCACGGACTTTTGCGATCAGTGGCGCACCGAGTATCGGCTGCGTCAAATTGCTCCGCAGGCGATCGCCGCCTGATATCTGCCACCGAAGGGTGGCTTTCTAACCTCTGCCCTGTGGGTCTCTCCCGCAGGGCAGGGATCCCGTGGCAGGCTCTCCAAGGAGAACGCAGATGCCGCATAAAGGTTTCACCGCAATCGTCAATAGACTGCACATTCATGCCAAGCGTGTCTCGAACACGGCCGACGTCTGCGCCGGCCAGTCGGAGGCGCAGTTCTTCGACGTGTATCGGCGCGGTCCGGCCGGCAATCTCACGTTCCTGAATCGGATGCATTCTTTTGATTCAGCGCTTGATTTCTGTCTGTCGCCTACGCTTCATTGAGGTGCCATCCCATAAACGACAAAGCCCGGCATACGCCGGGCTTTTTTTTTCTCGCTTTCAGTTTCGGATGCGGTTCTTCAATGCGGCGTAGAGAGAGAGAACGCCCTCAAGTACGCAGAACCCGATGAGCACCATGGCAACGAAGCGTTGGATGCCATCGGCGGTAGAGAGGTAGTCGAACATGGTGAGCCCTTTGTTTTGTGTGAGTTTAGATTGCCACGATACCCGGCGATGTCAAAACGGATGATCGCGCTAACCAAAGCGAGCCATCGCCTCGTTGAGGGCACCTACATCCAGCCCCTCCAGAGCCGCATGGCCGGTCGTGCCGGCGGCTTCGCTCGATAGCTGCCCCGGCAATGTGCCTCGATCGGCGGTGGCGGCGGGCGAAGTACTTATGGCTACCGGATAAGGAACGGCGACGGCTTCGCTTGGAGGGCGCCCCGGCGCCGGCATGCGGGGGGGCGATTCGGGCGAGGACACGGCAGCAACAGTGCCGGGGGGCAATCTAGAGACCCCGCCTGGAAGGAACAAAACGTCCGGCCCAGCGCTCGCCAACAGCTGCAGGCCACGTTGCGCGAGCAGCTTCAACATCATGGCGCGTTCCCGTGCTCCGCCGAACTGCTGCAGGTAAGCGAGCAACTCTGGATTGGAGTCGCCGGATATCGTCACAGACATCTGAAGCTTTACCACGGGCGTTGGCATTAGACAGTCCTTGCCGCCTGACGGGCGGATCCGATGCTATAGAACCCGCGAACATTGGCAAAGCAGGGCGCCTCCATGATATGGATCGTATTCAATGGGAACGCCGCACGGATAGTCGGCGCATACAATTGCGCGCCGCCCCCTGTCAGGATAATGGCCCGGATATCCTCCGATCTGCCGACGCGGGTCTGGATCTCTTTCACCGGCTGGTGGGTTACCGCCATGGCTTGTTCAAGGTACGGGGTAACGTCGAGATCCCGGCCGTAGAACAGCATGGGCTTTGCATCGCGGATGGCCTTGTCAATGCGCTCGATGCTGTCAGTGGTCTGTCCGTGTTCAGCCGAAATGAGACTGGCGATCTGTTGATACACACGCGCCGCGCCACCAGGCACGCCGCCGCTGCGGGTATCGTCCATGGTGTAGCCGCGGGCCACCACCCAATCGGTCGTGAAGTAACCGACGTCGACCACGAGATAAGCGTTGTCGGGATCGTAGCTCTTCCCGCTCCGCTGGATATACGTGATGAGGCTACCGAGCGGTTGCGGCAGGGGCAGAACGCTGCCGACGGTGATCTCGCCCCACCCGAAGTTGTGTGTGCCAGTGAAGCGGTCCTTCAGAAATGCGGCGTACCGGTTCGTGTTGTGAACGGGCAGACCGAGCACGAGACGGTCGACCTCGCGCGCATTGGCGTAGTGCAAGGAACCAGCGAGCAACGCAGCATAGTTTGCCGTAGTCACGAAATCTTCGGACAAGGACCGGCCGGTATGTACGTGCGCGGCGCTCAGGGAAACGCCGGGGCCAACCTCATACCTGGCACCGTCGACCTCTACGTTCACCACGTCACGTGCACGAAAGAGCCCGCCGCCATGCGGTGTGAGCGAGGACGTGGCGGCCACGGGAGCCAACGACGGAAACATGTTGGTCGCGATATCAGAGCCGAGTGGAAAAGCGGACTTGGTATTGCCGTAGCCGACATCGATCGCGACGGTAGAGATTTTCATGTAGCGCTCCAGTAAGCAGGGTGCATTAGTGGGTGCGACGTGCCTTCCTTCCGCATCGTCCATGCCAGCTCGGCCATCTGCCACATACTCAGACTTTGTGGCATTAAATCCGGGCCGCATGGATCAAGTTTTTTAAGGCCTGTTTCCATATCTAGGGCTCTATAAGACTTGAACGGACTTGACCGAACCATGTAGGGTCAAGTGGCACATCGACATGGCCTACTCTAACTGCACTGTTCCAAAGTCAAGCCGACGAAAGCTCACGTTTTGGGGACTGCAGTCGTTGCGTGTACGGCGATGACTGGTATATCCTTCAGACACTTCACGCGTCCCCGACGCATCGACCTCGCCGCCACTCGCGCGGCACTCCTGTGCATCGAACGTCGACCAATTTGGCTTCGGGCTGCTCGCTGTTCACGCCGGAAATTGAACCGGCTTTTTTTTCAATCAAATCAAGTGGACCGGTTCGGATAGTGAGGACACCGGACACCGCGATACCAAGCCGATTTGCGGTCTGTTTGTGAAAATGGACCGTAGTGCGGACGATTCCGAAGCCGGACACCGAACAGTTTTTTGGGGATCATCCGAAATACAGACGCTCCTTCAGCCATTGGGCTGGGCGCGGATCACGATGCCCGACACACAGCGGCGGGGATGATCCGGCTTTGGAGCGGGAAGCTGCGCGGGCGGAATATCCGGCAACGCGGGCTTCTCAAGACTTCCGATCCGGGAGGCGCCACCGGTACCAGAACGGCGCAACAAGCAATCACCCATCACGACATTGACACAGGCGATAGGACGCGATCCTAGTTGCGGGTGTCAGCATCACAGGATGCATCGGATAGGGTGGCCGCGCAGCGGCGTGCATGGCGAGAGCCTTGGACGCACACGGCGGACAGTCGGGAAGCATCGCTTCCATGCTCCGGGCTGATCGGTTGGCATCGCTAAAGGACAGGAAGGCAGTGGATGGACCGGCCGGGTGGGCCGGATAGCTGGGGGTGGTGCCCCGGCGCACCAAGGGGGCAGAGCCGCGTCGGGGGCGGGTCTGCCATCAAGCAGTCCCGTGAAGCGCAATAGCTCTAGATCGCCCTGATGAAGTCCATTAACCTGCGTCCGATCATTAACCAGTACAGCTTGCCCGAGCGGTTCAAAGCCGAGTTCGTCGTTCTGGCGATGGAGAAACTGCACCTCCCACACAGCGGTACCCGGGTTAGCGGCAGATCCCTCTCCCAGATTTCGCAGCGCCAGCGTGTGCAGGCCCTACTTGCCATGTTTGTAGAGCTTCGAGGGAAGGGCGGCATGGCCGTCACCTCGCCGTACAACATCCGGCAGAAGCATGTCCGCTGGCTCGTGCAGCACTGGGTGTCATCCCGTGGGCTGAACGTTGGGACGGTCGAGCTGCGCCTGACCCATCTTCGGGCACTGATGGGATGGATGGGGAAGCCTAATGTGATCGGACGGATTGATGACTATGTCGAGCGGCCGGAAGGGTACGAGAGAAGCTATATCGCGCAGAAAGATCGGTCTTGGGACGGAAATGGGATAGACGCGGTCGCCAAGATAGCCACGATTGCAGCCACGGATCCGCACGTCGCGCTCCAGCTGCGCCTGGAAGCGGCCTTCGGTCTGCGGGCAAAGGAAAGCTGGCGGCTGCGGCCCGCGTTCGACGTGCTTCCCTCTGGGATGCTGTTTGTCCACGACGGAACTAAGGGCGGGCGGCCGCGCCAGGTGCCCATCGAATTCGGCTGGCAGTACGAGCTACTGGCTGAGGCTGCAGCGCTGGCAGCGACGACGAACCCGGAGAGGGGGACTCTCATACCGGCTACGTTCACGCAGAATCGCTGGCGACGCCGCTTCTATACTGTCTTGGAGAAGTACGGCATCACGAGATCCGGAGACGGCGTAACGGCGCACGGGTTGCGCCACCAGTACCTTCAAGAGATGTATCAACGCGAGAGCGGTCAGCATGCCGCGGTGAAGGGTGGCGGCCCGGTCCTCAATGTGGAAGCACACCGGGAGGCAATGCGCAAGGTGGTTGAGGCAGCCGGGCACAGTCGCGCGACGAAGGCGAATGCCTATCTCTCGACGTATTCGACACAGCTTTCACTGAGGAGCCCTGACCCAACCTTGGCAGAGGTCCGCGCTGCGATTGACAATGCTCAGGGCAATAAATCGGTGGCGGCCCGGGAACTTGGCATTTCGAGGGCAAAGATGTATCGACTACTCGGAAGTGACCTATAAGGTTGAATTCACGAGCGCCCTGCTACTTCACGTCGACGCGGCCTCGGTGCCGGCCCGCAAACGGACATCCTGCCAGATGGTGACCGCAGGGTAGCGCATGGACACCCTGAAAGGGCAACGCCCGCAGAAGGCAGGCGCCAGCAAGAGAGAGAGAAGTCAAGGCTCGGCGGAGTCGGGGATGGCATCCACCGCGCGTGCAACGAGCGCCTCAAGGCTCGCGAAGAGGGGACGGTCACACGCAATGTCCTCCTCAGCGACGGCGGTCGCGAGGGCGGGAATATGCTGGAATCGCACGGCCGGGGCTCCGCCGACATGGATAATCTGGGCACGGCGCACGAGCTTGCGGTACCGGTACGCGTCCTCCATTACGGTTGCCGGAGGCTCTAGTGAGATTGAGGCGTGTGTCGGCTGCGCAAGAGCAGCAGCCATGGCGGCAAACTTCGGGCCGTTTGTCGGCCAATCGTCGGATGTCGCTGCGAGGAGATTCAAAAAGTAGGGGAGATCGGCCGGCGTTAGCGCTCTGCGCGCGAGCAGCGATATCGTTTGTTCGTCGGCCGGCCTAGCAACCTCACGACGGTTCCAAATCGCGCTCAACTGCCGAAACGCGATGTCGCGATCTACGGCCGCATCCAGGCGAACTGGTGGTGTCGAGACCCCGCATTCCTCGCACACGATGACAGCTTGGATGCGGCCGGCGATGAAAAGTGGTGCGCCGTCGCAGTGGGCGCAGTTCAGCAGGCCGTTTGGCATGGTCGGAACAGAGATCGAAAGCAGGAATTATGAACCATCTCCCCGGTGACCCACTGCACTGGGCGGCAGAGGTATGCCCCCTGGTTCAAGACCCCGCGCCATGCTCCTCGAAATTCGGCTCATTCGTGGCCAGGAAGCGGGTGGTGGTGCATAGGAGGCCGCGGCGCGCGGTCCCCTGAAATCCCTGCAGGGATTCAGCCTGCTGGCGCAACTCGTGGCCCAACCGCCAAAACTCGTTTAACCAATGCCCATCCTTCCCCGGAGGCCCTCCCAGATGGCCAGTGGCAATGGCGCCGCGGATGGCCAGGACGGTCTCGGGATCCGGGTATTCGGCATTCTTTACGTCGCGGTTGGGCATCGTTTCGCAGTCAGAGCTAGTCATGGGAATCGGTTTCAAACATGTCGATCGTGCGGGTGTCGCGGTCCGGGTGACATTGCTCATGCTTGAGCAACTCCCCGATGGACGAGCCATTGCCGCCATGGGGCCGGTCCTGGTCGGTCCAGCCATGCGCAAGATCCGCAGAAGAGAGAACCTTGCCGGCGAGCTCGTAACGCGGTTCGCGGGACTCGTCGTCAATGGCGCGTCGCTCACACATGGCAGCGTCGTATGCGGCGGAGGGATCGGCTGCATGGATTACCGCGCGGTAGATGACGTCGACGTTATAGAGGGGCATTGTGAAGGGCCTCGGGAGATTGGTGGTCGGCGAGCGTAGCGCTCCACTTAAAGGTCAAGCGATGGGTATTCTGCCCGGGCGTATTGCGCGGGGCGAACACATTGCACGGGAAAATCGAACAGCGTTGCGCAGGCGCACGTCTCGCCGCAGCGCTCGGTCATCGTGACCTCTTCCGCAAGGCCGAAGCGAACGGCTGCCGCACGAACCCGGTCGGCGTCGAGGGAGCCGGACTCGACCGCGGCCAGCACGTGCCGGGCGAAGCCGTGGAGCCGAGACAGTTCCTGCCCTATCGGGCCATCGATGTAGAGATAGAGGCCGTTATGCTTCCGGACGAACGTAGTCTCGGTAGCCATCCGTTGCAGGATAGCCTCCGCTGCTTCGGGGTCGATCTGAAGGCCGCGCTGAAGCAGCGCGACCGACGCGGCGCAGTACCGATGAACCAGGTCCAAGGCTCGATCGAATAGCCGATTATCCATCGTTGCATCGGTGCGCATTACCGTGCCTCCTTCGACGCGGCGGTCGCTGGAGGAAGACCGACGGATTCGATCGGGTCTGCCAAAGCGTTCCATTCGATGCATGGGACGCCGGCGGATCGGTAATACTCCCGCTTTGCCTGTGCTCTTGCATCGTAGTCCGGGTTCCCGCCCATTCCGAGCACCTCGACGACAACCTCCGGTGATGTATCGGTCAAGATGAAATCGGGATGGACGGCTGCCCCGCCGATATGCCGCAGCGGCTTTCTGAACATTCGACGCTGAGCCACCAAGTAGTCAGCCATGGCGACTTCGTATGTCGAATCGCAGGGGAGAAACCGCCAATCTGTCAACATGGCCGCTGCGTCGACGATGGAAAGATAGCTCTTCGCCTTCGGCCGCTCGACGAGGAAAACGGCAACGCAATGCTGACCCTCACGCCCGGCGCCGGCAAGCGCGGCACCAAATGACTGTTGCAACCGTTGGTATAGCGGCGCTCCCATGAACAATCGTTGCTTCGTCTGCCGCAACTCAACCTCGCCGCCGAACTGACTTGGTTTGTGTGCCACGATCTCGCCAATCAGAAGCCCGCGCGGTGTGTCCGTGGCCGACGGGGTCAGGCGGTCCATCCATGCGGCTGCATCGGCCAGGATCTCGGTTCTGCGGGCAGGGTCCCAGCGCTCAACGACGTGCAGAACGTCATCTGCCTTTTGTCCATTGACTTTGCATTCAGCCAGTTCGCTGGTCAGTCGGGACCAGCAGGCATTCCAGCCGCGACCGCCGTAGCCTGACCACAGATTCAAGCCGGCTTGCTCCCACGCGAATTCCAGAAAGGCCAGGAGGCCGGCGGTGCGGCGCTGAGCCTTCTGCGGGGTGCCATGCGGCTTGGAATGGATGGGTCCGGCCGGGGCGCGCGAGCTGACCTTCAGGCTGGCATCAAGCTTCACATCCAGGGCGCCATCGTGATGCTGAAAAGCGTCCAGGTCGGGGCCCGAGCCCGACTTGCCGACATTTCTTCCAAGGAATGGGCATCCAGCAGCGTGATGGTGAGCTTGGTCGGGCCACCGCGTGAGCAAGAATATGCTTCTGTGGCGCCGAATGACCAGCCTTGGACGCGGGCTGCTGCTCACGCAGCCACACTCGGCGAAGCCTTGGGCCGTCTTGGCGCGTTCTAGCTGACGCACGTAGCGTTCCGGGCTGTCCAGAACATCGTGGAGCGGAATCTCAGACCCGCCGATTCTCACGGTAATCACTGGGTTCTCCTAGAGCCCGGCATCCCGGAACATGGTGTACAGGTCGGGGCGGATTTCACTGACATCGAGGACGGCCTTGGCGCGGGTCATCGCGACGTAGAGCAGGCGCATCTCCTCCGGCGCCATGCTCATTTCTCCTTCGTCGTTGGGCTTGAATCTGAAGTCGCCGGCGAGGCGGACGCGATCCCACTCAAGACCCTTGGCGCGGTGTACGGTGCTGACGATGTACTGCGCTTCCGCGTCCGGCGATATGCGGCTCAGGATCAGGCGAAGGTAGTCGACGCCCTCGTTGTCGATCAGTTTCACCAGCGGCTGGAGGTCTCGGCCGGAGAAGGAATCGGCGTACTCCTGAACCTCTTCCCAAGAATCAAAAAGTGCGAGTGCAGCGGGATAGCTTATGCGCTGACCTCGCATCAGTTGTTCGGCCCCGTCGGCAAACGCCTTCAGCTCTTCGATATTCGCCCGGACAGCCACCTTCTCGCCGCGGGCAATGCCTTCAGCAAGGTGGGTCAGCACCGTGGCATTCTTGCGGCATAAGATGGCGTCGAACCGGTCGTGCCCCGGTGTGGAGTCATGGAGGATTCGCGACCGGATCCGGTCTTGCCCGCGGACGGGAACCGCTTCGTTCAGCAGTGCCAGAATGCGGCTGGCCAACTGCGCAATAGCGGGGCCGAACCGGAATGATTCGGTCAAGGCGAGCTCTTGAGCGCGGATGTGGTCCATTGCATTGACGGCGCCGCGCCACTCGTAGATCTGCTGGTAGGGATCGCCAACATAGATCACTTGGGATTGCTGAGCTCGTAGGACGGATAGCATCAGGCCATCGGCGTCTTGCGCTTCGTCGAAGAGGATGAAGTCCGCGCCGATCCGTGGACGGCTCTGTTCCCACAACTTGACATATACGTCATGAGTGATGGCAGACGCCGCGGTCGGATCGCAGTATTCCTCCCACAGCTTGCGGACCGACGGAAGCAATGAGTCGCGCAATTGCTCGGCCTCAGCTTCCTTCACAATCGGGTCCACGGGGATGTGCCATGCAAGCGGCTCGGATTGAGCAGACCGACAGAATCTCGCCGCGCCGTCCATTACCATACGAGCGACCTTGCTAGCGCTAAGCTCAAGGTCCTTCCCGATCGTTGTTGGCACGCGAATTGGCCCCAGCCGGTAGCGCAAGGCGAGCTGATGGGGCGGCTCCAGCGGATTTCGGAGTTTCGCCGTGATGTCCGGCCGCGTCGCGCCATATGCGATGGAGTGGACAGTTCGGCAACGGGTGTTCGAAGGGAACTTGCTCGCGGCCTCTTTGGCGATCTCCTTGTTGAAAGCCAAGTAGAGGCCGCGTGACCGGCCACGCGCCTCGGCGGCCAGCCGGAGGGTGGACGTCTTTCCCGCGCCGGCATATGCCTTCACCTTGAGTTGGCCCCCGGCCTTGACCGCTTCAACGACAGCGTCTTGCTCCACTGTAGGCGTCACAGCACAGCCTCCAGGACACCTTGACACGGGAGCGTGTCGCTGATTTTGCGTCGGATTTCGTCACGCGCCGCGTTACCTGCGTTGACGCGGCGCGCTTGATCGCCGCTCAGCTCGTCAACCATGAAGCTGAAGTACAGAGCGGTCGTCGGACCTGTCCAGGTCGACCATTGTGAGCGGATTTGATCCTTGTCCGCCTCGGGCAACGAGAAGAAGCGTGCACGCGCTTCCCGCCACACGCGAGCGCGAAAGGCACGCTGGCCAGCCTCGAACCGATCGGCTTGCCGTCGGCGGCGGGCCATCTCCTCATCGGCGCTGTGCTGTTCGCTCTGAATATGTTCAGAGAACAACGGATACCGGTCGCGTTCCCGCTGCTGCTTACGGGCGAAGGCCGATTGCCGGCGGACGTTGAAATCGATGGGGGTGTAGCGCTCGAAGCGGGTGAATCGCATGGCAGTTGGTATCGGGTGGTATGAAACCAAGATACCGGCGCATGCCCAAAGTCAAGGCTGCCGGCTGGCGTGGTTGTCCAGACACCATTCTCGCCAGCCGATCTGAAGAAAGGGCCGGCGAAAGCTATAGAATTCGGGGCGTCTTTTGCGAAATCTCATGTTTCCATCTTCGAGCCCCGACCTTCGTGAAGTCTGCCTTGGCCCCCGGCCTTGTGGCGAGAGAGAGATCATTCTCCCTGGCGACCCGCAGTACGCGGACATCGCCCGGCTCGATTCGCTTACCTTCAAACGCTATCTCGATCGGGTGTTTTGGTATCCGCGTCGTGAGGTGCTTCGCTTCGAGGTCAGGACCGTGCAGTCTTCCCGGAGCGGCTATGAGGTGGTAGCGCTGGTAACGGCGGGCGAGGGTGAGGCGTGGTTTTCGATAGAGGCGGTACCAGCTCGATGGGACTGCGTTGCAATCCACGAGATCAACCATGGGCTCGCGGTGATGGAGGCCGCGAACCTGAAAGAACTTGGGCATCTGCCGGCGGACTATGAGCCGTTCAGCGCGACCGGCCCGGTACTTGACCACTCCCACCTGGAGGACCCGGAAGAAGTCGAACTGCGCCGGTGGGACGTCATCAACCGGATCCGCGCGGTCAGTCGGTCGGTACGCGACGGCGCCTCGTTATCCGGCTGAGGCCCTTGTCCACTCGCGCGGATTCGCAGTAATATCCGACCGATTTTCCGCGCTTTCAGCGCATCGATCCTGCCGTCGTAACGGCCATCTTTTTTCCACCCATTGGGGCTTTCCCAATGGGACGGCTCCAATTTTCTTTGGAGCCTACCTTGTACATCACGTCTCGTATTTCTGGACTCGCCGTCCTCGCGACAATTTTCAACCTGTTCGCGCTTCTGTTTTTCCTCACCTACACCGCTGACCATGGCCTCGCTATGGTGCAGGTCCAACTCGTTCTCGATATTCAGTTTCTCATCATCATCGCATGGCTGCTCGCGAAGCTGCTGAGCGGCGATCAGAAGCGCTCTATCACCGGCTGACGGACCACCGACAGCCCGATTCACCGCCCACCGGGGAAGCACTCCCCGGTGGGCAGTGCTTCCTCGCACCCATTGAGGAAGCACAATGGCATACCGCCACGCATCTCCCCCGTTTCGGCCTTATTCGCTCGGCATGGAGCCGCGGACATGAGCCGCGCCGCCCAACGCCGGCATCAAGCCACCGCCAGCCATGCTCACAAGGAGCTTTTGTCCCTGATGAAGGCCTTCGGGTATCGGCACAGCATGAACGACGTCTTCGCGGATTTTGTCGAGATGTCAGCGCTGGCCATCAGCAACGCAGTGGATCGCCATCACTTCGAAGCCCGGGAGAAGCGATACCTGGAGATCGCAAAGAAGTACGATCGAGAGGAGCTGACCCGGTTCCCACAAATGTTTGGCGCGCTCACTATGACCTTCGAGGAGCGCGTGCAGCAGCTGGTGCCCAATGGGGACGGCCTAGCCGACGTGCTCGGGCAGACGTACATGATGCTCGAACTGGGCAACGATAGGGCGGGGCAGTTCTTCACGCCCTATACCGTCTCTCGCATGATGGCCGGCATCAGTATGACTGACGGCGCCTCCTCCATCGAGCGGGATGGGTTTGTGACGGTGTTGGAGCCTGCCTCCGGCGCCGGCGGCATGGTGATTGCCTGTGCGGACGCGCTCAACGATGCTGGCCACAACTACCAGCAGAGGATGCATGCCACGTGCATCGATATCGATCCGCGCTGCGTACACATGACCTACGTGCAGCTGGCGCTCCTTCACATTCCCGCGATCGTGGTCCACGGCAACGCCCTCTCAGGCGAGTCGTGGGGCAGCTGGTTCACCCCGGCCCATGTCTTGGGTGGCTGGGGACGGCGGCTGCGCGCTGCGCGGGCCAGGAAGGATGCTGAGGTGCCGGCCTTGGAAGCCGCTGCGACTGCTGAGGCAGAGGTGTGCATCGTCGAACCTGCTGTCCACGGGCCGGCACGCCACCTGGACGATCCGGTATTGCGAGTTTTCGTTCCGGACGACCAGCTTGCCCTCTTCTGACTGCGAAACGCATGCCATTTTGGTGAGCTTTCGGCAGTCGGTGATCGACACCGGCCTCTTATGATCATTCCGTAGCCCACCCGCTACGGGTCTACACTCGGATGACTCAGGGCCCTCTTCGGAGGGCCTTTTTTTTTTGGAGAATCAGATGCCGGTTCGGGAGACCACTGCGGCGCTGGCCCGCCGCTTTCACCTGAATGATCGAGCCGCACTTGCTCTCGAAGCTACGTTCGGCGCCTTTGTGCGCCGGAATGCGAACGATTGGCAGCCGGACCGATTCGCACACAGCGTCACGGAGTGGCTGATTCAGGAGGGTATATTGCCGCCCACTGCGCAGGCATTTGAGTTTCGGGAGGCCTTAGCGAGGGCTGCGGAGTTATTGAACAGCTACAGAGCCACCTAGCGCTCGGTGGCTGCGCGCCCTTGTCAGCGCCCAGCTTTACATTGATCAGCATCCCCACTTCGGCGACAGGCGATCCAGGCGCAAGCGGCCGTGCGTTCAACTGGGTGCGGTTGTGAACGCAAAACCTGTATAGCAAGAGACGATTGTTCGGGAAATTCACCGCGGTCGACGTTGACCCATGACACGCTATCAACCTCGGGTTTGTAGATAAACGCATCCTGTGGGATATGGACGGTTTCCGGCGGTAACTGAATTTCTGGAATCTGCACACCGCCTGCTAGGCGCGCCCCGTCAATACCAGCACGACGCAAAGCCTCGGCTATATCTCCCCGTGATAGATCTGGGGTAATAGACGCAGTTGGGGTAATTGTTATGGAGGCTGGGCGCTTCGGCTCGAGCGCATGCGATATTCTCGCACTGACCTCGCCCGACATCAAATCCGTGATTGCCGTTGCGCGACACATCACCGTCCTGCAGGCTTGGTAGTCCCACCGTATCTCGCAAGTCTCTCCGCACGGGTAGTCCGCGCTGATGCACTTTCGAAGTTTGAAATCGCCCTTGAGAGTGATGTCAGAACCGCTGCTATATGCATTTGTGCCGACGATCGAAAACTGACATGTTTCCGCCGCGCGGAAGAGGCGGTCGAAAAGACTGTGATAGCGCTCAGAAAGCGTCGTACCGATGGAATCATTGTAGGCAATTACCAGGGTTTCTCGGATTCGGATTCCTGGTTTCCCGCGCTCCTCTACTTCCTCGAATGTCATTTCTGATCTTATTCTCCCCTGAGTTTGTGATTGTCCTGCTTTAAACGAGGGGAGGTTTTGCGTTTTCTCGCTTCTTGTGATAGGCGACAGGTCACAGCGGGTCGGCGTTCGCGGCTTTGAGGCGGTCGGCGGCCTTGGCTTTGATGCGGGCGGCGCCGATGCTGTTGAGTTGCGGTTGTCGGTGGCGTGTCTTGTCGCAGCGCCGTTGTCGTTTGATTGCATGAGCTTGCAGCTTCCCATCGTTAGGACAGCAAGGAGCGGCACGATCCTGGCAGGGGTCATTGCGTCCGGACCTCCATTGCGATACATCCACCCAACGTCTGATAGTAGACTCCCTTATCATCTGCAGATGTTTGGATCACCACACCGCCCCAGACATCGTTTATATCGGTGGCTCTAAACGTGATCGTAGGCATTTCTGCTGGAGCAATAAATTCCAGCCTCGCTAACGTCTCTTTCTCGGATCGGTTTGCGGAGAGAGTTTCGGGATATCGAATAACCACCGACGGCCATTCGTCTCTTTCACTAAAATAGATAGGGAATGTGCATGCGTTGCCGTTGTTGTGGAGAACCGGCCCGTTGCTTTTGATATCGTCACGCTCACAACCTTTTGGCGGCGCACCAAAAATTCGCGTTATGCGACTGAACGAGAGACTCGCAATACTTTCGTTTGCTAAGATTGTCGCCTGCAACTCCTTTAGTTTTGCCTGATCTGCTGGTGTGCCTTTCAGGCAGTTTATGGTCGGAGACGGATGGCATTCGGCGCTGCAATCAAGTATTGCGCCTTCCTTTTGAGTAACTACAGAATCGCTATCCGTATTTTTCATTGTAGCCAAAAGCGGCAACCCTAAAGCTCGACGCGCGATTGGGATCTCCACCTTTGACCGGGCTTCTACGTCGCGAATCGCGATTTCTTTTGAAGCGCTAAAAGATGAGATGGTGGCGTTAAGTATTCCCTCTAGTTGGTATCCGATAAGTGTACATTCAGCGTCGTCGACCATGTTGTAACCGAGCACGGTCCCGTGTCTCTTCGCTTCATCATAGCCGCGGAAACCAGGAGGAACATATATAGTGTTGTAGAGTCGATTGCCATCGGAATTCCTGTAGGAATACCTTGCAATAGCGCCGCGCTTTCCAGTGTTAAATAGATAGACGATGGTGTTGCGACTGCAGTTGGGAGTTGACTTCCATACGAAGTCGCGGCCTATCGCAATACCATCCGGTGTAGGGCGGCCTGGACCTGGGGAGGTCGGGGGCGGGGCTTTCGCGCAGTCGCAGAATTCCGTGCGGTAGTAGCCCGGCTGGCAGTCCGACCGGCACGTGCGCCATTCCCCGTAACAGGCCATAAGCAAAATCGGCGCAACGGCGACGACGACACGACAAAGGCTTGGCCACATTTTTTGGCCTCCCACTTTCGTTCCGGCACTCAGCGTTCTAGTACAGTCCTCCCGGACGATAATAGATGTCGCGTGCTAGGTGTCAACTTCATGATCGGGAGCGGGGGAGGAGAGCAAGCTGGCCCTTAGACTCCGCACTTCCGACAGCTGAGGCGATCGTAAGCGCAACCTTGCTTTGCCGGCCCTGGCTTGATTTATGAGATGCCTTTAGAGTATCCTCATGCCGATCTAAAGCGCCCAAGGCGCATCGACTTCGCACCATTTGGTGCAACCTCATACGGGCCTCCGCGTCGCCGGACGGTCTTTCTATCACCCCATCGGGAACCACGTTCCCGGTGCGGCAACGGGTTCCCCATTCATCCTCGGAGAACCCACAAATGCCACTCAGCAATACCACTGTTCCGCTTCGCAAGATTCGTCGTCGCGCGAATCCCCGGACCTATCGTAACCCCGGTGAGTTCGGCGAGCTCTGCGCGTCGGTCAGGCTTCACGGTGTTATCCAGCCAATTCTTGTTCGTCCTATCCCCTTGGATGGCGAATGGGAGTTCGAGGAGTTCGCCGGCGAAGGGCGCTACCTCGCAGCGCTACAAGAGCACGGGCCGGACTATGAGATGCCCGTCTTCATCAAGGATGTCGATGACGACACGGCGGATACACTCTCCGGCGTCGAGAACGTCCAACGCGCGGACATGCCGCCCGCGGACGAGGCAGTCTGGGCCGCAGGCCTGGTCGGCCGTGCTAAGGGAGATCGTGACGAAGCGGCGAGAATCGCAGGCTGGTCTCGAAGCAAGCTGGACAAGCGGCTTGCCCTCATGAACTGCAGCGCCGGTGTACGTGAAGCGTTGACTCACGAGCAAATACAGCTCGGGCACGCCGAACTGCTTGCGACTCTTGCGAAAGACAAGCAGGACTTGCTTCTGCCGATCATCATCAGCGAGAAGAAGGCCGTTTCTGAGTTGAAGAAGACCATCGAGGCTGCCGCGTGCAGCCTGGAAGCGGCCATCTTCGACAAAGGAGAGTGCGCGGCGTGTCCGCACAACTCGTCGTTGCAGACCGAGATGTTTGGCGAGGCAATTGCCACCGGCAATTGCACGAACCGGGCGTGCTACAACGAGAAATCGGAGCGGCAGCTCGAAGCGATCGCCTACGGGATGCGTGACGAGTACCCGATCGTGCGGATCATCCGTTCTGGTGACAACCACACCCGCATCCAGTTGAAGGTCGACGGACCGACCGGGGTTGGCGAGGAGCAGGCAAAGGCCTGCCATGCTTGCCAGAACTTCGGCGCGGCGGTCAGCGGTTTGCCCGACTCCATGGGCAAGGTCTACAGCGGCCAGTGCTTTGACACAGCCTGCAACCAGAAGATGGTGGCAGCGCGAATCAAGTCGGAGCGCGACGCTCTGAAGGCCGGTGCTGCCGGCAGTGACAAAGGCGAAGCGAGCAAGCCCGCTGCAGGAAAGACGTCTCCCGAGGCGTCCACGCCAGCTGAGAAGGCTGTGACGGTGATCAGCGAGTCGGAGAAGGTGAAGCAGTATCGCACCGCACTCTGGCGCAAGGCTCTGCGCAAGGAGGTCGCGCAGAACGCCGAGCAGGCGAATGCCTACTTGCTGGCCATCGCTCTGAACGGTCTCTCGCGAAATATCGCCGGTGACGTCATGGCGAAGTTCTTCGAAAAGCTGACCGAGCAGAAAGCGTCGTCCAGCCTTCAGGGCTGCCTCACGGCGGTGCATGCGACGGACACTGGGCTTCGGCAGCAGCTGACCATCGGACTCACGGTGGCGGCCATCGACGGGCTCGACGTGGAGAACCTTCGCGCTCTCTCCAAGTACCACAAACTCGACCTGCGCAAACACTGGAACCTGCAGAAGGCGCAGGACTTCCTGGAGATGCTGACCAAGTCCGAGATGAAGGTCCTTGCTGACGAACTGGGCATCCGCTCGGCATTGGGCGATGGCTTCAACAAGCTGTTCGCCAAGTCCAAGCCCGAAGTCGTTGCCGGCCTTATGGCTGTACCGGACTTCGACTATAGCGGCAAGGTCCCCAAGGTCCTGGGCTACTGACTCTCATCTTCCAAAGGCGCCGCCGTGCGCCTTGCCATTCCATTCAATTCCCCAAAAGGATTCACCTATGTTCAATCAACTGGCCCCGCTCGTTGGTGCGAGCGAGAAGGTCGTTCTCACGCTCGCCATGAACGGCGACATGTTGTCGGTCGTCGTCATGCCCGTTGTAAAGAAGGCAGACGATCCGGCGCTGGGCGCACCGCTTGCGATCTCCGGTACCCCGACTGAGCTCGATGAGGGCTTTGCTGAGGTCTTGCGAAGCTACACCACCACCCGCCAATCCCTCGTGGAACAGGTGGAGGCTACTAACTCGATCCTGGAGGCTGCGAAAGCCAACCAGTCCAGTAAGGCTACCAAGGCGCTGGCCAAGGCCGCGACTTCGGCGAGCGACGCAAGCTCAAGCGATCGAAACGACGAGGGCGACGACGAGGCCGACGCCAAGCCACGCGATCCGATCTCGGGGGCAAGCCCCACGGGGTCGGCCGGGACTGACTTGGCTTCATTTCTCTAAGGAGTTCCGAGATGGCCCTCGAAGTAAAAGCACTTGCCCGCGAATTCTCCTATAACGGCATGACGCTGTTGGACCCTGGCCCGCAGTTCACGCCCGATCAAGTCCGCGATATGTACACCGCTCAGTATCCCGAGCTGACCACCGCTGCGGTGGACGGCCCGGAGCATACAGGCGATGTGGTTCGCTTCACGTTCGTGCGCGCCGCAGGCGCCAAAGGCGCCTATGCGCAAAGCTGAACTCATGAAGGCACTGTCCAGCGGAGAGTTTGCCGCCATCAACCAAGAGCCGCCCGGAAGGGCGGTTTTTTTTCATTGTGAGGAGACGCGAGAATGCTGTTTGATCCTCGATCGTTTGTTCAAGGCAACGATGTCGCCACGCCATCCTGGTCGTCGCAAAGACGGCATCCCGCTGCCCGACGTAGAGCTGCCGATGATTTTCTGACCCTGCCACGCGTTCCCAACGACGTGCCAGGTCGAGCCATACTCACCTATCGTGTCGCAGAGGACATTGGCGAGCTAGTGCGGTCTCAGTTCGAGACCGGGGTGCTGCGGGCCAGTGACGTCGAGAGACCGGTCAACGCCGCGGATGCATTCGCCCAGGCGATGTTCGCGTGGTTGAATGCCCATAGGCCAACGTGTCACCGCCTCGTCTTCGAGCTCGCCATACTGGAGCGGGCAGCAGCACAGGATGAGCTATCGCAATTCGGTCGGGACGACGCCCTCGATGCGCCGCTGTATCTCGGTGTTCGTTTGCCCGAAGAGAATGTCTACGTGATCGGAGATAAGCGCGCGGCCGCTCTACGAGCGCTTCACCCATCCCTGATATTTACGGCGATGTCCGTTATATCGGCAGCGGATGGGAAGTCGCTCGACTTGCGCACGCCCGACAAGCTACTGGAGCAATTTGCTATGTGGCACTGGGACGGGGACACCACGCTCGACGACGAGTCGGCCCGCGAAACAATGGCGGCCTATGGGCGTGAGGACGAGGATGCTGAGCGGTATCTACCATCGGCAGTTCGCGGGGAGATCGCCACAGACGAATTCCTGCCTCGACACAGCCATGTCGACGTGATGTCCAAATCGTTGACTGTCCTGAACCCGCGCTTGCTGCGCGCGATAGCGGCGTCGAGCAACGGTTGGGCCGCCGATGTCTGCCATGCGCTTGCCGACTTGAGCCTGATGCTCAAGCGCAACGGCAAGCGCTCGGCCTTTCAGCAGGCCCAATGGGCAGAGCCCGCCTATGCAGCGGCGACTGTCGTTATGCGAGATAACGACGTCGCACTCGAAATTTTGGACGATCACATCAACCATATAAACGCATCTGGCGAAGCCACGCTCTACCAGTCGTTCATTCCCATCGCGACGGAAGCCACAGCGATCCGTGAACAGTTCCGCGCCTTGGGCGGCATGCTTCGGATCGTCGGCGCACTCGATCGTGTACTAACCCTAATTACTGAGGAGGCCACATGGCCGAGTATGTAAGCGCCTCGCGCGCGTCTGACGTGGCCCTTCGCGGGGCCATTTTGCTTTATGGGCCGGACCAGGGGCAATTTACCTATGCGACCGCTCATCCTGTCGAGCTGCACGCCGACAGTCGCGCTCCTGTGATTGGCCCAGGTACACCGCTCAATCGTCGTGCACTGATTGAGGCGGTACGTCAGGTTGCCGATGCATCGTTGCCCAAGGGTGAATTCCTGACCCCGAACGTTCTTTCGATCGCACCGACTGCAATCACATGGTGGTGTCCAGCAGCACACCGCCGAGTGTTCTTCAAATGCAAGGAACTCGGGCAACGTTCCGCGGTTGTTCCCCACCCGGGTTTGGTCTTTCACGCATCGGCCCTGGGATTTCGCGTGTTCGCAGTCGCGGGGCACGCGCGCCCAACGCCTGGCTTTGCTCTGTTTGAGCCTCCCTATTTCAACACCTGGGATCGTGGCGCGATCTGCATTGGGTCTGCGTCAGTACCGAAGGAGGTCACCGTCGCCTCCATACCGGACTGGGAAGCGGGGTTCTTCAACTCCGCCTTTACTCATCCAAATCAGGGCGGGCCGCGAGTGTCGTATGACTGCGGCTTCTACGCCTTTTGGCGGGACATGCTCGATGGCAAGTTCAACGACTTCCCCGAGGATGTCCTCGTATCCATGAATCTAACGCTGAGCGATCTCATTGCCGGCAAATTGGAAAAATGATGATGAATCCTGCTGATATCACGCTCCAGCAGTCCTTTCCGGCCGTTATGGTGCCGCGCTTTGCCGCGCTCTCCCCATTGGAGCGATCGGGCGAGAGGCTGCTGATCGCTGAGAACGGTGTCTTTCTGGAGATCGCCCGGCCCTGGCTGCGTGTCGTCCGTCGGCTCGGCGCGTTCCAGCATCGCACTGCGATTCCCTACGGAAAGGCGAATGACGATACGGTGTTGCATTGTGGCCGCGTCCCCGCGGATCTGATCCGTCGGTTTGCCGACATGGCACGTGCAGCGCATCCCAAGGAAACCGGTGCGTGGATCGTCTGGAACACCGGAACGGGAGCGTTCCGATTGGAGCCGGTTACGATCCTTGAGCATAGCGCTAGCCATCTGAAGTATGAGCGGCCGGCCATGGCGAACGACGATGTGCTGGTGGTCGACTGCCACTCACATGGTCAGTCGCCGGCCTTCTTCTCCGCAACGGACGATGAAGACGATCGGCACGACGTGAAGTTTGCGTTCGTACTGGGGAACTGTGCATCGGCTGTGCCGTCGATGGCGCTTCGGCTATGCGCGAAGGGCATCTTCGAGATGGTCGAGAGGATTCCCGCTGACTGGTACCACGCGCTTCGGCGGGAGGTACTGTGATAGAGCACCGCATTCCAGAGGTCATGACACGTCGCGCATGGCAAGTGGCAGTGGTGGGAGCGGGCGGGACAGGCAGCGCATTGCTACCGAACTTGGCCCGCTTGCATCACGCGATGCTGGAGTTGGGGCATCCCGGAGGCATCGACTGCACGGTATATGACGACGACACCGTCAGCGAGACGAATGTGGGCCGGCAAGGCTTTTATCCTGTTGACGTAGGCATGTCGAAAGCAACGCTGCTGGTTAATCGCCTGAACAATTTGATGGGTACGCGCTGGGATGCGCAGACCCGTCGGATTGGCGGAGACGACAGCTTGCATTGTGACCTCGTGGTTGGCTGTGTTGATACCCGGGGCGCACGGAAGGCAATCCTGCGCGCGATGACGCGGGGTTCCGGCGGCTATTATCTGGACTGTGGCAACGAGTCCGACAGCGGCCAAGTCATTATTGGCAGGGTCAAAGGGCCGCGGGCAAAGCGTCTCCCGCATGTGGGCGACCTGTTTCCCGAGCTGATGAACCGGAAGGGGGACAAAGTCGATACGGCCCCGTCCTGTTCGATGGCGGACGCGTTGCGCAAGCAATCGCTCGTCATCAACCAGGCGATCGCCGTCCAGGCCTACAACCTGCTCTGGACTTTGTTTAGGACCGGGACGCTGCCGTACTCCGGCGTCTTCGTGAACTTGACTACCGGTCGCAATAGCCCGCTGCCGATGGATCCTGAGGCATGGGCACGATTCGGCTACGTATTGCCGAACCGAAGCAAGGCCAAGGGAACCTAGTTCTGCATACCGCCCCGAGAGCTCGCGCTCCCGGGGCATTCTCTTTTGACCTCGTCGCTGGTAACATCACTGTACTCACCGCGTCACCGACGCATCGACTCGCCGTCAACCGGCACATCCGCTTTTTTCCCACCACGGGCCATCCTGCCCGTGGGCATGTTGGCCATTTTTTATCGAGGCCATCATGTTCCTGCGTTTCTTCCTGCTTTTCCTTTGCTGCGTCGTCTTCACGGGCTGCGCTGCGCAACAAACGTCTCCGAACGTGTATCGCAGCCCGGAGGCACTTCGTCCCGGGAATGCGGAATCTGTGACGGTGATCCGGGTTCGCCCTGTCACCATTTCCGATAGCGGCGGAATGATGTCTGCAAGCACCGGCGTTCCGGGTGTCCTCGGAGCAGTAGTTGGCGCCGTTCTCGGTGCGCGTGTCATTGGCAGCGGTAATGGCCGCTATATTGGCGGCGCACTGTCGGGCACCGCATCGGCGGTAATTGCGCAGACCGCAGCGAACTACATGAGCAAGCGCGACGGCGTGGAGGTCATTGTCCGCACGGACGGTGGGCGCCAGGTGGTCGTCACGCAGGACGCCGATCAACACTTTGTCTCCGGCGAACGCCTGTATCTCGTCTCTGGGTCGGGTGGCTACCGGCTGACTCGCTGAGCTTCTTCAGTCCGACTCCTTCAACCCTCGCGCGGAGCCCCGCGCGGGGCTTCCGCGCTTCCCGGAAGTTCACCTTGTCGACTCCAAAAACGACTCAAACTGATTTCGCACTTGCCATCAAAGATGGAGCCTCCGTTGCGAACGTAGTTGAGCATCTAGAACAGCAACTCCGCGGCACCGATCTGGAACCCGAATGGCTGCTCCCCGCGAACTTCATCGGCGATGCCAACGAGGCGATGTTCGGACCGAAGCCCACCCGCCCTTGGCCACAAGAGAGAGATTCGCAAGAGCGGTTTGCAGTCTCGATATGTCGCGGCAATTCTGAGGGCTGGATTGTCCACGTCGATCACATCGGCTATGTCGGTGGCATGGCTACTGTTCAGAAGCTGATCGTGTGCAAATGCTTGGCACGGCGGCATGCCTGTCAGGTGGCAGAGGCCATTACGATGATGCTCGACCTGGCCTAACTAGGTACCAGCCATTTGCAAGCCTAAGAGGGCTTGCCCAACCCCGGAGGGTTCGGCAAGTCGCTTTTACCCGCGTCATTGACGCATCGACCCAAAGTCCGGCAGCGCTGGACTAACCCATTGCGGGACACTCGTCCCGTAGGGGAGGGATGTCCCCAGCTATCCGAGGATATCCATGAAACTCCCCAAATCTTTTCTTCCTAGTACCTCGTTCGTACGGCCAGCAGCCTGCCAGACGGTGCGCAGGGACGCTTGCCGCCTGCTGAGGCGAGTCGCGTCCGACATGGCCTTGCGACGACGCGACTACACCATCCGGCAACACAGCCATCGGAGAAGCCGCGTGGAGGTCTTCGCTTTGCAGACCGACGCTCTGCTCGTTGAGATTCAGCATGCAGATGGTGCCGCCGGCGGTGTCCGGATGTCGTACCGAACTTGCCGTGGCCGTGGCGATCTCGCCGGCGGCCGTGGCAACTCGGTCAACGTCAAAGCGCTTGCGACCGACCAAGGCTACGCAGACCTGCTTTCCACCCTCCGGGTGGTGGCGGGGCGGCGCGGCTAGAGGGCGTCCTCATGACGATATTGATCAAGGTGACCTTCACATCGACGGCGGGGGAAGAAGTCACCGGTCAGGCTCAGTTTGATCCGGCGCCGGGGCTTGTGACTCTGCCTCTGCGTCTGGTTGAATTGGTGCAGCGCGCCGAGGCGGCGGGCGTTGGCTATGCGCTCGCGGCTCATGAGGATGGCTACCGATGTCGCCTTATCGGTGTGCGTGAGAATGTCTATCGCATCGACCGTTCGCAGCGCCACCGCGAAACGATGCTGACACAGGTTCTCAAGGCGCTTTCCGCTCCGACCAAGGATCAGCGGCAGCAATACGGGCGTTTCGCCCATACTCTGTCGGCAGCGGCGATCATCGCCGCCGCTGGCTATCTTGGAACGAATCGCACTTGGAACGTCAGCGCAGCGATTGAGGTACTCGCCCTCATCTCGACCGGTGTTGTACTATTTCTCACCGGCGCAGTGCTATCCAAAGGAGATTGAGCGATGACGCTTTTCGCCCTTTTCGTGTTGTTCGTTGGCGGCGGCCTCTCTGCCTATCTGCTTTGGGCAGATCAGAATGGCCGGCGCGTCAACAAGGACTAAGTGATTCTTGGTCCATAAACGACTGGTTTTCTTCCCCCGTCAGGGGCCGATCTAGTAGGCTCAACGCATGAACGCACCCTCCGGGGTGCGTTTTTTTCTTTCTCACCCCTTTGGGAGCCGTCCCGATGGGGGCGATCCCTACCCAGGAGTATCCCCCATGGACGCTGTTGTTTATGGCGCCGGCAAGTCCGGCCATCCGGCTGGCGTCGTGCTTCGTGCCGGACTCTATGCCAACTCCCGCCCAGCTTTCCATTTCGTCTGCGCCGATAGCGGAAAGATCCACGGAACGCTGACGGTGAACGTGCCGCAACTCGGCCTTGCCGGCGACCAGATCGTCGTGGCCTCCGATTGGAATGCCCCCGCGAACGTGAAGGCCGCATTGCTGAAATCTGGCAAGTTCGCCCGGGTTCAGCCGCGGAGCATCGCCGGTAAGCAAAGCTACGAGGTCTGGCGCATCAGTGCCCCTGACCTGCGAGCCCAGCTTGCCGACTTACGGGCCCATGCGCGACCGCGCGAGGTCGGCGTTCCGGCCGCCATGGCTTGATCCCGCCTCGGGGCGCTGTAGCGCCGCCCCGAACTGTACATATCCCACCTGGGGCACGCTCCCCGGGGGGCGTGCTCGCATCGGAGCACACCATGTATGTAATCGCCATCGGACCACGGTCCGAAACCCGCACGACGCTTGCCGGCGTGCTGCATTTGCTCAACGACGGCCGCGGCGAACGCCCTGTTCCGCGTCTGGAGGACCTTTCGGTGCGCCACGTCGAAGGGGTGCCATCCCGGTCGTGAGCCTGGCCAGCGGCAGGTTCGGAGTTCGTCCTTCTGGCTCGCTTCGATCTGTCCTATCCCAGGTCATCGAAGAGGTCGACCGGTACATCGTTCGGATGGAGGGGAAGGTGCTGCGGCCGCACGAGATGACCAGAGCGTCTTGGGGCGCCGTGGAAACGGCGGGCCGCCTTGGATACTTTCCAGAAGAAGTGTTCGAGATGGCGGATACCGCTGTCGGTCCGCTATTCCAGACGGCCGACCTGTTCGAGGAACAGGGGAATTTCGATATTGCCGCCTTCGTCGAGGCTGAGTTCGCCAGCCGATTCGGTTACGGGACCAATGGGCCGCCGTATCATCGAAGAGGGGCCACGAACGTCCGTCACGAGGTGCACGTTGCATACGCGCTTCTACGCGGCGAGTCCGTGCGAGCGTGCGTGACCAACGCCTACCGTGAGGACACCACGTGGTCGAAGTACGGACTCGAGTGGATGCACGACTTGATCGCTGTCCCAGCCCTGCGCGGGGCTCTGACGGAGACACAGCTGCTGGCCTTATGCCGCGTAATGCGTATCGAGAAGCTGCCGATCACCTCGCACAACGCGCCCAAACTCCTGGCGATCATGCGCCGGGCTCCGGCGGATTGCACGGATGCACTGGTGGACGATCTTTTAACCGAGGCCGGCATACTGCCACAGCTACCCGCGCCGGCATTCAATGCGCCGACCGGGGCAGATGCAACGCCTGTATCGGCCCTGGCGGAGCGGATTCATCAGCTCACGACGCAACGGCAATTCAACGAAGCGATGGACCGCGCAAAGGCCGATCGTCAAGCCATGCGAATCAGTCAGCGACGTTTCGATGATCTGGCACGGCGCGCTGTCAATGCTCGACTGGCGTCGGGCTTTGGATGGGCAAATAAGGTCGCCCTGGCTGTCCTGCAGCGCGATATCGCTAGCGTTCTCAAGGTGTTCGATGGACCGAAGGACTGGAACGTCGATTCCAAGCGTGCCATTCGTGATGTCTTGGGGATTGACCTTTTGAACTGCGCGGCCTCGCTGCGACGGCAGAGGTTGTTCGCGATGTGTGGCTTCTCCGCCGACGAGCAAGCGCACTGGGAAAGGCAGGCAGCTGCTGACCAGGAGCGGCGCCTGGCCGCGCGCCACTTCGACGAGGCCTGCAAGGCCGCGGAGCAATCCCGCTGGCGGCTGGACAATGGCCGGGTGCTAAATGGGCGGGAGTATGTGGACCTCTGCATCGCAGAGGGCTACTCGACGATTATCGATCGCTCTCGCGGTCGTGCGCGGGAGTATTTCATTCACGATGCACGCCGGGGTTACTCCCGTCGCCTGCGGGCAAAGGACGGCACCTTGTCCTATGCCCGGGCACGGTTGGCGAACGCGCAGGCGCCTGCCGCCCTAGCCGCTTGATTTGCTCCCTTGGCCGAGAGGCCAGGGGACGTTTCTTCGAAACACGCACCGAAACAGTGAGCTTTCCGGACCGCCAACAGTGCGGGTTCGCATAACCTTAGATCAATGAAGCTGTGTTTGCACTGGTAAGAATCAGTCCAAACACTGTTTCACCCGCGTCGTAGACGCATCGACCCCAACGCCGGCATGCCGGCTATCTCTTGAACCTCCCCACAGGGACCATCCCTGGGGGGACGGCCTGTGGGATCTTCATTCGGAACATCCCATGCAAGTCAATCCTTCCCAGTTGCAAACGCTGCTGGCCGCCTGCATTCCAGCAGGGCTGCCAGTCCTAGTGACAGGTGCTCCCGGCATCGGTAAGAGCGATATCGTTGCGCGCGCAGCCGATGAGGCTCGACACGAACTGCTGATCTCCCATCCGGTCGTGGAGGATCCGACCGACTCGAAAGGCTTGCCTTTTCCGTCGTCGGATGGCGCTAACGCCCGCTTTCTGCCTTTCGGTGACCTGGAGCGGGCACTGTCGGCGCGCCGGCCCACCGTATGGTTCATTGATGATCTCGGACAGGCCGCACCGGCGGTTCAGGCGGCCAAGATGCAGTTGTTGCTGGCCCGCAGGATCGGTGAACACGTCCTGCCACCACACGTGACATTCGTTGCGGCGACGAACCGCCGTACCGACAACGCGGGGGTATCCAACATCCTCGATCCGCTGAAATCTCGTTTTGCGACGATCGTGGAGCTCACCACATCAATCAACGATTGGACGAAGTGGGCCGTGGCGACGAATCAGCCGCCGGAGCTCATAGCGTTCCTGCGTTTTCGTCCGGATCTTCTGCTGTCCAGTGAGAAGACTCGCGAGATCGAGAATCGTGAAAGCCCACGTACGTGGGGGAATGTAGGCAAGCTCACCGGTGTCGTGCCGCCGAGCCTAGAGCAGGTGGCTTTCGCCGGCGCCGTCGGCGAGGCGGCGGCCACGGAGTTCGTCGCCTTCAAGCGCCTGTTCAGCGAGATGCCGTCCCCCGATGGGGTTCTTGCGGCGCCGGCGACCGCACCAATTCCGACCAACGTCGCCGTCCAGTACGGTCTTGTCACCGCACTGGCGCGCCTTGCCAACCCGAGTAACTTCGATCGGGTCATGGTCTATGCAACGCGACTCCACGAAGCCGGCCTCGGCGAATTCGCCGTGCTGCTGGTGCGTGACGCCGTCGAGCGGGAGCCCGCCATCGTAAGCACTCCGGCGTTCATCACAGCACAGGGTGGCCCGATCGGCGTCCACATCCGAGGCGGCTGAAGCCCGTCTCATTTCTCGCAGCATTTTCACTGCCGGCCGGCTCGGGTTTCCCGACCCGGCCATTCTCCTTTCAAGGCCGCCATCGCGCTGCCACCTCTTCGAGGATTCATCATGAACATCACCAATCTGACGTCCCGTGTCATGCTTTCCACACTCAACGTGTCCGTCTGGAGAGCACGGCGATTCGACACACGCGCCACCCAGGCTGTCGAGGCCAAACACGAGGCCAAGGACATCGGCCGCTTCAACAAGCGGCTCTTGACGGAAGGTGCCACGTCGTACAAGGAGGTGTGCGCCATCGGCAACCGAGCCCGCTCGCTGTTCGATAGTCATTCCTTGGACTATGACCAACTGGGGGTGCGCCTGTTGCCAACCACGGTCTACATGGATGTGGCGGGGAAGCTGAGGAACCTCCGGGACGAGTTCGATGCCGCTACCGAGCAATTCCTGGTGGACTACCCGAGGCTGAAGGATGAAGCACGGGTCGCGCTCAATGGGCTGTTCGACGAGTCGGACTATCCCACCGAGGCAGAGCTGCGGAAGAAGTTCGGCATCCGCTTTTCCGTGCTGCCGTTTCCCGATGCTAGTCAGTTCGGCATTGACCTTCCGTCCGATGTGCTTCAGGGCATTCGGGATGAGATGGACAGCCGCGTCATGAGCGCCGTGAAGACGGCAAACAATGACCTGGTCGGTCGTCTCTACGAAGCCGTGCAGCACTTTGCCAACCGCCTGTATGGGGAAGGCAATGTCCGGCTCGACGTCGCGGACAAGGTGAGGGAGCTCAGTGCGCTGCTCCCGAAGCTGAACTTCTCAGACGACCCAGCCTTGGCGGAGATCCTTGCCAAGACGCGGGACCAGCTTGCCTGCTACACCGGGGCGCAACTTAAGGATGACCCTCTCCTGCGGTTGGACGTAGCAGGGCGCGCGATGGAAATCGAGGCGCAGATGGCTGCGTTCATGGGTTCCCCGCCGCCGGCGCTGTCCAGAGTTGGGAGCGATATGCCGATGCTGCAGCTGCTTGCCGCCTGAGGTCGCCAACATGCGTGACCGAATCGTGAAACAGCGAGCTGCGCTAGTACTGTCGCAACCCTTCTTCGGCGCCTTGGCGCTGCGATTGGAGCTTGTCGAAGACTCGTCCTGCGAATCGTTTTGGGTCGACGGTGTGCAATTGGGCTACAACCCGGCGCATGTCGCGACACTGGACGATCTAGAACTGCGGGGTGCGCTCGCGCATGAAGTCCTGCATGTAGCCAATGGCCACTGCTGGCGCATGGGCGCGCGGGAGCAAGGCAGGTGGAATCAGGCTTGTGACTATGCAATCAATCCGCTGGTTCTCAACGCGCAGTTCAAGCTACCGGAGGGGTCCTTGTTGGATGGTCGGTACCTGGGCAAGTCGGCTGAGGAAATCTACGCCGTGCTGCGCCAGGAATCGCCTGAGAAGCAGTCTGATGAGCTGCCCGCCGATGGGAGTGGACAGTCGCCCCAGTCAGCGGCCGCGCCAACTCCCACGACTGCATCGAGCAGTTGTGGCGAGGTGCGTCAATACACGGGGGACGACAAATCGTCGGTAGAAGGCGAGTGGCGCGTGGCCGTGAGCCAGGCTGCGAAGGCGGCGAAGATGCGTGGCTCGCTGCCGGGCGATCTCGAGCACCTGGTGGAGGCCGCACTACGGCCATCCGTTGACTGGCGTGCGGTTCTGCATCGGTTCGCCGCGGAGGCGGCCGCTGCAGACTACAGCTGGAGGGCACCCAACCGGCGCTTCGTGCATCTGGGCCTCTATCTCCCGTCTCTGTATTCGGAGGCTGTGGGGGACGCGGTGTTCGTGAGGGATTCCAGTGGCTCGGTTTTCGACGAGACGCAGCGGCAGTTTGCTGCTGAGATCCTTGCGGTGCACGAACAGCTGCGGCCGGCGAGGCTGATTGTCATCGACTGCGATACGCGCGTGACGCAGGTTCAAGTTTTTGAGCGCGATGATGTCGTCGACCTGAAGCCACTGAAGGGCGGCGGCGGCACGAGCTTCAAGCCGCCGTTTGCCTGGCTCGAGCGCGAGGGGGTCGAGCCGGCCTTCTTGGTCTATCTCACTGACCTGTATGGCTCGTATCCGCAGGCCGCGCCCGCGTACCCGACTCTCTGGGCATCAGTGACACCCCTGGATCGTGTCGCTGCGCCGCCGTTCGGCGAGACGGTACCGGTGATCGTGTAACGCGATCGCACGTCGTCGCACATTCTCCAACGGTCGCCCGACCGTCATTCCTTCAACAGCCTCAACGGTCCTGCAGAGGTGCCATTGTCACGTACAGAGGTAGACCGTTGAAGGCTTCAGCCCCGGCAAGTCCGGGGCTTTTCTTTTTCTCGTTGCCCATGTTCGCTTACCGACTTAGGACTTGGACGCCGCGGTGGTGGCTGCCTGTGGACCTACCCCAAATCCCATGTAGGCGGTATCGGATAGGCATCGGTCTGAGTCGAGCACCCTGGCAGCGGGCGGAGCTACGTATGCAACAGCCCACCGACATTTCGACCTTCGGGAAAGATCGCTTCACCGAGTTGTACTCAGAATGGCAACGACGCGCGTCCGCGGGGCGTGCGTCCAGCTACGACGAGTGGATGGACGACCGGTTCAATATGCTGCCAAAGACCAGTGCAACGCTTCGTCAGGGCACGGTTGTTTTCGAGCTGCGCCATGGGCACGTCTATGCGGTTCGTGGTGACGACGGGGCGGTGCGGATGTTTCGGGTCCAGCTATCCGGCGACTTTCCCCACGTCTCCTTTCATCAAGCTGGCGGAGCTCAGCTACCGTGGATCGCCTTCCCGGGCGTCTTCACACAAGCGGAGCTCATGACCCTGAGGCGCATACCATAGCAAAAAGCCCGGCATATGCCGGGCTTTTTGTTTTTTCGAAAGGCGCGAATATATCGGCCCCTTTTCGACGGCAAGTCAATATCAGGATACTGAGTCCGACGTGGGTTGGGGGTCGGATATGGCCGCCTCCTCGTGGGCGATCATGGGCGTGCGGGATAGCATAACCCCTTTGAGGTCCGCATCGACACCGAGCCGGATGGTGCCACTGTATAGGACCTGACCCGCAACTCGACCGTTCAGCAGGACGGAGGAGTGCGCCCTGACTTCGCCTTCCACTGTTCCGTCGACGATAATGTGTTCGGCATGAACGTTGCCCCTTACGACCGCACCTTTGGCGACGTGTACGAGACCTCGAGAACTGTGTATGTTCCCGAGCACCAAGCCAACGCAGGTCATGCCGTGGTCACTGACGATGTTCCCCTCCACAGTGAACCCAGCCTGCAAAACACTGAAGTATGTGCTATCGGTCATCGTGCGTTCTCAAAAGAGTTTGATCTCGCCCGCAGATGCCGTCGGCTTCTGGGTCGAGGACGGGGCGCGCGCAGGCGCGTCCGGCTTTCTCGGCTCTCGTACGACGGGCTTCGGCTCATGAGGGGCTGGACGAGATGGGGCCGCCGGTGCTACGGCCGGGGCGGAAGTCTGAGAGGCAACTGGGGAAGGTGTTCCTGGGATTGAGGATGCGGCGATAACCGGTGACGCCTGCTGGGGCGGCTCCGCCGGAGTGGCTACCAAACTGTCCGGCCATCGCGAGCTCATGGAACCAGAGCCAGACACGTCGGGCGTCCCCGGTTGACCTTGAGCCGGCTCAGTCGCCGCGACATCTCTGCTTTGCTTGTTTCCTGAGGCGAGCCACATACCGACAGGCAACGAGATCGCGGCCACAATCACCATCAGGGCGATGACCTTCCGAGTCTCGACGAGGTGGCCAGGCGGGAGGGTGCTTCTGGTCTTCCCCTCGGTGGAGACTTGGCGTGCCGCCGGCGCGGGGAGCGCTGCGACGGGCGCCGCGTCCATGTCGATGGTCAAAGGCCCCTGAGCGTACTGTTGGTGTAGGCGTTCAATGTCGCGAAAATCCATGTTCAGTCCTTGTAGGCGGAGGAGGCCTGTGTCGACAATCGGCTGCCGTCTGGGGCAAACTTGTCGTTGCCCGGAATGCAGAGAAGGTGAATCTGCGATATCAGCTTCGCCGCCCTGCGGAGGGTATCTTCCCGCTCGCTTCCGGAAACCGAGCCAGCTGCGTTGCAGAACATCGTGGACGCGAACAGACGGTCGTACAGTCGAACAAGTCTGAGCAGGCGGCCGGCAAACTGGTGTGTCACCTTGACGTGGATCTCCATGTAGGCGAGCGGGAACTCGATCTGATGGCGTTCAGCGAAGTTCGCTATCGCCGTGGCGTACCAGGACTCCGCTTCCCGGAACGCTTCATCGATCGCCTTTACCTTTCCACCTCGAGCCACAGTGAACTTCGCGGAGCAGAAGTACAGGTTGGCGTCGAGAAAATCCCTAGCAAACCTGGAGCAGTACGAGGCCACGGCCCCCGTATCTGTATGCGGAACGATGCGTGACAGGCGTTCATCACTGTTAAACCTGTCGATGGGCCGCAGTCCAGCGGCCGCCGCGGCGCTTGCGCTTAGGACTGATCCTTTTGGCAACCCTCGATCGATCGCTGGTTCGATGTGCGAATCTTCAGCCATTTTTCCATGTTTTGACGGTCTCTCTCGGCTGCAATTGTGGACGACCCCTTCGCGGTATTTTTTGGCGAAAGCTATACGAAAATTGCGAGGATTCGGTCTATTCGCGCGATTCTGGCGTGCCACAATTCATTCACACCTCGCGTCTCCGACGCATCGACCCTGACTCCTTGCGAGTCCATCTGCTGCTTCAAGTCGTGCTACAAGCGCACGCGCCGACCGGTTGGCTACCGGTGTGGAAATTCCTTGTGATAAGTGTTTTCGCCGAGCACTTCCCATGTCAGCTCGTAAAACGCGTCTATCGCTGTGCCTCGTCGCGAGTGCACGCGTGACACTGTTCGAGCCCAGGACCATGTGGCGTCTCTCTCTAAGGCCCCTCCTAGGCAGAACAGCCGTCGTTGGCTGACCCGTGATTCCTGCGGTGGACGGTATGTCCAAAATGGGTTGTTGTGCAGCGTGAACCTGCTGCACGAGGACGACTTTACGTCCTCAGCATGAGCGCCGCGCTTCGTCGCGCGCTGCTCCCTGTGTGCCACGCCCCCGGAAGGGGCGTGGCATTGCAGGTATCTCGACAAAGCTCGCTTTCCGGCGCATCCGGGACGCGGGCTTTTTTTGTCTTCTGACCCGGATCTCGCCGCTAAGGTGGCACCCCTTGGCCAGTCTCATCCGCAGCCGCGAATGAAGGATGGTCTGTCTACAACCAAGCGACCCAGCGCCGGGCGGACTCAGCCTCGGCGCCCTGAGGGCCATGCTGCGTCACTCCCGGGGCAACGTCCTTTCGTTTCCCACCGACAGGAGGAAAGCATGCATGCTCCCATCACCTACAACGGCTTCGACGGTCCAAGCGGCCCCAGAAGCCTGCTCGATGAACGGCCCCTGCGGCCACCAATCATCGGCACCATTCGGCCAGGCATCAAAGTCCTCACGCGCAAGGCCCGAGACAATGCTGAGGCGGTCCGGATCCACGACGCGATGCTGGCCCAAGGCCATTCGTTCGAGAAGATCGGCGCGGAGATTGAGCGCAAAACAAACCTCCGCAATCCGCTGGTCCCAAAGAACGTGCCGTGGTTCACGTGCCGCGGCTCGGACTTCACGAACCCCGCCATCGCCGACGATATCCTACAGCGCTACGGCGAGGACCGAGGAGACGGCAACGGCCACCGGCTCTGGCGCTTCCCGGTCGTGTTTGCGTTCGACGACTGGTTGCAGAACATGCCGAACGAGCTAGTTACCTACGCGGCCAGCGGAAAGAAGTATTTTTCCGAGTACGGCCACGACGGCTTGCGCTACTGCAAGACGTACGGTGCCGTGCCGCGTGATGAGCGGGCTAGCCGTGCGAAGCGCGTCTGGGGTGGCCGCCCGATCATCCTTCGCCAGGACGCCGAGATTCCGGATGGACGGTGCGACCCGCATCGCTGCCCCCAGTATCAGAAAGGCGAATGCAACCTGTCAGCGTCGTTCTATTTCGCCATCCCGGAGAGCCGGGGCCTGGGACTGATTAGGATGCCGACGACATCGATCTACGTCTTGCAGAAGGCACACGCTGCCATGCAAACCGTGGCGCTTGCACGAGGCCGGTTGGTTGGCGTGGAATTCACGATCGGCAAGCAGGAAGTCGAGATCAGTCGGATCGATCCGGAGTCCGGGCAGCCAGTACGCCAGAAGCAATGGCTTATTACGCTCGATGCGGATCTGGACATGGCGGGCCTACTGGATGGTACTGAGCGGGCGCGGCTGCAGCACTTCGAGAGCGCCTGCGAGGCCGTCGCAACGCTCGAGGGCGCGCAAGAGCCGCAGAACGACTGGGATGATGAGCCAACGACGGAGCGGCACGTTCCGACTGATATTGGCCCCGAAGTTCTGCCTGATGAGGGCTTGCGAGCTGCCTTTGACGATGCGGCTAGCCGCTTAGGGTTCCACGAGAGCGAGCAAGCTCAGCGCGAACTCCGCGTATTCCTCAAGGAAAGCTACGGGGAAGGGTGGACGAGCCGTCCTGCATCGATTCGGCAGATCGTAAAGG
Organism: Cupriavidus gilardii J11; assembly: GCF_007829435.1. Classification (GTDB taxonomy): domain Bacteria; phylum Pseudomonadota; class Gammaproteobacteria; order Burkholderiales; family Burkholderiaceae; genus Cupriavidus; species Cupriavidus gilardii_D. Next base: position 33,724 of record NZ_VLJN01000007.1, read on the forward strand.
ACATGCGGACCGCCTTGGCTAACAACCCCAACGCGTACCGCGAGCAGGCCAGAGCCGTGGCTGCGGACCTGTCTTCCTAAGGACCAGTTTGCCGCTGGCCTTCAATGCGGGCGCCTTCGGGCGTCCGTTTCATTTTCGCCGGCCCTGGCCGGCAGATTCCCTTATCGGAGGTTCTATGGACAAAGAGGACGCAGGCCTGCGTCTGGGTCACTTTTCTGATCTGCATTACTCACCGGCTCATCTCGCGGAAGCGGACCGTTGCTTCGGCTTCGCGGTCGATCACGCGATCGCTGCCGGCTGCCGCGTTGGTGTGGTGTCGGGAGACTCCACTGACCACCGTCTAGATGCGCACACTCCCGCGCTCGCGGCGCTCGCCCGGCGCATCCACCAGTTGTCGGCCCACATGCCAGTGCTGATGTTGCAGGGCACATTCAGTCACGAGCCCCCGGGGACGTTGGACATCTTCGCCCTCATCGGAGAGCGACATCATGTCTACATTGCGGACCGGACTCATCAAGTTGCGCTCTGCGGCGGCGCGTTTGTACCTTCGGCGCACGCGGTTTTCACGTTGACCGAGCTTCACCAGCTCATCGCTGATGAGGGCACGCCAGACGTGGTATTCACCTGCGTACCCACTGTCAACAAGGCGGTACTGGCGTCGGCGGTGGGGGTGGCAAATGCCGCTACCGCGGTCGGGGATCACCTTGGAGCCTACTTGGCGGCCGCGGGCGTCATCAATCAGCAGCTGCGGCATATGGGAATCCGGACAGTCGGGGTTTCACATGGCACGGTGAACGGCTGTCAGACCGAGCACGGCGTGCCGATGGCGGGCTTTGACCACGAGTTTACGATCGGCGCGCTATTTGAAGCTCATTGCGATGCGTTCATGCTCGGCCATATTCACCGCAGCCAGCAGTGGGAGCGTGAAGGACGAGTGGTCGCGTATCCCGGCTCTATCGGACGTTTCCACTACGGCGAGATCGGGGAGAAGGGCTACCTTCAGTGGCAGGTGAGTCCGGGCTCTGCGTCGGCTTCGTTGGTGCCCACGCCGGCTCGCGAGACGATCTGCCTCGACTTCGACGGGCCGCCGGATATGGAGCGCCTGTCGCAGACTGCCAGGGGATCTGCCGACAAGTTCGTTCGCGTTCGGTGGACGGTCAATGAGGAACATCGTCAGCTGGTCGACCGGGAAGCGATTGCAGCGCTTTTCAGCAAGGCCGCGGAGCTGAAGATCGAAGCGCGAGTGCTTCCAGCCGTGCGCAGCCGAGCCGAAGGCATTTCCCGAGAGTCAAGCCTGCCGGAGAAGCTGGCCAGGTGGGGCGAGCTGACCGCTGTGGATACCAATCCGCTGGTGGAAAAACTGACCTTGCTGCAGATGCTCGACCCGCAGTCGATAGCTGATGGCGTGCTGGCGCAACTGCACCAGACCGATGCCCGGTTGCCGGTTGCCCACGTTGATGAACATGCTGATCGACCGAATGTGCCCGTGCAACAGGATGCTGTCGCTGAACCTGTTCCGCTGGCGCACGGTGAGAGCGTGGACTGGCTCGCGGACGACATTTTTGCGGAAGCGTCCGCCTAACCATTGAACATGCAAGCCATGTTCCGACAGCCATAGGGGTTGTCGAAACCCGGTTTCACCCCCGCGTCATTGACGCATCGATCTGCAACAACCATTTTTATCTACCCCGACGGGTTGCTCCCCGTCATGGGCGCACTCCGTCATTCTTGGAGTGCAACATGATCCTCTATCACGCGGGCCCCCAGTGGGTCCATGTTGTTGAAACCCTCGTCACCCGTACCGAGCTGGCCAAGGTGCTGTGCGACCACCACGGTTTCACTCAATGCATGCTGTATGAGCCGTTCGGTAGCGGCCGCGGCTCCGTGATCGCCAAGCATGATCACATGGTAGTCATGGACATCGGTGCGGACGGCGACACTCACTGGTACGCCGTGGCTCCTACCAAGGAGTTGCAGGACCTGATCTGGTCGTTCTCTAACGGCTTCGCCGGTCAGTGGAGCACGCTGGAGTTGAAGATCATCACAGGACACGGTGATTGGCCGGCTCTGCTTGAAATGGCTGGGCGCCAGTTCTCCGACGCCGTTTGTGTTGTTGAGCGGGCGATAGCCGGTCCGGCGAACGATGCCTCTTCAGTCCAGGAGTTGCCCGACTTCGATGGCAATGCCATGGAAGTGCCACCGGACTACCTCCATTCGCTTTCTGGCACGGAGGTCATCGAATGCGTCCACTGAAACTGACCCTAACCGGGTTTCACGGCATTCGTGACGGCATGCATCGGGATACCGTCACGTTGGACCTGGCCGGCCTACCGCCAGGATTGATCGCCATTGTGGGCCCCAACGGCGCCGGCAAGACCACGATCATGGACAACCTGCATCCCTACCCACTCATGCCAAGCCATGCGACGAAGATGTCGGCGGATGGCTTCTCATACTGGGACCATCTCTGCGCCCCGCGTGCCGAGAAGGATCTTGAATGGGAGCACGGCGGCAAAATCTATCGGTCAGCCTTCGCATTTCGCAACACTGGGAAAAGCCGCAAGGCTGAGTACTACTTGTTTGAGAAGGCGGCGTCGGGGGACTGGAAACCCGTCCAGTTGCCCAACGGCACGGTTTCGGACGGCAAAGCCGACACATACGGCCAGTGCCTGGAAGCGGTTCTTGGCTCGCCGGAAGCATTCTTCACCAGCGTGTTCTCCGCCCAGAATAGACGGGCCTTGGCGAGCTACCAGCCTGCCGAGATTAAGAGGCTGCTGGCTGAGTTGCTTGGCATCGAGTCGTTGCGGGAGTTGTCCGCCAAATCGTCGGAGGTGGCCAAGGTATTGACGCGCTCACTGGAGGCGCTGCAGCGGGAGGCGCTGATGCTCTCCGCCAAACGCGATACTGCTTCAGCGATGGCTAGCGAGATCCGTGACATCGATGGGGCGTTGAATGCGGCGCGGACGCAACGAGCCGATCACCTAACTTCAATCGGGAAGCTAGAACAGGAGCGCGCCACCCTTGCCGCAAAGCAGGCTGCGTCGGCTGGAACCGAAGCCCGGTTGCGAGAGTTGCATCAGCGCAGACGTGAACTGGGTGTGAGACGCGAGCAGTTGATAGCGGATGACCGGACGGCTGCTGGCCGCCTATCCTTGCGCAAGCGGGAGGCCGACGATGCCGTGGCCACTCATAGTTCCACGCTGAAGCAGGGAGATGCGATAAGGGATGCTGACGTTCGGCGCGACGCCGTGCAGATCGCGCTGGGAGGTAAACAAGCCGATCTCGTTCAGAAGCAGAAGGAGCTTGCTGAGGCCGAGGCAGTCGCTGCACGGCATGCGGCGGTCACCGTCGAGCTTCGCGGTATGGAGCAGCGCGGCTCGGTGGCAGCGAATCTTGCCAAGACGCTAAAGGCGCAGTCGGACGTCATGGACACCGTGCCGTGCAGCGGCCAGGCCATGCATGCGCAGTGTCCCTTGTTGGCGCAGGCGCGAGAAGCAAAGGGCAAGTACGCGACCCAAATGGTTGAGGTCGGCCTGTTGCGGACGTCCTACCGTGCGAAGCAGGATGCAGCCAAGTTGATGGAAGCATCTCTGCAGCAGCTTCCCGCACTGCGCGCGGCCGTCGAATCGCATCAGCGCGAGATAGCTGCGGACAATCAGGAGTTGCACCGCCTGACTGCATTGGCTGCAAAGCGTCCGTTGCTGGAAGCCGCGACTGCCGCGCTGGATAAGGCGCGGTCGGCTCTGGCCGCTCTACAGCAGGAGGAGATTGAGAGAAAGTCCCGGTTCGACCGGGATATTCAGGAGATCGATGCACAGCTTACCGCTGCACAACGTGAGATGGACGCCATGGCGGTCACTGACGTGACCGGCCTGATTGCAGATTTGGACCGCCGCATTGTTGGCCTGAAAGAGGCCATCAGTGAGGCGGACGGGCGAATCGAGGCGTCGATCCGCCGGCAAAGTTCGCTGGCTACGGACCTGGACCGCCTGCAAGCTGAACTGAGCAGCCTTGCGGCGCTCGAGGGCCGCGTGCAAGCGCTCTCCGACGAGATTGCGCAGTGGAAGTTGTTGGCCAAGGGATTGGGGAACGACGGCGTGATCGCGCTATCGATCGACGATGCCGGGCCAGCAATCACCGCCATCGTGAACGACCTGCTCCTCGCCTGCTATGGGCCGCGATTCGCGATTGCGATCCAGACGCAGACGACGCTGGCAAGCGGCGAAGCTCGGGAGAGTTTCTCGATCGCTGTCCTCGACGCTGACAGCAATAGCTCGAAGGAGTTTGCCGTTATCAGCGGCGGCCAGAAGGTCTGGATCAACGAATGCCTGACACGCGGGATCGCTCTCTACCGAGGACGTGATGCCCAGCAGCCGTTCAGAACCCTGTTCACCGACGAGGCGGATGGTCCGCTGGACCCGGAGCGCAAGCGTGCCTTCATGAAAATGAAGCGCGAGGTGCTCCGGATTGGAGGGTATGAGCGCGAGTTCTTCATCTCCCAGACGCCCGACCTTGTCGATGAGGCCGATGGTGTTATCGATGTTGTTGCACTGGCGCTTCAGTAAGGCGGCCACCTTCCACTAGCCATGCCCGCTTCCCATAAGGAAGCGGGCTTTTTTTTTTGGTCCTCAGTTCAGTTCCACCATCTACCGATCGGTCTAGGATAACCGATCGGTCTGGGATATCGGGGCGGGAGCGCGTCGGCATGGGAGGTGACTCCATAGAGCTGAAGCGGCGCCTATCTTGTCAGTGTCTTTGCAATAGTTGCGGCGATACGATCGCACGTGCGGCTGCTGGATAGTCCCAGCGCTCGACCAATCTCATCGCGAGTACGGCCAGCTAGAAGCTGCCGACGGCAATACGTGTTGCGCAAAGTGCGAGGACTTGGCTCCGCACCCGCATAACCAATTTCGTTCAAGGCGGCAGCCACAATCCGGCCCAGACTCATGTCGGTAACGGGTCCGCCTTCCGCGGTCAGCGTAAACAGAAGGTCGCCGTACACCGGAAGTGCTTCTCGACGCGCTATCCATGTCCGGAGCGGGGGTACCGCGAAGGCCGCAACATGTACGGTGCGCGCGTCCCTGGAGCCGTGGGCGCGAACTGTCAGATAGGGTGATGCCGCGGCAAGATGCAGATCCTGTAGCCGGGCCCGTCGCAATTCAGCCGCAGTGATTCCGGTGGCCAGCAAGATTGCAACGATAGCGTGGTTGCGCAAGTCGGCAAGATTATCGGCGGGGGTCGCTAGGAAGCGCTGCAACCGCTCGTCCTCTCCTGCACCGAGGTATTGTGGGGTCGGGTCCTGGTTCGGCCACCTTTCCGCAGCGAGTAGGGCGGTGGTGGGGTTATCTAGACGGACCCCCTCGAAAACCAGGTGGCGGCAGAGACGATCAAGCAGCTTCAAGTAACGCATCCTCGTTGCCTGCGAGTACGAGCGCCCTTCTGCCGTCTGCCAAAACGCCTCGATGTCGGCGCTCCCGAAAGCGAGGATCGTCGCGCCCCTGCAGAGTAAGTGTTTGCGAAAGTTCTCGAACATCGCCTGATGCTGGACGCGGGAGCGCTCGGAGAACGGTCGACGGTCTGCGCCGGCGGCCTCACGGTGCTGCCAATCGCGGTATGCGAGGGAGGGGTTGGCTAGCCAGATATAGTGTCCCTTCATAGTCCTACTGTTATATACTGAAATTGCTAGACCACCAACACCGTACCGCCTCTTGCTGAGGCGGTATTGCGTTAGCGGTGGGGCCAGGGGCTAAGAGACGCCATATGAAGATGGGCCAAGGACACCCATCCACGGCTTCGTGGCATGAACCGACCGGCAACTCGATATCGGGCGAAGGTTTTCCTGCCGTTCCTATGCCCGCGCAGTAGGTTGCGAAATGAAGGTCAAAGGTCCCGGAGGAACTGTCCGAGCTGCAAGCGCTGCATCCCAATTCCTCCCGACGTCTCCTCAACAGGGAGCTCCGCCGAATACCGCAATGCGATAGCAGCTCGCATGACCCGACGATATTGCTTTCCACCCGCAAGCAATATTCGGCAGACGAGATCGGGCCACGAGGCCGCTGCAATGAGTTGGTCTAGGCCAGCAATCATTTGGTCAGCGCGCGACGGGGACATGCATTCATCGTACGGCTCGATCTGAGCGAGGGGATCGACGAAGCCGTGGCGGGCCGATAGGATTAGTACCGAGGGCCGAGCATTGTGGCGGACGTGGACACGGTATGACTGGTACAAGACGCCCTGGTATAGGTCGATCGCGGCTGCGGGTCGAGAGAGCTTCGAGGCGGAACACGCCATCAACAGCAATGCCGGCGCCTTAGAACCAGCATCAGAAGGCGTTGTTGGGAACAGCGGAAGTTGCTCAGATGGAGACACGGACTCGCCATCAAGTTGTGTGCCTCAACTCTAATATGCGATGTGGGATGTCAAGGATTGCTACCGGACGGGCAAAGTCGGCCGCGTCTGGAATCAAGCGGTGGCCATCGCGCCCCAGGTGCCTGCCATCCAGCAGGGCGACCCTCGTTAGAGGTCTACTGGCTTGCTCGGGCCTCGTGGCCGCCCCGGGTAACAACAATGCTTCCTGACAGCAGCCTTCCGTTTTGGCTCAGGTAGCCATGGTTTTTCCTTGGTGGAACAGGCCAATTTCTGATTATCGAAACGGGGATTCGAGTCAGAAGGGAGTACACAATGGCTCGTCGAGACAACATGAAGGTTTGATGATAGAACCAGGACACACGGCGCGCTTGAACGCTGGGAGTCACGACCACTTCGTTGCCACACCGTCGTTGCAGTTCGGACGCAAGGGCATACCTCCGCGTCTTTTTGGAGAGTAGTGGGGAAGCAAAGGTCACGGTGTGGAAACCGTTCTGCATTGCCCAGTGAATCGTCTCAGCGGCGTTCGCCAAAAATGGCTCCGTTGACCTTTGAGCGATCATCTCGAGAACAAACGGCCGCGGCAGATGTATAGCAAGGGTTCGGGGGGACCCGATTGTGAGCGACAGCTCATTCCTATACGCGATGAAAGCCATGCTCCAGACCGCGCCCATCGCCAGCGACACAAGCAACAATGTCCAGAGGTGCCTGTGGTGCGACACCCAGCTTGCGTAGACGATAAATGCCGCAGGCACGTAGCCGGGCAGCATTCCCCAGATCCAGTGGGTTGACGAACGAATCCGAAATAGGCGCAGGTAAGCCCTCGCGAGACTTAGCTTTATGCTCACAATTGGTCCGGCTAGAAGGATGCGTATCGAGACTCGTGCTATCGGCTTGCGCCACTCCAACTTAAGGCGAATGCTCGTCTGTACGAGCCGCTCCCAATTTGGGCCGGCCGGCAAGCCTTCGACGGACCGCCGCTCCAACAGGTGAAGGCGTGCTGGCACTATCCGCGGCAGCCACTGGCATGATGTGGGGGCCGGGATAGAGCGGCCACCGTTGCCCATGTGAACGACAGCGAGGAGAAAATCGATGTGCGCGAACTACCGACCGACCCAACGTCTGCTGCTGCGCGACGTGTTCGGAGTGGAGCCACCGATGGAGCAGGACTGGAAGCCGGAGACCTGGCCGAATTATGGTGCCCCGATTGTTAGGGCAGGGCAGGGCGGCAAGCGCGAGGCGCTGGTTGCGAACTTCGGTATGGACCCGAAAGGGCGCTATGACACCTTCAACGCCAGGTCGGAGACGGTGGGCGAACGCCGGACGTTCTCGAAGGCTTGGCGCGACGGCCAGCTGTGCCTGGTGCCAGTCATTTCGATCTTCGAGCCGAACTACGAGGCCGACCCGAAGAAAAGCATCCGCTATCGCATCTGGATGAAGGACTCGCCGGCATTCGCCGTGGCGGGCCTGTGGCGTGACTGGCCAGACGGCTCCGCCTCCTTCACGATGCTGACCGTCAACGCAGAGGCGCACGCGGTAATGCGCCGCATGCATAAGCCGGGCGCCGAAAAGCGCGGCGTGGTGATCCTGCCGCAAAGCGAATGGGACGACTGGCTTACGTGCCGTGATCCTGAGCTGGCGCGCAGCTTCTTGCGGTTGCCGCCGGCGGAGGCCATGGATACCGAGCCTGATCCGGTACCGCCGCGGCCGCGCAAACAGGCCGAGCCCGATCAATTGACGCTTTGATGTCGACGCCGCCGCGCTGGCGCCCATAACGCCGCCGGTTCGCTGGAATCGGCAGTGTCGTTGCGGTCCGAGGTGAAGTCCAACGCGTGCGCCTGGGCCGGCAGCTGCTTGCAGCGACGTGTGCTTCCGATTACGCTATGCCGATTCCGATACTGGCATTGACATGCCGGAATGCCGATTGGGGTTGTACGACCATTGTCCTGATCATGGTCGGATTAGCGGCCGGCGGGCTGATACACCCCCTCGAAACCAGTCTCAATAGTCATATACTATTGAGTTGCCGATAATGATAATTACGTAAAATGCCACTTGGCGATATCCGTTCCGTCTTCCTGCCCTTCGCGGTCGAGCGTCAGCCGGACGGCCGCTATGCCATCCTAAACCGCGAATACAAACCGGTCGGGTTTTGGACCCGGTCGCATGTGACCTATGAGGACTTTCCCGTACTGGTCAAGCTCAAGGGATTAACCCCGGCCCGCGCGGCCAAGATTTCGTATGAGGGGAAGACCGACACGAACTGTATCTACCTTTATCACGACGGCTGCATTCCCACGGCAAGCGCTGCAAACATGACAGCGTACCTGAAGCGGCTCGCCGTGCTGGCGGCGCTGCAGATCGAAGGCGTCGCTCCCTATGAGCGCCTGTCTCGAGCAATGCCGGGTGGCCAGGCACACGATGAAGCCGCTTGAGTCGGCTGTGTGCCCACTGTGCGGCGCGGCGTCCGAGCGGCGAGAGCTGCGCAGTGGCAACGGCTTTTCCTACCGCTGCACCGCGTGCGGAGGGGGGATTTTCGAGGTGGGCACTGGCGCCTTGGCGCGCCTGCAACGTGACGGCGTCCACCCGGACCTGCCCCCCTCGATTCGCCGCTGGCTGCAGGATGGGCGGCGCCCTCGCATCGAGCTGAGGGAAGGTCACCTCACCGCGTTTTGCCTCCCCGTGCCCCGTGATTGATTGAGAAATGCGCTCTGGTCAAACAGTCCAATCGGCGGCCCATACTGTGTATCCATACAGTATGGGCCGCCCCATGCCAGCCAGCTACCCTGCTGACTCGATCTTCCTGGAGACGTGCTTTTTTCGGCGACGTCCGTGATGAACTGCACTTTCCCTGCTCTGCCGTGATCATCCACCGGGATGGGCTTTCGGTCGCCCGCTCCACCACATCATTCTGCGGACTTCCGCAGAAGTCCAAGAGAGTCTGCAAGTCGTTGCCACACAAGGACTTTTCCTCTCTTTGACGTTCTGCCGCGGTCCACTGCGATCCATCTACAGCCGGGACTTTTAAGTCCACAAACAAGTCCATTTTTGCGGGCGCGGCTGATTCCGGATTGTTGATGGAGGGGCGAGGTCGACGTGACCAGCATCTGGTTCCTGACTCATGTTCAGGAGCAAGAGCATGGCACTCTCAGACCTGGCCGTTCGACAGGCCAAGGCAACTGGCAAGGCATACACCCTCCCTGACTTGGATGGCCTCTCCCTGGCCGTCACGGCTGCAGGGGGCCGGACTTGGCACTTCCGCTACTACTGGGCGGGCAAGCAGAAGCGGATGTCGCTCGGCACCTACCCAGAGGTGACGCTTCGCGAGGCCCGCAGCCTGCGCGACGAAGCGCGCGCCCTGCTGGCCAAAGGCACCAATCCTCGCGTTCACCGCAAGCAGAAGCGCACCGCTGTCCGGCTCGCCGACGAAAACACCTTCGAGGCGGTGTATCGCAAGTGGCTCAAGCATCGTGGGCTCAGCCTCAAGGAAGGCCGGCAGACGACCCTCTCGATCCTTCCGCGCATCTTCGACAAGGATGTGCTGCCGACCTTGGGCAAGCGGTCGGTCTATGAGATCAAGCGTCCCGACCTTTTGGAGGTGATCGCCAAGATCGAGAAGCGCAAGGCGCTCTCCGTTGCCGAGAAAGTCAGGACGTGGTTCAACCAACTGTTCCGCTACGCGCTGGTGATCGTGCCGGGCCTGGAGCAGAACCCCGCCTCTGATCTCGATGTGGTGGCGCTGCCGCTGCCACCCGTCAACCACAACCCGTTCCTCCGCATGGCCGAGCTGCCGAAGCTGTTGCAGCGGCTGCGCAGCTATCGCGGCAGGCGGCAGACCCAGCTCGGGCTGCGGCTATTGCTGCTGACCGGCGTGCGAACCGGCGAGCTGCGACAGGCGATGCCGGATCAATTCGATCTGGACCGTGGGTTGTGGATCATCCCACCCGACGTCGTGAAGCAACTCCAGTTGAATATGCGCAAGAAGCGGCAGCAGGCGAAGGACATCCCGCCCTACATCGTGCCGCTGTCGGTTCAGGCCATGGAGATCGTTCGGCACCTGCTCGATGAGTTCAAGCCGGCCCAGCGTCACCTGTTCCGGCACGACAGCGACTTGAAGAAGCGCATCAGCGAGAACACGCTCAATGGTGCCCTCAAGCGCATGGGCTATCAGGAACGCCTGACCGGACACGGTATCCGCGGCACGATGTCCACTGCGCTCAACGAGATCGGCTACCCGAAGGTCTGGGTGGATGCACAGCTCTCGCATGTCGATCCCAACAAGGTCAGCGCGACCTACAACCATGCCGAGTACGTGGAGCAGCGTCGCCGCATGATGCAGGACTGGGCCGATCGGCTCGMCCTCTTCGAGCAAAACCAGGTCGAGGCGGCCAGCATGCCGCTCACCGTGCATCTGGAAGGCGTGCCCGCATTCCCGAGTGAGCAAACCGCAAGCGCACCCTCCACGCCGGTTGCCGCTTCGCCAATCCTGCTCGTGACGAAGCCGGGTGACGCCATGCCGTTGGTTTCTGCCGCCGCACATCGGCTGCCGGCGGTTCCGCCCCCTCGATCGGCCGCGCCGCTGGTGCCTTCGGACATTCAGCGCGAGAGGATGGAACTGTTCGATGTCTTCGAAGCGCCGCACAACCTTCCCGTCGCGGCGTTTGCCAAGATGGCGGGCAAGTCCCGCAGGTGGATCAGCTACGAGATCAAGGCGGGCAACTTGCTGGCGTTGAACGTGGGCAACCGCGGCCAGCGCGTGCCGGATTGGCATCTCGACCCACTCAAGCACGAGCTGATCCAGTCCGTCCTGAAGCTGACCAGGGGTGCGGACCCTTGGCAGATCTACCATGCACTGCTGCAACCGCGCTCGATGCTGCGGGGGCATTCGGCACTGGAGGGCGTGACGGCCAGCAATCTCGACAAGCTCGTCATGGCAGTGAGCACAGCCGTGAAGGAGAGCGAATGGACCCCGCTGCGAGTCGGAGTCGCCTAGCAGCAGGAATGCGGGATCGTGGCGAAACCGCGATCCCCGCGCGTCTGTCAGGACACCAAGCGCACGCGGCGGGCGAATCTTGCCTGGGTGTCCGACAAGGAAGCATCGCGGCGGAGCAGGTAAGCCATCACGATCGTTGGTGCGCCGGCCAGCGGCCGCACGGCGATGCCTCGGCGTAGGTAGCTCGCCAGTCTCGCGGCAGGCGCAATGGCGATTCCGTACCCGGCGGCAACCAGCGTCGTCGCCACATCGAATGTCTCCACCGTTTGCTCTCGCTCTTGCAGCGCGTTTTCGAACACACGCTGCACGGTCATGCGCCATGGTTCATCGGCCGTGGACTGCGAGCAGATCAAGGGCTGCTTGAGCACGTCCTGGCACGGCACTTCACGGTAGGCCAGCAAGTGGGAGCGCTTGGCCACGGCGACCGCCAGCGTGTCATGCCACAGCGGTTCGCATACCCAGCCAGGCCACTGCCGGGCAACCGCAGACAAGGCGAAGTCGAAGCCGTCGTCCGGCATCTCCGCGCCTCGACCGGGATCTGTCCAGCCGGCCAGGACGGCATGGGTCTCCGGCTCTTCGGCACGCTGCAGGGCGAGCACGTCGGCGAGCTGGGGAGGCACCCATTCGCCGAGGACGGCCATGCGAATTTCGGCGGTGATGTCACTCGATTCCACGTCCAGCTCCCCCAGGCGGTGAACTCGTGGCAACTGATCTCGAAGTCGTTGGATGAGTTAAGTTTAACGTGGTTTAAATCGTGACCGTGTTCGACGCTCTTGGCAATGCCAAAGCGTTCGATCCAAAGGGGCCGCCCCACCGGCACCACTACCTACGAAGCGGAACCAGCCATCGCGTTTGGGGCTGCCGTGCGGGAAGAAAGAACCAACCAGGGCATCGCTCAGGAAACGCTGGCCCACATGGCCGGCATCGAACGGTCGCACATGGGCAAGATCGAGCGCGGCGAGCATGTCCCCACGCTCCCTCTCATCCTCAAGATTGCCCGTGCGCTGAAATGCAGTTCCGCCCACTTGATGACTCTGACCGAAGCTAAGCTGGCAGAGTCGGCCCCATCCGCAGATTGAAGCCGGCCCGCACAGCGGTCGCATGCCTACGCCTGATCGTCGTCCTTGCCCCCAAGGGCTGAATCTTCGCGCTTTGCGGCCTCGTTGACGAGCCGCAGGTATGGGTTGTCTGGCGGCGTCTCCTGGAACAGCGCATCCGGGCTGGCGAGCAGGTAGCCGTGCAGCCGGCGCGACTTGCGCGGCCCCGTGACTTCGCAGGTCCAGATGTTCAGCCCGCTCGGCTGCTTGCGGTGCTGTCCCAACTTCTCGAAGCGCTTCTGCACCCACTGCCACCCCTCCAGCTTCTCCTGCTTGGCCAGCGCGGCGACTTGAAGGTACTCCTGCGCGTAGCGCTGGAACACGCCGGGGCTGACGAGGTAGGTCGTACCGGCGACGGTATGCACCAGGGCCTTGGCGTCGTTGATGATGAGCTTGCGCGTCTGGATGCTCTGACGCAGCCAGGCCATGAAGTGCGCCCCGGAGGGCTCCGCGCGATCCTGGGAAGGCGCGAGGCTCATCTGCGGCGGGGGCATGGTCGAAGGGGCCGGCTCGGGCTCGGCAACAGGGGAACTCGGGATCTCCGGTGTCGCGGGTGGAGCGGTGTCGCCCAGCAGGTCGAGTAGCACGGCCACGCCGGTATCCGTGGCTGTGGATGCGATCGGCGCCGTGCTCGCGGATGCAGCTTCGATGCCTTCGGCGCGCGGCCCATCGGCCACCGTTGTCGCCTGCGGCGTCGGCTCCGCCTGTTCCTCTTCGACCTGCACACGGCCTGCGAACGGCGCCGGCCGGTCGGCGGCATCCCAGATCATCGCCGGCGAGAGTTTCAGGAAGGTGAAGGCGTGCGACCAGCCGGCGTCGCTGGTGACGGTAGCCTTCCAGATCGCCTTGCCATCCGGCGTCGGTTGCACGATGCCGTGATCCTGCAGCACGTTGAACACCGCCGTGTTGCTCGCCGGGATGCCGTCGATGCCCTGCGACAGCAGATGGGCGCGCAGCTTGTCGGAGACGGTCTTGCTCACCAGCCACAAGGCGTCTTGTGTCAGCCAGCCGTCCGCCGGGCCGGCCTGGTTCAACTTGAACGCTTCCTTGAGCAGGTAGCGCAAGCCGTCGAGGAATTTGCGTTGCAGCGCATGTTTGGGCGCCGCCAGCGCCTTGCTGGGATCGCCGCCGAGTTCCTGGGCGACCGATGCCTGGTCGGCCTGCACGACCAGCTCGCCGAGCGTGCCGGCGTGCTCGTACTGGCCGGCCAGCACGTACAGCAGCGCGGCCCAGAGGTCGGGATAGCCGCTGAGCCAGTCGAAGATGTCCCGATCGAGAAGGCGCGCGTAGAGCAGCCCGGTGGCGGCGCTGTGCAGGCGGTACTCACGCTCCTTTCGGTAACGGAAGCGGTAGGGCTTTCGCAGTGGGCCGTGCCAGGGATGCCAGACGCTGCCGTCGGCATGCTCGACGTGCAGATCGACCGCAATCTTGCCGATGTCGTGCAGCAGGGCCGCGTAGGCCGTGCCTGCGGTCCAGGCTTCGGCCTGTGCCGCCTGTGCCTCCGGCGTGACGCCCGCAGGCAGCAGGTATGACTGCCGCAGCTTCAGCGCATAGGCGACGATCTCCAGGCCGTGGTCCAGCATGCCGCCCGGATAGGCATGGTGGTGGTTCTCGGAGGCCGGGAACTGCTGGACCAGCTCGGCGTAGCGCTCCAGTGGGGCGAGGTAGAGCGTGGCGAACTGCCGGCGCGAGAGCGATGTGCGCTGCCAGATGTGTTCCAGCAGTTTCTGCCGGCGCGGCGTGGCCAGCAGCGATGCGGCCGACTCCGGCCGCATCGACCCTTTCGGAGTTTCGATGGCGGAGGTGGGCGGCGTGCCGGCGGTGGGTGGCACCCTTTTGCGCTGGAACAGCGAGAGCATGGCGACCCCCGGATGACGGGCTGCTCGGGGCGCCTTTTGGCCTTTTCAGGATAGGGCCTTTCCCCTTGGCACCCTTCCTTTGCCCCTTCCCAGCCCTTTGGCCTTTGTCGGAAGCTTTTGGGTATAGGGCCGCAGCTGCGCGGGTGCCACGATGAATGCGGCATGGGGCAATCCCGGCATTGGGGCGCTGCGGGATGTTCGTCAGCTCTGGTCCAAGCCGGTGTCGAGGGCGGCGGATTGCGCTGCGAAGTCGTCGGGACGGCGCTTGCGGAAGGTTTCGAGATTGCTCAGCTTCCAGCGCAGTGCCGGCAGTTGAGCGGCGTGTTGGCATTGCACCAGCGACCAGTCCGGTTCTGCGCGCACCAGCCCGCTCAGAAACTGCTTGTGAGCGGTGCTCAGTCGCTGTGGCAGCTCGCGCCGCACCCTGGCGCGAGCGTCGAGCAGTGTCTCCAGGGAGCAGTCCACTTCGGTCATGCCGACAAAGGCCCGCTCGTACTCGCCGGCGATGTCCTTGTCGTTGCCGAACAGCACTTCGTGGGGCGGCCGGTTGTGGCCCGCCAGATAGATCACGAAGCACTCGACCATGCCGTCGCTGATGTCGCCCGATTCGTAGAGCTGCCACACGTCGAACAGGTCGCGGGGGTGCTGCCGATCCAGCGCGGCCACCAGCTTGCTGGCGTACAACTCGTCCGGTGCCAGAACCGGCAGCTCGAACTCGACGCCGAACAGATCGCTGGTCTTGGCGCTCAGCGGCCGCCGCTCGACGGGCAGCACGCTGCCTCGGAACACGACGTTGACCTCGATCTTCACCTGGTTGGCGTCGTTCTCGACGATCAGCTTGGTGTCCCCCAGGTCCTTGGCGCGAACCAGGCGTGTCTGCACGCCCAGTAGTGCAACGCGCGCGGCGATGGCGGCCAGCTCCTGGTTGATGGCTTGCAGCGCTTCGTCGCGTGGCGTCTGCCACGGGAGGTACACCACGTCGATGTCCACCGACAGGCGCGGCATGTCCCGCACGAAGAGGTTGATGGCCGTGCCGCCCTTCATGGCGAAGATGTCGTTGGCGAACACG
The DNA here is from genome assembly GCF_007829435.1 of Cupriavidus gilardii J11. GTDB lineage: Bacteria > Pseudomonadota > Gammaproteobacteria > Burkholderiales > Burkholderiaceae > Cupriavidus > Cupriavidus gilardii_D. The sequence continues at coordinate 49,108 of NZ_VLJN01000007.1, forward strand.
TCGGGCGCGACGGCCAGCAGCAGGCGAACGGTGTCCGCGTAGGTCTTATCCATGAGGTCTCAGGCTCAGCAAGGTGCCGTCATCGAGCCGGCTCATCCAGCGCGTGTTGCTGCCGGTGCGAACCGGGTACTGCTCCAGCAGGGCATCGACATCCACGAGGCTGGTCTCGCGCGCCCAGGTCAGGAACAGGCGCACGGCCTTCACGCTGGTGCAGCAGGACAGCAGTTGTCCGAGCAAGTCCTTGCGGGGGGAACGCAGTCCATCAAAGAGGTTGCGGGCCTCTTCGAGGCTCTGCTTGACGCCGGCTTCGTACAGCAGTTCTAGAACGGCACGCTCGGAGGCAGCCACCCGCAGATCCTCGGGCAGGCCAGGCGGCGTGGTTAGGGTCTTGCTGGCCAGCGCCGTGTCCGGCCAGTCGAACAGGCGGGCGTGGACGTAGCGGGCCGGAAAGCGCGAGGTGAACCAGGCCGGCAACGCGAAGCGACCGTCGCCCCACAGCACCAGCGTCTCCCGGCTGCCCAGGTTGTGCCGCACGCCCTGCAGGGCCAGGGCGCTCTTGCCGCCGACGTGCAGGCCGGGCACGCGCTGTTGCAGGAACTTCAGCGCACCGTAGACCCCGAATTCATCGTTCGGGAAGGCATAGATGCCATGGGCCAGGCGCACGAGCCACCCGCCGTCGGCATAGTGGGCGGCGAGCTGGGGCGACACCCCGAACTGGCTCAGGGTGGCAAGGTCGAACGGCGCCCCGCGGGGAAGTCCCGCCTGCAGCCGCTTGATTATCTGGTGCCTAGAATTTCCATCCATGCTATAAAAATAGCACGGAATCCAATCAGCCCCTAGAGCTATCGCAGGAACGTGCATGGAAAGTAGCATAAGGTTTGATTTATAGTGCAGAATCTAATCGACCTGCGACCCAGGCCGACCCGGCTCTGCCAGCCGCAACCCGCCCTCCTGATCGCGGTCTATGCTGGAGGGCAAGCCACAACCGGCCGCTCCATGAGGTGAGGCACCACTGAAGCCGAGGCACATGAGCATGACCACCAACACGCACAACGGGCGCTGGAGCCACCGGCTGGGCCGGGGGGCTGGCCGTGCCTGGCGTGGATACCTGCGCCGCGAGCAGCGTGTCGCCGGCTGGCTGGTGACGCGCGGGCTGCCCGCAGGCGCGGCGACGGCGGTGCTCTGGATCGTCAAGCTCGCCGTGCTCGGTGCGCTGCTCTACTCCGCGTTCTGGCTGGCCCTGCTGCTTGCCTTTGCGGTGACTGCTGCATGGTTCGTGCAGCACGACGACCCTGATCAAGAGGAACCGCAACCCGAGTGGAGGGAAGGCCCCAACGGCTTCGGGCTTTATGACAAGAGCGACTGGCGCATCGACCCGCATGTGACCGACGACGACTGAACGGCGGTCACTTCTTCGATACGGCGCTCATTGCCATGCCAGCGCCACGCCCCCCAGCGCCCTTGGCGTCCGACGTGGCGGTGGACAACCCCTGCACGATATTTCCCGTGCGCACGCCTGCCCAAGCCAATGCCATCACCCAAAACGTCGGCAGCACGATGAACATCATCGCCATGACGAAGTTCAGCAGCATATCGCCGAAAGCGTTGTTCAAGCCGATCAGCGGATCGAAGTTGGCGTGCGGCCTGTCCGCGCCAAACCCCCAGCCGTAGAGCGCATCCAGGATCGTGCTGTCGATCCAGCGCGCGAGCTGGAACCAGAAGTCCACGAAGAACAGCGCGAACTGGACGCAGCTCACCGTCACTACCGTCTTCAGGTCGTAGGTGCCGATCAGCAGCACCAGTGGGATGCAGATGACGAGCGCCATCTTGAGCATCGTCAGCACCATCGGCAGCGCCTGGCGCACCACGTCCATCGCCGGAAAGAAGCCCAGCGAGCCGACGGTCAGCCCCAGGTCGCTCGCGCCGCGCGTGACGATGTTCGGCAGCGTCTTGTCGATCTGGCCGCCGTAGTCGGTGTAGACGGCGCCCTGGTTCATCTTCTGCTGCCGCGGTGAGACGACGGCGCGGATCACCGAGTCATTGACCTCGCTCTGCGACAGGAAGCCCACCCAGCGCCCGATGCGGGTCAGCAGGTCCGGGTCGACCTGTGCCAGCAGCCGGCTGCGCAGTCCCTGGCCGCCATTGGCCCACCACTGCCGGCAGGACGGATAGCCGCCGCCGCTGTCCACCTGTGCCAGCCCCGCATCGCGGGTCGCGTCGTAGGGCCAGGCCGTGCGTGGGGTCCTGGCGCGATAGGTGTCATAGAACCCGGGCGTGTCGAGGAAGTAACTCGACCCGATCCAGGTGACGTCGTTCATCTGCTCGTCGGAGAGCGTCGGCCGGTTCATGAACAGCTTGGCGCGCGACGGCCCGTAGCAGTCGTGCGTGAAGTCGGCGACCTCCTGTGCCAGCACCGGATCGTCGATGCGCGTGGCATCCACATCCATGCGAATCTGACGCAGGTCCGTGCCGCAGGGAATCGCCGCCACCGCGGAGCCCGTCACGGCTTTCGACAGCGCGTGCATGAAGAACCACCACACCGGCACCAGCGCGCTCTGGTCGTTGAGCGCCGTGTAGACGTTGGACCAGCCCGTGTCGTTGGGCAGCGGGACACTGACCTGGCATTGCGCGGAGCGCGTGGTGTCGAACCTGATCGTGGCGAGATCCACCGGGATGAACGGGATGCCGGCGAACATGATGACCACGATCGCCACCCACACCCGGTTCTCGATGCGCATCGACGACAGCACGCCCTTGTTGCCTTCGTCCGCACCTTCGCTGCGGGCCTTGAGCCATTCCTGGATCACGATGGCCACGAACGGCAGCGCGAACACGCCGCTGGCCACGAGAATGCTCCAGATGCCGTTGTTGACCACCCAAGCCACCAGGGTCAGGTAATACTCTAGGTAGTCCGTGGTGTAGAGCGTCATGCCTGCCTCCCGGTGTCAGCCGTGCTGCAACAATTGGCTGGCTTCCAGCGCGACCACGGCGATCACGGCCGCGATCTCCGTGCGCAGCAGGCGCTGATGCGTCTCGCGGGACGGCTCCCGCGGCAACAGGCGCCGACGCATCCACCACCAGCCGTAAGCCGTCGCTCCGTAGAGGCACAGACGCCACACGAAGAAGTGGCCGGCGTGCGCCTGCAGCCAGTGCTGCCAGCCCTCGACGCCGCCGACCACGTGGATGCCGGCGATGTTCACCGCCACCGCGGCGGCGACCACCAGCAAGGTCCACAGCAGCCGCAGCCAGGCGAGCCGGCTCATGGCGTACCGCTCCGCGGCTTCTGGACTTCCCGCAGACGGTCGCGCGTGGTGTCGCCCTCGAAGACGCCGCGCGAACCGGCAGCGCGGGTGCTGTGGCGCTGGATGATCGCCATTGCCGAGTTGCCGGCCAGCGTGCGGCGCAGCTCCAGTTCGGTCTTGGGGTTGTTGATCTCCTGCTCCAGCGCGCTGTTCTCCTGGTCGACCGCCTGCACGGCCAGCTCGTTGGCGGCGACGTTCGGCTCCTTCTTGCCGGTCAGCAACGTGCGTTGCAGCAGCAGGGCCTTCTCCAGCACGCTGGACAGCGCAGCCTCGGACGCGAGGCGCCGGCCCAGCACGTCCTGGTCGGGTTCGTCACGCAGGGCCTCGATCACGCCGCGGGTGATCGGCAGCGAGCTGCTGCCGGCTGCGTCGAGATTGGCCAGCGTCGTCGGCCGGGCGCCCGTCACCAGTTCCTGCAGCGCCTGCAGCTTGGTCTCGTACTCTTCCTGGATCATAGGCGTCAGCCCGACGCCAGGCGTGGTCTGGGTCTTCGTGCAGTTTTCGCAGGTGCGCTGCTCGCGTTCGCCCAACACGCGGGTCGCCCAGTCCGCGGCCGCCTGGGGCGAGGACCAGGTTTGGCAGGTCAGGCGGTTGCCGCAGGCGCTGCGCGCGATCGACGAGGTATCGGTGGCGCTGCGCCCGTTGAGCAGGTTGTAGCCCGCGCGCGTCACGTCGCCGACCACCTTGATCGAACTCTGACCGGAGCCGCCCGCGTTGCCGCCGCCGACCCATGGCACGCCGTTGTTTCCTTTGTTGGACTCGGCCTGCTCGATGGCGGAGACGGCATCGGTGCTGCTGACCGCATCCCGCAGCGCCTTCTGCGAAGACATGAGAGACACTCCTTGACGCTCACTGGCGCTGTTCGGAAAGTGCCTCGTATTCAATACACCGCGGTCGCCGAAATCACTGCAATTGCAGAAGCCAGCGACTGCAATTGCAGTGCGCCGCATCAGCATCATGCTGGCCGCGTCGTCAGCGCGACGCCTCCAGGTGGCGCCGCGCCTGCGCGAGCTTGCTCCACAGCGTCCGCTCGCTGAGACCCGGCCGCCCCTCATGGTGTGCGATCAGCGCGCTGACCACGGCATCCATGCTGCGGAACGACGAATAGGCCGCGCCTGACGGCGAATTGCCCAGCAGCAGCGTCAGCAGTCCGCCGATGATGTTGAGGTAAGTCGTCTCGCTGCGCAGGCCAGGCTCGCGCGCCTGTTCGTCGTTGGCCGCGCGCGTGGCATGTTCCTTCGCCAGTGCTTCGTGCGCGGTGCGCAGCGTTTCATGCACCAGGGCAAGTTCGGCAAGTTGCGACTTCGCTGCTTCGCGATCGGCCAGCAGAATGTTGAGCGTGTCCACGCTCACCGCCGGATGCACCGCGCGTTCGATGCCGTCAAACAAAAMCCCCGGCCGATCGCCGGGGTAGAACTGCGACATCCACGCTTTCAAGTCCACGTGGCGCACGGTCAACTCGGGGTCGTCGAGCGCCGGCCGCTGCGAGTCCAGCACGATGCCGGCCTTGCCACCGGGCAATTCGCCATGCGTCAGCGCGTCGAAGATGCGCTCGGCATACAGGCGCAGCAGCGGCCAGCGCGGGAATTCGCCGGGCTCCGGCATGGCACGCTGCTCCAGCGCTTCCAGAATACGCTGCTCGAAGCGCAGGAGACCGCACCAGCGGACGGCCGCCTCGATCGGTCGGTAGTACGTCTTTGCGCCAAAGGCGTGGCTGCTCGATTTCGGCATATCGCGCTCTTCCCATCGTCGGATCGACACATGGCAAGCGCGCGCGGCCCACATGGGCGCAGCGATTGCCCAAAGAACCCGATGAAGCGCGAGCCGGTCGGCATCGTGGTGGACGTTGGGTGCGGCGATGTCGCCGAGCGTTACGCAGGGGGCAAACCTCCTTGCGGTGCCCGCTACACCTCAACCATAATGCACCTGCGAAAAATCTTGTTACCGGCGCAACGGTCTGAAAAGCCGCGCATCCAAGTTCGATCAGGAAGGGATGCCGCGCTTTACCGGAAAACCAGGGCAAAGTTTTCGTAGGAATACGGGCGGGGTAAAGCGCCAATGCGACTTCCGGCTGAGCCGGTTTGCATCCAGCAAGGGCTCATGCGTTCTGCGTCACTGCTGTGACCTCGACAGCTTGAAGGTGCCTTGCTTGATGCCGGGTGGATAGGCCCGATTCGCCATCCATGCCCGTGACGCAAAAGGTCGGCCGCCGATGCAATGCGGGTCAAGGTCCAGACCGAAAGGGAATCGTACCGTCCAAAATCCCCGCGTCACATCGGGCGTTGATCGGTGCCTTGCGGGCGTCCGACACGCTCCACGCGGTCGATGAACTGCCGCAGCGGCTCCATGATTTCGCCTTCGGGTCGCAGTAGATAGGTCGTCAGCGAAGCGGTCTCGTCGGCCAGCGGCCGCACGACGACATCGGCCTGATGGCAACCCGCCAGATGCGCCGCGCTCGAAAAGCCCACGCCGTAGCCGGCGGCCACGAGGGCCAGCATCAGGGAATGGGTCTTGACGTACTCGGCTACCGTCGGCTGCGCATCCACCGTGCGGAGCAGCCGTTCGCGCTGCCGGCTGCAACCTTCGCAGACCTGGGGATCGCACAGCACCAGCGGATAGCTCGCCACTTCCTCCAGCGGCACTTGCTTGAAAGCCAGCAGCGGATGCCTGGCGGGCAAAGCCACCACCAGCGGGTCTCGCCACACCGGCATGGCGACGATGCCGGCGTCCATTTCACCAGCCAATGCAAAACCTGCGTCATACAAGTCGTTGCGCAGTCCAGTCACCAACTGCGCCAGTGCAGTTTCAAATATCCGAATGCCGACCTGTGGTGCCTCCTCGCGGCAAAGCGCAAGCAACGCCGACAAGCGGGCCTGCCCCATGTCACCAGATAGTGCGATGCGCAGCGTGTTCCGCTGGTTCGCTGCGGCGCGTGCCTTGGTCTGCGCTTGCTCGAAGGCCAGCAGTACGCGCCGGGCTTCTTCGAGGAAGACCTGTCCCGCCGGTGTGACACGAACACTGCGTGGCAAGCGGTTGAGCAGCGGCACCCCTAAATCCGCCTCCATCTGGCGGATCGTGCGCGACAGTGGAGACTGTTCGATGTGCAGCCGTCGAGCAGCCCGGCCGAAGTGCAGTTCCTCGGCTACGGCGATGAAGCAGCGAAGATGGCGTAAGTTCATGCTTTCTCCCTACCGATGTGATCAGTCCATATCATCGTAGGGAGCCGAATAGTGCGGAGGATTCACCTCTGTATCGAGATGAGAGCCATCCTGGGGGGGTGATGCTCGGATGCTTTTCGCCCATGTCAGCGCCTACGGCGAAGCTCTCGTTCGAGATCGCCCAGCTGCGACGCCTGAAGTTCGGCAAGAAGAGCGAGCAGCTCGATGCCGAACAACGCGCGCTGTTCGACGAGGCTCTGGACGCCGACCTTGCCGCGGCTGAGGCGCAGCTCCAGGAACTGCTGGGCAAGAAGAAGCCGCCGGCTACGCCTGGCGCGATGCCTAAGCGCACCGCCTTGCCGGCGGACCTGCCGCGCGTGGACTGCCACCACGAGCCCGAGAACACCCGCTGCGCGTGCGGCTGTGCGCTCAAGCGCATCAGCGAGAAGCTGGACTACACGCCGGGCGTGTTCACGGTCGAGTGCCACATCCGCGGCAAGTGGACCTGCGCATAGATGCCGAACGCTGACCCAGGCGCCGGTCCCGGCGGAGATCATCGCCAAGGGCATCCCCACCTCCGGGCTGCTCGCGTAGGTGCTGGTCGCAAAGGACTCCGACCATCTGCCGCTTACATGGTCGTCCCCTAGGCAAGCAGGAATAAGCTGCGTGAGTGAATCGGGAGGTTTGCGTAGCTGATGGCTGGCCAGCAGCGTCTGCGCCGGCGGCTTCACCGGCACGAAGCGCATGTGCGGGCGGGTTGCCGCCTCGCAGATCGCTGCGGCATCGGCCGCACCATTCTTGCGTCCCTTGCCGGCCATGCGGTAGGGCGTGACGAAGTGGCCTGCAATCAGCCGCGCATCCAGCCCATAGCCGCGCAGCTTGCGTGCCCAGTGATGCGCACCGCCGCAGGCCTCCAGGGCCACCAGGCAGCCGGGAGGCAGCTCCGCGCACCAGGCCGCAAACTTGTCAGCGGCCAGCGCCTTGGCAACCACCACGCGCGCATCCTCCGCATGCACCTAGACAACCCGCTTGGCCAGATCCACCCCGACTCGGGCAATCTCGTTCATGGACTTCCCCTTTCACATGGCAGCAGATTGATGACTTGGGGAGCACCATCGCGGTGGCAGCCAACATTTGTTTCCTGGCTGCTTACGATTGAGTCACATCAATCGGCCAGCAGATCGCTGGATGTTGACTCTTGACTTTCGGCATGTTAGGCGCAGTATCTTGCAAAGTCTTGCAAGAACTTCCTCAGGCGAGGCCGCGTGACGACGGAACTTGTGGGGGTGGTATGACAGCGCGCCAGCAGGCGATCTTCACACTCGACGAGTTGGCTGCCTACTTGAAAGTCGGCAAGCGGACGCTTTACCGGCTCGCCTCGCACGGGGAGATTCCGGCCTTCAAGGTCGGCGGGACGTGGCGGTTTCGTCAAAGTGAAATCGATCGATGGATCAATGATCAGATCCAAGCAGGCAGAAAGAAGGAGGTGATACGCACAGATGAGCAGCCAAAGTCAGCGGAACACTCCGTGTCGTCTGGGCGCGCTGTCCGTCGCCGCAGGCAAACGGAGTGAGCGAGAGTCTTCAATTTTTCTTCTGGAGGTGTGACATGGACATTGATTTCAAGAAATTGGCTCCCTGGAACTGGTTCAAGAAGGAGCAGGAAGAACAACAGAGCACTGCCTCGCTCCCGGTGCAGCGCAATGACCTGCCGGTGGCGGGCGGGCTCGTCAGTCCCATCCTGCAATTGCATCGGGAGATCGACCGCCTGTTCGACGACGCGTTTCGAGGCTTCGGTTTCCCGACGCTGGCCATGCCACGCTGGCCGTCGGACTGGCCGGGCATGCTGAAGCCGGCGCTGGACATCCAGGAGACCGACAAGCAGTACAAGATCGCCCTGGAAGTACCCGGCATCGAGGAAAAAGACATCCAGATCACGCTCGACAACGACGTGCTGCTGGTGCGCGGTGAAAAGCGTCAGGAGCAGGAAACGAAAGACGGCGGTTTCCACCGGGTGGAGCGCTCCTACGGCAGCTTTCAGCGCGCTCTGAACCTGCCGGCCGATGCCAACCAGGACACGATCAAGGCCGCTTTCAAGAACGGCGTGCTCACGATCACGATGGAAAAGCGCGAGGCCAGTACGCCCCAGCAGGGGCGCTCGATCCCGATCAACGGCTGACGCGGGGCAGCGCGTTTTTCTCAAAAACCACAAAGAGATGAGGCACCGTGATCGGCGGTGCCTCGTCAGATCAATCTTTACAGGAGCATCAGCATGGCCAGAAAACAATGCCAAGTCTGCGGCCAGCCCGCCACGGTGCGGGTGGAAGCCAATCTCAATGGTCGCCACAGCACCATGCTGTTGTGTGACGATCACTATCGCCAACTGGTGCGCCAGCAAAAGCGCACCGTCTCACCGCTGGAAGCCTTGTTCGGCTCGCGCAGCGGGCTGTTCGAAGACTTCCTTGGCAGCGACTTCTTCCGCATCGGTGACGACGCACCGTCCATGGCGGCCGATACCGACGAGGTCGTCGATGCCTCGTTCGGCGAACCCGCCCCGGCCGGTACGGGCACCGCGCGCCGTCGCGGCAGTGGGCTCGCCAGCCGTATCAGCGAACAGTCCGAGGCCCTATTGCAGGAGGCCGCCCGACACGCTGCAGAGTTCGGGCGCGCCGAAGTCGATACCGAACACCTGCTGCTGGCGCTATCCGACAGCGACGTGGTCAAGACCATCCTGGGGCAGTTCAAGATCAAGGTCGATGACCTCAAGCGCCAGATCGAATCCGAAGCCAAGCGCGGCGATAAGCCGTTCGAGGGCGAGATCGGCGTGTCGCCCCGGGTCAAGGACGCGCTCAGCCGTGCTTTCGTGACCTCCAACGAACTCGGCCACTCTTATGTCGGGCCGGAGCATTTCCTGATCGGGCTCGCCGAGGAAGGCGAAGGTTTGGCGGCCAACCTGCTGCGCCGTTACGGCCTCACGCCGCAAGCGCTGCGCCAGCAGGTAAGCAAGGTGGTCGGCAAAGGGGCCGAGGATGGCCGCGCCGAGACGCCGACCAACACGCCGGAACTCGACAAGTATTCGCGCGACCTCACCAAGATGGCGCGCGAGGGCAAGCTCGATCCGGTCATCGGCCGCGCGCAGGAGATCGAGACGACCATCGAAGTGCTGGCCCGGCGCAAGAAGAACAACCCGGTGCTGATCGGCGAGCCCGGCGTCGGCAAGACCGCCATCGTCGAAGGGCTGGCGCAGCGCATGGTCGCCGGCGAAGTGCCCGAGACGCTGCGCGACAAGCGTCTGGTCGAACTCAACATCAACGCCATGGTGGCAGGCGCCAAGTACCGCGGCGAGTTCGAGGAGCGCGTGCAGAAGGTGCTCAAGGAAGTGACCGAGCACCAGGGCGAGCTGATTCTCTTCATCGACGAGGTGCACACCATCGTCGGTGCAGGCCAGGGTGGCGGCGAAGGCGGGCTGGACGTGGCCAACGTGTTCAAGCCGATGATGGCGCGCGGCGAACTGAACCTGATCGGCGCCACCACGCTCAACGAGTATCAGAAGTACATCGAGAAGGACGCCGCGCTGGAGCGTCGCTTCCAGCCGGTGATGGTGCCCGAGCCGACGGTAGCGCAGACCATGATGATCCTGCGCGGCCTGCGCGACACCTTCGAGGCGCACCACAAGGTCAGCATCACCGAGGATGCGATCATCGCTGCCGCCGAGTTGTCGGACCGCTACATCACCGCGCGCTTTTTGCCTGACAAGGCCATCGACCTGCTCGACCAGGCGGCCGCACGCGTGAAGCTGTCGGCCACGGCCCGCCCGGTGGCGGTGCAAGAGCTGGAGTCCGAACTGCACCAGCTGCGGCGTGAGCAGGACTATGTGGCCTCGCGCAAGCAGTACGACAAGGCCGCCGAGCTGGGCAAGCACATCGAGGCCAAAGAGGCCGAACTCAAGAAGCTTGTCGAGGAATGGGAACGCGAGCGCGCCTCGGGCAGTGCCGAAGTCAAAGCCGAGCATGTCGCGCAGATCGTCTCGCGCCTGACCGGCATTCCGGTCAACGAGCTGACGGTGGAAGAACGCGAGAAGCTGCTGCATCTGGAGCAGCGGCTGCACGAGCGCCTCGTGGGCCAGGACGAAGCGGTGCGCGCGGTGGCCGATGCCGTGCGGTTGTCGCGCGCGGGCCTGCGCGAAGGCAGCAAGCCGGTGGCGACTTTTCTGTTCCTCGGGCCGACCGGCGTGGGCAAGACCGAGCTCGCCAAGGCGCTGGCCGAGTCCATCTATGGCGATGAAGGTGCGCTGCTGCGCATCGACATGTCCGAGTACGGGGAACGCCATACCGTGGCACGCCTGGTGGGGGCGCCTCCGGGTTACGTCGGCTACGACGAGGGTGGCCAGCTCACCGAGAAGGTGCGGCGCAAACCCTACAGCGTGTTGCTGCTGGACGAGATCGAGAAGGCTCACCCCGACGTCTACAACATCCTGCTGCAGGTGTTCGACGACGGGCGGCTCACCGACGGCAAGGGCCGGGTGGTGGATTTCACCAATACCATCATCATCGCCACCTCGAACTTGGGCTCGGACATCATCCAGCGTCGGCTGAAGGCCCGTGGCGCCGCCGGCGAGGAATACGAGAAGACCAAGGGCGAGGTGATGGACGTGCTGCGCGGACACTTCCGCCCCGAGTTCCTCAACCGCATCGACGAGATCATCGTCTTCCATGCGCTGGGCAAGGAGGAGATCCGCCATATCGTCGGCCTGCAGCTCGATCGTGTGGCCCGCAACGCCGCCAGCCAGGGCGTGACGCTGACCTTCGATCAGACCTTGATCGATCACTTCGCGGAGGAAGGCTACAAGCCCGAGTTCGGCGCGCGTGAGCTCAAGCGGCTGATCCGCAGCGAGCTGGAAACTGCTCTGGCGCGCGAGATGCTGGGTGGCGGTATCGGCAAGGCCGATCACGCCAGCGCCCGCTGGGACGACAAGGCCGAACGGGTGGTCTTCGAGCGCCAGGAGCCACCCGCGAAGCCGGCCGAGCCTGAGAAGCCCGATGCCGCGAACGTGGCCGAGACGCCGCCGAGCGACGCGAGCAAGCCTGCGCGCAAGAAGAAGTCAGCGGGCGGCGAATCTTGAGTCATGGGGAGGCTGTCGTGTCCGACCCCAACGGGCTGACATGGGCAGCCACCCTCGTGTCGCTGGCGGTCGCTATCCCCACAGCGGGGCACGCGGTCATCTACAAGCGTGACCCTCGATCGGCCACGCTGTGGGTGCTGCTGATCGCGCTGTTGCCGCTGGGCGGTTCGCTGCTGTATGGGCTGTTCGGCATCAACCGTTACCAGCGGCGGGCGCGGCGGCTGTTTCCGGGGGCAGATCCTGCTGTTCGGCAGGACCTCGCGCCTACGATGCCCCAGGCCGTATCGGCGCCGTTTGCCGGCCTGGCGCACCTGGTGGGACGTGCCACCGGCCAGTCGCTGACCAGCGGCAACCGCATCGAGCCGCTCGTCGATGGCGAGCAGGCCTACCCGGCCATGCTCGCTGCCATCGAGTCGGCGCGGCACAGCGTCGCGCTGGCTTCGTACATCTTCGACAGCCAAGGCATCGGGGCGCAGTTCGTCGATGCGCTGCGCCGGGCTCATGAGCGCGGCGTGCAAGTGCGGGTGCTGATCGACGACGTCTATGCCCGCTGGAGGCCCCGCAGCGCTTACCGCGCCTTGCAACGCGCCGGCGTTCCGGCGGCGACGTTCAACCCGACGTTGATTCCCGCGCGCCTGCATGCCGCGCATCTGCGCAATCACCGCAAGCTGCTGGTGATCGATGGCGAGACGGGTTTCACCGGCGGCATGAACATCTTCAGCCCGTATTGGCGGCCCGATGCGCCGGAGCAGGCCTGTCACGATTTGCACTCTCGTCTGCGCGGGCCGGTGGTTGCGCATCTGATGCGGTGCTTCACCGATGATTGGTGCGATACCACGGGCGAACGGCTCAGCAAGGGTTTCTGGGGCGAACCGCCCGCAACGGCTGATGAGCAAGGAACCTCTTGGGCGCGCGGCATCGAGGCCGGTCCCGATGAGGCCCTGGACAGGATGCGCTGGACCTTCATGGGCGCTTTGAGCGCGGCGAAGCATTCGGTGCGCATCTGGACACCTTACTTCGTGCCCGATCAGCCGATGATCGCGGCGCTGAGCACGGCCGCGTTGCGCGGCGTGCGCGTCGAGGTGCTGACGCCCGCAAACGGCGACCATCCCACGGTGCAATGGGCCGCGCGCGCCCACTACTGGCAGGTGCTGGAGCACGGTGTACGCATCTTCGAACGGCCTGGCCCGTTCGACCACAGCAAGCTGATGCTGATAGACGGCCAGTGGTGCTGCCTGGGTTCGGCCAATTGGGATGCGCGCAGCCTGCGCCTGAACTTCGAGTTCAATGTGGAGGTGTACGACACCGCGCTGTCTACGCGGCTGGAATCCCTTTTTGATGCCGCTCGTGATGCGTCGGGCGAGATATCGGCGAAGGCGTTGCGCGCCCGCCCGCTGGCCATCCGCTTGCGCGACGGGGTGGCCCGTCTGTTCACCCCCATTCTCTAGCGACACGACTTGCGAGGAACATTGCCCATGGAAAAGAAAGATCAATGGAACATGGGCTACTGGATCGTCGCCGGCCTGTTGCTGCTGACGCTGCAGAACTACTGGCAGGCGGCCAAGACCGTCGAGCCCGTGCCCTACAGCGAATTCGAGAAGGCGCTGGCCGAGGGGCGCGTCGCCGAAGTGCTGGTGTCGGACCGCACGGTCACCGGGCGCCTGAAATCGCCGGACAGCCGGGGCAAGACCACCATCGTGGCCACCCGTGTCGAACCCGACCTGGCCGAGCGGCTGTCCAAGTACGACGTGCCCTATGCGCGGGTGGTGGAAAGCACCTGGCTACGTGATGTGCTCTCCTGGATTCTGCCGGCGGTGGCCTTCTTCGGCGTCTGGTTCTTCCTGTTCCGCCGCTTCGCCGAGAAGCAGGGCATGGGTGGCTTCCTGAGCATCGGCAAGAGCCGTGCCAAGGTATTCATGGAGAAGAACACTGGCGTGACCTTTGCCGATGTCGCTGGCGTCGATGAAGCCAAGGCGGAGTTGGTTGAGATCGTCGATTTCCTCAAGAATCCGCAGGAGTATGGACGGCTCGGGGCGCGCATCCCGAAAGGTGTGTTGCTGGTTGGCCCGCCCGGCACGGGCAAGACCCTGCTGGCCAAGGCCGTGGCGGGCGAGGCCGGGGTACCGTTCTTTTCCATCTCAGGCTCGGAGTTCGTCGAGATGTTCGTCGGCGTGGGTGCAGCGCGCGTGCGCGACCTGTTTGAGCAGGCCCGCGGGCAGGCGCCGGCCATCATCTTCATCGACGAGCTCGATGCGCTGGGCCGCGCGCGCGGCGTCGGCGGCCCCATCGGCGGCCACGACGAGCGCGAGCAGACCCTCAACCAGCTGCTCACGGAGATGGACGGCTTCGACAGCTCGGTCGGGCTGATCATCCTCGCCGCAACCAACCGCCCCGAAATCCTCGACCAGGCGCTGCTGCGCGCCGGTCGCTTCGACCGTCAGGTGCTGGTGGACCGGCCCGACAAGAAGGGACGGCTGGACATCCTGAAAGTCCACGTCAAGAAGGTGACGCTGGCTCAGGATATCGATCTCGAACAGGTGGCTGCGCTGACCACGGGCTTTTCGGGTGCAGACCTCGCGAACCTGGTCAACGAGGCCGCGCTGGCCGCGACCCGGCGCAAAGCGTCCGCCGTGGAGTTGCAGGATTTCACCGCCGCCATCGAGCGCATCGTGGCGGGCCTGGAGAAGAAGAACCGAGTGCTCAATCCCAAGGAGCGGGAAACCGTGGCCTATCACGAGATGGGCCATGCGCTGGTGGCGCTGGCGCTGCCCGGCACCGACCCCGTGCACAAGATCTCAATCATCCCGCGCGGCATCGGCGCGCTGGGCTACACGCTGCAACGCCCCACCGAAGACCGCTTCCTGATGACGCGCGCCGATCTGGAACACAAGATCGCCGTGCTGCTGGGCGGTCGTGCGGCCGAGAAGCTCGTGTTCGGCGAGCTGTCCACCGGGGCTGCCGATGACCTCGCACGGGCCACCGACATTGCCCGCGACATGATCACCCGCTTTGGCATGGACGAAGGACTGGGCTACATCGCCTTCGAGGCGCAGCGGCCACGCTTTCTCGATACACCGGAACTGGCCCACGGCGGCTGCCGGGTGGCCGAATCTACCCAGGCGCGCATCGATCAGGCCATCCGCGACATCGTGATGGGCGTGTTCGAGCGCGCCTACCGGATCCTCGACACCAACCGCTCGGTGCTGGAGCGTTGTGCGCGCGAACTGCTGGCGCGGGAAACGCTCGACGAGAACGACATCCTTCAATTGACCCAAGGACTTGTTCTTGATGGAAACGAAAAGTAGTAGGCGCTATTCAGAGTAAGCCGACGGCTCTGTTCAGTGCGTCATCCAATTCGTCCGCATTGTTCAAGGAGAACCGATATGTCTGCATTGACTCCGTGGGACCCCTTCCGGGAACTGGATGAATTGCAAAACCGCCTGGCGACGATGTTCGGACGAATACCCCAGCGACAGGGCGCCCGTACCGGCAACGAAGCCATGACCACGGCGGACTGGGCACCAATGGCGGACATCAGCGAGGATGAGAACGCATTCCTCCTCAAGCTGGATCTGCCGGAGGTCCCCAAGGATGCCGTGCGCGTCAGCGCGGAAAACGGTGTGCTCACCATCAGCGGCGAGCGCAAACTGGAAAAAGAGGAGCAGGGCAAGAAGTTCCACCGCATCGAACGTGCGTATGGCCGCTTTGTGCGCAGCTTTGTCTTGCCTGACAACGTTGATCCGACCAAGGTGACGGCTTCCATGAAAGACGGCGTGCTGGAAGTGCGGCTTGTCAAGGCCGAGCAAGCCAAACCGAAACAGATTGAAATCTCAGTCAACTAACTTCAATCAAGAGCCCAAGATCATGAATATCAAACAGCCACAATACACCTTCTCCGCACTTGCCCTGGCGGTCGTCGTCGGACTGAGCGGACCGGCTCAGGCCCAATCGGCGGCAGGTTCTAGCCCAGGTGCTGCAGCACCCTCTGCCGCATCCAAGGCGGCGCAGCCACAGGTAGATGACAAGGCCGCCCGGGAAGCCGAAAAAAAGCGTGCTGAGCTCACTCAGGACGCCATCACGGCGCTCACCAAGACCCAGGAGGCTTTGACACTCCTTGATGCAAAGAAGACCAAGGAGGCGCTCGCTGCGCTGGAACTGGCCAGCGGAAAGCTGGAACTGGTATTGGCACGCGACGCCAAACTTGCTTTGGCGCCGGTCGATGTACGCGTCATCACCCACGATATCCACGCCAACGTGGAATCGGTGAAGAAAGCGGTCAAGTTGTCTCGGGAGTTGTTGGGTGATGGCGAGGTGCAAAAGGCCCGGCCCATCGTCGCCAATCTGGCCAGCGAAATCGTGATCGAAACCGACAACCTGCCGATGGCAACGTACCCGGCAGCGATCAAGTCGGCCGCACGGCTCATCGACAGCGGCAAGATCGACGACGCCAAGGCGGAACTCGCCCGAGCACTGAACACGCTGGTGGTGACCTCGGTCGCCTTTCCTCTGCCCATGCTACGGGCTGAAGCCGCGATGGCAAAAGCTGAAAAGCTGGCCGAGACCGACAAGCGCGATGCCAAGCAGAACGAGGAGCTCAGCACCTTGCTGTCGTCCGTGCGCACGGAGATCGAGATGGCGCAGATCCTGGGTTATGGCAAGAAGGCGGATTTCAAACCCATCTTCGATCAGGTGAAGTCCATTGAGCAAAAGACGGCTGGTGGCAAAAGCGGCAAGGGATGGTTCGACGAGTTGAAGACGCGCATCCAAAATCTGTTTTGAGGTGATGAAGGGGCTGACTGCTCTGTCGGTCAGTCTCGCGATGTTCGCATTCAGCCCCAATAGATTCGCCTATTTTCACTATCTCATACGAGGCATATCACCATGAATGAGCAAACACCGAATCCCAATGCGACGAACGAAGGAATAAACGAACAGGCCGCGGTAAGCAGCCTTCCTGTCAGTCCAGAGTCCAAGCCTGAAGTCGTCACGGAGGTACAGCCTGAGGTTCAGAAAGAAACGGACTCGCAGGCGGCAGACAAACGTAAACAAGTCCTCGATGAGGCAGTCTCGGCCTTGTCGCTGACCAAATCAGCGCTGGCCGCACTTGACGGCAAGGACACTGCACGCGCATTGGCAACGCTGGCCGAAGTGACGGGAAAGCTGGAGCTGATCGTTGCGCGCGAACCCACGCTCGCCCTGGCTGGCGTTGATGTGCGCACCATCGTGCACGACTTGTTCGCCAACACGGAAACCATTGAGGCGATGACCGACGAGGCGCTGGATGCCCTCAAACATGGCGAGGTGCAACAGGCTCGCCACGTGCTGGCTTTGCTGGCCAGTGAAATCGTGATCACGGTCACCAACATCCCTTTGGCGTCCTATCCCGCAGCCGTGAAGGCAGTCGTGCCGCTGATCGATCAGGGCAAGATCGAAGAAGCCAAAGCCGCGCTGCAGTCAGCGCTCAGTACGCTGGTCGAGGAGCGCAGCGTGCTTCCGCTGCCCGTCCTGCGTGCGAAGCTGCTCCTGAAGCGCGCCGAGACCTTGGTAGAAGATGGTCAGCGGAGCGAAGCGTCCAATGAGCGCCTGGAGACATTATTGAACGAAGCGCGGCAGCAGTTGGAAATGGCAGAACTGCTGGGCTATGGAAAGAAGAAGGACTTTGAGCCCCTGTATGCTGAACTCAAGAAAGTCAAGCAAAAGACGGCTGGGGGAGGCGGCGGAAAAGGCTGGCTCGATGAAATCAAGGCAAAGCTGTCCAAGTTGTCCTGAAACCGCTGGATAGGGCGTAAGAGGGGCGCGTCGCGCCCCCTCTCTTGTCCCATGAGTGTTTGATTTTTTATTTTGTAGATCTTTAGGAGATATTGCATGAACACAGACACCATCGCCAATTCCAATGCGGATGACCCCACCAAAGCACTGTGTTCGCTGAGCCAAAATTGGTGGCTTTTTGTGCTGCGCGGTGTCTTGGCATTGATTTTTGCAGCCCTCGCGTTCTGGATGCCACAATCGGCTCTGTTGGCCATGACCATCATGTTCGGCGCATTTTCCTTGGTCAATGGCGCGTTCAACTTGTTTGCAGCGGTGCGCCATATCCAGAAAAAAGAGCGCTGGGGCTGGCTGCTGTTCAGCGGCATTGTCGGCATACTTACGGGCGTCGTCGTCCTGGTTGCTCCTTGGGTCGCCACGATAGTCTTGGCTTCTTTTTTATGGGCTAGCGTGGGCTTCTGGGCGATTTTCACCGGTGTGCTGGAGATATCCGCCGCCGTTCGGCTGCGTCGGGAAATCAAGGGTGAAATCTGGCTTGCCGTCAGTGGACTGCTCTCGATTATCCTTGGCGCTATCGTCTTGTGGATATTTTTTACCCGTCCGGTCGAGTCATTCGTGGCCGCAGGCTGGCTGTTGGGCTTCTATGCGGCAGTCTATGGTGTCACGCTTTTGTTCTTGAGTTGGCGTCTTCGCAAAACGCGCCAGGGATAAGAGCGGGTCAAACTAGATTCTATGGATATGAGCATTTTCGGTTCGTGCCTCCATAGAAATGACATCAAAGGAGTCATGCATGCAGATTCAATATAGATTTCGAGCTATCGACAAAGAGTTTCATGAACCATGGCAGAGAGCTTTGGGAAATGTGATCGAGCACGCCCTCAAGCCATTGCTCGACAAACACACTAAAGATTCAGCGCAACTTCAAATCGTCCTTGATCGCGACAAGATCAAGCGGCAATTTCTGGCCAGTGGCTATATGCACCTGCCCGGCAAAAAGATTGTCAGCGTTACTGCATCACATGACGAGCTGACGCCCCTCGCGCAGATGCTCGCACAGTCGTTGTTCCGTCAGGCCAAGAAGCATTTTGACCGGCTGCATGCTCAGGATCAAATCAAGCGCAAAGCACGACGCGAGCGCTTGCGCGAGCTCAAGGTGCGAATTGCTGCAAAACCCGCGTCAGCCGCCCATGAGGCCAAAGAGACCCGAATGCCTCTACTGTCGAAACTTGAGGCTGTCGCAAGGCGTGAGCTGGCTTATCTGCGGGCCGTCGGCGATTTACCGCGCGATTATCCGACGCTGCGCGACGTGGTGGATGAAGCGATTGTCCGAGCTGAGGTGGAATGGCAATCCGTGCCGGGGGAAAAAGAGGCTTACACCGGTCTTTTGAAGCATCTGTTCGCCGTCCTGGATAACGAAGTGGCAAGCAGCCGGCAATTTGGCGAATTCGTTTCTCTGGACGCGCCGGTCGAAGCGGATGCCCAGGACGTGGCCGAGGCCATGGTGGAAGAGGAAATCTTCGAATTTTATCAGCCCGATGACACACTCAGGCTGGCCGATATTATCGCTGACAGTCAGCATCCCGATGCCGCAACGATCGCGGAACAGGAGGAGCTAGTTGATCGGTCGAGCGAGTTCGCTTTTGCATTCGACCTGCTGAAGGACATGCCGCGTTTGTGGCGGCGCGTTTTTCTGCTTCTCCGTGTGGACGGGCTGGATGCCAGCAGCGTCTCTGAAATCCTGCTGATTCCTAGTAAGGAAGATACTGTCCAAAGGTGGCTGATGCAGGCCGAAGCGTTTATCGCTGCTCATTTGGAAGAGGCCGGAGTAAGCAAAGACGGGAACGATTGGCTCCAAGGCGTTGATTGGTCGGCATTGTCTGTGACCCGAAGCGCGGCAGCCTCACTGTGGTCCAAGGAGGCGAACCATGAAGAATGATCTTCACCTCGTCTGTCCGCATTGCCAGTCCATCAACCGCGTACCGACTGCGAAGCTATCGGAACATCCCAACTGCGGCCGCTGCCAGCAGCCCTTGTTCACGGGCGAACCCATCGAGTTGACCACGGCGACGTTCTCGCGCCACGTGGAGCGCAGCGACCTGCCACTGTTGGTCGATTTCTGGGCACCTTGGTGCGGGCCGTGCAAGATGATGGCCCCGCAGTTCCAGCAAGCGGCGCGCCAGCTCGAACCCAGGGTCAGGCTGGCCAAGGTCAATACCGAGGCAGAACCCCACCTGGCCGCGCAGTTCGGCATCCGCAGCATTCCGACGCTCGCCCTGTTCCAGGGTGGGCGGGAGATCGGGCGTCAGGCTGGCGCCTTGGGCGCGCAGGACATCGTGCGCTGGGCATCTGCACAGGTGGGGCGCTGACCGATGCAGGACTTGCTCGGCGCCACCCTGATCCTGCTGGCGGCATGCAGCCTCGCGGATGTGGCGACGGCGGCGTTCAGAGTACCCGCCTTGCTGGGTTACCTCGCCGTCGGCGCCTTGCTGGGCCCGTCGGTCAGCGGTGTAGTCGCGCCGGGAGAAGCGCTTGATTTTCTGTCCGAGCTGGGCGTGGCCCTGCTGCTGTTCATGGTTGGGCTGGAGTTCTCCCTCGGGCACTTCTGGCTTTCCCGTAAAACCGTATTGGCGGCCGGCAGCTTGCAGATGATCGCTGTCGCCACGCCACTGACCTTGATGTTGATGTGGCTGGGACAGCCAGTTCAGCGCGCTGCGTTGCTCAGCACTGCGGCGGCCATGTCGTCCACGGCGCTGGTCAGCCGACAGCTGGCCGACCAAGGCGAGCTCACCACCCGCCACGGCCGCAGCGCCATCGCCGTGCTGGTCTTTCAGGACCTGGCCAGCGTGCCCCTGCTGGCCCTGCTGGCGATCTGGGCGCGCGGCGAGTCGCCGAAGATCGAGAGCGTGCTGCTCGAAGTGTTGGGCGTGCTGATGTTGTTCGCGGCAGCGGCCCTCGCCTCCCGTCGTCTGTTGCATGGCCTGCTGGGCTGGGTGGCGCGGCAGGGCCACGAAGAATCCTTCGTGCTGGTTTCCTTGTGCGTGGTGGTGGCTGCCGCCGCTGCTGCACACGCGGTCGGCGTATCCGCCGCCCTGGGTGCGTTTTTGGCCGGCATGGTGCTGGGCGAGAGCGACTTCCGTCACCACATGGAAAGCCACCTCAAACCGTTTCGCGATGTGTTGTCGGGGGTGTTCTTCGTGACCATCGGCCTGCAGTTGGACGGAGCGCAGATTCTTTCGGCACCACTGGCGGTGTTCGCGTGGCTGGCAGTGCTGGTACCGGTCAAGATCGGGCTCAACACCCTGGCCTTGCGGGCGACGCGCCTGTCCGCCCTCGATGCCTGGCGCACGGGCATAGCGTTGGGGCATGGCGGCGAGTTCGCCCTGCTGTTGTTGGGCATGGTCTTGCAGCAGCATCTGATTCCCGCGACCGTCGTACAACCCATGCTGGTCGCGCTGGTGCTCAGCATGGCCTTGGCACCGCTGCTGATCCGCCATCACGATGTACTTGCCCGGTTCTTGAGCCGCACCGGCGGCGTCATTCAGCCACCCCAGGCTGAAGAAGTTGAGATCACCGCGCAGACAGCGCGATTTCGAGACCACGTCATCATCTGCGGCGCGGGCGAGCTTGGCCTGACCGTCAGTGAGATTCTTCGCCACGCCGGCGTGGCGCATCTGCTGCTGGAAGCAGACGAGCAGAAGGTAGAGGCCGAGCGTGCCGCCGGCGTGCCGATGTTCCATGGCGATGCGAGTCGGCCCGATACCCTGCTGGCTGCCGGGTTGGCGCAAGCGCGTCTGGTGGTGCTCACGTTCGCCCATGCCCAGCAAGTGCTGCGCATCGCCCAGGCGATTGCCGAGCGCCGTCCGGCGCTGACCTTGTGGGTGTCATGCAGAAGTACGACCGCGGCCGATGCATTTCGCGCGATGCCCAACGTGCGTGTGTACCAGCAATCCTTTGCCGCAGGCCTTGGGCTGGCGGAACAAGTGATGTCGTCGCTTGGCATGTCGGCCGAGCTCGTCGAACGAAACATCAGTGCGATGCGCCGCCGTCTCGACAGCGGCAATGTCGCAGGGAGTCCATCTGCATGAAGTCAACAGGCCGCAATCCATTTCAGGTCTTCCGTGGCCAATGGGCCATCATGAGTTTATACGAGCGCTTCGAGCAGGTCGTCGCCCTCGTTCTGTCGGCGGTAATTGCCGTCATCGTCGTGGTGTCGCTGTTCCAGCTCATCGCCATCGTCTTTACGCTGCTGGTCCTCAATGCCTTCAATCCCCTGGATCACAAGGTATTCCAGAGTGTGTTCGGCATGATCATGACGCTCTTGATCGCGATGGAGTTCAAGCATTCCATCGTGCGCGTGGCGCTGCGTCGGGACAGCATCATCCAGGTCAAGACCGTGATCCTCATCGGTCTGATCGCGCTGGCGCGCAAGTTCGTGATCCTTGACCCCGAGGCGAGCCCAGCAAAGATAGCCGCGCTGGCAGGCGCCACGCTGGCTCTGGGTGCGACCTACTGGCTGCTGCGCGAGCGCGGCGACCGCGCCGCCGAGACCTCTGAGCATGACCCGTCATCATCCCAGTGATCCGCGGACGGCGCTGTTGCAACACCGCTGGCTCAACCGCCTGCAGACCGGGCTGTTGGTCCTGACCCTGGTCGGGATCGCAGCCGCCGCAGGAAGCCTGCTGTTCGGGGAAAGCGGCCTGTGGCTCGCGCTGTTTGCCGTTGCAGGTGCGTTGCTGCTGGAACCGGTAGCCGCGTCGGCGCTGAGCTTGCGCCTGTACCGCGTACGGGCCTTGCACCCGCAAGAAGCCCACGAGATGTGGGCCCTGTTGCGCGAGCTGCCCGCCCGTGCCGGTTTGCCCGCCACGCCGGTGCCGCACTATGTGCCCAGTGCCGTCGTCAACGCCTTCGCCACCGGATCGAAGCAGGAGGCATCGATCGCCCTCACCGATGGCCTGCTGCGCAGCCTGAGCCCACGCGAGCTGGCGGGTGTGCTCGCGCACGAGATCGCGCACATCACCAATGAGGATCTGCGCGTCATGGGGCTGGCGGATTCCGTCAGTCGCCTCACGAGCCTGCTGGCCCTTATGGGACAGATCGCGATCCTGCTGAGCCTGCCCGCGCTGCTGGTTGGCGCGGCGGAGGTCTATTGGCCTGGTTTATTGTTATTGGCCGCATCGCCCCAGCTGGCCCTGCTCGCACAGCTCGGCTTGTCTCGCGTGCGTGAGTTCGACGCTGACCGCCTCGCTGCGGAACTGACTGGCGACCCGCAGGGGCTTGCGTCCGCGCTGGCGAAAATCGAGCTGGCCAGCCGCTCCTGGCGTGCCTGGTTGTGGCCGGGATGGGGCAATCCCGAACCCTCCTGGTTGCGCACGCATCCGGCCACGCAAGAACGCATCTCACGCCTACTGACGTTGGCGTCTGGGCCAGCATCGGCGTTGCCACTCCACGCGCCCCATTTCTTGCCGGAATCCGCTTTGACGCCGCGCCCACCGCGCTGGCGCCCGAGCGGGCTGTGGCGCTGATTGCCTATCAACAGGAGACTTCTCATGGCCTACCCCGACCCGTACCAACGTCCCGCGCCGGACCACTTCGTCCGGCGCTGGCTCTTCATCACCGCCTGTATTGCCGCGCTCATGCTGCTGTGGCAGTTCCTGCCCGCCATCGAGGCCTGGTTCAGTCCGCGCGAGGCGGCAGAACGCACTGTGACGGCGCGTGGCGATCTGGCGGCGGACGAGAAAGCCACCATCGAACTGTTCGAGAAATCGCGCGCCTCGGTGGTCTACATCACTACCGCACAATTGGTACGCGATGTCTGGACGCGCAACGTCTTCTCCGTGCCGCGCGGCACTGGCTCGGGCTTCATCTGGGACGACGCCGGCCACGTCGTCACTAACTTCCACGTCATCCAGGGCGCGTCCGAAGCCACCGTCAAACTGGCCGACGGCCGCGACTACCAGGCCGCACTGGTGGGGACGAGCCCCGCGCACGACATCGCTGTGCTCAAGATCGGCGTCAAGCGCCCGCCGGCCGTGCCGGTCGGCACCAGTGCCGACCTCAAGGTGGGTCAGAAGGTGTTCGCTATCGGCAACCCCTTCGGCCTGGACTGGACGCTCACCACCGGCATTGTCTCCGCGCTCGACCGCTCGTTACCCGGAGAAGCGGGCGGCCCGGCCATCGATCACCTGATCCAGACCGACGCCGCCATCAACCCTGGCAACTCCGGTGGGCCGCTGCTCGATTCGGCAGGAAGGCTCATCGGCATCAACACGGCGATCTATAGCCCCTCCGGCGCCTGGGCCGGGATTGGTTTCGCCGTGCCGGTGGACACCGTCATGCGCGTAGTCCCGCAACTCATCAAGACCGGGAAGTACATCCGTCCGGCGCTGGGCATTGAGGTGGACGAACAGCTCAATCAGCGCCTGCTGGCGCTGACTGGAAGCAAGGGCGTGTTCGTGTTGCGTGTTACCCCTGGTTCGGCAGCGCACAAGGCCGGCCTCGCGGGTGTCGAAGTCACGCCGCAAGGCATCGTGCCGGGCGACCGCATCATCGATGTTGATGGCCAGGCGACGGACGATGTGGCCAAGCTGCTCGCGCGGCTAGACGAGAGGAAGGTCGGCGATGTGGTGGTCTTGTCATTGGAACGGGCCGGCAAATCGCGCGAGGTGCGTGTGGAGCTGCAACCCGGGAATTGATTGAACTGAACCTGTGGATCAGGCGGTAGTGCAGCGTCGCGGCGATTGAGGTTCTCAGGTCTTCGGCCAGGTAGCGTTCCGCCTCAACCTCCGTAATTTTCGGATGCGATCTGCCTATCCGAATAGGCAAGCATGCAACGCCGGAACCTCTTGCCAATCATCGAAGGAGAAAGCGAGGCGCAATCCGCATGAGGTGGACGCAGGCCAGGAACGAGGCAAACAGGAGGCCGCATTGGAACTCAGACTACTGCGCTATTTCGTTGCGGTCGCGGAAGAACTGCATTTCGCGCGAGCGGCCGAGCGCCTTGGCGTAGAACAATCGCCTGTGTCGCGCGCAATGCGAAATCTCGAAGCCACGCTCGGCGTGCAGTTGTTCGACCGCAGCGCGCACCAGACGCGACTGACCTGGGCCGGTCAAGTGTTCCTCGGTGAGTGCCGGCGCGTGCTGGCCACCGTGGAGCAGGCGGTGAGTGCCGCAAAGGCGGCGGCGCAGGGCTATCAGGGTTATCTGCGCATCGCCATCTGCGACAGCTTGGCGCAGCCCCACATTGCCACCTTGCTGGCGCGCAGCCGCGAGGAAGAGCCCGAACTGGAGATTCGCGTCTTCGAGCTGCCTTTCGCGCAGCAGCTCAAGGGCCTGCACAACGATCTGCTGGACATCGGTTTTGCGCTGTCGGACGCGGTGAGCGAAGGCCTTGTCGCCGAGCCCGTGTGGACCGATCCTCTGTCGGTGATCGTGCCCGTGCGCCACCCCTTGTTGGCGCACGCGGAAGTGCCATTGGATGAAGCCTTGAAGTTTCCGTTGGTACTGTGCCATCCGGACGCGGGATCGGGCTGCCACCACCAGATCCAGGCGGTGCTTCAAGGTGCGTCCAAGCCGCTCAAGCTGGTAGATCAGGTGACGAGCCTAGGCGTGATGCTGACTCTGGTCGGTGCCGGTTATGGCCTAGGTTTCGCCATTGCCTCGCAGGTGCAGACCCTGAACCGCCCCGACATAACCGTTCGCCCCTTGGCCGGCACGCCGCCCATGCTGTCCACCTACCTGCTGCGCCGCAGCGCCGAACCCTCTGAGCCCATGAAGCGGTTTCTGCAGCGCGCCCGCGAGGAGTTCCTGCCAAAGGGAGATGAACCGGCCTCGTGACGTTGAGCGCTCGGGTACATTGGCTACTGCTGGCTGTCCATGGCTCGCACTGGACTTGCTCGGAGCGCGCGTTGACCAAGCGTGGTTTTTCAGTCCATAATTATGTCCATCTCGGTTCGCCGACTGCGGAAAACTCGTTATCAATCAACGAGTTGGGAACACGATGATGTTCCCATCGCCGGCGTGGAAACACGCCACCTAGATGCGATTCCCTGGACGGCGACACACTCTCGTTCGAGCTGTATGGGCGTCGCTACAGGTTCAAGGTTACCCGCCCGGTGGTGGTAGACGCGTTGTCGGCGCGCTTCACCCCCCGGTAACGGAGGCGCCCATGGGCACCAGCGCACGCGCCAACGGCTGCCAGCACCGCATTGCAACCGCCGCGCCGGCGCCTGCGGCAAACGGCATTCTGGCCCAGGTTCCTGGGCACTACGTGGCGGCCGCGAGCGGCCAGTTACCGCCGCCAAGGCTCGATGGCCCCGAACCCCAGGAGGAAATCGATGCCTGGCACGTCGGCCGGGTGCGGCTCTTTTTCGAGCGCAAGACAGCTCGCCGGGCCAAGCATTCCCACCATTTCGGATCGCCTACCGGCCCGAGCTGGCGCACGGCGACTGGGATATGGACACCCGTCAGACGTGACCTGATAGCGGACTGCGGCCGACCGGCCTACAACGGAACAAACACACTTCCGGAGACGGCAATGGCAGGCAATATCCACGTGGTGCCGGCCGACGGCAATGGCTGGTCGGTCGAGGTCGAGGGCGGTGGCCAGGCAGCTACCCGCTTTGACTCACAGGAAGAAGCCATCAAGGCGGCCACCGAGCGCGCGAAGCAGAACAAGGTCGAGCTGTTCATCCACGGCCGCGACGGGCGCATCCGGGAGCGAAACAGCTTCGGCAACGATCCGCGCGATATCAAGGGGTAAGCCGTGCCCCGGGCGCCGGCGGCGCCGGCACCAGCGTTGGCCGAGCTCATGCCAATGCTGCTGTGTGAGCGCAAGACCGTCCCCACCGGCGAATGGCACTTCGAGATCAAGTACGACGGCTACCGGCTGCTGGCGGCAACGAGCCCCGCCCAACTGAAAACCCGTAATGGCCACGATGCTACGACCTGGTATCCCGAGGTCGCGGCCGCGATGGCAAGCCTGGCGCCCGGCTGCATCATTGATGGCGAGGTGTGCGTGCTGGACGAATTCGGCCGCAGCAACTTCGAGTTGCTGCACCGACGATCGGCACGCCGCGGCAAACCGCCCGGCTCACACCACGTCGCCTACTGCGCGTTTGACCTGCTGGTACATCGTGGGCGGGACATCCGCACGCAGCCCATCGAGAAGCGCAAGGCGGCGCTGCGCCGCATTCTGGACTGCTGCCGAGAGACGCTGCTTTTCGTGGACTGGGTGGACGACGGCAACTGGCTGTATCGTCAGGCATTGGCCCTCAGCCTTGAGGGCATCGTCGCCAAGCGCGCGGGCAGCGCCTATGCCGCCGGAACGCGTTCGCGCGACTGGGTCAAGATCAAGCGGCCCGGCGCCGTCCCCGCTGAACGGTTCAAGCGGTGACAGAAATCAAGAACAAAGCCGGCCGCTTTAGCGCGGCCGATAGGCAAAACGCCCCCCAACAAGGGGGCGATGTCTGTAGGGTCTTAGAAGCTGCAGCCGTGGGCCAACCACATGGCCAACACGATTATGACGCAAAGGCGCCAGTCGTCTTTCATGGCAAGTCTCGGTGTGTGCGCCGACCTGGCAGCGAAGGATAGCCACGGGATTGTCGCTATGTGTCGTATAGCGCGCTGATTTCCGCCGATCCACATAAAAGTGCCTTTTAGGTTCTTTGTTACATTTTGTTTCAATGTTTTGGATGGAGCCCATGGCTGCGGGTCCGGTAAGCTACCTCCCCGTGCCATGTGGTGCGGGCAACCCTTCGTCTAAGGAGCGTCCAAATGAAGGATTCTTGGTGCAGCAAGTATGAAATGCCGGATGGCACAGTCGTGTCCGGCGGGGCAGCGCGGGAAGCGCGGTTCAAGGCAGCCGGCGGGGCAGAAGCGCATCTGCGTCGTATTGTGAATGAGGCGGTGCAGCAGGCTTTCCAGGTCGGCGTGCGGACGGCTTCCGCGGTCCCTGCGAACGACAAGATTGTGCGG
The DNA here is from genome assembly GCF_007829435.1 of Cupriavidus gilardii J11. Classification (GTDB taxonomy): domain Bacteria; phylum Pseudomonadota; class Gammaproteobacteria; order Burkholderiales; family Burkholderiaceae; genus Cupriavidus; species Cupriavidus gilardii_D. The sequence continues at coordinate 76,427 of NZ_VLJN01000007.1, forward strand.
AGGTTGCGCCGCGCCTTATGAGCTACAACGCCACACTTCGATATCCCATCCACCGAAGCCGCTTCCGAGCGGCTTTTTCATGTTCCGCGCCATTGCAGATCACTGTAGAAAACGCCCCTCCGGGCTGGGCCATCGACCTGAGCAGGTGTGGCATAATGCTCCGGAGGTTGTTTAGGTCAGGGGCGGCTGTGGGTAGTTCGACCCTACTGGGTGCCTCATACTTAGCCATTTACTTTCTGATTGTCCTTGGCGTTGGTATTGCCAAGCTGATTTGTACGACAAAAATCAACCCGACATCTTGGGATGTCGGAAAGGGTAAAGGTGATGGTATGGGTAAAAACTCTCTTGGATTTGTGAAGCTTTCGGTTGCCGCGTTGTTGGAAACTGTTCACGGGCTAAGTATGAATGCACTTGTGGCTGTAGCGCTGCCCTAAGCGACTTCGATTTAGTGACAAGAGAGCCGCCTGCGGGCGGCTTTTTTGCGGCCGGTTGGCAATGCCGCTAACTCTTATTAGCGGCATTGCTCCGACCCTGGCGGCCACCGGCCCGCGGACTACGCGCCCTCCGGTGGAAGAGCGGAGGCGTTCCATCCTTTCCCACCTGCCCCGCCGGAGATAGCCGATAGCTACTTGGTAGCTTCCGCAATCGGCTCGCTGCCCTGCATGCGGCAACTGCGCCGGATGCACACTGTATGGATATACAGTACACTGGTTAACAGGACCTCCTGCTATGCCAGTCACCGATCCCGAAACTATCCATCCCGCTCTCTGGCGCGCCTCCCAGCTTGCACGGGGCTCCGGTCGCACCATCGCTGCGGGAGACAAGGCGCTCGCCGGAGAACTGCCGGGGGGCGGCTGGCCCCTCGGCACACTGGTGGAACTGCTGGTCCAGCAACCAGGCGTCGGCGAACTTCGCTTGCTGCGAGACGCCCTCCTGGCGCTAGGGGAAAGGCCGGTCGCCCTGCTCTCCCCACCCCATCCGCCCCAGGCGCTGGCTTGGGAGAATTGGGGTATTCCGGCTGACCGGCTGCTGTGGCTCCGGCCGCAACGGACCGCCGACCTGCTGTGGGCCGCTGAGCAGCTGCTACGCGCGGGCACGTGCGGTGCGGTGTTGTGCTGGCAGCAGCATGTTCGGGGCGAGTCGTTGCGCCGTTTGCATCTGGCGGCGCAGACCAGCGAGACGCTCTTCTGTCTGGTACGCCCTTCTGCTTGCGCTCGCGATAGTTCGCCAGCGCCACTGCGCGTGGCTATAGCACCGGCGCCCGGTGGCGTGGATCTGACGTTTATTAAGCGCCGAGGGCCTCAACAGGAGGTGCCGCTCCGGCTCGCCCTGGAGCCATCACCGATTCTCTTGTCTCGTCATGCAGCACCTGTGGATTTGCCTGCGCCTGCCGTCGCTACCCCTCGAAGTCTTCCGGCCGAACTGGTCAATTGAGCTGCCGGCGGTTGTGCTCGAACAGGAAAAGGTCATCCACGCTTCGCCGAGCGCTCGCGCCGGTGGTGTGCGGCATCTGATGCGCCGCGGTGGCGTGCAGACGATCGCACCCAACACCCTGCTCTTCGACCGCGCGCCAGCGAAGGAAGAGGAGACCCTCAACCGCGTCGCCATCGCGCTGCTGCAGTATTCCCCGCACGTCGTACCCGCCGACGAAGCGGCGGTGCTGATCGATGTGTACGCGAGCCTTCGGCTTTTTGGCGGCATCCGCAAGCTGAGGCGACGCATGCGTCGAACGGTGGAGACCATGGGGTTCTCCTGTTGGCTCGGCTGCGCCCCAACTGCTCAGGGCGCCTGGCTGCTGGCCGCCGCGGGCGGCGGCACGGCGCTGTCGCCCGCCTCGTTGGCCCGGCAACTGGCGTCTTTGCCGGCCGGCCTGTTGCCAGCAGCGCGCGCACATCGTGACTGGTTCGATGGCTTGGGATGCCGAACACTGGGCCAGATCCGGCAACTGGCCCGCGCAGGCCTGCAGCGCCGTTGCGGCGATGCGATCAATGACGCTCTCGACCGCGCGCTGGGTGAGGCACCGGAAATATTCGACTGGCTCCAGACGCCTGCGTCCTTCACGGCTCGCGTTGAGTTGCCCGACCGCATCGAGCACGCGGAGGCCACGCTCGCCTACGCCAATAGCCTGATCGCGCAGCTGATCGGCTGGCTGACGGCGCGTCAGCTCGCGCTGACCCGCTTTGTCGTGGCCCTCGAGCACGAACGCGGCCGAGAGGCGCTGGCGCCGACGGAAATCGATATCGCGCTGGCCGAGCCGGCTTGGCACGACGAGCACCTGACGCGGCTGCTGCGCGAGCGGCTGGCGCGCCTGGAGGTCGCGGCGGCCATGATCGCGGTCCGGTTGACGGTCACCGACGTGCAGCCAATGGCGCCGCCGAGTGAGACGCTCTTTCCCGAGCCCGGCGGCAAGCCGGAAGACCACGCGCGCGTGATGGAGCTGCTGGTCGCGCGGCTGGGTGCCGAGCATGTCCTGAAACCCGCGACGCGTGCCGACTACCGACCGGAGCACGCGAACGCATGGGTCCCCATCACCGAAGCGGCCGCGCCGGTGCCGCCGCCATCCGGTCTGCCCCGGCCTGCCTGGCTGCTCGCCAAGCCGGTGGCCCTGCTGACTCGAAACAACCGCCCATTCTATGGCTCCCCGCTGCGTCTTGTTTCCCCACCCGAGCGCATTGAGGCGGGCTGGTGGGATGGCCAGTTGGTGACCCGTGATTACTTCGTCGCGGAGGGCGGCGACCACAGTCACTATTGGATCTACCAGGAACGCCTGGGCAGCCGTGACGGCGACGCGGTGCGCTGGTATTTGCACGGCCTCTTCGGTTAGGGGCGACCGTGCCTTCTCCAAACACAGGCGAGCTTGGCGCCCTGCCCGGCTACGCCGAACTGCAGTGCCGCTCGAATTTCAGTTTCCTGGAGGGTGCCTCTCGCGCCGAAGAACTGGTCGAACGCGCCGCAGCACTGGGCTACCACGCGCTGGCGATCACGGATGAGTGTTCGCTGGCGGGCATTGTCCGGGCGCACACTGAGGCAAAGACGCATGGCCTGAAACTGTTGGTGGGTTCTTCGTTCCGACTCGTGAACGCGGACGGCAGCCCTGCCCTGTCGTTCGTTGCGCTAGCTCGCAATCGCGAAGGCTACGGCAATCTATGCGAGCTCATTACACTGGGGCGAACACGCACCGCCAAGGGCAGCTACTGGCTGACGCCACGCGACCTCGAGGCACCAGAAGGCGATGCGGCGCACCTACGAGGCCTGCCCGACTGCCTGATCGTGTTCACCCCCGAGTACGGCACGGCGCCGGAGCGCCTGCACGCGCAGGCGGCGTGGGTCGCGCGGACCTTTGCCGGCCGCGCATGGATGGGCCTCAGCCTGCTGCATCGCCCGCTCGACGACCTGCATCGTGCCGCCGTGTACGAGGCGGCAGCAGCGAACCATCTTCGGCTGGTGGCCACCGGCGACGTGGTGATGCACGTGCGCTCGCGCAAGCCGCTGCAGGACGTGCTCAGCGCGATTCGGATCGGCAAGCCAGTCGGTGATTGCGGCTACGCGCTGATGCCCAATGCGGAGCGCCATCTGCGCTCGCGCCTGCGACTGGCGAACCTTTACCCCAGCCGGCTGCTAACCGAGTCGGTCCATATCGCGAACCTGTGCCAGTTCTCACTGGATGAGCTGCGCTACGAGTATCCCGACGAGGTGATCCCGGACGGCACCACGCCCACAGACTATCTGCGGCGCGAGACTTATATCGGTGCCCACCGTCGCTTTCCGTTGGGCATTCCGCACACGGTGCAGGAACAGATCGAGCACGAGCTCGCGCTGATCCGCGACATGGCCTACGAGCCCTACTTCCTGACTGTCTACGATATCGTTCGCTTCGCTCGCTCCAACGGCATCCTGTGTCAGGGGCGCGGCTCGGCCGCCAACTCGGCGGTGTGCTACTGCCTTGGCGTTACGGAGGTCGATCCAGCGCGCGGCAACTTGCTGTTCGAGCGCTTCATTTCCAAGGAGCGTGGTGAGCCGCCCGATATCGACGTCGACTTTGAGCACCAGCGCCGCGAAGAGGTGATCCAGTACCTGTACCGCAAATACGGACGCGACCGCGCCGCGTTGGCGGCCGCGGTATCCACCTACCGGCCGCGCGGGGCGCTACGTGAAGCTGGCAAGGCCTTAGGTGTCGATCCCGCCATCGTCGACCTGGTGGCGAAGTCTCACCATTGGTTCGATAGCCAAGCCGACCTGCTCAAGCGCTTTGCCGAGAGCGGCGTTGACATGGAAAGCGAGCTGACCCAGCGCTGGGCCGCGATGACCGTCCAGATGTTGGGCTTTCCGCGACATCTGTCACAGCATTCTGGCGGCTTCGTGCTGGCGCGCGGCAAGCTGTCACGGCTTGTGCCGATCGAGAACGCGGCGATGCCGGATCGCAGTGTCATCCAGTGGGATAAGGACGACCTGGACGCCGTGGGCTTGCTCAAGGTCGACGTGCTGGCGTTGGGGATGCTGTCGGCCATTCGGCGCGCGCTGGATGTCGTGGCTGCGCAGCGCGGTGAGGTTTTTGAACTGCAGGACATCCCTGCCGAGGACCCTGAGACGTACGAGATGCTGTGCCGCGCCGATTCGATGGGTGTCTTTCAGGTCGAATCGCGGGCGCAAATGTCGATGCTGCCCAGGCTGCGGCCGCGTACTTTCTACGACCTGGTGATCGAGGTGGCCATCGTGCGCCCAGGCCCAGTCCAAGGCGGAATGGTCCATCCCTACCTGCGCCGGCGGCAAGGAAAGGAACCGGTTTCCTATCCCAGTCCGGCCATGGAGAAGGCATTGTCCCGGACGTTGGGCGTGCCGATTTTTCAGGAGCAGGTGATGCAGGTTGCCATGCTGGCCGCGGGCTTTTCAGCCGGGGAAGCGGACCAGCTGCGCCGGGCAATGGCGGCGTGGAAGCGCAAAGGCGGATTGGGCGGTTACCATGAACGCATCGTGTCGGGCATGCTGGAGCGGGGGTATGACCGTGAGTTCGCCGAGGGCATATTTCAACAGATTCAAGGGTTCGGCGAGTACGGCTTCCCGGAGAGCCATTCGGCCAGCTTCGCGCTGCTCGTGTACGCAAGCGCCTGGCTGAAATGCCATGAGCCAGCGGCCTTCCTTTGCGCTCTGCTCAATAGCCAGCCGATGGGGTTTTACACCCCCTCGCAGCTGATCCAGGACGCACGTCGTCACGGCATCGAGACGTTGCCTGCCGACGTCACGATCAGCGACTGGGACTCCGCGCTGGAAGGCGGCCCGCCGCCGGCAGTGCGACTCGGCTTATCGTTGGTGAGAGGCATGCGCCAGGATGCCGCGCGCCGCATCGTCGAGGCGCGCGCGGTGCAGCCTTTCGCCTCCGTCGGTGACATGGCGCGCCGCGCCCGGCTCGATCGGCACGACCTTCAGGTGCTGGCCGCGGCCAATGCACTGGAAGGTCTGGCGGGCGATCGCCGGCAGGCGCTGTGGCAAGCGAGCATTGCGGTGCCGGACAAGGATCTCTTGCGCCCGACGACAATAACCGAGGATGCCCCTTCCCTGTCATCGCCAACAGAGGCGGAGAGCATCGTTGCGGATTACCGCACGATGGGACTGACGTTGCGGCGCCACCCGCTTTCTCTGCTTCGCGGCAGACTGGCCGCGCAGCGTTTCGAATCAGCGGCAATACTATCGGCCTATTCAGACAGGCAGATCGCCCGCTGCGCCGGCTTGGTGACGGTGCGCCAGCGACCGGGGACGGCAAATGGCGTCATGTTTATGACGCTCGAGGATGAAACCGGCACGGTGAACGTGATCGTTTGGCCCAGCATCCTGGAGAAATTCCGCAAGGAGTTCCTTGGGGCGTCACTAATCGGAATCTATGGACAGTGGCAAGCCGATGGCGACGTGAAGCACCTCGTCGCGCAGAGGGCCGTTGACCTGTCCATGATGCTCGGAGCCTTGGATACCCGTAGCCGCAATTTCTGCTGATACACACCCCACCCGCTACTTGTGACCGAATTCCTCATTGCAGAGCTTTCGACAGGGCCGCTCGTGGCAGCCACATTCGGTCGCAAAATGGCATCGGAGCGCCGCGAACAGGTTCGGCACTGGCTGAGGCGGCCGGAGGCAAGGATGCTCGCCTCTCGAGCGTGACGAGTGGCCAGTAGCCATTCACCGGTCGCGTAGTTGGAGGTATCAGCAAATGGCGAGCCCGTGTAATGTCGGCAACAGTATCCCAACGTTGGCCAATGACTTGTCCCATTGGCGTAGCTGCCCTGCGTCCAAAACACCGCCGAGGATGAGCCCGGTCAGCTGGCCGTCCACCAAGGCCTGCGCGCGCTCCATGTCGGCGAGGGGAACTGGATCTTCAGCGGCGAGCAGCTTGAGCCAAGCGTCTAGCGCGTCAAGAGTCTCCGCCACCGCCTCGTCAGATGGCGTCTCGACGTAGCGCCGGAGGTCGGCCACTTGCTGACGGATGCCGTACACCACCTTGTGGTTTGGGACCTCCAATGCCGTCGACGCTTTAGGCTCTCGGCGTTTCACTGCTTGTCCCGTGGCGGCTCTTTGCTTGCCTGCTCCGGCGCTTGATCGACACACTTCAGCATGCGTGCAGGCGACGTATCAGAAGCTGGAATCCAACGGGGGTCAACAATACGAAAGCCGGATCTGTAGATGAGGTCATAAGCCAGGCCATCCACGCACAACACTAGTTTGCCTTGCTCATCTATCCCCATGTGTTCCTCTCGTTTGGCAGACTGACTAGCGGAAGCCTGCCATGCGGCAAAAAGAAGGATGACGGAGAGAGTCTTTTGCATCGCGAGGTCTGGAAGCGGTGAATTTGTACGTCGTAATGTGACTCACGAGAGGTAATAAGGCTTGCCACAGGGCGAGTCTAAGGAATCCATTCCCCATCCGAAAGGCAGTCAAAGTGGGCCGCCGCGTAAAGCGAGTTGCAACCCCACACTTCTCGACCGTCGCGAAAAAAGACGCACCATTTACCATCGCTGACGCACTGAGCCTCGGGGAAGATCTCGCTATGGCCGTTAGCGGCTGCCGAAAGGAGCGTCGGCTCGTGTGTGTACCGTTGGCCGACTTCACCCAGGGACCTTGATGGGATATCCGACGTTGTCAAGAACACTGTAGCGGTCGCCACTATTGCTCGTTGGTGCTGGACCGGTCTTCGCTAGATTCGCAGCGCAGTTGGGGCGTTTGATTGGTCTCCCCTTGCAAGGCTTGGATCCGCCCACGCATGGCTTCCGCTCGATCGTGCAGTTCGGCCATCTCCGGCTGAAGCAACTTCTCCAGTGGCGTCGCTCCGTCGATGCCGCGCACGCCAAGATGCCGGGCAACGAAATCGAACGCCGCTTCGGTCTCCCGTAGGCGGCGCCCATAGACAGGCTCGTGATGGGCGATCCGATTGCGGCATTGATAGATTGCCTCCAAATGGCGGGCGACCTCAGGCCGTGTGATAGCCTTGTGCGGGAAGACGCGTTTAAGCGCGGGCCTCCACAGCGATTGTTCGTAGTCGGGCGAGAACAGGCGCTTCCAGAAGTACATGGTGAGTTGCGCGACCACTTGCCCCATCGGCACTTGTATCGCGGCCTGCCGAGCCTTGGACTGTTCATCATCCGGGGTGCCAGGCGGCGCGACGCCACCTTGATTCTCATATGCAACGGCATCTAGGGAACGCTTCTGCTCCTGGGTCAGCTTCGCGTAGGCCGCCTGTCGCGCACTCTTCTCCGCGCGTCGGATCTTTTGCCGCTCCTCCCCGCCCCACACGAAGCGCTCGGGCGGGTTTCGAAGCCAATCTGCCGTGCCAAAATGCTCGGTGAGCTGGTCGCAGACCGCGTTGCGCAGCGCGATCTCCACGACGGCCGTGACGGTCATCAGGGCGGCGGCCAGGCGCAGCATCTCTTGATGCAGCGCGATCGCGCCGCGGTTGGAACCGGCAAGGCGCTCGAAGGTGCTGAGTCGCTCGCTCGACAGCAGTGCTGACACCGCAGCCAGTTCTTCGTCGTTCAGATGGTCCATTGAACTTCCGTGGACATTCCCTTGACTCCGCAAGCAAAATTCCTTACATTAGGAACCGAAAAGTCGGGACCAGGTTGGCAGCCGCCTCTAGGGGTGGGCGGACCCCCGACTTCCTGCTTTTGGGGCGCTCTGCGGAGCGCCCTTCTCATTTTGCGGCGCTCACGACAGACCGAGATAGGCCGCAATGGCCTTGGCAATGCCGGCGGCAGCCACCTCGACGGCGATCCCCGAGGCGCCAGTGGCGGCCTTGCCGATGAGTGTGCCCAGCCAACGTAGCGGCTTGCCTTCCATCCCGGACGCGGTCTGTCGCGCCTCATCCAGATCTGCTTGCAGCCCCGCCAGGTCGGCGTCCTTTAGACCGAGCGACTGCAGTGAGCGCCGTAGCGCGTCCCAATCCCCCGCCTCGGCGTTCACCTGAGCATGCTGCGAGAAGCCGATGCTGCCGTTGGAGATATTGCCAACGTGGCCGGTGATGTTAGTGTTAAATATCTGTGTCATTCTCGGCTCACTAATGGGCTGAGCACCGATGGGAGACTCCCCCGCCTCTGGGTCCTCCTTCTCGATGTCGATTGCAAATCCAAGCACCCGCGTCTTGATGGCATCGAGAAGGCTGTCAATGAGCCCCGCGGGCAACAGCTTCCACGCCTTGATGCACTGCATGTCAACAGCAGCTTTCGAGCCGTACCGGACTGCGAATTCGCTGGGCCACTCCTCTCTCGGGTTTTGCCCCGGCTCGGCGGCAGCTAGCCGCTGATAGGCGCTTACCGGCGCATTCAACCTAGCCGCACTGAACAGTTCGCGAAGGTCGGAAGGCAGCACGCTGAGCGGAATCTGCAGCGTGCATTGGCGGCCGAAGGCGCCGACAAAGTGCCCGAACGACAACACATTGGCCCGCCGATAGTCGGGCAGCTCGACGTCTTTCGGATATCCGTTCAACTCATAGTCGACCCACTGCGCAAACTGAGCGTGGCCCAGCCGCGCCGCCAACAGCTTACACATGCGCAAGAGACGAGAAACGTCCGTCGAGGGGCCGATTGCCGCAGCCTGGATATCTTGGATCAGTGTCATGGGGCCGTCATGGCGAAGTTTCAGCGATTCTACATGGTGACATCTCGACACGTTGCGCCAGCCGCGGCGGCCGGCTGGGCCTCGAACTACCCGCCCCGTGGCGTCAGAGCACATCCGTCCCACCCTTTTGCAACCACTACCCCGTCGCAATGAGATAGCCGATAGCTACCTGGTAGCCATGCATCCGGCAGCTCCAGATGCACGTTACCGACTATCGAACTATGGGGCTCTCGTGGCGACGCCATCCCCTATCCCCGCGTCGCGGCAGGCTGGCCGCGCACCGCTCCAAACCGGCGGCAACGCTTTCGGCGTATGCCAACAGGCAGTTCGCCCGCGGCGCCGGCTTGGTGACGGTGCCCCAGTGGCCCGGTACCACGAATGGCTCAGTTTAATGACGCTGGAGGATGAGACCGGCACGGTGAACGTAATCGTGTGGTCGAGTCTTCTGGAAAAATTCCGTAAGGAGTTCCTTGGGGCATCGCTCATTGGAATATACGGCCAGTGGCAAGTCGACGGCGACGTGGGACACCTTGTCGCGCAGCGGGCCGTCGACCTCTCCACAATGCTCGGAGCCTTGGATACGCGTAGCCGAAATTTCTCCTGACACTCTGCAATAGCATATTTCGGCCAAGAGGCCCTTATGCCTTACGCGCCAACGGGTACACCTTGGTTTCAAAATACGGGACGGCTGGATCATCATCGGGAATCACTGAAATCAACTCATCGATGATGCTCGATGTAAGAGGTTCACCCTTGATGTGAATTTTTGGGTGCTCGTGGATGGGGGTTATCGCTTCAGTAGCCGAGGTTGGGTGAATATCCCACCCCTCCGTCACAATACCCGCCAGCCCCCAACCATCGCGACATGTCCAAAGAATTGGGCCGCCGCTCATACCGCTGAGATTGTTCGCTTCGGGCAGACTTTCAAGCTCGGCCTGTAGCCGCAATGACGATTCGCACGCTGCTTCAAACGGGGCAACTGCGACTACCGTCGGCATGCTAAGCTTCTGCACATTCCCGTCGCTTTTACGAGAAATCCGACTTTGCTCCGGGAAACCAGTAGCTATTCCGCCCAAGTGAGGTAAGGAATTATCAGGCGGCATACCGATCCGATTGAATGGAATAGCTTCCCGCCCAATCTTAGCAAAGGTCTCGCTCGTAATGCGCGCTATTGCCAGATCCTTCCCTTGGTCGGTAAAGTTATCGATCCAGGCCGGATAGAACTTCGCGTTGATGTGAATCTGCTCGGTCAGCGTCGGATATCGGAATCCAAGAAAGCCACCCACTGGCGGAACGATCTTGGGTAAGGTCTTACGGAAACTGGCCTCCTCTTTCTCCAATGCATCAAGCACGTGCCGGCATGTAATTCCATACACCTGATTGTCGCGCTGGACAAACGTTAGGGTGCCGCTCCTTACTTTCGGCTGCTGACCCGCCGTGGCAATAAGGTCGCCCTCTCTTCTCAAGTTGAGACCGAATGAATTGGTGATGTAGATCGGAATGCAAAATCGATAGCTGTTGACCTGGCCGGACCCATCTTCGAGGTCGTCGTGAATGCAGATTTTATCGCTCGTTGTATCAGTGGTCATTTTAACGTCCAAGTGCGGAGCACCAGCAGGGAGGCAGCGGCTTTGAGTAGCGCAAGGAAGAGAGCCGCGATCGAATGGCCTACGTCACCTGCGATATATCTGCCTAATGGAGTTAGGGCACGACGTCCAAGAATTGGACAGCGCTGTCTCCATGGGATCAAAAAAGGACGTCCCGCTATGTAGAGCGGGACCGACGATTCAGGCCTTCCGCCACCTGGACTTAACCTTGCTCGATGCGAAATTTCTCGCGATTCTTTCCCAGCCAACCAGGAGCACGACCACGACCTGACCAAGTCTTTCCAGTTTTCGGGTCTTGATACATAGGGACGGACTCGGATGGTGCCTTGCTACGCGGGCGGCCCCGCCCGCGACGGCGGGTCAGGTCGTCAACCGTCAGACCATACAGGTCCATGAGACCGTGGATCTGCTGGATTGCCGCACCCACTTCAGCCTTGCGCGCCTCTTCCAATTGTGCTTCCAGTGCTTCCTTTTGTGCCAATAGCTCTTTATACGTCGTCATACTATTCTCCGAGAGGTAATGGAGTGTAGCCACGGGCGGTCTAAGGGGTTTATTCCCCATGCGAGACGAAGTCAAAGTGGGCCGCCGCGTAAAGCGGATTGCAACCCCACACTTCTCGACCGTCGCGATAAAAGACGCACCACTTACCATCGCTGACGCACTGAGCCTCTGGGAAGATCTCGCTATGGCGTTGGCGSCTGCCGAAACGAGCGTCGGCTCGCGTGTCCGAGCAAGGTACTTGCCAGCCAGCAATGGTGCCGGCTGTTCCAGTGTTCGTCGCATTAGGGTCCCCTCCTACACAAGCTCGTACTTTAATTCAGTTCAATAATGGGCCAAAGTTTTTCGTCCATCCCAACGCCCTGCCTCGTCGCAAGAGTGACGTCTTATCGTTTCTATCATGTACTCCTGCAAGTCAAGGCAAAAGGTTCTGCACCGATAGTTCGGTCGACAGCTTCCATATCGCACCGCCGAAGACGACTCCAGACACCGGCTTCTACCCTAAGTCGTAGGCCGCGGACGTGCTGAGCGCGCAGAATCCATAGAATCACTCAGGTGCGCATCACCAGTTTTGTCTGATGATCTCCTGAAATCCCCGTATGAAGAGATCCAGACGGGGCCGGTGTCCCTTGGCAAAGCCTACCGCCAAGAGCTCGTCGCCCCCTGGCCCAGCTAACTCCTCAAGGATGGGCACCGAGGCAAACGCCTTCCATGATGACAGACCAGTGGGCGTCCAACTGTCATAGCTTGTCAGACCTTGCGCGAGCGCCGACTCTTCGCGAGTATCCGTGTGCGCCAAGGACGCGAGGATCTCGAAGCGGGCAAAGCAAGGCGTGATATCGGGAAGGACGCCCATAAAGGCCGGCGCCCACGTCGTCAGCACCGAGAGAATGCGTTCGCTCGACGCGGTTTTACGATTCTCCATGCCGGGCAGGTGCCTGAAATACTGCGCCCCGTCCCACGCGGAGGCGAACAGCTCGTCGACTGTTCGGCGCACCCCGCGATGGTCACGCGTTAATGCAGCCGTCAGGAACCGCTGCAAGATGTTCCAGCGCCCCGCCCTGGCCAGCCCGAGGGCATACGCCGCGAACACAAGAACCGCGGGATAAACCCGGATCTCGATGTACGGTGGATATCCGCTCTGCACCTCGCGGGCCTTTGCGAACAGCGCCCGAATCGTATCCAAGACCAACTCCAACGCTTCGTCGCCCCCCCAGCGACCGAGCACGCCCGCCACGGTCGCCACCGCTTCCGTTGCTACCTCGTTGGTTTCAACATATTGGCGAAAGACCTCCTTCTGATCCGCACCTGCAGGTGGATTCGCGCGCTGCTCGTCGAGGGTCTCAACGACTTTGGTCAGCTGGTCGCGCACCAGATCGTCTAGCGCGATACGGAACTCCGTCTTGGCCACGTAGCGCCGCGCGCTTGCCACAGCCAGCGCGACATTGGCCGGATTCGGGAGCTGGCTCGCGACCAGCGTCTCCACCGATCGTTGCAGGCCTTCCAGGAGCGAATCCGCATCGTCGATCGGAATCACGATGCCCCGGCGATGTGCGAGCAATTCCTCGCCGCGCGGCCGCAGACGTCCGCTTTTTGCCGCCCAGAACAGCGGGTAGCGGCGGTTAGGCGACCGCAAGATGGCAGCACGCAGCGCGTGATCCCACTCACCCGACCAGCCGCACACGATTAATCCGTATTCATCGAAGACGCGATCGAGCAGTCGGTCGTATTCGGGAGGGTAGCCCGCCAGTTCGGCGTCGGTATTGAGGATGCGGGCATCCTTGTAGTCGCCGTGCAGCTTGACGAGGTAGCAGCCGGCATGCGGCATCGGCACCGCGCCGGCCAACCCATCCACCGAAGCTACAACAACCGGCTCAACCCCTTCGTCCCGAAGCGCGTTTTCCATCAGCCGGTCGAAGTTCGTGGTCAGGATGATCTTGATGATGCCGGCGCGGACCAGGCGCGCGATGGCGCGATGTGCGCGCGTCGGCAGCTTCTTGCCGGCGTCCCGCTCCGCCGGAGTGGGCTCGATGTAGCTATCCAAGATGGCCCGCCGCTCGGCCGCAGTGTCGGCCAGCTGCTCCAGCAGTTGCGAGTAATTCGGCTCGCCCCCGAATTTTGCCGCGTACCACGCGCCCCAGTCGGCCTGCTCCGGCTCGCCTTGCATGAGGGCGACGCGGCGCACCAGGTCTAGGGTGATTTCCCAGCCGGTCGGGATGGCGGCAGCGCGGGAGATGCCTGATCCCAACAGCACTGCGTGAACACCGGGGTTCTCGTATAGGGAAAAGGCGAGCTTGGTGGCGGGGTCGATCTTCATGGCGGTCGGCTCGTGATGGGCGGATCGGCCCGATTCTAAGGGAAAGGCCCTCGCTGCCGCGTATGCGTCGCTTTTTGGTGTTCTTGATAACTTTTCTTATCAAGAACAATAGCAATAGTGTACGCGTAAGCGCTTCCCCGCTACACTCACGAGACGGTGTTGCCCCGTTACCGCGCCAGCATTGGGCTCGCGCGGCCGTACCCCCACCGTTGACCGCCCATGACCGCCATTCCCGCCCGTCCTGTGACGCTGATTCCACCGCTCGTCGTTGCCACCCCCGAACCCGACCACATCCAGGTGCCGTTTGAAGGTGATCGGCTCAACCGTAAGGCCGTCGCCGATCGGCTGACGGGCTACCTGGAGCGCCTCAAGGTGGGCGCGGTAATCGCACTGGACGCCCCATGGGGTGAGGGGAAGACCTGGTTCGGCCGCCACTGGACCGCTAGCTTGCGCGACCAGGGCTATGCGACCGGGTGGATCAATGCCTTCGAGCAGGATTATGTGGAGGACGCGTTTCTACCGTTGGCCGCCGCGGTTCTCGAACTCTGTCAACGAGATCAGCCTGGCAGCGAGAAAGTGAAGGCCGGCGCCAGCGCCGTGATGCGGGCACTGCTCCCGGTCGGTACCAAGGCGCTTATCAACCTGGCCGGCCGCGCGGTCGGCGTCGCCGGCCTCGCCGACGAGTTTGGAGAGGCGGTCAAGGAGGCGACGGCCGAAGCCGCCAAGGACGGCGCCGCAAGCGTGGGCGACGCGGCCGCCGCTTGGGTGGAGCGGCGGCTGGAGGGCTGGGGCCAGGAGCGTGCCACCGTCTCGCATTTCCGTCAGACACTGGCCGAGTTCGCAGCCAAGCAATACGAGGCCTCAGGCAAGCCGGTTGTCATCGTGGTCGACGAGCTGGATCGCTGTCGCCCCGAGTTCGCGGTGCGGCTCGTCGAGCGGATCAAGCACTTTTTCGATGTGCCCCACTTGGTTTTCGTGCTGCTGATGAACCGCGATCAGTTGGAGAAGGCCATCCGGGGCGTCTATGGCAGCGAGACCGACGCTGCGACCTACCTGGGCAAGTTCCTTCACCTTTCCCTCAAACTGCCAAAGGACCGGACGCGGGATCCCAAGGCCAACCCCCTCCGAGCGTTCATAACGCGACGTCTGCAGGAGCATGGCGCCGTAGACGAAACTTTTGTCAGGGGTTTCGCCGCATGCGCGGCGGTATTCGATCTGTCGCCTCGGGATATCGAACGGGGCTGTTCGCTGTTTCTTCTTTCGGGCTCGAATGAAGCTGCGCTTCTAAAAGCCTATCTAATTGCCCTGAAGCTCCGGGAACCGGGTATATACCGGGCTCTAGGGGATGTGGCGGGGCAAGAAGCCGCTCATAAGGAATGTTGCGAACGGCTGGGCATCGAAGTGCGCGAGGTGAAAAGCATTGGGGCCGGCTTATCGCCAGGTTTCCTTCCTTTTCCGGGAAACTACTTCAACGAACTGGTCAGAATTCACGACGAGCTCGGGGGTGCGAGGAGGTTCGACGAAAGTTGGTGGAACAAGGGCGGCAGCATGTTACCGGAGATCTTGGAGAACCTTCGGCCAGACACGGCGATCAAGTACGTGATGGGCACGCTGGATCTCGACGTTGGGTAAGCGGCCATGACGACGGGGCCCTCCTCTCTGGCTTTGGCAACGGCGCCCCCCCGCCGGCGCCGTTCCGTGACACGCCGACAGCTCCACCGCGGCCACTTTGGCTTCCTGCGCGCTATTGTTCAGGGGCTGCACGCCCGCCCAATGTGGGAACGCTACCTCGCGGAGGAGGGCGATGTCGAGCCTCAGAATATTGCCATGCCATCGCCGGACGGAGATTCCGAGGCGCAGCACTTCGCCGCCCATCCCAAGGTACGCCGTGTCACTGCCTGGCTGCGGAACGAACTGGCGGCCGCCGCCGCGCGGGAGCAGCGTCCAGGGATGGCCAGACTGGTCAAGGTCGACCTGCGCCAGATAGGCCGCCCAGACCTTGGCTTACCTTCGTTGGAAGACTTCGTCGCGGCCGAAGGCCTGGACGGTTTCAGCGAGCGCGAGCAGCTGGCCGCCTACCAAGAGCGGTTCGGATCAGCCCTCCGGCGGGAAAACAAGCGGGTGGCGCTGATGCGGCGCCAGCTTGAGGCTATCGACTGGCTCGAAAGCCTGTATGCGCGCCCGGTGCTGGACGGCGATGGTTGCCGGGCCTGGCTGGCTGATACCTTAGCCGATCGCCTTGAAGCGGCCGGCGTGGCCACGATCGGCGCTCTCGTCGACCGCATCAATAGCCTCGGCTCCGGCTGGAGCCGGGCGCTTCCGGGCATCGGCGCCGGCAAAGCTCGGGCCATCGAGCGGTTCCTGTCCGCGCACGCCGACACCATGACGCGTCGCATTGGCAGTCACGTGGCAGTGCCCAGGCGCCAGCGGTATGCGCACGAGCTGGCGCGGGTGGTGCCGAGGACGACCGGGCTGGTACCACTGGACAAGCTGGTGGTGCCGGCCGAATTGGATGGGCGAGCCGGGGCCTATCGACGGCCTCAAGCCCAATGTCTGTTGTCCGCTACGAATGACTACGAGGCCGTGCTGGCTTGGCTACGCGCCAAGCCGGGCCTGCCTCCCGAGCAGGTCGCCCGCCTGCGTGAAAAGCGGCGCGACGTTGGTACCGTGCCCGGCCCGCTGGATTGGCTGAACTTCCTCTCGCACACGCAACGCGCCTACCGAAAGGAAGCCGAGCGATTCCTGCTGTGGGCCATCCTGGTACGCGGCAAGCCGCTGTCATCGATGTCTCACGAGGACTGCGCCGCGTATCGGGATTTTCTAGCAAATCCGCCTGCGGATTGGTGCGCGCCCCGATCACGAGAGCGGTGGAGCCCTGTGTGGCGGCCCTTCGAGGGTCCGCTTTCCCACCGAGCCCAGTCCTATGCGCTCGGTGTGCTGAACAACCTGTACCGATTCCTGGTGGACCAGAACTACCTGATGGGCAACCCTTGGCACGGCGTCCACGCGCCGCGCAGCGCCACACCAAAGCTCGACGTAGGACGTAGCCTCACCGAGGATCAGTGGGCATTTGTTCAGGAGCAGCTGGCAGCCCTACCCGCTACTTCAGCAAACCTTCGCCTACGACTGGCGCTGCCGTTGTTGTATGAGACCGGTTTGCGGCGCTCGGAGATCATCGCGGCCACAACCGATGATCTTGAATGGGTCAGCCTTCCTCGACCCGGCACAAAGGATCGGATAGAGGGCTGGTGGCTGCGTGTGGTTGGCAAAGGCTCCAAGCTCCGACGTATTCCGATATCACCTGGCGTCGCTGAAGCGCTGTGCGCGTACTTGCGAAGTCGAGGATTCGACGCTGACCTCACCCAAGGGCGACTACCTCGAGGCGTGGCGTTGCTGGGTCACGCCACGGACCTCGCGGATCGTGCACCCTGGCTTTCGCCAGCTACGGCCGATCCCGCCGCAGGCATTACGTCGGATGCGCTCTACAAGCAAATCAAGCGATTCTTCGCAGACTGCTCGGAACGGCTGCGCGGGTGTGACGAGCGTGGTGCTGAACGCCTTAAGGCGGCCAGTACCCACTGGTTGCGGCACACCCATGTGTCGCATTCTCTCGCGGCCGGCACACCCGTCGAAGTTGCACAGCAGAACGCTGGCCACACTTCGCTAAACACGACGACTCTGTACGTCACCACGGAAGACGCGCGACGACTCGAGGCGATGATGGGATTCTGGGAGCGGAAGGCCCCCTCCCCTCCTTGAGAGCATGGGTCGCATTGCCGCCCCCGCTACTTCGGCAGCGAACGAAGCCGAATTGTGTGCAGCGGCTCAATTTCAGTATATAACCCACCATTCGCACGGCCCGCTGTTCCACTCACATGCCGCGAGCTTGATGCGTTAGCCGGCAGCGCTTCCTGGTACCGGTCCGCACGCCAAGCGCCATCAACCCACTGGGTATCTCGCGGCCGAGCTCATGAATCGCAATCCGACCCGGGTGCTGCTGTGGTTACTTAGGCGATCGATTTAATGGTATCGGGTAGCTAGTTGTTAGCTGATTAGGTGCCGATCTTGCTTGCGCATATTGTGCAAAGAGTATCTGGTAGCTATTTGGTAGCTGCCAAAAAACCTGCTCCGCCGATCGCGAACACTGGGCACCAAGTCAGCCGTTATCCGTTCGACTCACATCCAACGAGGTGGTTGCGTTAGCCGGTAGCTTCCTGGTACCGGTCCGCACGCCAGGCGCCATAACCAGATGGGCCCTGGCCACTATTTCCAGAGTACTTGCGAACAACCATTTGGCATCTCGTTGCCGAGCCCATAAATCGGGATCCGACCTGGGTGCTGCGGTGGCTGCTTGAAGCCGATAGATCGGATGGTATCGGGTAGCTACTTGGTAGCTGAATGCACAATTCGGTGCCGATCTCGCGTGTCTCAGCTACTAGATAGACATTCTTGCGCTTATTAGGCGGTAATCTCGCCAGCAACTTCCCGCCCCCGAAAAGTAGCTGGTAGCTACTTGCTAGCTGGCAAAAGTCGGTTCGCTGATCGCGAACCTAGGCGCCCAGCGAGCTGGTATCCGATAGCTATCTGGTAGATATGGCCACTGAACCAGCACTCTGTCCAGCCCAGGCGATTTTGGTAGCTAATTGGTACCTTTCACGGGATATGGGGCTGCGTTGCTCGTTAGCCGGTAGCTATCTAGTAGCTAGACCGTTGCACCGAGCATCACACCGGATTCACGCTTGATGGGTAGCTTTTTGGTATCTTTGACTCCCGCAATCGTGATCCCCGCCGAGTAGCTGCAAGCTCCGCAGGTAGCTATCTGGTAGCTGACCATGATCTGGCTGAAGGGGCGCCGAGGTTCCTGCGTAACACGAACAGGGACAAGCGGCAAAACCTAGTATCTGCCGGATAGCCCCCAGCTACCAAAATGCTAACCTACGGATAGCCGACCGGTACCGCGTTACCGGGCGGCGAGTGCCTTTGAACTCTCACCTAAACCTCATTTCCGAAGGAATCTTTGGTACCAAACGGATACCAAGCTTAGCCGGTAGCTAGCTGCTACCCATGCACCCTTGGAGCGGCTATACTACTACCAAGTAGCTACTTGGTAGCCAAAGGAGAATCATGCCGACAATTGCATTCGTGAGTCCGAAAGGCGGAGCTGGAAAGACGACTTCCTCGTTGGTACTGGCGACTCAGATTGCCGAACGGGGCAAAGAAGTCACTGTTATTGACGCCGACCCGAACCATCCTGTGAAAAACTGGGCCTCCAATGGCGCTGCGCCAGCGTCCATGACGGTTGTCTCCGACGTGACGGAAGAGGACATCGCAGACCGCATCGATGAAGCGGCTAGGAAATCCGCCTTCGTGATTGTCGACCTGGAAGGTACAGCGGCGACCATCGTTGCACATGCCATCAGCGAAGCTGACCTGGTTATTGTCCCGACCCAGGGGTCGCAATTGGACGCCGAGCAAGCGGGAAGGGCGTTTCGACTGATCCGGGCTCATGAGCGCGGCATTCAAAAGCACAAGCCCGACTACAAGCTTCCGTACGCGGTGCTGTTCACTCGGACCTCTGTGGCGATCCAAAGCAGGGATACCGCTCATATCCGGAGAAGTTTCGCAGAAGCCGGGATACCGGTGTTTCAGACAGAACTGAACGAGAGAGCTGCCTTCAAGGCAATGTTCTCCTACCGCGAGACCCTCTCCAAGCTGAACCGGTCCGAAGTGTCAAACGTAGACAAAGCAATAGAGAACGCGGAGGCCTTTGCTGCGGAAGTCCTGCTGTTCCTCCGACAAGGACAACCTGTGGCCACGGAGAATGGACAATGACACGCGCTAACCCGTTGGACGCGGCCCTCGACGAATTCGAGGTGAAGCCAAGGGCAGACCGACCGAGGGTCGCTCCCGAAGCGATCGAACAGATCGCCAAAGAAAACGGCTTCGTGAGCCGGGATGCAGCGAAGCTTGAGGCGCCGGCACGAATGCAGAAGCAGCGCCGGTTCAAGACAGGAAGGAATCAACAGATCAACATCAAAGCGACTGGTGCGACTATCGAGCGCTTTACCGCGCTGGCTGATCGCCTTCAGCTGCCCTCGGGTGCCCTTCTAGAGCGAGCAGTAGAGCTGTTGGAGGAGCACTACCGTAACCGGTAGGCGGCACCGGCGTTCGTTCGATCGGCAGGGGCGGAGGCCCCTGCTTTTTTTTCGTCGGTGGTCGCGCCATCCAGGACCATAGGTGAACGGCAATAGGGCCCCCGGCGAGCTGCGGGCACTGTCTGTTGAAGACGGATAGGTCTGAGAACACACGTTCGTTGTTTAGTGCTTCAGTAAACACTGTAAACCCTTTGGTAAACCTTTATGGTCGCCGAGCCTAGGCCCAGCAAGGCTTTGCGGGCGATATGGTGAACTCGCTTGGGATGATGGTGAACGCTTGTGGGGCGCAAGGCATGTGGATTTGGGGATACGGTGAACGTTCGTGGGGCGCCCAGGATGTGGATTTGGGGAATTGGTGAAAGAGCTTGGGGGCCTCCGGTCGGAGCCTAACGGTGAAACTTTTTGGGGTCGGTCCAACCCTCGCCGGAGCACCCAAGAGCCGTCGCCAACACATCGCTCCGTGGTGAATGGCATTGGTGAACAGGATTGGGGTCCGGTAAAGGTGAATAGCGTTGGGGGCGGTTAGGAGATTGGATACCAAGAAACCCAAGTGCGACGCCAAAGGTGAAAGGAATTAGGGTGGCGGAACGGTGAACGGATTTGGGGCGGCGGCCATTGGGAAAGTCCGTCAAGCTAGACATCCTCGTTACGTCGCCCCGGAGAGGTGAAAGCTTTTGGGGATTATCGGCGTTCATCAACCCGAAATATGACTAATAGGGCACTTTAGCCGCTTGGCTTTCTCCGGCGCGGCGCTTACCGCGAGAAAGAGACCCAAATCTATGCACCTTTCAACGTGAGACGCGCCCACAAGGTGAACAACCTTGGGGTCCCGGGCGGTCACCCACGCCGCAATACACAGAGCGCCAGCTGTTGTAAGCCCTGAATCTCAAGGACAAGCTGCTGAGGTGGCCGCTATTTAGCTTGATAGGTGAACGGTGTCGGTCTAAGATTTCACCGTTCCTAAGTTCGAGGCCTCTTAATGTCGCGCGGAAGTCCAGCTCCGAAAAGCACTCAGATTGCGCTTTTTCAGCCTGAGGTGCCAGAGCCGTTCAAGAAGGCCGTCCAAGCGATCCATGTCGCGCCGGTCGGTGGCGCTCTAACGCTGCAGCAACGCCGGCTGTTCAATTCGTTGATCAAGAACGCCATCGAGCACCGCCTGGCCAAAAACGATGCCGCGAACACGTTCCAGATCTCGATTCCCGAGATGATGGCGGAGCTCAGTCTCACGACGAAGGACACTGCATACATCAAAGAGACTGCGAAGTCGCTGATGAGAACAGTGGTGGACTGGGATCAATTGAACAGCGACGGCACAGCGACTTGGACGGGCTCAACCCTGCTGGCGGGTGCAAAGATCACTGGCCCGCTCTTGTCCTACTCATTCGCGCCGCAGATCTGCGAGGAATTGCTGAACCCTGAACGGTACGCGATGATCGATATGCGGATCGCAAAGCTGTTCCGGCGCGCACATGCGCTGGCGCTGTGGGAGAACACTGTTCGCTACGAGAAGATTGGAATCACTGCTCGGATACCGCTGCATGTATTCCGGAACCTAATCCTGGGTCGCGAAGAAGGGGAGACGAAGTACAAGGAGTACAAGATCTTCAAGCGTGCGGTAATCAATCCCTGCATTGCAGAGATCAATGCTGTGTCGGATCACACCCTGGAGCTGATCGAACACAAGGTGGGGCGATCAGTGACGGACGTTCAGTTCAAGATCAGTAGAAAGAAGGTGAGCCCGGACGCAGAGGATGAAGACATGGAGCTTGTCCAAAGCGTCGTCAAGTTTGGTGTACCGCTCTCCGAAGCACGAAAATTCATCCGCTCGTTCGGCGCCCCCCGGGTTCGATCGGCCGTGGCGTACACGAAGGCCAGAATCCAGAAAAAGAACGCGCCCGCGGTTGACAACGTGGCCGCCTACTTCCGTAAGGCCGTTACCGAGAATTGGGCCAAGAACAGCGAGCCGGCTCCTCAAAGCGAACGGCCTTTCAGCACCGGCGCGGCGCGACACGGCGCAACGGCCAAGACCGCTGCAGAGGCGCGGGACCAGTTCATCGCCGCACGGATCCCCCAGGCCCAAGCCTACTTCGCTGAGCTCGACGCAGATGATCAATCCGAATTGATTGGGAAGTACAACGATCAATGTGAGGTGGCAAATCTTCGCGTGATCGCCGGCAAGAAGCCAACGAAGGCAGCCCAGTCCAGCTTCTATCGTTGGCTTGCAGACTTTACCTGGGGTGAACCCACGTCGGATGACTTGCTAACGTTTGTCCTCGCCGGGAAGGTTTGAAGGCGTCGAGGCGGTCGGGCGCCGGAGCGCCTCACCACCGCTTCCCACTGCTCTTCTCAAACTTCCCTTGACGGATCAAGGCTGAATTCGCGTTCTGACATGTCTTCATGTCGTACTCAGAAAGCCTTTCACCAGCCTTTAGCCGACGCATGCACTCTGCTTGCTTCTCGCGCGCGGCCTCCAGGTTGTCGGCATACCACTGCACAGTCGTAGCGTGAGCCGTCGCGACGGTTGTGGTCAGGGTACAAAGG
This sequence comes from Cupriavidus gilardii J11, assembly GCF_007829435.1. Lineage (GTDB taxonomy): Bacteria > Pseudomonadota > Gammaproteobacteria > Burkholderiales > Burkholderiaceae > Cupriavidus > Cupriavidus gilardii_D. The sequence goes on from NZ_VLJN01000007.1 coordinate 98,642, forward strand.
ACAAGGCCGATTGAAACGGCCGCTCTCCGCAAGCTCTTGTTCTTCATGTTTACACTCGTCTTCCCGTGACAGGCCTCGGCCCGTTATCGGCACGCTACACGGTATCTGTACCTCGGTATTCCCCCCCTAGGAGGGGTTCCCCTGGCGCTGTAGGCGGCAGGCGTCGAGGCCCCCGCGGGCTAACGACGCCGGCTTCACTCGTGGGGTTCTGTACGATGCGGCTTTGGCTTCCTGGTCTACGATTAGCTCCACGATTAGCGAACAGGCCCCGAATATTCCGACGAGGGCTGCTGGATAAAGTAGCGGCTGCTGACATCACTCAGAGAACCAACCTATGAACGAAGCCTGGATTCTTCAAGCCTCTGAAATTCGGCGTCCGTTTTCGCGGGCGACCTGGGTTCCCCTTCGTGCGTCGCTCAATGACGAAAAGGGCAACGTGACGGAAGTGGGGTATGTCTGCGACGTATTCGCTTGCGGCTCCGTTGCTTTTCCCAAGCAGCATCGCGAGCTAGCCGAGCGTTTGAGTTGGAGCGACATCGGCATCGGCCATACAGTGGCACCGTATGCATATTCGGACGGCCATTACTCGCCCGTCGACGAGTATCAGTACAACGACAAGGAGCCCGTTGGGGTCAACCTCGTTTTCGAGCACCCGCAGCCCGTGGTCGGTGGCCGGCAGTGGATCCTGAATCCGGACTTGGTGATCGCGCTTCGCCTGATTAAGGAGGGGCCGAATTGGGTCAGGCCGGAAGAGGACTTCGTCGTGGTCGCCAGGGAGAGGGTAGACGGCGATGGCTGCCATCGCCTGATAGAGATCAAGCGCGAATTCCTGATGGACTATCTGGCTGCGCGGGGGCTGTCCCTTCGTCTATCCTATTACCGCCAGCGCGTCGAGAACGTGGTCGAGCTCAAAGACAGCCCCTATGCCGGCCTGAACGAGATACAGGAGCAGCGTGAAGGTGGAAGGTACGAGCTGCGCATCAAGAAGCTGAACGCCGTGTTCGGCGGGAGCTGGGCGTCGTTTCGTCTGTGGCGTACCGATGTCGACGAGGAAGAGGACGCTCCGGTCATGGGGCCTGAGACGAACGCTAACACCGCCTCAGAGAGCGCCAGGGGCCATCGAAGCGGCTATCCCGGCGTGCGTGTCGAAGGCGAGTTCTGGCGAGATGAGTGGATCGAACTGCGGTGGTCAAGTTTTATCAGACAGTCGTTAAGGTGGTCTGGTTGAACTTGTCCTCGTAATCCTGCGGCGACTCATACCCCAGTGTCGAATGCAGGCGCATGGGGTTATAGAAGCCAACGATGTACTGCATGATGTCGCGCCGGGCTTCGGCCCGGTCGGCGTAGCGGCGCTGCCACACGCGCTCCATTTTCAAGTTCAGGAAGAAGCGTTCGGCCACCGCATTGTCCCAGCAGTCCCCCAGGCGGCTCATGCTGCAGACCATCCCGTGACGCGCCAGCAAGCTCTGGTACTCGTCGCTGGCGTACTGGCTGCCACGATCCGAATGCACGATCAGACCCGGCCCCGGCTTGCGATGCGCAATGGCCATCTGCAACGCGCTTACCACCAGCGTGGACGGCATGGCCGCGGCCATGGACCAGCCCACGACCTTGCGGGAGTACAGGTCCAGCACCACCGCCAGGTACAGCCAGCCCTCTAGCGTGCGGATATACGTGATATCCGACACCCACGCCTGGTTGGGCGCCGCGGGTCTGAACTGTCGATCCAGCACGTTGCGCGCGACCGGCCCGTCGTGCCGGCTGTTGGTCGTTGCCACAAATTTGCGTTTCCACACCGGACGCAGATGGGCCTGACGCATCAGCGTGCGAGCGCGATACCGGCCGATCTTGACCCCTTGCCGGCTCACATCCCGCGCCACCCGCCGGCTGCCATAGGTGCGCCCGCTGGCCTCGAATGCGGCGCGCACGTACACCATCTGTCTGGTCCGCTTGGCGTCGCCACTGGGGCGGCGCAAGAACGCGTAATAGCCAGCGCGGCTGACACCCAGCGCCAGGCAGGCGCGGCTCAGCGGAATGGCCTCCTTCTGCAAACCACTGACTGCGTGATACATCACTTCAGTTCGCGGGCGAAGAAGGCCGATGCCTTTTTTAGGATCAGGTTGTCCTCCTTCAGGCGCCGGTTCTCTTCCTCCAGCTGACGGATGCGTTGCTGCTCCGGCGTCAGCGGCCTGCCAATCCCCTTCTCGCCCTTGAGCTCGGCGTCGTACTGGGCCAGCCAGCGCCGTACGGCCGTCTCGCCAATGGCCATCGAGTGGCACACCTCGGCCACCGACAGGCCTTGATCCCGGATCATCCGGACCACCTCCAGCTTGAAGGCAGGGTCAAATTTGCGGCGTTGCTTCATGGTTCGGTCTTTTTCCTCGTCGAGCGTGATTTTCCACTTATCGACCTGTCTGAGGAAATTGAACCACCGCAAACATCAGGAAAAGAGCACCCGTGTGCGCGGGGACGAGGATCAAAATCTCCCGTACTTCATCGTCAACACTGACGGCTCGCGGACGTTCTCGGCCGAGCTCAACAACGAAGACATCGGACGGTGGCTCTGGTTCCGACCGTCGGTGGTCAACGAGCTTCTGAGTCATCGAGGCTTCTCCCTGGAGTGGTACACGGCTGAAACGGGCGCCATCAAATCCACTTCGGGGTATTCGACCCATTTTGGTATCAACGCCTCGGAACTCATCACAGTCTACGCTTACGACATCGCCAAGCTGCCCTCCTGGGAGCAGTTCCTCTGGGCCGCGAACAATGTTGCGCCGGAGGGTAAAGTAAGCGCGGAGCTCCTTGCCTCACAAGTCAAGGCGCAGCCAGCGGACACCACTGCCGTGGAGGAGATGCTGTTTGGGTGCATGCGGTTGCTGGAGGCCGACTTCCGCAAGGCATTCGGTGTGTCGCTGTTTTCGCATGAGATTGACGATGTGGCATCGATGCAGCACGTCTCTCGCTTTTCGAGCAGGGACCAGGCGTCGCTCTTGCGGCTGGCCAAGGAGCTCGTGCGCATCTTCTCCGACCGACTCGACGTGCGCTCTCTTCGAGAGCTGTCCAACCATCCCGACAAGGAGAAGCTGGGTTCTAACAAGTTGCTTCAGGACATCCTGGCACAGAAGGCCGGGGCGGCGCGCGCACGCGAGGTCTTCGCTGCCATCGCTGGCGCCTACGATATGCGCCTCGGCGACGCACACCCGACAAGCTCAAAGATCGTCGAAGCTCTGAAGCTCGCCGGCATAGACACGACGGCGTCGTATCTGCGGCAAGGCGAGCAGTTGATCCGCAACTTCGGCCACGCCCTTTGGTGCACAGGGAGGGGTACCAGACGTTGTACTTCTCACCTTTGAAGGCGGCGTAGCGCTTCACGTAGAGATCATGCGCGCGAGCAAATAGCCCCTTCACGAACGCGACATTCGGGTCACCAAGCTTACGGGCTGCTCGCCATCCTTCGAGCGCGTCCATCAGCATCTCCTTCACCAGTGGCTCGTCGCGAACTCTGAAATTCACCCCGATATAGTCGACCAGGCGCGTACAGACGTCGTCGAGATCTGGCGAGACAATGAACACCGGAGACAGCTTGGCGGAAAGTTTGTATTCCTTGACGACTTGTCGGAACAGACTGGTGCGCATCGACCTTTAACCTTGGATGATTGGAATTCTGCCCTGGTACACGGATCCACCGGAGATACGCAGGAAGTACTGCAAATTGGGTAACTGCATGATCAGCTCATGCGGGATCAGGGGCGCCTTCTCCAACTGCATGGAGCGCGATACAGAGCCGCTGAATTCTCCAACGTGGGCTTCTGTGCCGGTGCTGGTGCTGCTCGACACCACGATATTGCGGATGGCCGTTGTGCCGGCCTTCTCGCAGAACCACTGAGCGGTGTCGATATCCTCCAATCGTAAGACGAGCTGGTTGTTGAGATTCCCCAAAACCTGCTGCATCTTCGCCACGTTTCCGAGCTTCGCCGTAAAATCCGACCGGGTCTGATAGGCGACGAACGCTTTGAAACCCGCACCACGGCCCTTGTTGAGGATTTGCAGCATTTGCTCGTTGATGGCCTCTGCCGCTTCGTCAACGATCAGGACAATCTCGGGCGGGGTCTTGTAAAAGTTGTAGATCGAGCCGGCGACTGAGGCGATGTCAGCAAGCAGCAACGACATAACGGCTTGGGCGACCATCGAATTCGACAAGGAGTCGGCGCCCACGTAGAGAACTGCCTTCTGTCTGATCACCTTGTCGATGTCCCAAATCTCACGGTCGTCGTCAAAGTCATCAGCTTTCGGCGCAAGCATCAGCCCCGTCTCGCCCGTGGCCAGCATTTGCAGCAAGGGTAGGGCGGAAGCGATGATCCGGCCGTAGTGGTCGCGGTCATGCTGGAACGTAGCGATCAGACCGTCGATCGCTTCGTGGCCGCGGCCCTTGTTTGCGAAGCGCTCGACATAATGTCGGACCATGCCGTCCAGGCGCGTCCCGCCGGGCTTTTGACCGACTTGCTGCATGTAGCCGACCACTTCCTCCTCCCAGTCCGGCTGCCCGGATTCGGGAAAGAAGCGCTGCAGAGCCCGTTCCAGCAGCACATTGATGCCGTTCTGTGCATACTGGAGAATCGACCGCAGGTTCGGCTTGTCACCTACGTACAGTTCCCCCTTAACAGCACGGTCGATGAACAGGAACGGCTCAGAAGATATCGGCCTAATGCAGATCAACTCCAGTCATCTTCCGCGTCTTGCCACGTATGGCATTACGCGCGCGCAATTGTTTGACGGCTGCGTCAGTGCATACGTGGGAGCTTGGATCCTGCGCGAGAACATCCAGCGTTATGGCCCCACTTGGCAGGCGGTTGGAGCGTACAACGCAGCGTCGCCTCACAAACGCCTCATCTACGCCAACAAGATCCATGCGCGGTGGCAGTCGCTGCAGCGCGCTGCACTGCGGTAGTTCCTTCAGAGATCACTAGAGCAAGCCATGCGCACCTTCAAACAATTCACTCCCATCGCTCTCGCTTTCGCAGCGTTGCTGAGCACGCAGTGCCACGCCACGTCAGCACTGGCGACGCAGATGTCCGCTGATGGCTGGCAACAGTTGCAACCGACTGCCGAAACTAAGGCAAAAGGAAATCTCGCCTTGCTGGCCAAGGTTGCGCTGACGGCGTCAACCGCGGCTGCGGACACTTCGCCGCAGGCCCCGGAGCCGGCCCCGGTCGCCGGCAATGCACCTGCCGTTACGGAAGCATTCCGGCTCGTCAAGGGTGAGCCACTGCAGCTGCAGCTTCAGCAATGGGCGGCGCGCGCCGGATGGACAGTCGTGTGGAACGTGCCGGATGGATGGATCGTGCCAGGCGACAAGACGTATGGCACGGACTTTGAGGTCGCCGTCCAGCGGGCGGTCGAGGAACTGGCGAGTAACGGTGCCGATGTGGTCGGCGACAGTTGGCGAGGGAACCGGACCGTAATCATCAGCCAGAACGGGGTATTCCAATGAAGTGCCAACCGAGACGCTATACCGCGGCCGCGGCCGCGATCGCGGCTAGCACGCTGCTTTCCGGCTGCGGCGTGATGGAGACACGCAATGTGCAGAGCGCGATCGCCAGCGAGGCGAGAGGGCATCTTGCCGACACGCCGCGAAGCCGGCCGGTTTTCCGGGTGCATGAAGGTGCTTGGCTCATGGGGGAGAAGGTTCGAGCAAGCAAGGCGCAGCCCGAGATCTATAGTAAGCAGGTCTCCTTCAAGGGAACGATCACGTCGCTGACGGAAGCGGCCAATTGGATCGCGCAGAGTGTGGGCGTACGTGCGACCGTAGAAAGCTCCGCACTTCCTGCCCCGGCTGCGAGCGCGTCCGCCGCTGTCGGACAGGGCGTCCTGCGGGCGGGTGGCCCGATGCCGAGTGGCGGGGCTTCTCGCCTAACCGACCTGGCTGCGCCGCTGTCAGGCGGGACCACATTCGGCGGTGCGACGGCGGCGCCGTTAGTGTTGCGCTACAACGGCACCTTCAAGGGATTCTTGGAAGCGGTGGAAGCGCACTTCGGCGTCTGGTCGCGCTACACCGACGGTACCGTCTCGTTCTTCAGAACCGAGACGCGCACGTTCATGCTGCCGAGCCTCGCTGACTCCACCAACATGAATGGCTCGATCACGACTTCGGACAGCAGTAACAGCGGCGGCATGATTGGCTCAAGCACCAGCGGAGGCAGCTCCGCTACGGGTAGCTCTGGCCGCAGCGGCCAGTCGATGAGTTCGTCTATCGAACTCAAGCCGTGGGAGACCATGGAGAAGACGGCGAAGGCGGTAGCTGGTGATTCGGCCCAAGTCGTATATGACCGCAACCTCGGCACCTTGACGGTAACCGGTGATCCGGTGCAATGCGATCGGGTCGAACAATTCGTTAAGAGCTTGGCGGCCATGTACGGAAAGCAGGTTGCGATCGATGTGCAGGTCTATGAGGTCCGCGTCACGCGTGAGGACAACTACGGCCTGAACCTGGCGCTCGCCTACCAGAGTTCTGCCGGCGGCACGGGGGTTTCGTTCAGTTCGCCAAGCACACCCACCATCTCCGGTAGCGGCTCCGCCTCGAACCTTGGCGTGACAATCATGGGAGGTCCGTTCGCCGGCAGCCGTGCCGTGGTGCAAGCGCTCTCAACGCTGGGCAACGTGTCGCAGGTGGTTTCGCGCTCCGGAGTTACCCAGAACGGTAAGGTCCTGGCACTGCAGACTGCCACCCTCCAGGACTACGTAGCGCAATCACAAACTACGCTCGCGGCCAACGTGGGTTCAGCGAGCTCCATTCAGACGAGTACGGTGACCTACGGGTTCACTAGCAACTTCCTGCCGAAGTTGGTCGACGGTCGCATCGTCATGAACTTCGACATGACTCTGTCGGACCTGCTGCCGCTCGTGCCCTTCAATTCCGGGGGCGAAGCTAATCGAACCGCGGTGCAGTTGCGAACTATGCCGACCAACCGCTTCACGCAATCGGTCAACTTGAAGCCAGGTGAGTCGCTAGTTCTGACGGGTCTGCGCAACCAAAAGGCAACTGCGAGCAACAACGGCATCGGGGCGCCGTGGATGGCGGCACTGGGCGGTGGCGTGGGCGCCTCGCGAGGCGACACGGTTATCGCGATCGTGATCTCGGCTCGCCTGCTTTAAATTTGGGAGACGCGAAAATGAAACCACGTGAGATGAAGGCCGCGTGTGCGCACTTGGCCGCAGCCACTCTGGTCAGCATGGCTGTAGCCGCTTTCCCGGCCGCCGCGCACGGGTCACTGAACCCGGCTGCAGCCGCCATCGCGGCGGCGGGAAGCGGTGAGATTGCCAAGCCACCGGCAGTAAAACCGGCGGAGGCGGCCGCTATCCCGGCCAAGCGTGAAAGTACAAGCAACGCGACCATCTCCGGCGCCGGCGTCGAAACAGGTCAGTCAGGCCGGATGACGGAGGCATCGGAACTCGCTGCACTGCAGGCGCAACACGCGCTGTGGAAAGTGAAAGCCGAAATCGCGAAACTCAAGGCGGAGGTCAGGCGAAATGAGGAAGGTGCAGGCCTACCCCCCGGAATGCCAGCCGTCGGGCCGGGCATCTCGCTGCAGAGCCCGATGCCGATGCAACGGCCCATCGAACGGGTCGCTCCGATGTCCGCAGACTCCCCCAGAGTTCTGTCGGTTCGGGCCTTCGACGGCGACTACACCGCGGTGCTGGAAGTCGGCGGGCAAACGACGCCAGTCCAGGCTGGCGATACGCTCGACGGTGGATGGAAGGTTGTGACCATCGGCGATGACGGGGTAAAGCTGGCCAACGGCAAGCGCGTTCGCATGCTGAGGCCCTAAGGTATGGCCGAGTTTCTCACTTTCCCCGGCTCGAAAGGTGGGTTCGCGATTGGCTTGCTGTGGCAACACGAGGAGACACCGCCAACCATGCGAGCACTGCGTTCCAGCGCCTTCGCGCTAGGCCGTAGCTTTCGTTGGGGCGTGGTGCACGCGAGCCCGGAGGGCGCGATTCAGAGTGGATTCTGTGAGCCACTTCCGGGCATAAAGCCGGGGTCCCTGAAGTCCCTCGCTGCAGTCGTTGCGAGCCACCACCGCGCGCCCTGGAATGGCATCTTCCATCTGGAAGGGAATCGGTACTGGTATGTCGCGGTTCGGCAGGGACAAGCGATTATCACGGGCGGCGATCGAATCGGCACGCTTAGCGACTTGACAGTGGTGCGGGAGCGCCATCGCATGCTTGGCGAGTGGATGGAAGTCGATGGGACGTTGCAAGACCTCGCGGCCATCGTTCGTACCGCCAAGGCCGTCCCGGCATTGCGGGACGTGCAGAGCGGCCCATGGAAAGCGGCCGCCTACGGGGCCGCCGCATGCGTCGGTTTGGCTTCCATTGTCGGTGCCGCTTGGTACTGGTATGACAAGCAGCAGACCGCAGAGCGCGAGGCTCAGATGGCACGCCAGCGCGCGGTTGTGGCTGCTCAGCGTGCCAGCGATGCGGCAAGACAGCACACCGTTCCCTGGCCTGCACAGCCCGCACCCGAAGCCTTTATTGAGTCATGCAGGCAGGAATGGAGGCGACAAGCTTTGGCAGAGGCCGGCTGGGCGCTTGGAAGCTGGCGCTGCCTGCAGAACAAGCCCGGGACTCTTGCGATTGAGACCACTTGGCGCAGAGACGGCGGTGTCGCCTTGCATGCGCCTGGAGCTCTGTCGCAGGACGGTAATCAAGCCACGGCCTCGCGGGAAGCTGCAACCGACTCGGAACAGTCGCGCAAGGACGTTCTGGCAGTCGGCGATGCGCAACGCGTCATGTGGACATATGCCCAAACATTCGGCATTGCGCTGCAGCTTTCGATGCCGCCCGCCTTGCTTCCGTCGGACGGAAGCGGGCCGGTCGATTCATGGCTGGCTATGGCCGTAGAGATTCCGTTCGATGCTCCGCCGTGGCTCGGTCCGGGGCAGGGGCTCGACGCCGTTGCCGGCCTACGCCTGAACGAGATTAGCTACGACGCTGTGACGCAAAGCTGGAAAGGCGCCGCCAAGCTGTATGCATTGCGAGACGGTGCGTCCTCGGCGGTTGCACATCTGAAAGTTGGGAGTGCAAATTGATCACGACCCTAACCCGTCTGTTGCGCGGTCAAAACCGGCATTCCGTGAGCGCGTCGTCGCCCGCCGCTCGCGTCGAGCCATCTGCGAAGGCGACTGCGCTCAGCCTTCCCCCGCCGCCCGAGATTTTGGTGCCGCACCTGTTCTATCCTGGCACGCTGCCAGCGACCTTCGAAACCGTGGCCCGAAAGCTAAACCTTCTGACTGACGCGCAAGGCACGGAGCTACACCAGCGCGCGGTCGAGGCCGGCGACAACGTCGAGGACGTTGCGGCCGAGTTTGGATTGTCCCAAGAGGAGGTCCACCGGGTCCTTGACGCTCACGGATGCGATGTCTATGTCGACGCACGGCATTTCGGGACGCCACGACTTCTGAGCTGGGAAGCAAAGTTGCGGCGTTGCGGCGCCGCGCCAAGGATCCACAAGGTTTCGGCTCAGGATCTCGCGGTGATGCGGCAGCAGCGCAGTAACGGACAGCTGCAAGATGCCCAACTGCAGACCTTGGGCTTGGCCCGCCGACTGATTGCCGACAGCGCAGCGCTGGGCGCCTCCGATATTCACATCCTGGTCCGGGAAGACCACACCGAGATTCAGGTGCGCGTGAAGGGCGATCTTCGAACTGTCGCTGCGCAATCGATGCGAAGGGAAGAGGGTGAGCGGTTGATCCGTGCGATGTACACGGGTCTGGCGACAGTGAAGGATACCTATAACCCGTTGGACGTACAGGACGCTCAGATCGCAGGCGAGGCTTTGCCTGGCACAGGGCTTTCTAGCGTACGGATCGTGCGCGGACCGGCGTATCCCGTGGAGAGCGGCGGCGGCTTCCTTGTGGCGCGCCTGCAATATCGCGAGCACCATCAAGAGGCTTCGACGAGTGTCGCCCTCGAGGCAGCGAAAAGGCTTGATTTGGTTCGGCCGAAGTCGCCGGTTGGCGAATTCAAGTTGAGCGCGATGGGATACACGGCCCATCAGGTGGAACTGGTATCGCAGCTCTTGCGTCGCCCGATGGGGGTCATCATCGTGACCGGCCCCACCGGAAGTGGCAAGACCACGACGCTTTTCGAGTGCACACGGCATCAGGCGCGGTTGTTCCCGGAGAAGCGCCTCATCACGATCGAGAACCCGACGGAGTATCCGATGGACTGGGCGGTGCAGCTGACAACCGAGAGCGAGCGCTTCCCCGAGATGTTGCGAATGACCCTTCGGATGGATCCGGATGCGGTTCTCCTCGGTGAGATCCGAGGAGTTGAGGAGGCGATCGCAACGCTGCAGGCCGCAGCAACCGGCCACCTCGTGCTGACGACATTGCACGTCACTGATCCCTTTGAGACGTTCTCCCGGCTCGTCATGCTCGATCATGTGCGCTTGGCCATGGGAGTGATCTGCAACCACAACCAAATCATCGGTCTCATTGCGCAGCGGATCGTCCCATTGCTATGTCATGCATGCCGTGTGCCTCTCGCCGGTGGGGTCGATCGAATACCAGATTACATGCGTCGAGCGTTGGAATCGTGGGGCGACCTATCGCAGGTGCACGTCCGTGGTCCCGGCTGCGAGGAATGCCACGGCGAAGGAATTATCGGTCAGCAGGCGGTGGCAGAAGTCGTCGTTGCAAGCGAAGCGCTGATGCAGGACTGCATCAAGGAAGGCATCCTGGTTGCTCGTCGGAAGCACCGCGCCCGTCCCGGTGCTGACAAGGCAATGATCGCGCATGCGATGGATCTTATCCTGGCCGGCAGGCTGGATCCCATCGATGCGGAGCGAAACGTGGACGCCATTCCGATGAAGGAGGCGCCGTGAGCTTGTCATGGACGATGCGGCGGCGCCTATATCAGCAGGCATCGGCTCAGCTCGAAAACGGCCTGACGCTCGCGCAGGTGCTTGAGGATTTCCGTGAGCGCTTGGCCCGCCGTGGCAAGGCTCGAGCAGCCGAAGCGGCCAACGAGATTGGGCGGCAGGTGCGCGATGGCAAGACGCTCATGGCGGCAATGGGCGACAGCCTCAGTGATCTCGAGCGCAGCGTGTTGGACGCCGGCGAAAAGGCAGGCCAGTTGCCCGAGGCAATGCGCCTCGTTCTCGACGTACGAGATCTGAGCAAACGGCTTCGCCAAAAGCTGCAAGCCAGCTTCTTCGCCCCCGCTGTCTACCTGGTGACGCTGTATGCGGTTCTGCTGATGATTGGCGGTTACATCGTGCCCCAGTTCCTTGACGTGTTGCCTCTCGACAAGTGGACGGGCTGGGCGTACGGCCTTTACTGGATGGGCGAGCTAGCGGTCGGCTGGCCGGCGCCGTTGATATTCGGCGGCATGGCTGCCTATGCGTTTTGGAGCTGGTGGGCGCTGCCGCGATGGATCGGACCAGGACGACGCTTCTTCGATCAGTACGTCTTTCCGTTCACGATCTACCGCGAAATCACCGGGTTCACTTGGCTCATGTCCTTTGTGGCTCTCCTGCGGGCCAACGTCCCCGACGTGGTTGCGTTGGAGGGACAGATTGGCTCCTCATCCCCGTGGATGGCGTCGCGTCTACGGCCGGTCCGTCTGGGGCTCAGTGACGGCCTAGACCTATCCGAATCGATGCGACAAACAGGATATGGCTTCCCGTCGTTGGACATGATTGACGAGATTGGCGCGTATGCCGGCTTCGAAAACTTCACCGAGAAGATCAGCGTGGCAGTGAAGCAGAACGCCGAGGTAATCGAACGGCAGCTGTTGGCAAAAGGGATGGTGATGTCTGCGATATTCACCGGCTTGATGTTCCTCGCTTTTGTCGTGTTGCAGCTCGGTGCCAACTCGCTCTCTTCGATTCTCACGTCGTCGATGGGGCTCATCTAAAGCAGGGCATGTTTCACACTCAAAAGGAAATCAGATGGATGGAATTCTCGGGCGGGTCGTCGCCATTGTGCTTGGTCTCATCGCGCTGTCCGGCGTCGGGTATGCCGCCTACAACGGCTTCCAGACGCACAAAGGGGGGACAGTCAGCACCAACATCACGCAAATCATCACTAACGCCCGTGCGGGCTTCTCGCAGGGCAACAACGGTTACACCAACTTCACGACCGCCAACATCCCGGCCATGATCACCGGTGGCATGTTCCCAACTGACATGGTCCGCGGCAACACGCTGGTCGACAACTGGGGCAACGCAGTAACGCTTTCATCGGCCAGCAATGGCTCCCAAGGGGTGATCACGTTTGGTGGCGGCAATGCGCAAACGGCCAAGCAATGCGTCAGTGTAGCGACCGGGCTGAAGGATTTCCTGACGCTGACGGTCGGTACAACGACCTTCAGCCAGGCGAATCTCCCGGACCAAGCTACGGCGGGGAGCGCATGTAGCGCCACGGCGTCGTTCACGTTGACCTTCCAGTGATATGAAGGTGACGCCACTGCGCTGAGTGAGCGTTGAAACAAGGCAACACATGGGATACCTCTTCCTCCCGATAGCGACAGCATTGTTCTGTCTTGGCATTCTGACGCAGCTATGGCAGCAGTCGCAGGCGGCTCCTGGCGCTGGCGTAGCAGGCCGCATGGACACGGTCGCTATCGTCACTGCGCAACAGGCGCAAGCCTACGGCGCTGCCTGTGTCGCCACCGTGGGGGCTACGCCCGGCCTGGTCAGCCAGAGCGTTGCCCCGGTATTGCCGGCGGGAATGCTACCGCCGGTTGACGCGGGGTGCATGGCGGTGGTGAATTCGAGCGGTGGGCGCGACGTCTACGGGTACATGCGCGTTGCGCCGGGTGCGAGCGCCTCGTTGCTCGGGACCTCGCAGGGCAGCCGCGCGTGGTTCCGTATCGAAAGCCAGGGTAGCGCCATCAACATCGCAACGGGAGTCGCGCACACCGTGCCATCGTCGCTTCCCGTGGGCGCGCTGGTCCACTGGATTCAGCTAAACACCTGAAAATGTAATGGACGCCATCCTAGGTTCAATTATCGCGCTCGTTCTTTCTATGATGAGCCTGGCCGGCTTCGCGACGTGGGCAAAGGCGGGTGTAACGAACGTGAAAACCGCGGCCACGGCGAGTCAGATGCTGGTGTTCGACAAGGCCGCACTCAAGTTCGTCGAAGATCGGGCCGCGACTCTGATTCAACAGGCCACGGCTTCGGTCCCTGTCTCGGTGACCCCCACGATGCTGATCAATGGCGGATATCTGCCGGCGGGCTTCTCGCCTATAAACGCTTTCGGGCAAACATGGTTGCTTCAGGTTTTGCAGCCCAATCCCAATACGTTGCAGGCGCTTGTGACATCGCAAGGCGGAAGGCCGATCACGGACACTCGACAGCTCGTGCAGATTGCCGCGCAAGCTGGTGCGCAGGGTGGCTTCGTTCCGTATGAAGGACAGAATGGCGACCCTACGATGGTCGCCTCCAACGCGTACGGTGCGTTCGGAGCGTGGCAGGTACCGTTGGCAAACTACACAAATCCCGGAAGCGGGCGGCTTGCGTCCTTGCTGGCATTCACCGGGACACAGGCGAACAACGGATACCTCTATCGAGTGCAGGTGCCAGGCCAGCCGGAGCTGAACCAGATGCAAACCAATCTGGATATGGGATCGAACGACGTCAATAACGCCAGACGGGTCACTGTGAATACTGCGTTGACCAGCAGCGGCGACACATACTTGACCAGCTTCGGACAGCCGGGCGCCCCATGCGGGGCGGCCACGCAAGGCTCCATCCGAACAAACGTCAACAGGACCGGCTTGGTCATCTGCAATGGCGTATGGCAGCCGATTGGCACCGCGGTGGCGTCTGTCGCTAGCGGCGTGGCCTGCAGCGTCCCGAACCACATTGCGACGAATGCCAACAACGTGCCGTATCTATGCAAGAACGGAGTCTACGTCGCGTTGACAAGTTTGATAGGGAAAAACATCGAATTGGCACGATATGTTGTCGGAGATAACAACGTGTCCGTGCCGAAGCCTGCTTGTGATGCAGGCGGAACGCCGTCGTTCTCCTTTGACGTGCGATCTATGGGTACGGATTTTTCACAATCGCCGCCCTACACGACAACTCGCGTCTTCGCGGACGACTACGGCTCATCGTGGGTGCCGCGGATTCAGTTGCTGAACATGAACGGCGGAGTGCAATCGGGCAACGCCATCGGGCTCCAAGCAATCTTCAAGGCCGAGTGCAACTATCCATGAGGCAACTGATGAGCAGAACTTTTCGAATGTGCAAAGCGGGCTTGTTAGCCGCTGCAATGTGCTGGTGCGCCCCACTGGTGGTGCAGGCGCAGGCTTTGAACGTCCGCGTACCGATAGCGAGCAATTGCCCGCCCGGGTATCACTGGGAGATGGCTTTGGGGTACGCAGTATGCGCTGCCGATGCCCCTCCAGTACCACTGCCGCCACCGGACCCACCGCCACCCGCCTGCACTTACCAGGCAGCGAGAACGTACATTTCCGTGGGGGACGCCGGCCAATGCACCGCCGATGGCGGCTGTGAGGGGTTGGGGTATGAGATCCGCATGAATGGTGCGCGCGTTGGCGGCAACGCATGGTTGTACCAGTACATGGACGACAACACTCTGCTTGCCCGCGTCGACCAAGACATGGCAACACGATTTCCGGCCTACCGGCGAGGTGCCTATGCTGCGCAGATGTCTCCCGGCAACGGCAACATGCGCGGGACAAGATCCTACCAACTGTGCACGGGGTAAGTCGGATAGAAAAAGCCCGGTTCATGCCGGGCTTTTTCTATCCGAAAGGTTTTTCATCCTTGAGTGCCAGTTATGACTCCCCACACAACGAGTTGAGAGGGCATCGTCGTCACCCACCGACCTTGGACCACCTTATGTTCTCGATCCCGAATCGGCAGCCAAAGCTGTGCCAGGCGAGAACCATCCCTGAGGCGAGCAGCACGCAAAATGACAGGGCTGTGAGTTCGGTCCCCACGTGAAACAAGATGAAGAAAGGTGCCGCACAGACAACCGAAATCAGTAGGTCAATCGAGATATCTGCCAGGATCTGCTTCATTGGAAATCTCCATTGCTATCCGGGAAGGACGGGCCGGCGGTGAGCCGGCCGTTGCTGCGATAACCTTAATTCGTGGCGAAGCTCCAGCTCTTCGAAATCGGTGTACCGTTGCGAGCGCCGGCGAACGTCGCGGTGTAGGTCTTGCCACTGGCCAGCGGCGCCAACGGCAAGAAGAACGCAACACCGGGGTACAGCATCGAGTCGACCTGCGCACCGCTGACTGTGGTGCCCGTCTGTGCGTTGGACGGGATCAGCACGCGTCCCGGAATGGTTGTGCCGCCGCTATCCACCAACGTGAAGTTGCTCACGGTCAGAGCATCGTTGAAGTTTTCCGCCCGAACCCGGACCATCAGCGGGTGCCCAGGCGATGCGATATCCGGCGCTGGCTGCGGGCTTTCCGGCGGCATTGCGCCATCGACGGTCGAACCTTCGACCGGTGCGACACCGATCGCATTGGCTGCCATCAGCTGACCGTTGCCCACCGGCAGCGAGTTCGCCGGCGGAGATCCCGATACGCCGCCGAGCGTCACAACGGCCATGTCAATCGAGCACGCATAGTCATTAATCCCAAGGCCCACCGTTTCGGCGTTGCTGGTCAGACCTTGCAGGTGATACACGCTGTTGGTCATGCGCATGCACATCGGTACTTGGGCTGCGGGAAGCAGCGCCGTACCGCCGGCAACTTCGCCAATCCAGTGCGCCGGATTAACACCGGCCTTCGTGGCACGGCTGCGTGGCGTGGCCTCGTAGTAGCCCGGATTGCTTGCAATCTCATCGTGGCTGACGACCAGGTTGGTTTTCATGTACTCGGCATGGGCTTGTGCTGCAACGTCAAGCAGGGGATCTTGGCGCAGCTTGCCTACACCGACACCGGCGCGAAAATCGTTCAGCTGTTGGAGCAGCTGCGCACGTGCATCACCGGACGGGTACGTGGGTGTCGGGACATCCGTTGCAGGCGGTACGGACGTCGGAACGGTCGGCGGGGGCGGTGTGGTGGGGGTCGTTGGCGACACGGCACTATCATCGCCGCCACCACCACCGCAAGCAGCGAGCGCGAGAGCAATTGCCGCGGCCAGCACCGGGAGGGAAATATTGGAGTTCTTCATTTTGACCTCTGTCATGAGTCGGCCGGAATTGACCTATATAGTTAGGTTACGCGACGGTGCGGAAAGTCAAGGCCGCCCCGAAATTCCGGCCGGCGTGAGCATACACGGTGCGAACCTGTTATAGACGGCAATTTCCAGTGGAAATTGACCCCACCCTAGAGGGGTATCAGGTTGTATAGAGGCTCTTTCCGCAATGATTGCAGAGATGGTGTTGTCTGACGGCGAAAACGCCATGACTGCGCCATAGGCGAATGCTTCCCGAGCCGCAGTAGGTGCACTTCATCCCTTTCCCCGTTGCGCATTCTGGGAAGCGTTGGCTGTATTCCCTCAGCGTGGGTAGAGCCTTTGAGGGCAGCAGTGCGAGAAGGCCGAGCCCCAGGTATGAAAAACCCATCGCGAGGAAGCCCCAGACCCAACGGCTTCGCCCGCGCTTTGACGCTAAGCGGGAGGCCAAGTATGCCGGTATAAGGGAGATAATGATCAGAGTGAAAATGCCGTTCATGATGGCCGAGGTGTTCCAGAAGAAGAGGGGGTGTCAATGCGCCCTTGATTGTTCGTAGACGCGAGTACCGCTTGTTTCGGCGTCGGCGGCTCTTTGCGTGGCCGGCCTCGTTGCTTTCGGTGCAGGGGAGAGTTTGGCGAGGACAATGCGCCCGTGCAACAAGGGCATTGAAAGGAGTTTGCCAGCTCAATCTTCGGTGCCGTGTTCGAGGCCAGATACGGGGTGCCGCAGGACCTGCAAGCTCGAACGGCAAGGTCCTCATCGGTCGACATGGACCGCGTGAGGTGGAATGCTCGCTCCGCCGGCATGAATCCGTCGCTAAACAGGCGCCGTGCCACATCCATTGCACATATGAACGCCTCAGGAATCGTTGCGCCTTCGGCTAGGGCGCTTCTGAAAAGCCATAGCAACGTCGTGGATTGAACCCGCCTGGACGCGGACTCGAGATACCACACTGCCGAGGCGGGCTGCTGGCCGGACGGCGAAGACTCCCCATGGATTTGAAGATATAGCTCTCGCATCTTTTCGGGTGTCGTGTCGAAGAGCGCTGCAACGCTCTTTGCTCGACAGCGCAGGCGAATGAACCCCTCGCAATACGCCATCCTCACGAATCGGGAGAGATGAAAGTTTCCCCAGGCGCCGGAGTGCGGGAGTCGATCCGACCTGATTGGCGAGCTGTCCATGATGTAATGGGCCACCGTGTCAGACGTCAGCCTCCCCGCGGCGGCTTCGAACCAGAAAATCCGGTTTGGCAGCCGCCATTTGAATAGCGGAATGCGGCGCTCGGCGATGGCCAAATCAACTTTGTGCTGCGGCACGGTGCGAAGGTACTCCGCCAACTCAACCGACATGCCGAGCATCGGCGCGGCAAGTAGCGACATGTTCAGCACGTCATATAGCGCAGTGACATACGCGCGATTGGCCTGCTCAAGCTGCATGTTCTGCACGAGCGTTAGATCAGGCATGCTTTTCGCGATGGCTGCGACGCTAGTCGTCAGGGTACGGCCATCGATATAGCTCTTCCAGTCCTCCGGCGTTGAGAGGGTGGGAAGGAATGCGAGAAATGGTGTCCCAAAAATATGGGAAGCTGTCTGATGATCGTCGCGCAGCCGCGAAATGTCTTCGTGCTCGGCGTCGAACTGGGCTGCAAGAGACTTCGTGACTGCAAGGGCGTTGACCATATAGGTGGTCAGCCGGAAGTTCGCCGACATGATCCGGTCCAGGACCCATTGTGGCAGCATGAATTGCTCGGAAAGGCCTTTTGTGTGTTGCTTCACGGCTTTGCTCCAGCGACGTTGTCGACCATCTCGTAAAGGTTCTTCGCGGCATCTCGCAGGGACATCAAGAGCGCGCGGTGCGGCTTTACCGCAGCTGCCGAGAAGGAGCTTTGGAATTTCTCCAAGACGGAATCAATGTCGGCCTTGATGCCAGTAAGTCGAATGGAGAGCTGCTTTTCGTCGAGCTTCTGCCTCTCGCTGTCAAGCAGTTCGGTCTTTGCTGCATTCAGAGCTTCCATCGTCTGGGACAACTCGGCGTTCGTCTGCGCCAGCTTTGCGCTCGCATGCGAGATCGCCTCAGTGATTGACTGGTACTCCTTCGGGACAACCTCGACTTCCTTCACAACCTCGCGCACACGCATTTCCGAAAGCCGCTTTTCCAGCTCAGCCTTCTCGCGGCCGATTCGCTCGACGGCGACTTGCAAGGCGTGGACCGTGTTGCTTTGAGAGTCCAGGGCGATCTGCGCGGCAGCCAGCGCGTCTCGATGCTCGGACTCCTTCTGTCCCGATTTCGCGCTCAGATTCCGCAGATACTTGATCTCGAGCTCAAGCTGGATCTTCTCGGATGTTCCCGCCGCAAGCTGCTCCTTGGCGGTTTCGAGCTGTGCCATCAGGGTGTTGATCTCCTCGGTGGCTTCCCGGTACCGGTCGATGAACGGCACGATTTCATCGCGGGAGAATGCCTCCTTTCTTTTCCGTGCGTCGACCAGCAATTGCACTTCGGCATCGCTGATATCCGACCGTTTGAGGATCGTCAGTTCACCGAGGTTGAGGAACTCGACAGCTTCGCTGCTATTGACGAAGCGTTGATAGACCTGGAGGTATTGGATGACGGTGTGCTTGCTAATCTGCAGTGTCGTCGACGCGTAGTCGTTCAGCAGTTTGGCGGCCTGCGACTTGGCCCGTGCCGGGTTGTCCAAGCGCTTGTTCAGCGCGATGTACATGGTCTGATGGATGTCTGCGAGGTACGAGCCGATCAGCATGTATTCGGTTCGGATTCTCTCGCGTGCCTGTGCGATCTGCTCTGCAGCATGGACGATGCGTCCGATGGCTGCGGTATCGACTTCCGAGGCCAGGAGATGCCTCGTCATCTGCAGTAGGGATAGGGATTGCCCTTTGCCCTGCGGGGCAGGCAGATTGCTGTGTCCTTCGTTGTCCATCATTCCTTCCTGAGTGCTTCACGTCCGGTACACGCTCGCGCGGTGTCCTCTCCAAATTACCAGCCGGTACGCAAAGTCAAGTTTCTGGCGCTTGGGCATTCGGCCCCGGCCGCATAGAACGTCAACGGGAGGTTAGACGGGGTGAGGAACCCCTTGGAGGGCGAAAGATCCCGGATTTACCGTGTCTTTCGATGTCAAGTCCCGAAAAAGCACTGATTTGCAGTGCTTTTATCGGCTGCATGTGGCCCCGTTTTAGGGTATCCACCAATAGGTAGGGGGTGGCTGTATATACAAGTGTCGCAGAATACCAATATCGTGATACTGAGTTGCCGGCCAAATACTTGAAACCGCAACGTGCGAATCAAGCGAAATTCGGTGATCCGCTGACCGCTTGACCTGTGGATAGGGGGAGCGAGCTACTTTCGCCCGGGTTGCACCGCTGTGGCGAAATCGTGTAGATTTGCGGTGCGTCCTCGACGCATCGAATTTCGCGCCGTCGCATGGGCCCCCATGCGCTTCCTTACCGCGACCGGCAAGGCGACGCGCTCCATCCTCTCATCCCCATAATCCGAGCGCCTTTGCGTCATGCAGATAAGAAGCATGTCGTAAGCGCGTTCGCGCCCCTACGGGATTCCTTGCTCATCCGAGCATCGAAAAGTCGCCTGGCAGCTGTCAGGAATACTCTTGTCTCGTTTCTGGGAAGAAACCGTGGAATCTCCTATCTCCAACCTCATCAGGCGTCCGTTTAAGCTCTTCATGCTCTGCATGGTGCTTTACGTTGCCTCGGAGTCAATCATCGTTGGCGTTCTCGTAACTGTCGTTGGAATGCACCATCTGTACCGTCAC
Source organism: Cupriavidus gilardii J11 (assembly GCF_007829435.1). Classification (GTDB taxonomy): domain Bacteria; phylum Pseudomonadota; class Gammaproteobacteria; order Burkholderiales; family Burkholderiaceae; genus Cupriavidus; species Cupriavidus gilardii_D. The sequence continues at coordinate 118,593 of NZ_VLJN01000007.1, forward strand.
GTCTTGGGGCCCAAGAAGGGGGCTGTCAATGCCGCCCCAGCCGCGAAATCGGAGCCTTCGGCTAAACCGAAGCAGGAGCCGAACTTTGATGGTGTATTTGATATTTTGTATGAGCGATCGGCTGTCGTAACGCCGATTCGCCGATCCGGAGCGCATAACCGTTCCTGATTCAGATCCGCTCCCTTGGGGCGGTGATTTTCACCTATCGCGGGTACCCGTTACCCGCCGACTGGTGGTCTACGGGTTCCCCTCCGGAGACCATCATGAATACCGTTGCTACGCGATGGCAGTTGGACCTCTTCGGTGAGGCAGCGGCCATTGCTCTACCCCCTCCGAAAGCTGACCCTTTGCCCGACCCCTCCTTATGGAGCGAGGCTGTGCGGGAGAAGATGGTCGACGCACTGATCAGCCTAGCCTGTGACAGCAGGCGGGGCGACAACATGCCCGAATCCCTGATCGACTGCGCCGAGATGCTACGTGCTCGCATGCGCGGCCGGCCGCTCGATAAACAGGAGTTTCACAACACGCTGGGCTGGATCTTCGGGTATTGGAACGGCGCCGTGCCTTACCGATATGTCTGTGCGGTGTCGGGCGTGAATCCCGAGACGCTCCAGGACGTGATCCTCAACCATGCCCGCCTGCGCAGCGATCTTGAAGAGGTCCGGCGCACCAGCTGCGGCTCACTTCTGTAGGACGAAGACATGACTTGGTTGGCTATCGTAAAGCGCGCTGCATCGCTCCTCTTCGATCATTCGGAGAAGAGCAACGCTGCGACCACCATCCCTGTCGGGACTGGCGCCCACAATGAGCGGCAGTTCTTTCTCAACGGCATTCCGCACCTCCTGCGGGACGAGGGCAACTGCATCGTCCACTTCGTTGCCCGCTTCGAATATCGGATGGAGTCGACGGCATACGGCGAGAAGTTGCTTCCCGACGTCGTGCCTCGCTGGGTCCCCATCGACACGCATGCACTTGCCACGCTTGAAGGGGTTGCTGCCAGCGTAATGAAGTTGGATGGCTTGCGAGAGGCACAGCAGGGCCCAGGATCCGCTCCTGGATCCGATAAAGAGGTCGAGGGGCGGCGGGCAGAGCGCCGCGACCTTCGCTCCGGTCATAGAACGGAGCGGCCGCGCGACGCCTGCGGAGGCGCTGCGACGGAGGTCAGCCCTTCCACCTCAACGACTGTAGGAAACCTGCTTGGATGGGGGGAAATGGAGTTCCCGAGTCGCAAGGCTCGCGGCCCCCGCACCTATAGGTCCTTTGCGGTGAAGCTAGCTACCCCCACTGGGGAGCAGACGCTGCAGGGAGAGGGCTTGAAGGAGGCTATTGCAAAGGCGATGTGCCGGCAAGGGGACCACGTGGTCGTGAAACGCCTACGCAAAGTGAAAGTGCCAGCTTTCGATGAGAAGACCGGCCGACCCATCATCGACCGTGAGACCGGGGAGCAGAAACTCTGGGACAAGTGGATCTGGGAAATTAATCAAGTTCATTGAATAGGAAGCATCATGGCGTCTGTCAACAAAGTCATCCTCGTCGGTAATCTCGGGGCGGACCCTGAAACTCGCTATAAGGACAGCGGCGAAGCGATGGTAACGAACATCCGCATCGCAACGACTGACCGCTACAAGGACAAGAGCAGCGGCGAGATGAAGGAGCTGACCGAATGGCATCGCATCGCCTTCTTCGGAAAGTTGGCTGAGGTATCTAGCCAATACCTGCGTAAGGGGTCCCAGGTCTACGTCGAAGGTCGCATTCGTACTCGCAAATGGCAGGACCAGTCCGGCCAGGACAGGTACAGCACGGAGATCGTCGGTGAGCTGATGCAGATGCTCGGTACCCGTCAAAGCGGTGGATTATCGGATGACGGAGGGAACACCTCCCGTGACGCCTCGCGTCCGCGGTCGCAGCGATCTAACGACGGCGAACACGATTACCGTGGTGGCGAGCGGCAACAGACTCAAGAATCTCCCGCACCGTCTAACGGCTTCGACGATATGGACGACGATATCCCGTTCTGAGAGGGGCACTTCCCTCACGACAGGTCCTTCCTGCTGCACTTCGATCGGCTGGGGGG
>NZ_VLJN01000008.1:0-8250 GCF_007829435.1 Cupriavidus gilardii J11
GCTGCGGCACCGGCTCCCTTCTTTGCTGAGACGGTGCGGGCGGCCGGGGCACGCGGAATTTCAGCTTTGCATCTTTCCAGAGTGCCAAGGCGTCCGGTGTTGTTGCAGCTTGCATGCCTCGGATGTCCTGGACGTTGGGACTCCCGGTCAGCAGGCCATACACCGTTGCTGCCATCGCAGCCTCGTCCGACTTGAGCGTCATCGTCTCGCCCCCGTGAACCAGCCGGACATGACGCCGGCCGATGGCCTGGACATGGTTCTGAGGGGAGCCTGGGTGTACATCTTCATCCAGCAGCAGGTCTTCGGAACCCTCGATATCCGCGAACGTGCAACGGCCCACGCGAAGGGGCCCCATCAACTCCCGCAATTTTCTCTGGTTTGAATTGCCGTTGTCCTCGTCCCCATTGCCCGACGGGACGATTCCCAGCGGGCCAGTCGCGGCCGCTGCCAGAACTTCGTTTCTGAATTTCCTCTGCTCCACCAACCATTCCTGATGGAAGGGCCTGAGATAGACCTCGCGGGCCACCGCTGCAAGCTTGTCGGGCAACGTTTTCCTTAGGCGCAACGAGCGGGCAAGGGTGGCGGCCCCGTCAGGATCGTTGGGCAAATGGACCATGCGCTGGTCGTTCCACCGCATGGCGACGACTCTGTCGGCAGACCTGGGTCCAGGCTCCCTGAAAATCTTCTGGCGAAAGAAGCCGAGCACCTTGGCACCCCAGGCCGGCTCCTTCCTGTAATGAATGATGATTGCACCAGTCGGGGGAAGCTCGTGTGTATCCGGCTCCCAACCGAACTGGAGGGGTATATCGTGGCTAAAGTCGCCCTTGTTAAAGGAGTGCTTGTTGTTGTGGCCGGGCACTTGCGCCGCGATCGCGCGGAACGCCACGCCTAACTGGGCGCGGAGGACGTCGCCGCGGTCGCCTTCGGCAATTTCGTTCCAACGCCGTGCCATCTCCCTGGCACGCTCGACACAGGCGCGGCTGCATTCCTTCACCGCCGCGTCGACGGCGCGCCGGGCGGTGCGTGTCAACTTGCCGTTTGGCTGGGCAAGCAGGAACTTGTGGGGGTCCGCCTGATGTTTCGGACTTCCAGCCGCGGGCCCGAGCAGCGCACTGTCCACGAAATGGTCTTGCACATACTCGTGCAGCCTTGCCGGGACCTCGTCCTCCACGGTCGCCACCATGAAGTCGGCGACGAGTCCGGCCAGGTTCTGATAGCGTGCCCCCTTGTCGGTGGCCACGCGATGGAGACGGTGCAAGTCGCGCATTGCCCTCGGCGAGTGCTTGTTGGCCTCGAAGGTGAACTGCACCGGCGTGCCCTCGAACTTGTAGACGAGCGTCAGCCGGTTGCGTTCGATACGCGTCTGCCTGCGGTCGATGTTCTCACGATTGAACGGGCCGGCGTGATCGGTGTACTCCAGCCAGGTGTTGAACGATCTTTCGGCGGCGGTGCAGTTGAGTTTCAGGTTCTGAAGGGAATGAACGGTCGGACGTGCGGGCGCTTCCATCGGAACGTCGGGCCAGAGTTCGCGCAGGATCCGGTCGGTAACGGGACCATGGACCGGATAACCCTGCACGTCTTCGGACACGTCGCTGCCGCTGACGGCAGCAGTGCTCGTCTTTTGCTTGTCCTTTCTCTTCGACTCCGCTTCCCGGGCGGCATTCCCCGGACTGAAGGCCCACAGCTCGCGCACCACCCAGTCCTTGATGTTCGTGGCGCTATGCAGCCTGTTGCGAGCGGTACGTCGGCTGCTCCAGAGATTGTCCGTAACGCGGTCCCACGTCTTTTGAAGCGATGACGCAATCGAGCCGTCGTATTCAGTATCCCTGAGCACGTCGAAGCTGATCGGCAAACCTCGCTCACAGCTGCGCGCGAGCGTCAGCCTCGTGCCTCCGTCGTCCTGCGAGAACTGGCCAGCCAGCGCTCGGGCGCATTGGAAATTATCGGTCGCGTTGCGGAACGACGACGCTACGGTTGTACCTGGCATGATTCCCCCTCAAAAGAATGAGGGGGCATCGTACGCAGCACGCAAGCAATCACTTGTGAAAAGCGCCCGTTCCTTTATCCCATGATGACGGGGCAGGCGCGCGGCACGTCTACCGCGCGCCCGGGGCAAAGGCTTAGAGCTAGTGGCTGTAGGGATAGACGCCGCGCCCCGTCTTCCTGCCCAGGTATCCGGCGGCCACCATCTCGCGCAGCAGCATGGCCGGCCGATATTTCGGATCGCCGAACTCCGCGTACAGCACCTCCATCACCGCCAGCATCGTATCGAGCCCGATCATGTCGGCCAGCGCAAGCGGCCCGATCGGGTGATTGCAGCCGAGCTTCATGCCCTCGTCGATTTCCTCCGGGGAAGCCAGTCCCTCGCCGAGCACGCAGAAGGCTTCATTGATCATCGGGCACAGGATGCGGTTGACCACGAAGCCGGGGCTGTTCTTCACCGTGATCGGGTATTTGCCCAGACGTTTGGCCAGCGCTTCCACCGCGCCATGGGTGGCGTCGCTCGTCTGCAGCCCCCGGATCAGCTCGACCAGGGCCATCATTGGCACGGGATTGAAGAAATGCATGCCGATGAAACGCGCCGGCCGCTGGATGACCGAGGCAAGCCTGGTGATCGAGATCGACGACGTGTTCGACGCGACGATGGTGTCTTCGCCCACCACGCCCTCGATCTGCTTCAGGATCCTGTTCTTCAGCTCCGCGTTCTCGGTGGCGGCCTCGATCACGATATGCGCGCCCCGCAGGTCCTCATACGACGTCGACCCGCGTACATGCGCCAGTGCCGCGGTCTTGTCTGCCTCGGTGATCTTGTCTTTCTTGATCAGCCGGTCCAGGCTCCCGGCGATGGTGGCCATGCCCTTGGCCACCGCGGCTTCCTGGATATCGATCATCACCACATCGATGCCGACCATCGCGCAAGCCTGCGCGATGCCGTTGCCCATGGTGCCGGCGCCGATGATGCCTACCTTGTCGATCGTCATGCTGTCTCCGTTGTACGTTGCGATGAGGGAAAGGGGATTCACGAACGCGCTTCGCCTTCAAGCTGGCGCAGCGCCTCGACGATGCGCGCGGCATGCGCCTTCAGCACTTCAGGGGACTGCGGCTCGCTCGCGTGCCCGCGCAGCGCACGGTCGGCATGGCGCGGCACGATATGGAAATGGACATGCGGCACGGTCTGGCCGGCGGCCGCGCCGTTGAACTGCCCGATCGACATGCCATCGGGCTGGAACGCCGATCGCACCGCGCGCGCCACCCGCTGCGTGGTGCGGATCGCGGCCTGCGCGGCGCGCTCCGACAGGTCGAAGATCTCGGCTGCCGGTTCCTTCGGCAGTACCAGCACATGTCCATCGGACTGCGGCATGATGTCCATGAACGCGATGGTGTCGGCGTCCTCGTAGACCTTGTGGCAAGGCAGTTCGCCGCGCAGGATGCGCGCGAAGATATTGTTGGGGTCGTACACGTGGGGCTCCGTTCGGAAGCAGATGGAAAATGCTTGCGCCGGTGGTGGCGCGACGGGGTAGCAGTGTAGCGCAGGGTTGCGGGATTCGGCCGTTCCAGGGTGTCGGCGATGCTGTTACTGCCCTCTCCCCCGCCCCGCTCCCGCGCTGCGGGAGAGGGGAGCAAACCCACCGCATTCGATACACCGCCTTGTGTTGTCCCCTCTCCCGCGTGCGGGAGAGGGGCGGGGGAGAGGGCAGTCAAAGCACAACCACCCCCTACATATTCCTCCGATACTGCCCCCCCACCTCGAACAACGCATGTGTGATCTGCCCCAGCGAACATACCCGCACCGCGTCCATCAGCACCGCGAACACGTTGTCATTGTCGATTACCGCCTGGCGCAGGCGTGCCAGCATGGCCGGGGCCGCGTCGGCGTGGCGGGCATGGAAGTCGGCAAGGCGGCGCAGCTGGCTTTGCTTCTCCTCCTCGCTGGAACGCGCCAGCTCCAGCGCGGTGGGCACCGGGTCGCCGTCAGGATTGCGGAAGGTATTGACGCCGACGATGGGCAGCGAGCCGTCGTGCTTGCGCTGCTCGTAATACATCGATTCCTCCTGGATGCGCGCGCGCTGATAGCCGGTCTCCATCGCCCCGAGCACGCCGCCGCGCTCGGCAAGCCGTTCGAATTCCTGTAACACCGCTTCCTCCACCAGATCGGTCAATTCCTCGATCAGGAAGCTGCCCTGGTTCGGGTTCTCGCATTTGGCCACGCCCCACTCGCGATTGATGATCAGCTGGATCGCCAGCGCGCGTCGCACGGACTCCGCCGTCGGCGTGGTGATGGCCTCGTCGTAGGCATTGGTATGCAGGGAATTGCAATTGTCATAGATCGCGATCAGGGCCTGCAGCGTGGTACGGATATCGTTGAAGTCGATCTCCTGTGCATGCAGCGAACGACCCGACGTCTGGATGTGGTACTTCAGCTTCTGGCTGCGCGCGTTGGCGCCATAGCGGTCGCGCAACGTCACCGCCCAGATGCGGCGCGCGACGCGGCCCAGCACGCTGTACTCCGGGTCCATGCCGTTGGAAAAGAAGAACGACAGGTTGGGCGCGAAATCGTCGATGTGCATGCCGCGCGCCAGATAGGCCTCGACATAGGTAAAGCCGTTGGCCAGCGTGAAGGCGAGCTGGGAGATCGGGTTCGCACCCGCTTCGGCGATGTGGTAGCCCGAAATCGACACCGAATAGAAATTGCGCACCTCGTGCTCGACGAAGTACTGCTGGATGTCGCCCATCACCTTCAGCGAAAACTCGGTCGAGAAGATACAGGTGTTCTGCCCCTGGTCCTCCTTCAGGATGTCGGCCTGCACGGTGCCGCGCACGTTGCGCAGCACGTCGGCGCGCAAGGCGGCCGCTTCGTCGGCGGACGGCTCGCGGCGCTCGGCCTCGCGAAAGGCGTCGAGCCGCTGGTCGATCGCCGTGTTCATGAACATGGCCAGGATCGCCGGCGCCGGGCCGTTGATCGTCATCGACACCGACGTATCCGGGCTCGTCAGGTCGAAGCCGTCGTACAGCGCCTTCATGTCGTCCAGCGTGGCGATCGACACGCCGGCATTGCCGACCTTGCCGTAGATGTCCGGCCGCGGGTCCGGATTCTCGCCGTACAGCGTGACCGAATCGAAGGCCGTCGACAGCCGCTTGGCCGGCATGCCGGCCGACAGCAGCTTGAAGCGCCGGTTGGTCCGGAAGGCATCGCCCTCGCCCGCGAACATCCGCGTCGGGTCCTCGTTTTCCCGCTTGAACGGGAATACGCCCGCCGTGTACGGGAACTCGCCGGGCACGTTCTCCCGCATCAGCCAGCGCAGCACCTCGCCGTCGTCCTCGAAGCGCGGCAACACCACCTTGCGCAGCCGCGTGCCGGACAGCGTGGTGCTGACCAGCGCGGTCCGCTGCTCGCGACCACGCACCGTCACCACGTATTCGTCGGCGCCGTAGGCCTCCCGCGTCGCGGGCCAGCGCTCCAGCAGCGCGCGGGCGTCAGCGTCCAGGGCCGCGTCGCGGGCGCGCGCCAGTGCCTGCAGCACCGGCAAGCCCTGCATCTCCGGCGCGCCCTCCTGCGCCACCATCCGCGCCGCCTCGCGCAATTGCTGACGCTCCCGCGCAATCCTGCCCTGCTGCGCGATGCGCCGATGATAGGCGCGCACAGTGTCCGCGACCTCGGCCAGATGCCGGCTGCGCGCGGGCGGCACGATGGCGTGGCGTGTGGTGCTGACGCGGCCCGGCGGCCGCGGCAGCGCTCCAGACCGCAACGCCGCCATGCCGCGAGCCGCCAGCGCCTCGCACAGCCCTGCATAGAGCATCGTCACGCCGTCGTCGTTGAACCGCGACGCCTGCGTGCCATAGACGGGCATGTCCTCGGGCCGAGCCTGCCATTGCTCGCGATTGCGCTGGACCTGCTTCGCGACATCGCGCCACGCGTCGTCGGCGCCCTTGCGGTCGAACTTGTTGATAGCGACGAAATCGGCGAAGTCCAGCATGTCGATCTTTTCGAGCTGGCTCGCGGCGCCGAATTCCGGCGTCATGACATACAGCGACAGGTCCACGTGCGGCACGATGCCTGCGTCCCCCTGGCCGATGCCCGACGTCTCCACGATGATCAGGTCAAAGCCGGCGACCTTGCATGCGGCCAGCGCATCGGGCAACGCGCGCGACAGCTCGTCGTCGGCGCCGCGCGTGGCGAGCGATCGCATGTAGATGTTCGGATGGTGGATGGCATTCATCCGGATGCGATCGCCCAATAGCGCGCCGCCGGTGCGCCGGCGCGACGGATCGATCGACAGGATCGCGATGCGCAGCCGGTCCTGCTGGTCCAGCCGGAAGCGGCGCACCAGCTCGTCGGTGAGCGAGGACTTGCCCGCGCCACCGGTGCCGGTCACGCCGAGCACCGGCGTCGCAATCCCGGCCGCCTGCGCGCGCAGCGCCTCGGCATGGCGGGCATCCACGGTGCCGTTCTCCAGCAGCGTGATCCATTGCGCGAGCGCGCGACGGTCGCCGCCCCTCAACGCATCGGGCGATGATGGCGCGTACCGCGAGAGGTCGAAGTCGCAGCGGCGCACGATATCGGCGATCATGCCGGCCAGTCCCATGCGCTGGCCATCCTCGGGGCTGTAGATGCGCGCGACGCCGTGGGCTTCCAGCGCGCGGATTTCGTCGGGAACGATCACGCCGCCGCCACCGCCGAAGACCTGCACGTGCGCGCCGCCGCGTTCGCGCAGCATGTCCACCATGTAGCGGAAATACTCGACGTGGCCGCCTTGATAGCTCGACACCGCGATGCCATGCACATCCTCCTGCAAGGCCGCCGATACCACTTCCTCCACCGAACGGTTGTGGCCGAGGTGAATGACCTCGCAACCCTGCGCCTGCAGGATGCGGCGCATGATGTTGATGGACGCGTCGTGGCCATCGAACAGCGACGCGGCGGTAACGATGCGGATGTTGTGGACGGGCTGATACTGGCCCCCCCCGTCCGCGCGAGGTCGGGGTTGGTCGTCGGACCGGGACGGTGACCCGGACACGGATCGGGCTTCGGCTTCTGCCTTGCGCAGGTCGGAAAGATCGGTCATGTCTCCCCCGTCGTGGCGGCACGCGCGGAGCGCCGTTGGCGCGCGCGTCGTCGCCGATATCGCGGGCCGTGTGGAGCCGCGCGGTCTGTGCCCAATCGATTGTAGGCGGCACCCCGCGGGCCGGCCAGCGCGCCGCGACATGCACGTGACGGCCGATGCCTTCGGCTACAATCCGACAGATCGGACGAGCGAAACGCGCGCCGGCACAGAACAAAGACACGCAGAGCGACCGTGTCAACCACATCGAGGGGAATTCGTATGCGGCATTGGGAACGGTGGGCGCGCCGTCTGGCCATTCTGGCCGGCCTGTCGGGCCTGCCGGGTGCGGCCGCCGCGTGGGACTACACCCCGGCGACCATCTCGGGACTGACCAGCATCTACGGCTACCTCAGCAATCAGCAGGCCACGCTGGACCGCGCCGCCGCCAAATATCCGTCGTTGCGCAACGAGGTCGAGCGGGTCCGCGCCGCGTTCGACCGCCAGTATCCGGACGCGCTGCCAGCTGTCACCCGTTTGTTCCAGGAGATTCCGCTGCCCGCGACCGATCGCGCCCGCCTTGCCGCCAAGGTGCTGGAGATGGACCGCGAGTCGATGCAATCCGCACTGGCCAGCGAGCAGGGGGTCCAGGCCTTCCTTCAGCGTGTACGCGAAAGCGCGCAGGGCGACATGGAAAAGGCGTCGCTGCAACTGCTGCTGGCCGCCGTCTACGATGACAAGCCCGCGGCCGAAATGGCGTCGCCGATGGCTATCGTCTACCGGACCGGCGGCGCCCGCCAGGTGGGCGGCGTCGATATCACGCTGCGCATGCCGCTGTCATGGGAGCGCGAGCCGGCGCGCGAGAAATTGCAGCCCGATGCCACCGTGTTCGCCTTTACCAGCCAGGGCGGCAACGGGCGCGCGACCATCGATGTGCTTGGCAAGCCGTTGCCGCAGCAATCGGCCAGCGGCGCCGAGGCCAGCCGTCCCGCCGAGGACCTGCGCATGCTGATCGGCGCGCCGGCCAGGATCGTGGCGCAGGGCGTGACGCGACTGGCAAACCGGCGCGCCACCTGGGCCAGCTTCACGGTAGCGGCGGATGGCGGCCGCAATCTCCAGCATGGCCGGGTATGGTGGGTTCCGCTGCGCGAAAGCGGGCACGCGCTGGTGCTGCTGTGCCGCACGCCGGCTCTGCCGCCAGAAGCGGCGG